>CAYPCR010000007.1:0-59602 GCA_964409285.1 uncultured Methanobrevibacter sp. | reverse complement strand
AAAAAATTATGATTTATATTGAAAAATAATGCCAGTATATAGAAAATTTAGGGGGTTCAATCTATATATTGACTTCATTAACCATTTTTTACTTAAATTTTATATATTGTAACAACATACTATTTTTATTTGGAGATGCATTGTATGTCATTAAGTTATAGTGAAGAAGATTTCGAAAAGTCAATTTTACAAATTTACAGTCAATTAGGTTACAAAATAGCTACAGGATATGATATTGACAGGGACATTGATAATCCATTATATTTAGATGAAGTTGAAAACAGCCTTATTAATATTAATCCAGATAAACCAATCGAAGCTATTGAAATAGCTATTGAAAAGATTTTAGATATTGGCATTGGTAGTTTGGAAGAAAAAAATAGTAAATTTACTGATTATCTTCAAAATGGTGTCTCTGTTAGCTACTTGGAAAACAACGAAGAAATAGCTACTTTAATAAAATTGGTTGATTTTGACAATGTCAATAACAATTCATTTTATGCCATTAACCAGTGGACTGTAAGGGATGTTGAGACTAAACGTCCGGATATTGTTGTTTTTGTAAATGGTCTTCCTCTTGTTGTTGTGGAACTTAAATCTCCTTCCCGTGAAGAGACTAATGTGTCTGAGGCATACACACAATTAAAAAATTATGCAGATAAGATTCCTTCTCTTTTCACTTACAATGCATTTTGTGTTATGAGTGATCATGCAACTTCTAAGGCAGGAACAATTACTGCTGATGAGGATAGATTCATGGAATGGAAAACAACTGACGGTAGCTATGAAAATACACAATTTGCAATGTTTGATGTACTTTTTGAAGGAATGTTTGAAAAGTCAAGATTTTTAGATATTCTAAAAAATTATTTATTCTATCTTAAAGATCCAACTAAACTGGTTAAAATATTAGGTGCTTATCATCAATACTTTGCAACTAATAAGGCTGTTCTTTCAACTGAAGATGCAATTAGAGGTAATGGTAAAGCTGGTGTATTTTGGCATACTCAAGGAAGTGGAAAATCCCTTTCAATGGTATTTTATGTTCACAAACTTACCGAAAAATTAAACCATCCAACCTTTGTTGTTGTTACCGATAGAAATGATTTGGATGATCAGCTATTTACACAGTTCAGTAAAGCTTCTGATTTTTTAAGACAGACTCCTATTCAAGCTGAAAGCAGAGCTCATTTAAAAGAACTTTTAAATAATAGACAAGCTAATGGTATATTTTTTACAACAATGCAGAAGTTTGAAGAAAGTAATGAACCTTTAACCGAAAGAGATGATGTTATTGTAATTTCCGATGAAGCTCACAGAGGCCAATATGGTTTGGATGAAAAAGTAGATCTTAAAACTGGAGAAATTAAGATAGGTGCTGCTCGAAGAATTAGGGATGCTCTTCCAAATGCAACCTACATTGGTTTTACTGGAACTCCAATAGCTAAAAAGGATAAAAACACACGTGAAGTGTTTGGAAACTATATTGATATTTATGATATGACTCAATCTGTAGAGGACGGTTCCACTGTTCCTATTCATTATGAAAGTCGTGTAATCAACCTTAATTTGGACGATGATGTTTTAACTGAAATTGATACAAAATACGCTGAATTAGCTACCCAATCCTCAGCATACAATATTGAAAAAAGTAAAAACGAACTTAGTAGAATGGAGACTATTTTAGGTTCTGATGAAGTTATAGAATCATTATGTACAGATATTGTTAATCACTATGAAAATAATCGTGAATTTGAAGTTACTGGAAAGGCTATGGTTGTTGCTTATTCTCGAAAAATAGCTATGAAAATTTACGAAAAAATCCTGGAATTGAAACCAGAGTGGGATGAAAAGGTTAAGGTTGTAATGACAGGTTCCAATAAGGACCCTGAAGAATGGCATGAGATAATAGGTTCTAAATCAGACAGATATGATTTGGCTAAAAGATTTAAGGATGATGAAGATCCTTTTAAAATAGCTATTGTAGTTGACATGTGGCTTACAGGTTTTGATGTTCCATCATTATCTACAATGTATATTTTTAAACCAATGGAAGGCCATAATCTTATGCAAGCAATAGCTAGAGTTAACAGAGTCTTTGAAGGAAAAGAAGGAGGTCTAATTGTTGACTATATTGGTATTTCAGAAGCTCTAAAAGATGCAATGTCTGATTATACTGACAGGGATAAAAAGAAATATGGAGATATGGATATTGCTAAAGTAGCTTATCCTAAATTTGTGGAAAAACTAGAAATCTGTAATGATTTATTGCATGGTTTTGATTATTCTGATTTTTTTAAGGATGACAATTTGGCTCGTTCAAAAATAATTTCAAAAGCTGTCAACTTCCTGGAAGATCCTGCAATGGAAGAGAAAAAAGAAGAATTTTTAAAACAAGCTATGCTTTTGAAAAATTCACTTTCACTTTGTAGGAGTATAGCTACAGAAAAAGAAAGATTAACTGCAGCATTCTTTGAAGCTGTTAGAACAATCATAACAAGAATTAATAAAAAAGGTCAACTTTCCACTACTGAAATTAATAAACAAATAAATGAGCTTTTAAAACATTCAATTAAAAGTGAAGGTGTTATTAATATTTTCAGTGACATTCAGGATGAAGTTTCAATTTTTAATCAAGAGTTTTTAAATCAACTAGTTAATCTTGAAGAAACTAATACAGCTATTAAAATTCTTGAAAGTCTTTTAAATGATGAAGTTAAACTTTATAAGCGTACAAATATTGTAAAATCTGAAGAATTTTCTGATAAACTTAAAAGAACCATGAATAAATATGTTAATGGCCATATTAGCAATGAAGAAGTAATTCAGCAGCTAAGAATTTTAGCTTTAGAAATGAAGGAAGAACAAGAAAAAGCTAATGAATTGGACTTGGACACAGAAGAGCTAGCTTTTTATGATGCTTTATCTAAACCTGAAGTCATTAAAGATTTCTATCAGGATAAAGAATTAATAGAACTTACTAAAGAGTTAACTTCACAGCTTAGAAAAAGTAGAACAATTGATTGGCGTAAAAAGAAAACCGCTAGAGCTAGAATGAGAAAAATCGTCAAACATTTATTGAAAGATTATAACTATCCTCCTGATGAAGTTCCACAGGCATTGGATACTGTTTTAAAACAATGTGAGCTATGGGCGGATAATTGTGCTTAATCACATTTGTGTTTTTTAATGTTTAGCATAGATTTATATATAAATTAAATTAAAATAGCTATTGGAAACAATTTCTTGTTTCAATTAGGAATTTCAACTACGAACTTCCTTCTATGACTTAAATTAAACTGCTATAATTTTTATTATGGCAGTTTTATAATTAATTTAACAATTCATTAATATTATTATTTTTATAATTTTATTTAACTACATTCCATTGTAAAATTTATATTTTTAATAATAAACTTCTATTTTAACTAATATAGTCTATATTTTATTTGATGAAAGTAAATTCAATAGATTAACTAAAAATAAGGATTGTGGGTGTTGAAAACAAAAATTAAAATATTAACAAATCATTTATATAATTTTTTTATTATCTAATTATTTCAATGGAAATTAAATCATTAAATCATATTTGTGTTTTTTAATTTTTAGCATAGATTTATATACAAATTAAATTAAAATAGCTATTGGAAACAGTTTCTTGTTTCAATTAGGAATTCTCTACAACGAATTTCCTTTTTTGTTAGATTACAATAAACTGCCATATTTATTATGGCAGTTTTATAATTAATTTCAGACATATCAGTATTATTTTTATAGTTTTTTTTAGATGAATCCTCAGAATTTACATCATTACTTTTATTATTTATTTTAATAATGTAATTCGGTTCTTAAGTTTGCTTTTTATTCGATGTTTCTATTAGTGTAAACAATAAATTGTTTTTATTTTTGAACAATTTTTATAGTTGATAACAATTTTACAATTATTTCTAAACAAATTACATATTATTGTGAATAATAATTTAATGAAAACTAAAACTCTTAATTTGTAATCTAATAAAAAACGGAGTTTTCTTAATGAATAGTGAAAATTTAATTACTATCTTAAAAATTTTAAACAATATTTTATTAATCTTTATAAAAATATTGTTCGTAGTAAGCAGGTTGTAGAGTTTTAAATGGGCTTTTAATTTTTTATAGAGTTTTTTGTTTTCTCCCATTTTCCCTATTCATAATTACATGAGTACAAATTTTCACTTTAATTTCTCAATGCTTAAAGTTTGGCATACATTTATATAAAAAATAATCTAATAATATGTATTAGAAACATATTTTTTAATATGTTTCCAAAAAGTTCTATACACTTTCCAATTAATAATATTGGCATAATAGTTAAAGGAATATCATCGAATATTTGATATATCTTTTCTAGAAATGCCTTTTTTATTAATTATGATAAAAGTTGCCGTAATTTTTATTTTACGGCAGTTTTTATAATTATTAATCTAATTCAAATTTAATCTTTAAGAATTTCTACTTATTCTAACTAACAAAGATTTTTCTTATAAAAACCATACCTTTATAAGGTTTCAAATATATATTTATTTTTAAGATATTTTTATAGACTATAACTCGTGTGCCTTTTGTTATAGGTTTACTTTTTAAATATCTTTTTTAAGTTTATCTACTTTTTTTATATTATCACAGTTGATAAACAGTTACATATATCATACCACATTTTATCGAAATTTAGATTGTATTAATAGCTAATATAAATCGCAGCGGTGGATTTCGATTATTTAAGTGGATTTATATAATTTATTAAGGAGAAAAAATATGCCAGGACTTTTTGCTGCAAAAAAACTTAAAAAAAATAGACAAAATTTTAAGTGGAAAGACGTGGATTACAAAAGGAAAGCTTTAAGATTGGATGTTAAAGCAGATCCTCTTGAAGGTGCTCCTCAAGCTAGAGGAATTGTAATCGAAAAAGTAGGAATTGAAGCTAAACAGCCTAACTCTGCAATTCGTAAATGTGTCCGTGTTCAATTAATTAAAAACGGAAAACAATTAACTGCTTTTGCTCCAGGTGATGGTGCTATTGGTTTTATTGATGAACACGATGAAGTTATGATTGAAGGTATCGGTGGACCATCTGGAAGATCTATGGGAGATATTCCTGGAGTTCGTTGGAAAGTATCTAAAGTAAATAATGTAGCTTTAGAAGAGATGGTAAGCGGTAAAATCGAAAAACCTGTAAGATAAGGTGGTTATTTATGAGTAAATTATTCGATAAATGGGAACTTGATGAAATTCAAGTTGATGATTTAGGTTTAGTTAAATACATTTGTTTAGACGAAACTTTAGTTCCACATACTTCAGGAAGACATGTTAAAAGACAATTTGCAAAATCTAAAGTGTCAATTATTGAAAGATTAATGAACAAGATAATGAGAACTCATATTAACTCAGGTAAGAAAAATAAAGCTTACAATATTGTTAAAGACTCATTAGACATTATTAACAAAAGAACCAATAAAAATCCTGTTCAAGTTTTAGTTACTGCAGTTGAAAACACAGCACCTCGTGAAGAAACTACTCGTATTAAATATGGTGGAATTGGATATCAAGTAGCTGTAGATATTTCTCCACAAAGAAGAGTAGATTTATCATTAGGATTTTTAACAAGAGGAACTTTACAATCTGCTTTCAAAAATAAAAAATCTGTAGCTGAATGTTTAGCTGAAGAATTAATCTTAGCTTCTGAAGAAGATTCAAGAAGTTTTGCTTTACAGAAAAAAGAAGAGAAAGAAAGAGTTGCTAAAGCAGCACACTAATCATGTTAATTAATAGGTGATTTCTTTGAGTAGACGAGACAAAATGATTGCAAAAATTAAGGATTTAATGTACAAACCTGATTCCATTAGGAATATTGGTATCTGTGCTCATATTGATCACGGTAAAACAACCTTATCTGATAACCTTCTTGCAGGTGCAGGTATGATTTCTGAGGAACTTGCAGGTGATCAAAGATTCTTAGATTTTGATGAACAAGAACAAGCACGTGGTATTACTATTGATGCAGCTAACGTATCAATGGTTCACGAATTTAAAGATGAAGAATATCTTATCAACTTAATTGATACTCCAGGTCACGTTGACTTTGGTGGAGACGTAACTCGTGCAATGAGAGCTGTTGATGGTGCAGTAGTTGTTGTATGTGCAGTTGAAGGTATTATGCCTCAAACTGAAACTGTACTTAGACAAGCATTAAAAGAAAACGTTAAACCAGTTTTATTTATTAACAAAGTTGACAGATTAATCAACGAGTTAAAATTAGAACCTGAAGAGTTACAAAACAGATTCATGAAAATTATCGCAGAAGCTAATAAATTAATTAAAAACATGGCTCCTGAAGATAAAAAAGAAGCATGGAAAGCAGATGTAACTGATGGTTCTGTAGCTTTCGGTTCAGCTTATCACAACTGGGCTATTAACGTGCCAATGATGCAAAAAACTGGAATCAGTTTCAAAGACATTATTGACTACTGTAATGCTGATAAACAAAAAGAATTAGCTCAAAAAGTACCATTATCTGAAGTATTACTTGGTATGGTAGTTGAACACTTACCTTCACCTAAAGTATCTCAACCTTACAGGGTACCTAATATTTGGGATGGAGACATTGATTCCCCTGCAGGTCAAGGTATGATTAACACAGATCCAAATGGACCATTAGCTGTAATGGTAACAAATGTATCTGTAGATAAACACGCAGGAGAAATTGCAACTGGAAGAGTATATGGAGGTACCATTGAAAAAGGTACTGAAGTATATATGGTTGGTTCTCATTCAAAAGCAAGAGTACAACAAGTAGGTGTTTACTTCGGACCTGAAAGAGTTAACACTGATGCAGTACCTGCTGGTAACATTGTATATATTGCTGGTGCTAAAGGTGCAGTAGCTGGGGAAACTATCTGTTCACCAGATGATATTATTAAAGAATTTGAAGGATTAGAACACATCTCAGAACCTGTAGTTACTGTAGCTGTTGAAGCTAAAAACACTAAAGATTTACCAAAATTAATTGAAGTTTTAAGACAAGTAGCTAAAGAAGATCCTACTGTAAAAATTGAAATTAACGAAGAAACAGGTGAACATTTAGTATCTGGTATGGGAGAGCTTCACTTAGAAGTTATTAGTTACAGAATCCAAGATAAAGGTGTGGAAATCCAAACTTCAGAACCTATTGTTGTATACAGAGAAACTGTAGCTGGAACAGCTGGACCAGTTGAAGGTAAATCACCTAACAAACATAACAGATTCTACTTAGAAGTTGAACCATTAGAACCTGAATTATTCCAAGCTTTACAAAATGGTGATCTTAAAGAAGGTAGAGTCAAAGGTAAAGAATCCGCTAATGACTTTATGGAATATGGTCTTGATAAAGAAGAAGCAAGAAGAGTATGGGATGTATACAACAGAAGTATGTTCATTAACATGACTCGTGGTATCCAATACTTAGATGAAGTTAAAGAGTTATTACTTGAAGGATTCGAATCTGCTTTAGAAGATGGACCTGTTGCAAATGAAATAGCTATGGGATTAAAATTCAAATTAGTAGATGCAAAACTTCACGAAGACGCAGTTCACAGAGGACCTGCACAAGTTTTACCAGCTATCAGAAAAGCTATTTATGGAGCTATGATGCTTGCTCAACCTGCATTACTTGAACCAATGCAAAAAGTATTTATTAACGTTCCTCAAGATTACATGGGAGCTTCAACTAGGGAAGTTCAAAACAGAAGAGGTCAAATTGTAAATATGGAACAAGACAATGATATGGTTACAATTGAATCTAAAGTTCCTGTAGCTGAAATGTTTGGTTTTGCTGGTGATATTAGGTCTGCTGCAGAAGGTAGATGTTTATGGTCTACTGAAATGGCTGGATTTGAAAGATTACCTAACGAAATGCAAAGACAAATCGTTAAAGAAATCAGACAAAGAAAAGGATTGTCCCCAGAACCATATGGTCCTGATCATTACTTAGGACAATAATTTAAATTTAAAATTTAAACCTTTTTTATATTTTTTTAATAAAAAATATATTCAATTTAGCATAGAAAAAAACATTAGATTTTTATATGTTAAAGTTCAAATTATTTTTAAGCTAACATTGAGCTTAAATATATAATGTTTTTCAATCTTTAAAAAAGAGGTATTATAATGGCAAAAGAAAAAGAACATATTAATTTAGCATTTATTGGACACGTTGACCATGGAAAATCCACTTTAGTTGGACACTTATTATTAAAAGCTGGTGCAATTGCAGAACAACAATTAGATGACGGAGAAAACAAATTCAGATTTGTTATGGACAAATTAGGAGAAGAAAGAGAAAGAGGAGTAACAATCGATTTAGCTCACCAAAAATTCTCCACTAAAAAATACGATTACACTGTAGTAGATTGTCCTGGACACAGAGACTTCGTTAAAAACATGATTACCGGTGCATCCCAAGCAGATGCTGGTGTATTAGTTGTAGCAGCTGACGACGGTGTAATGCCACAAACTAAAGAACACGTGTTCTTATCCAAAACTTTAGGTATTAACCAATTAATCGTAGCTATTAACAAAATCGACTTAGTTGATTATGATGAAGCAAAATTCAATGAATTAAAAGATGAAGTATCTACTTTAATCAAATCTGTAGGTTTCAACCCTGCTGACGTTCCTTTCATCCCTGTTTCTGCATTTGAAGGAGACAACATTAAAGAATCCAGTCCTAACACCTCCTGGTACAAAGGACCAACTTTAATTGAAGCTTTAGATGACTTAAAAGCTCCTGAAAAACCAACAAACTTACCATTAAGAATTCCTATTCAAGATGTATACTCCATTACTGGTGTGGGAACTGTACCTGTTGGAAGAGTAGAAACTGGTATAATGAAAAAAGGAGAAAACGTAATATTCGAACCTGCTGGAGCTTCTGGAGAAGTAAAATCTATCGAAATGCACCACGAAGTATTCGAATCTGCTGAACCTGGTGACAACATCGGATTCAACGTAAGAGGTGTAGGTAAAAACGATATCAGAAGAGGAGACGTAGCTGGACACACTGATGATGCTCCAACTGTAGCTAAAGAATTTGATGCACAAATCGTTGTTTTACAACACCCTGGTGTAATCACTGTTGGATACACTCCTGTATTCCACTGTCACACTTCACAAGTTGCTTGTACTTTCTTAGAATTATCCAAAAAATTAAATCCATCTACTGGTCAAGTTGAAGAAGAAAATCCTGACTTCTTAAAAACCGGTAATGCTGCAATAGTAAAAGTTAAACCAACCAAACCTATGGTTATCGAAGATGCTAAAAAAATCCCACAAATGGGTAGATTTGCTATCAGAGATATGGGTCAAACTGTTGCTGCTGGATTATGTATTGCAATTACTCCAGCTAAATAAGTACATTAAAGAAATATGATTTTTCATATTTTTTTATTTTTTATGGTTTAATTTTTATTGGAGGATGAAAATGCATCAAGCAAGAATCAAACTTACTGGAACCGACCCTGAAAACCTTGACGCAGTTTGTGATCAACTTAAAAAAATAGCTGAAAGAACTGGTGTAGATTTATCAGGTCCTATCCCATTACCTACTAAAAAATTAGTGGTTCCTACAAGAAAATCTCCTGATGGAGAAGGTAAAGCTTCTTGGGAAAAATGGGAATTAAGAATTCATAAACGTTTAGTCGGAATCGGAGCTGACGAACGTGCTATGAGACAAGTTATGAAAGTTAATGTTCCTGATAATGTAAGTATTGAAATTGAACTTAAGAGTTAGTTCTTAATTTAAATATTTAGATTTTTTCTAAATATTTTTCCTTGTCTCTTTTTATAAATTATATGCCGAGATAGTCTAGTCTGGTAAGGCGCAGGACTTGAAATCCTGTGGAGATGCTCTCCGCCTGGGTTCAAATCCCAGTCTCGGCGTTTCTTTTTACATTAATTATTTTTTCATGCCGAGATAGTCTAGTCTGGTAAGGCGCAGGACTTGAAATCCTGTGGAGATGCTCTCCGCCTGGGTTCAAATCCCAGTCTCGGCGTATAATTTTCTTTTTAATTGTTTAAAATTAGTAACTATATTTTCCTTTTTTAATTGCTCTATTTGTGGTCTTTCAATCATAATTATGGGGATGTTTTTCTCATTAGCTGCTTTTATTTTAGCATCAACACCGCCGATTTCACCACTGTCTTTTGTTATGATAACGCCACCATTTAGCTTTTCAATCAAATCTATGTTTTCTTTAACTGTTGATGTTCCTTTCATAGGGATTATATGATTTTTTGGAATCTTTAATTTTTCACATTTTTTAAATGAACTTTCTACTTCTAAAATTCTTGGAAAGAACTTGTCTACAGAAACATATTTTACAATATCTTCCATTGTATTTGCTCCTGCAAAATGTAGTACATTTAATTGATTGAATTTTTTTTCAATTAATTTGCCTGCATCTTCAAATGATTTAACAGGATATAGATTAGAAATATCTATTTCAGAAAGGTTTGATGTAGGTCTTTCAAATCTAATATATGGAATTTTACAAATTTTTCCAACTTCAATAGCTGTTTTTGTAATATGTGTTGCAAAGGGGTGAGTTGCATCAATAATAATGTCAAAATCAGAATTTTCTAAAATTTCAATAATCTCATGTTTTAATAAGGGTTTGGAAGTTGTATCATCACTTCCACCTTCACGAGCTAGTTTGGCTCCATATTCTGTTGTAGCTGTTGTTAGAACATAGCTATTAAAGTCTTCTTTTAGAAGTTTAATAATCTCAATAGACTCTTTAGTGCCTCCTAAAAGAAAAACTTTTAATTGTTTCATATTATTCCTCTGGAATTAGTTTATTCATTACATTATGGGAAATTAGAATTGTACAAGCTATTAAAAAGATTAAAATCCAATCTGTAAGTCCAATAGCTGTTGTTCTAAATATCATCTGTAGGTAAGGTACATATATTACAAGAACCTGTAGTATAAATGAAATTAGAATAGCTGCATATAAAAATGTACTTCTTTTTGTGGAGTTTGATTTGGAGTTGTATGCATTAAATAGCTGATAGATTACAAACATTGTAAATGCTACAGTCATTGCTTCTGTTTCAGTTGCTCCAATGCTTATTTTATAGCTAAATAAAGCAAGGGTTCCAATAGCCATAACTATACCTGCAACTGTAATTTTTATAAGCACTTTTCTATTTAGGATATCTCCTGTTTCAGGCTTTCTCTTCATTATATTTTTATCGGCACCTTCCATACCTAATGTTTGTGCTGGAGGGCCGTCCATTATTATATTAATCCATAATAGCTGTACTGGGTTAAATGGAATAGGTAGTGTTGTAAATGATGCTCCAAGTATTGTGAGGATAGCTCCTATGTTTGTTGATACTTGGAATTTAACAAATCTTTTAATGTTATCATAGATTTTTCTTCCTTCTTTAATAGCTTTGATGATGGTTGTGAAGTTATCATCTTGAATAACCATATCCGCTGATTCTTTAGCAACATCTGTTCCAGATCCCATTGCCACTCCAATTGATGCTTTTTTAAGTGCCGGTGCATCGTTTACTCCATCTCCTGTCATTGAAACAACGTTTCCTTCACTTTGCAATGTTTCAACGATTCTCATTTTCTGTTCTGGATAAACTCTTGCATAGACTTGTATTTTATCAGCTATTTTAAGGTATTCTTCTTGTGAGAGTTTTTCAAGTTCTTCTCCGTTAATTACCTTTCCATCAGTTAAAATTCCTATTTCACGAGCAATTGCTGCTGCTGTATCCTGATGGTCACCAGTTATCATTTTTACTTGAATTCCAGCCTCTTTACATTCTTTAATAGCTATTTTTACTTCATCTCTTGGAGGATCCATCATTCCTACAAGGCCTGTAAATATTAAGTCAGATTCCAATTCCTCTGTAGTTAAGTCATCTGTGTAGTCATATGTTTTATATGCAAGTCCTATTACACGAAGTGCCTTTGTAGTCATTTGTGAAATTTCAGAAACTATGTTTTCCCGTGTTTTCTCATCAAGTATTTCAATATCTCCATCTACATTGATATATTTACATAACTCTAAAATGATTTCTGGAGCACCTTTAGTTAATATTATATAATCATGACCATATTCATGCACAGTAGTCATTCTTTTTCTTACACTGTCTAGGGGAATTTCCTTCACTCTTGAATATTCATTTTCCAAATCCTTTTTAACATAACCATTATCATATGCATAATTCATAATAGCTCCATCAGTAGGATCTCCTATTACCTTTCCATCCTTATAGCTAGTATTAGTACATAATCCGCAAATTAAAAGAGATTTATTTTCATCGTAGATTTTAGAATCCCTTACACTCATTTTATTTTCAGTTAGTGTTCCGGTTTTATCACTACATACAATTGTACATGATCCAAGAGTTTCTACAGCAAGTAATCTTCTTACAACGGCATTGGATTTTGCCATTTGCTGCATTCCTAAAGCTAAAGTGAGAGTTAAAACTGCAGGAAGACCTTCAGGAACTGCAGCTACAGCTAAAGAAACTGCAGTCATAAATGTTTCAACAAGTGGAACTCCTCTCATTATTTCAATAAAGAATACAATGACACAAACAATAATAGCTATTAAAGCAAGGGTTTTTCCAAGTTTGTCTACCTTTTTTTGAAGAGGTGTTTCACTTTCCTCTCCTTGAATCATTAAAGCAATCTTACCGATTGAGGTATCCATTCCAACTGCAAAAACAACACCAATTGCATTACCGTTAATAACTGCAGAATCCATATAGGCAATATGTGGTGCAAACTCTCTGTTATCGGTATCTAAGGGAATTTCTCCACCGTAATCAGCTGTTTTTGTTACTGGTTTAGATTCTCCAGTAAGTGAAGATTCATCTATTTTAAGTTCATTTGTTTCAATCAAAACTACATCAGCAGGAACTTTAGCTCCTTCCTCAAGAATTACAATATCTCCTATTGTTAGCTCTTCAGCTCCTACAACCTGAATGTCACCTTCACGTTTTACTATTGCATCAGTGGAAACTAAACTTTTAAGTTTTTCCATAGCCTTTTCAGCCCGATATTCCTGTATAAAACCAATAATTGCATTTAAAAATACAACAATTAAAATTACACAAGCATCAATAACATCTCCTACGAAATATGCAGCTATTGCAGCTACAAGTAAAAGAGCAATCAAAACATCAACAAATTGCATTAAAAAAAGTACAATAGGATGTTTCTTTTTTTCTTCTTTAAGTTCATTAGGGCCATATCTTTCTAATCTATGCGTCACTTCGTCACGATTAAGCCCATTTAAAGAAGTGTGGTATTTTTCTAAAATCTTTTCAATCAATATACTCCCTCTTTATTACGTTTCTGAAATATAAAAACTAGCTTTTTTATAATTTTTTAGTTTCATTTTAGACTTTCCAATATTTAAATCTTCATTAAACAAAGGTTTTATAATTAAAGTGGAATTAGTTTGTTCTTTTAAATTAATCAAGTAAGGTTGAAGTTCACTTGGAGGTCTAATGGAATAAATAATGTCAATATTATTATATAAATCAAGATTTGGTTTGGTTATATCATCATAAATCACAGTTTCATCAGCAGGATTTATATCAACTTTAATAATTTCAATATCTTCAAACGAATTAAGATAGCTGTAGGTTTCATCAAATTTTCCAACTCCAATTTCAGCTATTCGAAGAGGCCTTTTTTCATTTGACTTTAAAATATAATCTCCTAAATCTTTCCACATAATTACTACTCCGCATATATTTATATACGAAATAGGATATAAAAATGTAAGTATCAAAAGATAATGGTATTTTTATGTTAATAAGGCAATTTGTTCCAGAGGATATTGTAAGGGTTCAGCAGATTGAGGATATGTCATTTGATCAATCTTATGGACTTCAAATGTTTAAAAAGTTATATGAACTTGGAACAGGTTTTTTAGTAGCTGAAGAAGAAGGATTGGTTGTAGGCTACATTATATTTTGGGTAAAATATGAAAGGGAAGGTCATATTATATCAATAGCTGTAGATAAAGAGTATAGAAATTCAAAAATAGGTTCAAAATTATTATATCAAGCTATTGTAATTTTAAGTGCTTGTGATATTGATAAAATAACCTTGGAAGTAGAAGAACATAATAAGGCAGCTATTGAATTATATAAAAGTTTTGATTTTAAAATAGATAGAGTAGTTCCAGGCTATTATGGAAATAACCAAGGAGCTATTTTAATGTATTTAGATGTTTAAACCTTCAGGGAACTCATGTTGGAATACATTTGAGTTACATCAGACATTGTAAGTTGACCGGTTGCAAAGAATATTAATATTAAAATTAAATAAAGTACTAAAATTCCAAGTTGAATATGTCCATGTCTACGTGCAACAGGATCTTTTCTTGTAGAAAGATAAATAGCTATTATTAAACCAATTAATCCTCCAAGAATTGAGAAAATATAACCGAAAAGAATTATCCATTTACTTGTAGGTTTGTAATCTTCCGGTTGTGAGGGTTGTGTTGGATTAGTTGAGTTATTAGTATATTTAATAACGATTGGTTGTTGGCCTTGATGATTCTGATTAAAGATTAAAGGTGTTCCACATTTAACACAAAAAACAGCTTCATCAGGATTTTCATATCCACATAATGGGCAGTTGTTCGCCTCTGGATTTACTTGTGGAAATTCATAACCGCATTTTATACAAAAACCAAATTGATCGTCACCTGTAGTTCCACATTTTGGACATCTTCGCATTACCATTTAATCACTATCTTTTTTAATTTATCTTATTTATTTTATTTATCTTATTAATATTTATAGTTCTCACAATAATTATTTATAATTAAATAAATAAAACTATATTTATTATATTTATTATTATAGGGATTATCATGGCCGATGTATCATCAAAAGAATTATATGAATTTAAAAAAACTTTAAAAGAATTATCAGATAAAAGGGGAAAAGGTACAGAGCTAGTTTCTGTTTATATACCTCCAGATAAGCAACTTAGTGATGTTGGAAAGCATATGCGTGATGAATTAGGACAGAGCGCTAACATTAAAAGTAAATCTACAAGAAAAAATGTTCAGTCAGCTATTGAGGTTATTTTACAAAGAATAAGATTATTTAAAAAACCTCCAGCTAATGGACTGGTTCTTTTTGTTGGTATGATTCCCAAGGGAGGGCCTGGAACTGAGAAAATGGAAACCTATGTTTTTGAACCGCCAGAACCTGTAACAACTTACTGGTACCAGTGTAACAATGAATTCTTCTTAGAACCTCTTGAATATATGATTGAGGAAAGAGAAACCTATGGACTTGCTGTAGTTGACAGAAAAGAAGCTACTATAGCTACTTTAAAAGGTAAAAAAGTCAACATTCTTACTCATTTAACAAGTGGAGTTCCAGGTAAACATAAGGCAGGAGGTCAATCTCAAAGAAGGTTTGACCGTGTAATTGATTTGGCTGCCCACGAGTTCAAAAAAAGAATCGGGGATCACATGAATGAAGATTTTTTAGCTTTAAAGGATGATTTAAAGGGAGTTATTGTAGGTGGTCCTGGTTTTACTAAAGAAGAATTCGTTAAAGGAGATTATCTTAACTATGAAATTAAAGATAAAATAATAGCTACTGTTGATACTTCATATACTGGTGAATTTGGTATCAGAGAAGTCATTGATAAATCTGCAGACATTTTAAATGATTTAGATGTAATGCATGAGAAAAAAGTAGTTCAAAAATTCCTTAAGGAATTAATTAAAGATAAAGGATTAGCTTCCTATGGTGAAGAGGAAGTAAGGAATAATCTTGTTATTGGAGCTGTTGATACATTACTTTTGTCTGAGGATTTAATGGCTATGCGTAAGGTTTTAAAATGTCCTACTTGTGGAACTACTATGGAAGTTACAGTTAGAAACCAGGAAGAATTTGAAAAAATAGAAACTAAATGTGAAAGCTGTAATGATACATTAAAAGAAGATAGTTCCAAAACCCTCATTGAAGACTTTGTTGAAAAGGCTGAGGAAATGGACACTGATATTGAATTTATTTCTTCTGAAACAGAAGAAGGAATGCAGCTTTTAAAGGCATTTGGTGGAGTTGCAGCTATTCTAAGATATCATGTAGGATAACATTCAGGATGTTTATCTTGATAGCTGTAAGGATTATTTTTCCTTTTAACTTTTTTATTTTCCATTTCTAATGGAAGATTTTCTTCTATTCTTATTTTTTCTATTATTTGTAAAAACATTTCTCTACTTATATTGTAGGCTTTGTTGTATTTTAAAAATAGACTATTTAAAGACCAACTTTTTCCAAGATATTCTGTTTTAATTTGTTCGTAGGTTTCTTTTTTAATTTTATCCATCATAATTTTTACACCATCTAAAAAATTTTAAATTTCAAATGATTTTGTATTCTATTTTAGTAAAAATACTATATAAATATATTTAATGATTTATTTTTTATGAATATTTTTTAATTTATTCAATTTATTTTAATAGGCTTTTAATTTTTGTTTTATAATTATTTCTTTTTTAATTATTTATTCAAAATAATAATAAATTGAAAAATAGCTGTAAAATTAGCATACTTCTTTTTAAATTATTAAAATTAATCAATATTCAAAAAATCATCTTTAAAATGTAAATTTATTAATATAATAAAAGTTAGATTTATATGTATATTGTTAAGTTTTTTCTTTAATGATATAATAGTTAAACAAAATGATTTTTCTTTTGTTTAAAGGAGGAAAATTATATGTCATATGTAGATGATGTAATAGAATTAGTTGTAAAACAAAATCCTGCAGAAGATGAATTCCATCAAGCAGTAAAAGAAGTTTTAGAATCTTTAAGAGTTGTAATTGAAGAAAACGAAGAAGAATTCAGAAGAAATGCTATTCTTGAAAGATTAGTAAATCCAGAAAGACAATTAAAATTCCGTGTTCCATGGGTAGATGACAATGGTCAAGTACATGTAAACACTGGTTATCGTGTACAATTTAACAGTGCTATTGGACCATACAAAGGAGGATTACGTTTCCACCCTTCAGTTAACTTAGGAATTATCAAATTTTTAGGATTTGAACAAATCTTCAAAAACTCCTTAACAGGTCTTGCTATTGGTGGAGGAAAAGGAGGATCAGACTTTGATCCTAAAGGAAAATCCGACAGAGAAATTATGGCATTCTGTCAAAGTTTCATGACAGAATTGAACAAATATATCGGTGCTGACACTGATGTTCCTGCAGGAGATATTGGTGTAGGTGGTAGAGAAATCGGTTACTTATACGGTCAATATAAAAGAATCAGAGGATTATCTGAAGGCGTATTAACTGGTAAAGCATTATCTTATGGAGGTTCTCTTACAAGAACTGAAGCTACTGGATACGGATTATTATACTTCGTTGATGAAATGTTAAGAAGTAATGGAATTGACATTAAAGATAAAATTATTGCAGTTTCCGGTGCAGGTAATGTAGCTATTTACGCAATTGAAAAAGCTCAACAATTAGGTGGAAAACCAGTAACTTGTTCTGATTCAACTGGTTGGATTTACGACCCAGAAGGAATTGATTTAGACTTACTTAAAGAAATCAAAGAAGTAAGACGTGAAAGATTAACAGAGTATGCAAAAGAAAGAGAAAGTGCAGAATATCATGAAGGAAAAGGTGTATGGAGTGTAAAATGTGATATTGCTCTTCCATGCGCAACTCAAAATGAATTAGATCTTGATGATGCAAAAACTCTAGTAGAAAACGGTGTTGTTGCAGTTTCAGAAGGGGCTAACATGCCTACTACTATTGAAGCTACTGAATACTTCTTAGATAATGGAATTTTATTTGGACCAGGTAAAGCATCAAATGCAGGTGGAGTAGCTACTTCAGCTTTAGAAATGGCTCAAAACTCACAAAGATTCCAATGGACCTTTGAAGAAGTTGATGAAAAACTTAAAACCATCATGGAAAATATTTTCCACAATATTGATGATGCAGCAAGAACCTATGGCTTTGATAAAAATTATGTAATTGGAGCTAACATTGCTGGATTTGAAAAAGTTGTAGATGCAATGAATGCACAAGGAATTGTATAAATTCCTACTTTTTCTTTTTTTACTATCCTCAGAGGATTATAAATGAGGCAAAATGAAGGACGTAGCTGGAAAGTTAGTTTCGCAATAGCTATGTTTTTAATTGCAGTATTAATATTTGGATCTAGAGTATGGTTCACTGGTGATCCTAATGATATAATTTCTTATCTTTGGAAACAAATTGGTTTTATTCCTGTTAATTTGCTTATAGTAGCTTTCTTACTTGATGGAATAATGAGTAAAAAGGAACGTGAAGCTATTCTAGAAAAAATTGACATGATTATAGGAACCTTTTTTACAAAAATTGGAAATGATCTGGTTTCTGTTGTAAGTGAAGCTAATACAAATAAGGTTCAGCTAGCTGATTTAAAATGTATTGGTCAATGGAATGATAAGGAGTATGAAGAAAAGTTAAAGGCTCTTAAAGGTATGGAAATAGAAGTTGACATTGACATGGGGGGACCTGAAAGACGAGAGTTTTTAGAAAAAATTTATAATATTTTAAATGATAATCAAACATTCTTGTTAAGCCTTATCAACAATTCCAATCTCCTTGAAAAGGATGATTTTTCAGCTCTTTTACTAGCTCTGCTTCATTTAGACGAAGAGCTTGATAAAAGGGGTAAATTATCAGACATTACAGATGCAGATTTCAAACATCTTGTAGGAGATATACAAAGGGTTTATAGTCTTTTAATATATCAATGGATTTATTATTTAAGGTATCTTAATAGATTCTATCCATACATGATTTCATTAGCTATCAGAACCAATCCTTTTGATTGTGATGCTGATGTCCATGTTACAGAATAAATAATTCATGTTTTTATTTCTATTTTTTCTTTTTTGGTTTTACCTTTAATTTCTATGTTTTTATATTCAATAGGTAGTGAAGTAATTTTTGACATGGATTCAATTTGATTTTTTAAGTCTTTTCTATCGTAAATGAAATATCCAACAGGCATCCATAAAGCTACCCATCCAACAACAATTATAATAGTGTTTAAAGTATCTGTAAAGGATTCCTTTCCAATATGCAAATCAATAAATTGATTTATTGATATACAAATTATGATGATAAGTATTCCCCAAATAAGCTGTTTTCTTCTAAGCTTATTGTAATAATCATATTTCTTCTGAAGCAAGTATGTTTTTCTTTTGAAATGCTGGCGTAAATCATTTTCAATTTGGGATTTGTCACATTCCATATCATCATTTATCTGAAGAATAATGGTAACAAGATCTAGTTCTTCAATAGTATATTTTTCAAAGGAAACCTGAAGATAACTTTGCAGTTCGGGATTGATAATCTTATTTTTAGAATAATCTCCATTAAATTGGTTATAAAATTGTTCTAATGAAGTAATTTTAATATTTACAATATAATCCATTCTCCTACCTCCAATAATTATAACATAATTTCATGTTATATAAATGTTTGGAGTTAGAATTATTCTAAATTATTTCCTGTAATTTTAGATATTTCATCACAATCATAGTTGTTTTTCTTCATGGTTATAGCTACTTCTTGTTTTCCTTTTTCTACACCTTTATCAATAGTTTCTTTATAAATAATATCTAATATATCAACTTCTTCATTTTCAACAACTTCTATATCTGCTATCTTAATTCCAGTTAATTTCAATATCTCTTCATCACCGTAGCTGTTTTTCTTCATTTTCATAGCTATTTCAATCTTTCCCCACTTTATACTTTCTTCAAATTTGCAATCTTTAAACTCATCAAAACTTTTGGAATTTTTTAGGATATAGGGAGCGATTTCCAATATTCTTTCTTCATCATTTAAAAATCTGGTCAATACAAAAAATTGGGATAACTTTAAATGATCCAATGTCTCATCATCCAAAGTCTTAATTTCATTTGTTATTTTAGCTACTCTTTCAATTATTTTAGAAGTTTTTTGTCATCTTCTATAAATGGAAATATTAATCCTAAGGCCTGTTCTTCTTTTTCCTGTAGTTCATCTCCATTTTTAATTTTTTCTTCAATCTGACTTAATTCTTTTTCTCCATCACTGGTATCTAAATAGATTATTTTGGAAGATACACCATTTCCAAAATTTATGTCGTATGTTTCGTAATTTTTCATTTTAAAAACCTCTTTTTTTATTTAAAATATGGTATGATAGTTATTCCTTTATATTTGATGTTATTTAACTTATATAGTATTTTAAATGGTTAAATTGCTGTTAAAATGAAAAATTGTTTTCAATTGGCAAAATTGATTTTGCTTTAGAATAAAAATAAGTAAAAATTCAATAATTTTGGGAAATTTTAAAATTTTTGAAATAAAAAATAAGAAAAAATTAGGATTTAACCTAATCTGCTAACTTGTATTAATGAATCAACAGGAACTCCTTCAATTTCAGAAAGGCCTGCTTTATCGATAAGCACTACAACAGCTAATGGTTCTCCACCATAATCTTTAACAGCATCGATTACTTCTTTGGCGGTTTTACCACTTGTAGTAACATCATCAACGATAACAACCTTTTTACCTTCTACAGAGCCGAAATTTGTACTGATAGTTCCTTCTCCAGTTCCAATATCTTCAGCTTTTCTATGTTTGTTTGGGTGATATACAGCTAGTGAAGTTTCTACTCCACTCATATCTTCTAAAAAATCAGCCATCATTGTTGCAAAAGGAATTCCACTAACAGCTACTCCAAGAACAACATCAGCTTCTCCATGAGAGAGAGCCATGTCACTTAAAGCTCCAGAGACATATCTTAAACGTGTGGAATTACCACCTAAACTTTTCCAATTAATAGCAAAATCTTCAACAGGGGCTTTTGGTTTTTCTTTTGTAGGTTTTTGAAGGGTTAACCATCTTGCAGTGTCCATAGACACGTTTAACTCATCAGCTATTTCTCCTGTAGTAAAACCATGTTTTCTAAGTTCTTGAGCTTTTTTGATTAATTTCTTTTCCATCTCTTCCACCATTATTATTTATTAAATTCATCAAAGCTTATTGGTTTGTGTTGTTTGGATGATCTTGTTGCAGCTATAACCATTTTAAGAGCATTTAAACCATCTTCTCCAGTAATTACAGGTTCAGTTTCATTTACTACGGCTTCTAAAAATGATTTAAGTTCTTCTTTTAAAGGTTCTTCGTGTTTAATTTGAATATCTTGTGCAAATTTACCATAAACGTCAAGATTTTGTTCTATATAATCTACAGAAATTATTCCATCAGTACCTGTAACTTCAATTTGTCTTCTTTTATATGGAGTTAACCAGTTAACTTCTAAAATTCCAGTTCCTTCATTTTCAAAGTTTACCATAATTTCTGCATGGTCTTCAAAGTCACATTTGTCTAAAATACTTCCCATGGTTCCGTAGACTTGATTTACTTCTTCATCAAAGAGATAATACATAACATCTAAATCATGAATAGCTAAATCAATTGTTACTCCTACATCCTGAATTCTTGGAGGATAAGGACCTACTCTTTTTGCTGATGCAGATACAATGTCTCCAATTACATCATTTTCAATTAATTCTTTAGCTTTTTGAACAGCAGGATTAAATCTTTCAACATGTCCAGTTGCAAGGATAACTCCTTTTTCTTTTGCAGCTTCAATCATTTCTTCTGCTTCTTCAAGAGTAAAAGCTATTGGTTTTTCAACAAGAACATGTTTTCCTTGTTTAATAGCTTCCATTACTACATCATAATGATGTGTGGTTGGAACACAAACACTTACAGCTTCAATTTCAGGATCTTTAAGTAATTCTTCATATTCTGTGTAACCTTTTGTGTCGTATTTTTTACAAACTTTATTTAAGGTTTTTTCACTAACATCTGAAACAGCTACTAAATTTGCATCGTCTAATCTATAATATACACGGGCATGGTTGTAACCCATTGCTCCTACTCCAATTACACCTACATTAACAGTTCTCATTAAGTTGCCCCCTAAATATATTCCTCAAATATTTTCCCTATTTTCCTGCCTAGCTCACATGCATCTCTAATTGATCCATATTCTTTACATTCTTTAAGAATTTCGCCATTTGGTTCTAGTAATATTGAGTATATATTGAATTTATTATCATCAAAACCTGCGATTGCTCCAATTGGCCATTGACAGCCTACTCCCAACTGTTCAAGCACACATTTTTCACTAAAAACTTCCGCCATTGAAATGTTATCATTTAATTTTGATATAATTTCTTTTTTATCATAATCCTTTCTTGTTATAACAGCTATTGCTCCTTGACCAGCTGCAGGAGTCATATAATCTATTGGAAAAACAGTTTTTATATATTCTTCTAGATTTAGTCTTTTTAAACCTGCTTCAGCCATAATTGTTGCATCTAACTCTCCACTTGTGACTTTATTAATTCTAGTTTCAATATTTCCTCTAATAGGTTTTAGAATTAAATCTTTTTTATAATGATTACAAAAAGCTTCTCTTCTAAGACTACTAGTTCCAAGAGTGCAACCAGCTTTAAGTTCATCCCAAGTTTTATTAGAAATTAAAACATCATTTGGTGATTCTCTTTTTGGAACTGCAACAATTTCAAGATCTTCGTCTAATTCAGTAGGAAGATCTTTGAAACTATGGACAGTAAAGTCAACTTCCTCTTCTAAAAGTGCTTTATCTAATTCTTTGGTAAATAATCCTTTAGAATCCATATTATACAACTGAGAATTTATAATTTTATCCCCTTTTGTTTTAATGATTTCCACTTGGATTTCTTCACCAGTTATTTTGGATAAATCTGCACACACTTGATTTGTTTGAGCAAGTGCTAATTGACTTCCTCTAGTTCCAACTTTCAACGTATCACCTTCATGTTTTTAAAAGGATTATGTCTTTTAAAATTATTTGAAGTTTTAAATAATAAATTCTTAAAAATTTACTGTATAATACATTTTATAGCATTTATAACTTATAAGTTGTATGGTTTAACAAAATTTTTCATAAATTATATTTTACAACTTATTTAATCATTCCTTTTTATATTGTTAAATATTTTTTAATAAATTATACAAAATTAGCTTATTTTTTTATTTTATGAATAAATTTCATCTTCTATTTAATTTCCTATAATCGGACCTATAAATAAAAAGAATATTTTTATCTTCAGCTATTGAATGTTCAATTGCAGTGTTGTAATCTTCAATAAATCTGAAATTATTATTAGTTTTAGATAGAATATTTCTTCCAACTTCTCCAGTTAAAGTCAAATCTAAATTATTGATATTATTTAACAAATTAGCTACTTTTTCTTCATCAATTTCTTCACAAGTAATTCCATAGTCTCCACCTAATATGATGGAATATTCTTCCGGCTTTTCAATCATGTTTATGGAATATTCAATAGCTTTGGTATTTATTCCAGGATTAATTTCCTCAATTATGGTTTTACCTTTAATTTTTCTTATATTAGTTCTTCCAGGTAATCCTTTAAAATCCTTTAAACCATTTATTATACTATTTTTAGGAATTTCACAAGCTAAAGCTACACAAATAGCTCCTAAAATATTTTCCACATGATATTTGCCCGGAGCAAATGTAAAAACTTCCAATTCCCCATTTACAAAATTACTATTTATTGTTTTTAAATTGTTATATTTGATTTTTAATTTAGTATTTTTCAAATTATAATCAATATCTAAACAGTATAAGTTAGCAGATTCATTATTAATAGAAAAAGTGTTAATTTTATCTAAAGATTGGTTTTTATAGTATTTATTTAAAGTTTCCAGTTTAATAGCTATTAAATCATTATCAAAAATTTGACCTTTAGCTACCGAAGCATCTCTTAGATTATTGGCTATAGGATAATTTTCTGCGATATTTGTTAATAAGGCCACATCTCCAATAGCTGAACTTCCAAGTGAATTTTCAAAAATAGCTATTTCAAAATCTTTATTTTTACAAATATCAAGAGCATTTACTATGTTAGCTGGTGTTATACTAATGTCCTTTTGAATAATCTCATCATTGTAAATTAATCCAAGACTGGAAAGTAGTAATGTATTGTAGTTTTTTAAGATTTCTTTTAAAATAAATGCAGAGCTGGTTTTTCCTTTAACTCCAGTAATTTCAATTTTTAAACTATCTAAATCATTAATTAGTAATTTGACTGCTTTGTGATGTGTTAAAAAATTAAAGTTGGTATTTGGATTATTAATATTTTCAATGATTTCATTTTCAGTTAATGGTAGATGAATGGGATAGATGACATTTAAATAATCAACATCTTCTATTTCATCTAAATTAGCTATTATAATATTTAAATTTTTTAAATCTTTAATCTGATTAGGTTTTAATGTATTGTAAATATCGTAAATGTAAACTTTATTTAATGGGTTTTGTTTTTTAAATTCACTAGCTAGCTTCACTCCTCCATGGGTAGCATCGATTATTAAATATCCTTTAGAGGGATCTGTGTTCACTGGTTATGCCACCTTCATTTAATTTGTCTTTAACTTTTTCATAGAAGTATTTGGTTGAAGTTCTAATAAAGTAAACATTTTTATCAGATTTTTTAAATTTAATTTCTTCCTGATATTCAGCTTCTTCGTTAGTTTGACCATCCATTACAAATACGGCTTTTTTACCTTTTTTAAGAAGTTTAACACTTATTTCACTATTGTCTGATACGATAAATGGTCTTACTCCTAATTTATATGGACAGATTGGAATAATGATAAATCCACCAACCTTCGGATCAACAATAGGGCCTCCTGCAGACATTGAATAAGCTGTAGAACCACTTGGAGTTGATATTATTAAGCCATCAGCTCTAAACTCTTCAATAACTTCACCATCTACTTGAACTTCAAAGTGAAGCATTTTAGCCGGTTTATCTGTCATTATAACTACTTCATTTAATGCTGAATAGTGGTGGTTTTCATGGGAAACAATTAATTTTGTTCTTTTTTCAACAAAATAATCTCCCTTTAAGATTTTTTTAAGAGCTTTAAAAGTGTCTTTAACTTCAATTTCAGTTAAAAATCCTACAGTTCCCATATTAATACCAAAAATAGGAATCTCATGAGTCATTTTACTTTGAGTTCTTAATAATGTCCCATCTCCTCCAAGAATAATAGCCATATCACATTCAAATTCAGGAACGGTTTTACTTAAAATTTTATAGTTAATATCTAATTTTAGGTTTTCAATTTGATCGGCAATTTCCGGAGCTTCTTTTTGAGTTTCCTTTATAATTTTATCTAAATTCGGATTTTTTTTAAGCTTTTCTAATATTTCAGCTAGTTCTTTTTCAATTACAACAGCTACTCCATTTATTAATAAATAATTTATTATTTTAGCTGAGTATAGGATGGATTTATAATCATCAATTCTACTTACCACTCCAACTTCTCCAATTACAGTAGCTTCATTATCAATTAAGATATTTACAATTTGATTGTGGAGAATTTCATTGTTGGCAGCTACAACGATTACTTTTTCATGAATGCTTAATTTATTGTTTAGTTTTTCACCGTATTTGTTGGTGATAATTCCTCCAGCTTCTTCCAAAATCAATTTTGAAGCAGCTATGTCGATTATTCTACTTCCTCTCAAATCAAGAAATGCATCATATTTACCACTGGCTACATAGGAAAGTTCTAAAACAACAGAACCTAATACTCTCATTCTTCTTGCATTGTCCACTAATTTTGAAGCTGTTATTGTACTACTTTTAGTAAATCCTCCAAGAGACATATTACTGATATTGATTACATTTGAAGGATGGACTTTTTCATTGTTAAGCCAGCTACCTTTACCTTTTTCTCCTTCAAAGAAGTTACCGTTTTCAAAATTGCTAATAAAACCTAACTCAACATCGTCTAATGTAGCTAATCTTCCTTCAGGAACATTAGCAACAGCAATGGAAATTCCATAAGCAGGAATTTCTTTAATAGCATTACTAGTACCATCTAAAGGATCTACAAGAAAGATAAATTTAGGTTTTTCCTCAGGAGGGATATCAGTTCGTCTAAGTTCCTGTGTAAGTGTTATAGCTTCTTGTTTTCCTTTTCCTAGTTTAAGTTCTCCAACTTCTTCACTTATTAAGTAAGATTTATAAGATGAATTTTTTATTATGTTTATTACTTTTTCTTCAGCTATTATGTCTATAAATGATGTTGGAGTCCCGTCTGCTCCAATTTTAACTTTTTCACCTGATTCCGGATTTCCAACATAAGGTCTTATTGCTCTTCCCACTTCTTTAATAATCTCATAAGCTAAATCAGAAGCTATTTTCTTTTCTTTTTCATCCATTATTAACATCCCTTAATCTAAATAAACCACTGATGATACTACACTACCAATTTCTTCTACGGTGTGTGTTACTTCTTCTACAACAAGTTCATTAATTTCAACATTTCTTTTTTCCATCATATATTTAACCATAAAAATAGCTTCATCTTTCATATCTTCTGGATTTTTGTTAACACCTGTTTTTTCAACAACACAACCTAATTCATCACCAAGGCCAACAGCTATTACAGCAGTTATTTTTTCCCCTTTATTTGATGATGTGATTGTGGATAAAACACAGTTTACCATAGACCCTGCTTTTAATGGGCAAAGAGGTACTATTTCAGTATTTTCAGCTAACATGCTTGATACTTTAATTAAATTTACATCGCCTATTCCAGCATCTATTAATGCGTTATCAAAAGCATTTAATTCTGTTGGTCCTTCATCTTTTCCAGAAACTATAGCTATTTTCATTATTATCACTTAATTAATTATATTGAATTTATAAGTTTTATAGTTAATTTTTCTATTTTGTTTTAGGATAATTTGCTAAGATTTATATAAAATTAAAATAAAATATTTAATTAGTATAATCATTTGATTGTAAATCTTATTTTAATTATGGAGGAAAATTTAATGTCAACAAAAGTTGTAGAAATTAAAACATTAAAAGTTGGAAAATATATTGTATTAGGTGGAGAAGCATCTAAAATTACTAGTTTAACTACATCATCACCAGGAAAACATGGTGCTGCTAAAGCAAGATTAGAAGCAGTAGGTATTTTTGATAATCAAAAAAGAAGTATTGTAAAACCTGTAGATACTAAAGTAGATATTCCTATTATCGATAAAAGAGTAGGACAAGTATTATCCATTCAAGGAAACAATGTTCAATTAATGGATATGGAAAGTTATGACACAATAGATTTAGAAATGCCTGAAGACTTAAAAGATCAAATCACTGAAGGAATTGAAGTTGAATATATTGTTGCTTTAGGTAATATGAAAATAATGAGAACCAAATAATTATTCTAAATAATTATTTTTATCTTTTTTTGAAATTATGCTTTTTAATACTTATGAACCATGGAAATTTGCATTTTCAAAAGACTTGTCAGATTTAAATCAGATTGAGAAAGGTTCATGGGGTATTATTGGCATTCCTTTTGATAGTACTACTTCTTATCACTCTGGAACTCGTTTAGGTCCAACTGTTGTCCGTGAAGCTTCTTATGGTTTTGAACATTTCAACACTACATTCAATAAGAGTGTTAATTCTAATTTTTATGATTTTGGAGATTCTAATGTAGTTCCAGGTAACTGTAAACAAACTATAGATATTGTTGAATCTAATGTTAATGAACTTAGAAGCTATGGAGTAAGGCCAATATTGATTGGTGGAGAACATAGTGTTAGTTTAGGATCCATCAAATCATTAAAAGAATATTATGAGGATTTAACTATAGTTCATTTAGATGCTCATAGAGATTTAGCTGATGATTTAATTGGAGAAAAGTATTCTCATGGAACTATAATGAGAAGAGTTCATGAATTAGATGTAGATTCAATAATTCAAATTGGAATCAGATCATCTTCAGATTTAGAGGAAAGATTTGTAGAAGCTAATGATAATATTATAACATTTAAAAATAGGGAAGTAAAACATCATATTGACAATATTTTATACTATTTAACTCAAATTGAAACTCCTATTTATTTAACTATTGATATGGATGTTTTTGATCCTTCAATAGCTCCAAGTGTAGGAAATCCAACACCTTCAGGAATTTCAATTGGAGATGTGGAAGATATTTTAGAATGTTTATCTATGAAAAATGTTGTTGGTATGGATGTTGTTGAGACAGCTACTGATAAATTAGGAGATATTACTGCTATCGGAGCTTCTAAAATTATTTACGATTTTTTAACATTAATTTAAATTAGCTATTTTTAGATTAATTTAAATATTGGATATACTAATATATTACTTATTAATTTACAAGGAGCAATAATATGAATAAAAGAACTATAGAACTTTCTGGCCATATTATTGATTCATTAGTTCTTCCAAAGACTATGGATTTAATTATGGACAGAGGTGGAGATTTTGATATATTGGAATTTGATGTTGGAAAAAGAAAATCTGATATAAGCAGAGCTAAAATGTTAGTGTCTGCAGATTCTCCCGATCAACTAAATATGATTTTAGATGAGTTATCTAGATTAGGTGCATCTATATCTGAATTAAAAGAAGTTGAACTTATAACATCCACTAAAGATAAAGTTGCTCCTGAAGGTTTTTATTCTACTTCTAACCATCCTACTCATGTTCTTTACAATGGAAATTGGATCGTGGTAGAAAATATAGAAATGGACTGTACAATTTGTATTGATGAGGAAAATAACAAAGCTTTCTGTAAACCTCTTGGAGAAATTAAAGCTGGGGATAAAATAGTTGTTGGAAGGGAAGGGATTAAGGTAACTCCTCCTCAAAGAACTAGAGGAAAACAACAGCTATTTGAATTTATGAACAGTGATGTTTCTTCTGAAAAACCTTTAATGAATCTTATTAAAGGAATAGCTGGGGAAATGAAAGAAATAAAAGCTAAAGGTGGTAAAATAGGGGTGGTTGGAGGACCAGCTATTGTTCACACAGGTTCTGGAAAATATTTGGCTGCTCTTATAAGGGAAGGTTACATCGATGTTGTGATGGCTGGAAATGCATTAGCTACTCATGATATTGAAAGTGATATTTTTGGAACTTCTCTTGGAATTGAAGTTGAAACAGGTAATATTGTTTCTCATGGTCATACACATCACATGAGAGCTATTAACAAAATCAACAAGTCTGGTTCAATTAAAAATGCTGTAGAGGATGGAACATTAAATGGTGGAATCATGTACGAATGTGTTAAAAATGATGTTCCTTATATTCTTGCAGGTTCAATAAGGGATGATGGACCACTTCCAGATGTAATAACAAACACTATGGAGTCTCAAGAGTTAATGCGTGCGGAAGCTCAAGATTTAGACATGGTTATTATGATAGCTACCATGCTTCATTCAATAGCTATGGGGAATTTATTGCCGTCAAGAGTTAAAAGTATTTGTGTTGATATTAACCCTTCCACTGTTACAAAATTATCCGATAGAGGAAGTGCTCAAGTAGTTAGTGTTGTTACAGATATTGGAACCTTTTTACCATTACTTTATGAAGAATTACATAATGAGTAATATGAAATTTAAAGCATATATGTTGGATGTTATAAATAACATTATAACTCCAGCAAAAATCTCTATTGAAGGAGATACTTTTGGAAAAATAACTTTTTTAGACGATAAAGATTTTAAAGTAGATATTGAAGGAATTGTTCTTCCTGGTTTTATTGATTCTCATATTCACATTGAAAGTACAATGCTTACTCCAGCTCAATTTGCAAAAATAGCTGTTATGCATGGAACCACTGCTGTTGTTAATGATCCTCATGAGATAGCTAATGTATGCGGTTTTGAGGGAATTGATTTTATGGTTGAAAATGCCGCTTCAGTTCCTTTTGATTTTTATTTTACAGCACCTTCCTGTGTTCCAGCTACTATTTTTGAAACTTCCGGTGCTGAATTTGACAGTGAAGATATTAATACACTTTTAAAGAGAGATGAATTTGTGGCATTAGGGGAAATGATGAATTTTGTAGGTGTTATTAATAATGATGAGGAGGTTTTAAATAAAATTGATGTAGCTATTGATTTAAACAAGCCTATTGATGGACATGCTCCATTATTGTCTGGTCAACCTTTAGATAAATATCTTTCAAGGAATATATCAACAGATCATGAATGTTCAAATTTTGATGAAGCTATTGAAAAAAAGAATAAAGGCATGAAAATTATGGTTAGAGATTCTTCATCTGCAAAGAATTTAGAATCTCTTTTTGATTTTTCTAAAAGAGTTGAATATTGGAAAAATAAAAACAGTTTTGGTATGATGCCTACAGATTCACTTGAACGAAATCTTTCATTACCTCTTTTTGATTTTATAGTAAGTGATGATAAGCATATTGGAGATTTAATAAAAGGTCATTTGAATAAATCACTTAAAAAGGCAATTGATTTAGAAATTAACCCAATAGAAGCTATTAAAATGGTCACTATTAATCCTGCAAACCATTATAATATAAATGCTGGTGCAATAGCTGAAGGAAGATTAGCTAATTTTACAGTTGTGGATAATTTAGAAAATTTAAACATTAAAAAAACATATATCCATGGAAAAGAAGTTTTTGACGGTAAAAATGTTCTTTTTGATGTTAAATCCAGTGAACTTAAAAATACCTTCGATGTTGGGGAAGTTTTTGACTTTAATTTTGATATAGTTCATGATGAGCCAACAGCTAGTGTAAATGTAATTAAATGTTTTAATGGAGAATTGTTAACAGATAAAATTGAAGCAACTCTTCAAACTAAAGATAATATATTATTGCCAGATTTGGAAGAGGATATTTTAAAAATAGCTGTTGTTGAAAGATATGGGGGAAATACAATAGCTAATGGATTTATAAATGGTTTTAATCTTAAAAAAGGAGCTGTAGCTACTTCTGTTTCTCATGATTCTCATAATATTATTGTTGTTGGTACAAATTCTAAGGACATGGCACGAGCAGTTAATATGATTGTTAACTCTCAAGGTGGAATAGCTATTGTCAATAAGGATTATGAAAATATTTTGGAATTGCCAATTGCAGGTTTAATGAGCAATGAAGATGGAAAAATAGTTGCAGGTAAGATTAATGAACTTGAAAATAAGTTAAAGGAATGGGGTTGTAGGTTAGACTCACCGTTTACAACATTATCTTTTATGGCTCTTTTAGTGATTCCCAACATTAAAATCTCAAATAAAGGTTTGTTTGATTGTGAGGAATTTGAATTTTTAGATTTAATCAAATAATAAATCCTTTATTTTGAAGTTCTTCTTTTATTAAATTAATAGCCTTTTTTTCTTCTTTAGAACCTACTTTTGTAATTACTCTTTTGGCTTCTTTTAATCTATTGGCGTAATATTGAGGGTTATCATTAAAATAGGTGTAATTATTCAATATTTCTATTAAAAGGCCTAATGAACGATTAAATGGTTTTTTATCAGGATTATTCACAATTATTTTATCTACAGTTGCTTTAATAACAATGGCCTTAGACTTATTTATGGGATCGCTTCGCTTAACAGCATCAATTAAATTATCAACATTACATTTGAAATAGCTATCACAATATTTAATGGAATTGTCCTTTTCTAAATGCTCATTATCAATTGTAAATAATGTAGCTTGTGTAAACATTAAAGGATTTTGTAGAATATTAACTGTAAATTCTTTAGTTTCTAGAATATTTTCTAAAGTTTTACTTCCTTTAAAAATACGACACATTATATTATTTTGTCCTCGACAAATCACTCCAATAGGAGCTGCATTGGGGGTGTTATCCTTATTTTTAGTTGTTATTATGGTTTCGTATTGTTGACCTTTGTTAAATCCGATATCAAATAAATTAGTCATTAATGTTAATATGAAAAAAGAATAATTAATATTTTACTTATTTTCTGATAAATTTTTAAAAAAGATATTTATATCTTATAAAATAAAAGATTAATAATAAGAAATTAAAGTAGGTTTTAACATGAACTATAAAATGTATGATGAAATGATGGAGCAACCAGAAGCTTTAAGGAAAACCTTTGCTTCTGAAATTTCAAAAATGGACCTCATTTCAAGCAAAGTATCTCAAGCAGATAAAATTTATCTTATTGGATGTGGAAGTTCAATATCTACATGTTATAGTGTAAGAGACGCAATAAGAATGTGCTGTGATATGCATATCGAAGTTTTCACTGGATATGAATTTTATTATAATAAGAAATTAAATAAAAACGAAAACTCAATAGCTATTTTCACATCCCAATCTGGAGAAACTGCAGATACTTTAACATCACTTAAAAGGGCTAATGAATATAATATTCACACTGTTTCTATATCAAATGAACCAGAAAGTTCAATGACAAAGGAAGCAACTACAAGTATTATCACTCAAGGAGATACAGAAACTGCGATTTTAGGAACAAAAACTTATGTTACTCAGCTAGCTTGCTTGTATCAAATATTATTTGGCGGTTCTGACTATGAATATAAGGATTCACTACTTTCTCAATTGCATGAAATACCAACCATAATTGAAGAGTTATTAAAATCATGCCAGCAACCAAATAAACAGTTAGCTGAAGAATTTAAAGATGAAGAGATATTCTACTGTTTAGGTAGTGGCCCTAATTTTGGCCTTTCTTATAAATTAGCTATGACAATGCTTATGGAAGGAGCAGTCAAACACGCTTGTCCATTATATTCAGCAGAATTTAGACATGGACTAATAGAAAGAGCTGAAAAAGATGTTCCGATAATATTTTTAAATTCTGGATTTGAATCTGATGAAATAACAGAAAAAGCTATTGAATTTTCTCAAAATCTAGAATTAAAAGTAATAGTATATAATTTTGATGATTTAGCTAGTGTAGATAAATTATTATCACCATTCATTTTTATAGCTCCTTTAGAATGGTTCGTTTATTATTTAGCTCATTTTAATAATGAAGATCCAGGAGCTACAAGACATATTGGAAAAGTTAGATATTAATATTTTAGAGGTAATTGTTATGCGTATTTTGAGAGATATTATAAAAAAAGAAGTAATCGGTTCAGATGCAAAACTTATGGGTAAAGTAACTGATGTAGTTGTTGATGATGAAACTTATGAAATAACTGATTTAGTAGTTAAAAGAACTGGTTTGTCCGATTCATTTAAAGCTTCAACAAATGGGGAAAATTTAGTTCCAATTGAAATGATTGAGGTTATTGGAGATAAGTTACTTATTGAACAAGATGAGGAAATTTAATGTCTGATAATTCTTATTTAATTGATTTATTAAAAGAAAATGGTGTTTTTTTACAAGGAGATTTTACTTTATCCTCAGGTAAAAAAAGTGATTACTATATTAATATGAAAAAAGCAATCACCGATCCTACTATTTTATCAACAATAGCTAAATTAATAACTGAATTAATTTCAGAGGACCATATTGATAGGGTAGCAGGCCCTGCTTTAGGAGCGGTTCCTATAGCTACAGCTATTTCATTAGAATCTGAAATTCCTTTGTTAATGATTAGAAAAGAAAAAAAAGGATATGGTACTTCTAAACTTATTGAAGGCGAATTAGAAGAAAATGATGAAGTTATTGTTGTGGAAGATGTTACTACTACAGGTGGATCTCTTTTAAAAGCCATAAAAGCAATTCAAGATAATGGAGGAATTGTAAAAAGGGCTTTTGTTGTAGTGGATCGTAATGAAGGTGCTAAGGAAGCATTTGAAAAAGAAGGAATAAGCTTAGAACCTTTAATAAATGTTGATGAATTTTTCTAATTTTTGGAAAAATGTACATCAGCTATTTATTTTTTAGCATGATGTACAAAATGTCCAAATTCATTAATAATTATTTCTAATCCTGTTTTTACAGCGTTAGGAGAGCCAGGCATGGAGAATATTAAAGTTTTTTTATAGACTCCAGCAGTAGCTCTTGATAGAATAGCACTAGCGCCTATTTCCTCATAGGATTTTAATCGGAAAATCTCTCCGAACCCATCTAATTTTTTATCAAAAAGAGATTCAACTGTTTCAACTGTAATATCTCTTTCGTTGAGGCCAGTACCCCCAGTAGTTATTATGATGTCTGTTCCCTGTTTAATCATGTCTTCGATTTCTTTAACTAATTCTTTAGATTCATCAGGAATTAAACTCCTTGAAATCAAGATATAATTCTCTTCTACTTGTTTAGATATATAATTTCCTGATAAATCTTTTTCAAAATCCTTAATAGAATCACTTAAAGTAATTACACTACATTTGATGTTTGTTGGAGCATCATGTTTATGTTTTTCACTGGTTTCGCTGACCATAATAATCCCTATAATTTTTTTATTTTAATTATTCATTTTTTAATTTATTAAAAGTTTCTATGTTCTTTTTTAGTCCTGAAGTAGGATAATATAATGCACCATATTTATCTCCATCTTTCATTAGCAAATCATTTTTAACTAGTAAATCAAGATGGTATCGAGCCGTGTTATAGTCAACATTAATTCTTTTAGCTATTTGATTGTTGTTAAAAGGTCTTTTTAAAAGCAATTCGATAACTTTTATTGATGTTTCAGCCCCTTTTCTTTTTAATATTATATCGCATATCTTTTTTTTATAATCCTTTTCAGACATTTCTTACCTCCTAATTTTTAATTGCCTCCTTCCTCCTTATTTATAATTTTTCAATATTGCATTATTTAATTATTAACATTCTATGAATTCTTTTTAAATTCTTTGGACATGTTTTTATAATAATTAAAAAGTTCTTTCCCCCATTTTATACCGTCTTTAGAAGTATCAATTAGAATTTGTGAGTCGTCATACTGCTCATCTTTGAAAAATAAAGTTAAAGACATGAAATTATTGTTAACAGTTAAAAATAATTTTATAGGTGAATCTAAAAGATAAATGATAACCTTTTCATTGTTTAATAGAGTATTTTTATATTTTGGACTATGTTCTATGGAGTTAATTACTTCTTCAGTAGTAATTATTTTTAATTCAGTTAAGGATTTATTTTTTAATAATTCAATTAACTTATCAATATGAACTTCAGAGAAAACAGGTAAAATAATGTTTAATTTATTTTCATTAGCTATTAAATCGAGATAGGTTGTTAATGCTTTAGATAAATCTGTTGTTGTAGACATCACACATTCAGCATTTTTCAATTGATAGATATTTTGGATTTGTTTTTCAGGAATTGGATTTAAATCATGGCTGTCCCAAAATATCTTATTGATTTTAATTGAATACCAATTTTCAATCAATTTTATCAAGTTTACAGCGAGAATATGTCCATTTGAAGTAAGTGAATAATATTTATTCAGTTTTTTAACATAATTCAAATTCTCCAATTCTTTTAGTCCATGAAGTATAGTAGCTGAGGGTTTGTTTAATTCATTTCTTAAATCTTGGACATTTTTTGTTTTTTCATATAAGCTAATTATTAATTTGGTTCTCATTGTAGAAGTGAGAATATATTTCATTTCTTTAAATTCATCTTTATCATTATTTTTATTTTTCATAATATTCCTCTAAATTTGGCTTTTAATTTCATTAAAAAGATTTTCACTCCATTTATGAGCTTTTCTATCTCTTGAAATTAGGAGTCTATTCTGATCAAAACTTCCATCATTTTTAAATAACCCTAAACTTATTCTTCTTTCACAAATTGTAAGATAAATCTCAATTGGCTTTTCAGTAGTGTGAACAATTAATTTACCATTATTTAAGCTTCTTTTTCTAACTTTAGGATCTATTTTTAAAATCAAATCTTTGTAAATTTCTTCAGGAACTATTATTTCCACTTTCCCTTCTTTTAATAGCTGATTTTCTAAAATTTTAGGGTAATCTGGATGAAGGAATGGAAATATCGCTTGAATATGATATGAATTTAATAAAAATGATTTAATGGCATTATGAGTTCTATAAATATCACTTGGTGTAGATTTGATTAGTTGTGAATTTTTCAAATCAGTAATGTTTTCCAATTCTTTTTCATCAATTTCGTTTATATTGTGGAGATTCCAAAATTCTTTGAATTTATTTATTAACTTCAAAGTTGAATTGAATTCCAATAGATTATTTAAATAAATTTCTGTTAGGGGATTCATCTTATAACCATTATCTATTTTAAAAATATCCCTATTCTGTTCTAATTTATTCACATTACTAGAAACTGAGCTATAAGAAAGACCAGTTAGCTTTACTATTTCTTTTACTGAAAATGGAGTTTTTTTAATACATTCTAGTATTTTTAATCTAATTTCAGATTTCGATAAAAATAGTAGCTCGTCTTTGATTTTTTCCAGGATTTTGAAATTTTTATGAATGATTTTTGTCATTTTTCATTTACCTCAATTTTTTAATATAAGCATTAAATTAGTTTAAACAGATATAATAAAACAATGCTTTAGTAATAGTTTAATAAATTTAATTTAAATAATTTTTTCAAGATTTAACTCAATTTAAGTCAGATTTCACTCAAAATTTAGTCAAAATTTACTCAAATTTTAAAAAAATATTTTCTAGAAAGGAATTCATCGAGAAGGGAAATTGGAATATAATTTTTAAATAATAAAACTACCAATAATCTAATTATTCAAAATGAAATTAGCTAGTTTGGGAGAAGATTATATGGAAATTGGAGTTGTTGTTCATGGTCCAAACATTATTGATTCTGGTTATGCTAGTGAGATAATTGATTTATTAAAAGATTACGGTAATGTTTCAGCAAGATTAGGTGGGACTATGGGAAGAACAGCTGTTATTGATAGCTCTTTAGAAAAAATTATTGATATTTCACAAAAATTAGTTCCAAGCGAATCTTTAAAACTTTTCAACAATCAAAAGAAGGACATTATTTTTTTATTAAACTATGGCAAATCTGCAGTTACAGGGCATGTTTTTGGTTATAAGGTTATTAATCATTATTTTGATAAGATTTCTCAAAATAATATTCCAATAATTCAAATAGAAAGGCCTGGAGAAGAAGATGGTAGTATAATTGTTTGGAATGGAGAGATAGATAATTTAGCTGATGAAATAGCTATTAAGTTAAATTTAAGAAAGGTTGATCCTATAGAAATTTACAACAATTATTTTAAACAGGATTCATATGACAATATCACTAAACGTTTAATCCATGGTGTTAGTGCTGGAGAAAATATAATGGTTAATGGTATTGTTATTGGAAAGGCCCTTGAGGATAATGTTATTTTAATAGCTGAAGATGGATTTATTGTTGATATTGAAGGGGGAAAAATCAAACCTCATGGAGTTGAAAAACTTGGTAAAATAGATTTAAATTCAGCTATTATCAAAACAGGTCTTTTAAGAAAAAGTGATGTTGTACCTAGAATTTTAGAAAAAAATAAAAACGAATCTGGTTTTAAAATCGGATTTTTAAATCATGCTGGAGAGGATGTTTATAGCTATAAAAATTGCAATTTAGTAATCACCGTAGGGGATGATACAACTTTAATTTCCTCGGATATTTTATATAGATTTGATATTCCAATAATAGGCATTACTGATGGAGATTTAGATAAGGTTGTGGAGCATGGTTTCAAATCTAATGATTCTAGGATTTTCCAAGTTGAAAATGGATTTGATGATATAGTAGGTTGCAAGGTTTTTGAAGAAATTTTTAATAGTAAAAATATTTTGGAATTAGATTTAAATCAAGATTATAAGGATATTATAATAAATATTCAAACTCAGATAATTGAAATATTAAATAATATGAATTGTAAATATACAGTTGAATAATATAAAATAAGGATGTGTATTTTTTGGATTTTAAGAAGTTGGTAGAGTCTATTCAAGAATTTGAAGGAGTCACACGTAAAAATTCAATTGAGAATGTCATTTCATTATTAGATGAATCATACAATGTATCTGGCGATGTGGTTATAGACATTGGTGATGATGCATCAGCTATAGACATTGGAAATAATCAAGTAATTTTAATAGCTGCTGATGGTATTTGGGGTCAAATAATGAACGTAAATCCATATTGGGCAGGATATTGTTCTGTACTTGTTAATGTTAATGATATTGCAGCTATGGGGGGTAAACCTTTAGCTATGGTCAATATAATGTCAATAGCTCATGATGATATTTATGAAGAGTTACTTACAGGTATTAAGGATGCTTGTTTAAAATTCAAAGTCCCAATGGTAGGAGGTCATCTTCATCCTGATGGGGAAGTTGATTCTATTGGGGTAGCTATTGTGGGAATAGCTCAAAAAGATAAGATTATTACAAGTTTCGATGCTCAAGTTGGAGATAAAGTTATTGTAGCTATTGATTTAGATGGCAAACCTCATGAAGAATTTGCTTTAAATTGGGATACTACTTATGATAAGGATTCTCAACTTGTTAGAGATCAGATTTCTGCAGTTCAATTTTTAGCTGAAAATGATTATATTAATTCAGGAAAAGATATCAGCAATCCTGGCATTCTTGGAACTTTAGAAATGCTTTTAGAAGCATCTGACAAAGGAGCTATTGTTAATTTAGAAGATATTCCAATAGCTGAAGGAATGTCCTGGGAAGATTGGTTAAAATCTTATCCGGGTTCAGGTTTTGTTTTTACAGCAACTGAAGAAAATTGTGATGACATTATTGATTATTTGGCTGATTTTTCAATATCTGCTAATGTTGTTGGTGAAATAACTAATGATAATTCACTTTATTTAATCAATGATGGGGAAAAGTTAGAACTTTTTAATCAAAATAAAAATCCTGTTTTTTTAAAAAATGAATAATTATTTTTATATATAAGAACAAAAACATCATTAGAATAATTCTTTATAAAGGAGATTATATGTTTATTAAAGTTAATGGGGAGGAAATGGAAGTTGAAGAAGGTTCAACTATTGAGGATGTAATTGAACTTTCTAATGCACCATATACTCCTGGAAGTATACTCTGTTTAATAAAGGGTAAAAAGGAAATGGAGAAAAATATTACAAAATATAAGATTAAAACCAATAAGGGTTCGATTATTATTCAATTAAGTGAAGAGGCTGAAGCAGAACCGTTAATTAATCTTTGGAAAGAAAATTATGAATTGTTTCAAAATCTTAATATAAGATGGTCTACTCCAAATGAAGTAGCTATTGGTCCTGTTGTAACTGATTTAGAGCCTACTCCTGATGAATACAAATATTATGAAGGAGATGTTGTTTTAAGTTTATCCAGTTTTAGTAATGAATCAACTCATTTAATTTTAATTAAAGAAAATGTTACTAATGTTTACAGTGTACCTCCATATAATAAAGGTATTTTTGCTAAAATTATAGGTGGAAAAAAGACATTGGACATGTTGACAGAATCTGATGTGATTACTGAAATTTCACCAATAATTGAAAGAAGCACATCTACTGATAGTAGTGTTATTAAGGATTTAAATACAGTTTTAGAAGAAGGAAATGAATTATTTACTTATGTTTCCTTAGATATTGATAAGAATTCTCCTATCTGTGATGAGCATTTATTTAGTTTGATTAAGGATAATAGAATTAAAGTTAATTTTGATTCTAATTCATTTATAGGTTTTTATGAGCTTGAAGGATTACCTAAACCAAAAGAGGATTTAACTCCAAGAGAAAGAGGAACTGTTACAGTAAGAAATGATGGAGTTGGAGTTGGAAAAGTTTATGTATATCGTGAAAATAGGGTTTTAACTCCTCATCATACTACTGTTGGTAAAATAAATCATGGAATGGAAATTATAGATATAGCTAGGGAAAATGATTTTATTACAATTATTTCAGAACAACAAAGAATAATGACTTTAAATACTACACAAGGTGAGGCTAATGAGCTACTTTCTTCAATGGGAATTGAACAGATTCGTGAAGGAGTAACTGATGATGATGCATTAATCGTAGAACAAACTCCAAAGTATACAATTGATATTATTAATGAAGGTAAGGTTGTTACTAAAGGAATAAATAAAGATGAGCTATGTACCATTAAATTAACCGACAAAGCTCCAAGATCTGAATGGTATTTAAGAAAGTTAACAGGTCTTGCCGAAAATCCTATTGGAAGCTTAAAAGTTCATTTTGCAGTTCCTGGAATGAAATTAATAATCTTTGAAGGAAATAAAGATAGTGCAAAAGGTTTAGTTCCAGAAAACACTCCAAAAGATGTTGTTAAAGCAGGAGAAATTGGTATTACAAACATGTCAGCTAAAAATGTTGGTTTAATTGGTGTAAGATTTGAAGATAACAGAGAATATGGTCCAACAGCTGAATCATTTAGTGCTACAAATATTGTAGGAAAAGTATGTAGTGATTTTGAATTACTTGAAAAACTTAAAGATGGAGAGATTTTATATGTCACAGAATTTATGTCCTAGTCCAGAATTAAGTAAGGAAGATTGGGATCCTGATGTTGTTACTCGTATGATTATTTTAGCACCTGGAGCAAAGGTAAGTGAATCTGAAATTGTAAGTGAAATGCACATGTTAAACCTTCCCTTAACAATTAAAAATACATGTTATGGTGCAATGGTTAGTGGAAAAGAAAAATATGTAAAAGAAGTTATTAAAGCTATTAGAAAATTAGATCCAACACATATTTTTACTAAAGATAGAGGTTTTGCTCCTGGAGATCCAAGAAGATGTAGAGGTCAAAGGTTCGGACCAAGAGAAGGTTTCCATCAAATGGAAAAGGAATTTAGATTATTGGGCGATGTTTCTGATGCTTTAGAAAAAAGAAAAGATGTTAAAGTAGAAGAAAAACATCCTGTTGATATTGATTTAGTTAAAGACGTTATAAATGAGTCTTGTGAAAACAATAAAGGTGATTAATTATGGTAGAAATAGCAATTTATCCTCCAAATTCATTAATTTTAGCAGATTTAATTGAAAGAAAAGGACATACTCCTTTAGCTCTTCAAAAACAAATAAGACAAAAAGTTAAAGATCCTGAGATTGATTCTCCACCAATGAATATTACTGAAGACGATCCAATTAAAGGACTTAAATATGCAGCTATTGAAGTTCCTTCAGGAGTTCGTGGAAGAATGTCAATTATAGGTCCATTAATAGATGCAGCTCAGGCAGCTATTATTGTTGAAGGAGCTCCTTTTGGATTTGGTTGTGTAGGCTGTGCAAGAACTAATGAATTATCACAATTTTTATTAAGGGATAAAGATATTCCAACATTAGAAGTTAAATACCCAACAAATAAAGATGAAACTTATTTAATGGTTAATCAAATCAATGATTTTCTTGATGCATTAGATGAAATGGATATAACTACTGATGATAATAATGGTGAATTTGTTGATGAAGCACCTATTCCAGTAAAAGAAAATCTTGATGTAGTTGAAAAAGAATTAAAGGAGGATGAATAATGGTTAAAATAGCTTTAGTTTCCTGTGGTACTGAATATAGTGGGGTTCAAAAAGAAATTGAAAAAGCAGCATTAACATTTGGAGCAGAAATTATTCTTCCTGAAATTGACTTAGATTATATTGAAGAAGCATGTGCTAAATTTGGTTTTTCAGCTCAAAGTTCTAGTTTAAAATTAATGATTGCAAGAGCAATGTCTATTGTTGAAGGTAAAAGTAAAGCAGATGCAGTTTTTATAGCTACTTGTTTTAGATGTGCAGAAGGAGCTCTTGTAAGAAATGCAGTTCGTAAATTTATTCAAGATAATACACGTATTCCTGTTGTAACTTACTCTTTTACAGAAAGAACCAAAGCTGATGAGTTATTCATTCGTATGGAAGCATTAGCTACTACTGTTACACGTAGAAATATTCTTGCTCGTGAAAAACAAGAAGGATTAACATTAGGAATCGATTCTGGATCCACAACAACAAAAGTTGTAGCTATGGAAAACAATAAAGTTATTGGAACTGGTTGGACTGAAACAAAAGATATTATGGAATCTGTGTATATTGGAGTTGATGAAGCATTTGCAGATACTGAATATACAATTGATGATGTTGATGGAATTGGAACAACTGGATATGGACGTATTAATATAGGTAAAAAATTAAATGCTGAGTTAATACAAGAAGAATTATCCGTTAATGCAAAAGGAGCTGTTTATTTAGCAAACCACCAAAAAGGTGAAGCTACAGTATTAGATATTGGTGGTATGGATAATAAGGTGATTACTGTTAACAATGGAATTCCTGATAATTTCACTATGGGTGGAATTTGTGCAGGAGCATCTGGAAGATTTTTAGATATGACTTCTCGTCGTTTAGATGTTTCAATTGAAGAATTAGGACCTCTTGCTCTTCAAGGAGATTATCATAGAGCTTTATTAAACAGTTACTGTATTGTATTTGGTATTCAAGATTTAGTTACTACCTTAGCTGCAGGTGGTTCTAAAGCCGATGCTGCAGCAGCTGCTTGTCATTCTGTAGCTGAGCAAGTTTATGAACAACAACTTCAAGAAATTGATTTAAGAGAACCTCTTATTCAAGTAGGAGGAACTTCATTAATTTCAGGTCTTGTTGAAGCTGTTAGTGAAATGTTAGGTGGTATTAATGTTATTGTTCCTGAATATTCACAACATATTGGAGCTGTAGGTGCAGCTCTTTTAGTATCTGGAATGGGGCATAGACAAGATAAATAATCATGAGTTGATTTTATGTTAGTAGAATGCTATGATGAAAAAGGTGCTGAAGTATATAGTATGATTATCAAACAGATTTTTCAGGATTTAGTTCTTGGACCTTCTGTACAAGATTTAAAAGCTTTTGTAAATCCTAATGAACCTGTTTTCATTTTAGCTATTAAAATGAAGAAAACTTCAGCGGTTGTTAAGTTGGAAGAGATTGCAAAATTAACTTATAAAAAAGATAATAATGTAACTGATATTTTTGTTGAAAATGAAAATTATCTTCCAAATATCTTGAAAAAGCTATGGTTTATGTATTCTAGAGAAGATATTTACCAACCAACAAGATATAATATTGAAATTAAAGGAGATCAAACTAAAATATCTGATATGGTTGTTGATAGTCCTCAATCTAATTTACAGAGAAGAATTTATGATGCTATATTTAGAATTCTTCCAGAAGGATTTAAAATCATTAAAGATATGTCTCAAAAGGATATTATTGCTGTAATAGCTACTGATGAATTGATTAAAGACGATTGGATTGAAAAAGCTAATGTTTATATAGATGAACTTGAAAAAGGACAATAATTAAAATAATAAGAGAGAGTGGTAGTATGAAAGGAGATGGTTCTAGGTTTGCACACATTACAAAAGCACATCCATGTTTCAATGAAAAGGTACATGATAAAGTAGGAAGAGCCCATGTACCAATTGCACCTAAATGTAATATTTATTGTAATTTTTGTACTAGGGATTTAAAAAATGATTCAGAAGATAGGCCAGGTGTTGCATCATGTGTGATGAAACCAGATGATGCTATTAAACATGTGGAAGAAGTAACAGCTGAAGGTCCAATTTCTGTTGTAGGAGTAGCTGGTCCAGGAGATTCTCTTGCAAATGAAGAAACTTTAGAATTTTTTGAAAAACTTGATGAATTAGATCCTGATTTAATTAAGTGTATGAGTACTAATGGACTTTTACTTCCAAAATATGCTGATAAATTAGCTGAACTTGGTGTAAATTCTGTTACTGTAACAATTAATGCTATTGATCCAGATATAGCTAAAGATATCTATTCTTTTATTAATTATGATGGTGAAATAATTAAGGGTAAAAAAGCAGCTGAGATTCTTATTCAAAACCAACTTGATGGGGTTCAAAAGGCCGCTGAAAACGGTATGGTTGTTAAAGTGAATTCAGTTTTAATTCCAGGCTTAAATGATGAACATATTGTTGATATTGCTCGTGAAGTTAAAAAAAGAGGAGCTTCATTAATGAATGTTCTTCCATTAATTCCTTTAAATAAAATGAAAACCTATCAACGTCCTGACTGTTCTATGATGGAAAAGGTCAGAGATGAAGTTGAAGAGATAATTCCTGTATTTAGGGCATGTACTCAATGTAGAGCAGATGCTTATGGAATTCCTGGTAAAAAATCAGAAGATAATCATTTAGGAATGACTCCACAAAGTCATTACTAAATCTTTTTTTAATTTTTTATATAAATATATTATTTTTGTTCATTATTATACTTCTTTTAGTGATAAAAGGTTAACAGTGTTAATTAAGATGAATGAACCTTAAATTTTATATATTTCTTAAAATAAATTATTATATAGATGTTGTTCACATCTAGTTTTAATTTCTTTTTGGAAATTAATATTTTTTAATGAAGAACATAATAAAATAAAAATATAATAATTAGAAACTAACTATTTATGTTCTTCATTCCCATCAAGCATGCTGTTTTTTAAATTCTTTTCCATTATAATTATATACTTTTAAATTAAATTATCATTGTAAAAAAATTTCAAGGTAATAGTATGGAGAAAGGAGAAAGAAAAAAAATAATAGCATTGTTTATTGCACTTATAGTTGCCTTTGCAGCTGGTGGTTTTGCCACAATTATCGGTGTAGGACAAAATGTAGAATCTGGGTATAATGTAACAACTCAGAATTCCACAGGAACAGCTACTGCAACTGGAGTAACTGATGATTATTCTTTGCAAGTAGAATCAAATACTCAATGGGTAGCTTATATTGTTGTTGATGGTCATGACATTCAAAAATATGGAGAAAATAACGATACAATTGATTTAGGCCATGTAGAACATTATGCAAGTATTACCGTTGATCAAAGTGGTATTGGAACTACTACTATTAATTTAGTGGATTCTAATGGCCATGTTGTTAACACTGATAATACTAACCAAGCTGAGAATAGTGTTTTATTCATGTATTTGAAAATGTCAAATTCAACAAACTCTAATTAACCTTTTATTTTGAGGTCTTTTTATGAAAACATTAGAATGGGAAGATAATAGATTAAAACTTATAGATCAAAGAAAACTTCCAGATGAACTTGCATATGTTTATTGTGATAATTACAAAGATGTTATAGTAGCTATTAAAGATATGACTGTTAGAGGAGCTCCTGCTATTGGAGTTGCAGCAGCTTTTGGAATGGCTTTAGGTTATCTTGCAGGAGAAGATATGGATAAAGTAGCTAATGAAATCAAAGCTGCACGTCCTACAGCTATTAATCTATTTTGGGCTGTAGATAGGGTGGCTAATAGTGATAATCCTCTTGAAGAAGCTTTAAAAATGTATCAGGAAGATATTGATACAAATTTAGCTATTGGCAGATATGGTGCACAAATTATTGAAGATGGAGACACAATTTTAACTCATTGTAATGCTGGTGCACTTGCATGTGTGGATTATGGAACTGCTTTAGGAGTTATTAGATCAGCTTTTCATCAGGGAAAGGATATTAATGTTATTTGTGATGAGACAAGACCTCGAGGTCAAGGTGCTAAGTTAAGTGTTTGGGAAATGCAACAAGAGAATATTCCAGTAAAACTTATTCCAGATGTTGCTTCAGGTTTTTTGATGTCTCAATATAAAATTGATAAAGTTGTTATTGGAGCAGATAGAATAGCTAAGGGTGGTGTTGTTAATAAAATTGGTTCTTTAATGGTAGCTCTTGCAGCTAATTATTTCCATGTTCCATTTTATGTAGCAGCTCCTTTATCTACTTTTGATTTCGAAGCATCAATTTTTGATACTGAAATTGAAGAACGTGATGGGGATGAAGTTAGATATTATGGAGGATGTAGAATTTGTCCTGAAGGGACTGAAGTTATAAATCCTGCATTTGACATTATTCCTAAAGAATTAATCACCGGAATTATAACAGAAAAGGGGATTATGGATCCTATTTAGATGTGATTTAAATTTCTATAGAAACTTTTTCCCAAAGACATGTATTGATTTTTAGTATAATAGTAGCTGTAATCTTTATCTTATTTTTTGGATTTGGATTTCCTACTATTTTATTTCTAGATTTTGTTCCTAACTATATTTTTAATATTTCAGGTGGAAATTATTTATTAAGTGCTGTTAACAATTTCATAGCATTTGTAGTTATTCTTCTATTTTTAAAAGCTATAAATCTTTATAAGAATATTTCCTGGAATATTAAGGGTATTCCTAAAGCTTTAATGTTAGGTTTTCTTTTTATAATTTTTACAGTTGTTCAGTTTTATCTAATTTATCTTAACACTCCAGATAAGTTATTTATTATTAATTGGACAGGATTAGCTTGTTCAGTGATTTATTGTTTTTCAATTGGAATGTGGGAAGAATTACTCTGCAGAGGGTTAATTTTAACAAATATGATAAAAAAATGGGGTTATAATAGTAAAGGCATATTTAAATCCATAATTTTTTCGGCGGCTATTTTTGGAGTTGCTCATATTATCACTGGAATTGGAGGTAATATGACTGCTTCCTTAATTCAAGTTTGTTATGCAACAATTATGGGCATTCTTTTAGGTGCTATTTATGTTAAAACTAAAAGTTTAGATGGAGCTATAATATTGCATGTTATTTTAAATTTAAGTGCTTATTTAATGGCTTTTATTTTACCAAATTCTTATGGAATTGATGGTGTTTCATTTATAGCTATTTTATTTATATTTGGAATATTTTGGATTTTAATGTCTTATTTTATAACTATTAATATTCATAAAAAGGATTGTGAAGAGCTAATAAATGAGGAAATAATACATTAATCTGTAATTTTCCCGTCAATAGCTACATGCCACATTCCAGGAGATGAGGATTTAACTTTACGTGTGTTAATAATTTTTACTTTTTTATTTTTTTTAGATGCAGCCTTTTCTAGTCGTTCTATTCCTTGTTGGTATGAATCAGAAAACTCATAATAATTAATAATTCCATTATCAGCTATTAAATCAAATGCTAGATCAAGGAAATTATAGGCAAGGCCTGGTAAATTCATAATAATTCTATCAAATTTTGAGAATTTTAAATCTTTGTACACATCATTAATATCTCCACAAATGGCAGTAACATTTTTTAATTTATTTAACTCTATATTTTCCTTAAAATATTCAATGGCATTTTCATTAATATCTACACCAATGATTTCTACATCATTATTTTTAGCTATTACAGATGGAAAAGGACCAATACCACAAAACATATCAAGTATTTTTTCATTATCTCGAACACTATCGCTAACTCTTTTTCTTTCGGTAGCAAGTCGTGGAGAGAAGTATACTTTTTCAACATTTAATTTTAATCGAGTTCCATGTTCTTTATGTATTGTTATCGGATTTTCAACTCCAGCTATCAGTTCCAAATCTCTTATTCTTGTTGTTCCATGTACTGCACTTTTTTTCATATAAACGGATTTTCTTTTACTAAACTCTAAAGTGGCCTTTCCGATAGCTTCTTTTTTGGAAACTAGATTATCTGGAATTTCTACTATAACAATATCTCCAATTATGTCAAATGAAGTTTTTAAATCATCGATTTCTTTTTTATCTAAGATACCTTCCAAAAGTTCAGTAAAATTTTTTGGTTGTTTTTTAAGAGGTTCTAATTCAATATCCTCAATTTCATATAAATTATCTTCTTTTATTATAGGAATGTAACCATAATCTTTGGTTGTTTTTATTTTGTAATCCATACTCATAATCTTCTTTTCCATTAATTCTTTTCTGGTATCATTTAATTGTTTTAATGGAACTTTTACAGCTTTCATAATGAACCTCTAAAAATTTTAATAATAGATTTAATATACTATATATTATTTGTAATTTATAAAATGTTTTAAAGTGTATTTTCATGTTTTATTTAGTTGGTTTAGGATTATTTGATGAAAAAGATATTAGTTTAAAAGGATTAGAGTGCTTAAAAAATGTTGATAAGATATATGCTGAGTTTTTTACCTCAAGATTATTTGGTTCTTCTTTGGAAGCTATTGAAAAATTGATTGGAAAACCTATTGAAGTTCTTGTAAGGGGAGAAGTTGAAGAAGAAAGTAAATTTATCAACGAGGCAAAAAATCATGATGTTGCATTAATTACAGGTGGTGACCCTTTAATAGCTACCACTCATAGTGAATTTTTAGTTGAATGTGGCAAAAACAACATTCCTTATGAGGTTATTCATGGTTCATCAATTTTGTCTTCTGCTCCTGCTATTTCTGGACTTCAAGCATATAAATTTGGTAAAGTAACTACAATTCCATTCCCCGATTATAATTTTTATCCTAAATCTCCATATTTTGCTATTGAAGAAAATTTAAAAAATGACATGCATACTTTAGTTTTATTAGATATTCAAGCACATAAAGAAAGATACATGACTGTTAATGAAGGTTTAAAATATCTTATGAACATTAAAAAAGAATTAGGTGATGAAGGTAGTATTGATGAGGATACATTAGCTATTGGAATAGCTAGAGTTGGTTCTAAGGATAATATTCTAAAAGCAGGCCCTATTAAAGAATTAATCGATTTTGATTTTGGAGGCCCACTTCATTGTATTGTCATCCCATCTAAACTTCATATTGTAGAAGCAGAATATTTGGTAGAAATTGCTGGAGCTGATTCTAAAATTTTAGATAGGGTTTAAAAAGAAGAGGGGGAGAAAAGTAGAAAAAGTGTGTCCTTCTTTTTCTACTATCAGTTTTATAAAACTATTTTATATACCTTGGAGATTATAAAATGGTCGACTGATGTCAATTGTCTATGAAAATGATATGAATTTTTATTCACATCGTTTTATTATTTGTTTTTAAAATATTTAAATGTTTCCTTTATTTTCACTACAAACTTTATTTTTGCTTATTTCAAATCAGTTTTTTTGCAAAATTTATCCCAAAAAACACTTACTAATTTATTTATTAGAAATATGTATTACTAAACATGAAAAAAATAAAACGTGTAACAATAGCGGTCAATAGTGATGTGGATTTGCATTTTCGAAAACTTGCTTCCTCTAAGATGTTATTCAAAACAGGTTGGTATTCTCAAGCAATAGAAGAAGCTATGAAACTTTGGATTGAAAATGAGGAATCTAATTAATTTTTTATTTTTTTCATTTTATTTTTTTATCAAAAAAATATATATTATATTTAAAATCATAGTATAAACCATATAATAAAAAATTATTCTGGTGTTCAAATGGAGGAAGAGGATTTAAGAACCGTTAGGGTTTATACTAAAAAGTATTCCAGTAAAGACAAAGATGGAAATGTTGTTGAAAAAGAATCAAAACAAAAACAAGTTAGTTTGAAAAAAGATGATCCATTTGAAGACAATGATTTAGTCGTAGTTTTATCCCATGAAGAATATAGGAAGTTAGATGAAACTTCAGATTGTCGTGAAATAATTAAACAAAAAGATGAACAAATAGCTCATTTAGAAGAACAATTAGCAACCTTAAAAAATTCTTTCTTTGATGATGTATCTACATTAGAAAATAAATTAGATGATAAAGATAAACTTATAGATGCTCAAAATGAGCTTGCAGAGTTAAATAAAAAACTTAATAAAGTAGAAGAAGAAAGAGCAGCTATTTTTAAAGAACTAGACTACAAAAATAAAATGATTCTTGCATATAATGTAGAATTAAATAAATCTATTTTAAAAGCTATTAATGTGGTAATTGATGAAGCTCGTGAGAATATCAACAAAAGAAATGAAAAATTGGTTGAAGGTTTGGAAAAATCAATTGCACAATCAAAATCTGAAGTCAATGAAAAAAATAAGGCTATAGCTTTTGATATTAATAGTACTGTTGATTCAATGAATGAAGAAATTAAGAATACTAGCATGTTAAAAATGCTTTTAAACAAAAATAAAATTAATTTAAAAGTTCCTACTGATGATTTATTAAAACCATTTGAATTTGATATTGATCCAGAACAATTATTTTCAGGTCAAACTCTTGAATTAGATGCTGCTGAAATTTTAAAAGAAGTAATGCCAAAATTACCAGAACCATTCTCTAAATATATTGACACTTTAGAGGAAGAGGAAGAAATAAATACTATTGAAGTTAAAGGGAAAGAATAAAAAGTGAGGTTTTAAAATGGAGATGAAAACTTTTAATAACAATAAAATTACTTTTAAATATCCAGCTACTTGGGAAGAAGAGGCACCAGATAGAGCAAATAATCCTGATTGTATAGCTACTATTACTAAAGGTGAGGAAAATCTTTTAAATGTAGTTATGTTTCCAACACATACAAATTTAGATGATTTTAAAATTACAATGGAAGATATGATTACTGATGATGGTGGAGTTATTTTAGAATCAGATTTTGTATCAACTGCAGGTAAAGATGCGATTAAATTAATAGCAGAGATGAATACGCCAGATATTATTTTTGAAATTTACACGTATGTTTTCATAGTTCTTAACACCATTTATATTTTCGAGCTTAGAACTGTAAATCCTCAAAAGGAAACTATTGATGCTTATAATGATTTAGTCAGTTCTTTTGAAATTTTATAATATATTCAAAAACTTTATTTATTTTTATTTTTTCTATAATTTTATATTATTGTTTAGTTTTTTATAAATTTTTATTTATTTTGTTCTATTTATCTACACATTTTATCTACTTTTTTTATTATTGTGGTTTAATACAAAACATTTATATAGGTAGTTGGACTACTTTGTACTACTTAAAGGAGAGATGAAAATATGGTTACAAAAGTATTGCCTAATGAAGACTTAAGTAAATTAGAAGGAACTGAAACTTACGAAAATCTTAAAAAAGCATTTGCTAGAGAAGCATTAGCTGTTACCAAGTATGGTATTTATGCAGGACTTGCTAAAGCAGATGGTTTTGTTGAAATTCAAAATATTTTTGAAACAACTCAACATAATGAGGAAGCACATGCTAAAATTTGGTTTAAAATATTACATGGTGACAATGTAACTCCAACTTTAGCAAATCTTAAAGATGCTACTGAAGGAGAAGATTATGAATGGACAGAATTCTACCCTGGATTTGCTGAAACAGCTAAAAAAGAAGGATTTCCAGAATTAGCTGAATTATTCTTAAAAGTAGCTAAAGTAGAAGAATCTCACCATGACAGATATGATATTCTCATTAGAAATGTTGAAGATGACTCTGTATTTAAAAAAGACGAAGGAATCATTTGGGAATGTGCTAACTGTGGACATTTAGAATATGGTCTTGAAGCACCTGAAAAATGCCCAGTCTGTGCTCATCCAAGAGCATATTTCCAAAGAAAAAATGACAATTATATTTAAATTAATATAATTGACTGTATTCAAGAATATAATCGCTATAATTCTTGTCTAATATCTTAAGAGAGGAAATATTTTGAGGAGATGTCACTGATCTCTCTTCAACTAAATTCCTTAATGATTTATTTTTTATATGAGTTTGTATTTCTCTAATAACAAATTCAAGAGTGTTTAAATTATATTTTTCTAATTCTTCATGACTCATATCTTCAAAAATAGGATAGGTTTCCAAATCATAAGTTTTTGTAGGGGTCATTAAAGCATTTAAATAGCTATAATATCTACTGGAATCAGCTAAAAAACCATCAATTCCCAGATATGTTAAAAGAGGCATAAAAGAAGGTTCTGCAAATGTGAATATTAAGTAGCTATTAGGATGTAACTCTTTTTTTAACTTAACAATTAAATTTACCAAGTCTTTGGGATGTAGTAATAATTCATCTCCATTGGCTATTACAAATCCATTATATCCAAGGTTTTCCAATTCTTTTAAACATTCAAGTCTTAAATCTATATACTTTGATCCTTGAATAACAGCTATATCACACTCATCTTTGTATTTTTCTGCATTTTCAAGAGTTTCTTTAACATTCCATTTAGCTATTTCATAAGGGGCATTGTAGGATGAACCTTCACTTGGAGCTATTTTTATTTCATCTGTGTAGAAAATTTTAGGTGTTTTTTCATTATTTAATTTACCTAACCGTGCTGGTCCATCATGTGACTTAATTTCAAATTTATTTTTCAATGTAATTTCCCTCTTTTTAATTATTATTTTATTTTTTAGATTTAAAATATTTATATTAATTGTAACCTTTTAGGTGACAGTGACTAAAATTTTAGTAATATTTATATACTTACTTAAGCAAAATTATGTTTAAGGATTTGAGGACTATCCGATGATTATCCAAGGTGTGTTTTCGATGTCAATTTTAGATCGTCTTCGTTCCATTTTCGGTAGTGGGGAAGATAAGGAAGAAAATGACGCTTCAAACGAGGAAAATAACTCCAATAATGAAAATGAAAGCGTTAAAGTTACATCTTCAAATAAAAAATTAGATGATAGTATTGTTTCTGGAACTAAAACTTCGGAACCTATTTCCAATGTACATGCAAAGTCAAGTACTAACGATGTCCCTGATGAAAAAGATACTAAATCTTCTGATAAAGTTGCCAGCAAAAAAGAAGCCACTATTCCTGAGCTTAAAGAGGAAGCTCGTGAAGTTGCTCAAGAAAGAGTTGACGAAGTAGCTGAAAAAGAAACTGACAATAAAGAATCTGATCTTGTTGACGATTCAAATGTTGAAGAAAAGAAATCAGATGAAGATTTAGAAAAGGTTGAAGATCTTTTAGAAAAAGAATCTGAAGATGATTCAACTGAAACTAAAAAAGATTCTGAAGAGGTTACTATTCCTGAGCTTAAAGAGGAAGCTCGTGAAGTTGCTCAAGAAAGAGTTGACGAAGTAGCTAAAGAAGAAGCTGAAAATGATTCTGATCTTGTTGATGACTCAACCAAAGAAGAAGAGGAAAATTCTGAAGATGATTTATCTAAAGTTGAAGAACTTTTAGAAGAAGAATCCGAATCTGAAGAGGATTCTGATGAAAATTCTGAAACTGAGGAAAGTGATGAAGAAGTTGAAGAAGAAGATACTATAAATAATAATGAAAAGAGAGATAATATGACTTTATTAACAGATAAAGAATTACTTACTATGGACAGTCTCGATAAAGATTTCACAGCTGCTTTTATCGATGCTGGAATTGATACTGTAAAACATTGTTTCCAATGTGGTACTTGTGGTGGAACTTGTCCTTCAGGAAGAAGAACTCCTTATAAAGTAAGACAAATTGTCAGAAAATGTTTACTTGGTTTAAAAGAAGAAGTAATTTCTGATGATGCTTTATGGATGTGTACTACTTGTTACACATGCCAAGAAAGATGTCCTAGAAGCGTTATTATTGTAGAAATAATTAAAAAAGCAAGAAACATCGCTGCACATGCTGGATACATGGCTAAAGCTCACAAAATGACAGGATTATTTGTAATTACTACTGGTCACGGTGTACCTATTAACCCTGTAACTAAAGAATTAAGAGCTAGAGTTGGTCTTAGTGAATTACCACCTACTACTCACATGTTCCCTGAAGCTTTAAAAGAAGTTCAAACTATTTGTAAAGCTACAGGTTTTGATGAATTAATCGGATATGATGAAGAAACTGGTGAATTAAAACCAGAATAATTTTAATGATTATTGAGGAGATATTAATATGGAAGTAGCATATTTCTTAGGTTGTATTATGAACAACCGTTACCCTGGTGTTGAAAAAGCAACCAGAATTTTATTTGACGCATTAGATATTGAATTAAAAGACATGGAAGGTGCATCTTGTTGTCCTGCTCCTGGTGTATTTGGTTCTTTCGATGAAAAAACATGGGCTTCTATTGCAGCTCGTAACATTACCATTGCAGAAGAAATGGGCATGGATATTATGACCGAATGTAATGGATGTTTCGGTTCTTTACTTGAAGCTAATCATTTATTAAAAGACGACCCAGAAAAAAGAGAAGAAATTAATGAAGTATTATCTGAAGTAGACAGAGAGTTCAAAGGAACCGTTGATGTAAAACACTTTGCTCAAATTTTAAGAGATGATGTAGGATATGAAAAATTAGCTAGCATTGTTGAAAAACCATTAAACTTAAATGTTGCAGCTCACTATGGTTGCCACTTCTTAAAACCTACTAAAGAAGTAGGTATTGAAGAATCTGCAGAAGATCCTACTATTTTAGATGAACTTATTGAAATTACTGGAGCTAAATCCATCCCTTATGAAGAAAAAATGATGTGCTGTGGTGCAGGTGGAGGATTAAGATCCAGAGATATTGATGTAACTTTAAGTTTCACAAAAGAAAAATTAGAAAACATGCAAGCTGCAGGTGCAGATGCTATTGTTAATGTTTGCCCATTCTGTCACTTACAATTTGATGTAGGTCAAGATGAAGTTAACAAAAAATACGGAACTAACTTCCAAATTCCTGTATTCCACTTAGCTCAATTATATGGTGTAGCTATGGGATTAGATGAAAAAGAGTTAACTATGGACAATCATTTAATTGATGCAGCTCCAGCTCTTGCTAAAGCTTTATCTGAATATGATAAATTAGCTACAGAATAATTGTAAAGATTTTTCTTTACAATTTTTTTTATTCATTTTTATTTTGTTCGTATAAATACGAATAATTCGTAATTAATTTTATATACTATTTTATTCTAATACATTATTTGTATTATTAAAAACTATAGGTGATAATTATGTTTGTTGCAACTTTAGAAGGAATATTCAAATATGGGGATTTACCAGAAAATTACAACCCATATGTTCAATTTAAAGCTACTATAGATAAAAGAGAACTTAAAGATGATGATGAATTAGCTATTTTAAAAATTACTGGAACAGACAGTTACCATGTTTTATTTTTAGATGCTTATAATGACATAGCTGAAATTCAAAAAGAATTGAAAGATGCTGATGCAAAAATTAATCATACCACTTTAAAAATTATAGGTGGACATTTATGAGTTTACCTTCTGAACAGAATTGGTTGGTACTCGTTAAACTTCTTACAGATTTAAAGAAAAAAGGATTTGAAATTCCTGCTGGAGTTAATTCAGAATTAGCATTAATTAGATCTTCAATTAATTTTTATAAAAAAGAACCAGATAATATTGAAATGATTAATGCTTTAGCAAAAGCTGATATGTCTCTTAATGAAATCCAGGAAACTTTAATTGGAATGGCTGAATCTTTCAGTGAAGAATATGCAGAGGAATGGTTAGAATTATTGAAAAGAGCTAGCAAAGGGGAAGATGTTTTTCAAATGCCTCAATCTAGGTCTAAGTTTTTAATCAATACTCCTCCTGGAATGTCTAGTGGAAGAATTACATTAAAAAATCCTTTAGCAGAAGAAAGAGTACAGGAAATAGCTGAATGGAATGGCCTTATCATTGAATTTGATGATGATATAACAGTTGCTTTATATGGTGACAAAAGCGATGTTCAGAATGGATTAAAGGAAATGGGGCCATTCTTTTTAGAATAATTTTTTATTTTTTAATTATTTTTATCATAATATTTATTAGAATCTTAAATTATAATATTAGTAACCAATTTAGGAGAGAATAATATGAAAATTTTAGCAATTTCAGATATTCACAGCCAAGACAATGAAAATTTATATGAATATATAAAGAATAATGATATAGATTTAGTTCTTATAGCTGGTGATATAACTGATTTCGGACCTTTAGATTTCGTTGGTGAGTTTGTTCAAAAAATCATTGATTGTGATTGTGATGTAATAGCTCTACCGGGAAATTGTGATCCTAATGGTATTTGTAATGCAATTAATGATAGTGGAGCATTCTGTTTACATAAAAACATTGTCAACTATGGAGATGTTGTATTATTAGGATATGGTGGATCAAATCCAACACCATTTGATACTCCAGGAGAAATTGAAGATAATAAAATCTATGGAGATGTTTATGAGCTATTAGCTGAATATGACTATATAGCTAATGATAAAGTTCCTAAAGTAACTATTTTACTTACACATGCACCACCATATAATACAAAAGCAGATTTAGTTGAAGAGGGTAAACATGTAGGTAGTCAAGGTATTTTAAAATCAATTCATGAATTCCAACCTAAAATAAATATTTGTGGTCATGTTCATGAAGCAAAATCTATTGATAAAATAGGTGATAGTACTATTGTAGCTAATCCTGGAATGTTAAAGGATAATGGAGCTGTTTTAGTTACTATTAATGCTGGAGACGATTACGACGTTCAGTTAGTTGATTTATCAGAATAAACTTTTAATTAGAGGAACTTAAATGGATAATAAACATTTATATTTATATGCAATAATTGTTACATCTATAACCACTTTCTTTGTTGCATATATTTCCTCTGCTATTTCTATTGTACTTCCTACAATGGCTAAATATTTTTCAATGAATGATGTTTTACAGAATTGGATTTCTTTAATTTATTTACTTATTATAGCTATTTTTGCACTTCCCTGCGGATTTTTTTCAAAAAAATATGGTCTTAAAAAATCATTGCTAATCGGAACAATTATTTTTTTAGTGGGATCAATATTTTCAGGACTTGCAACTTCATCTTTAATAATTTTAGTTTCTAGAGCTGTTGAAGGATTAGGGGCTGCTTTTTTATATGTTTCTGGAACAGCTCTTATTGTAAAAGCAGTTCCAGATAAAATTAGAGGATTAGCTTTAGGTATTAATTTAGCATCATTTTATATTGGTCTTACAATAGCTCCATTTTTAGGTGGTTTTTTATCTTCTAACTATGGTTGGCAAACAATATTTTATATTCAAATCCCATTTTTAATTCTTGCAATAATTTTAATTATTTATGGAATTCGTAAAGATTGGATTACATCTAAAAATGAGCCTGTTGATGTTGTAGGATTAGTTTTAAGTAGCTTAGCTATTTTAATTTTAATGTATGGTTTTACTATTTTAAATCAGATTACAGGAATAGTTTTAGTTGTAATAGGAATTGTTGTAACTGCAATTTACATTAAATGGTCTTTAAAACAGGAATATCCGATATTTAATCTAAGACTATTTAAAAATGCTAATTTTGCAACCTCTAATATTGCTTCATTAACAAGCTATATTGGAATTTATGTATTAACATATGTCTTAAACTACCATTTTCAATATATTAATGGTTTTAGTTCAGAACTTTCTGGAACTCTTTTAGTTATAGCTCCATTAGTAATGACATTTTCAGCTATTGTAGCAGGTAGGCTAGCAGATAAAAGAAATCCTCAAGTAATAGCTGCAGTAGGTTTAGTTATTGTAATTGTTTGTCTTATAATGATAACTTTAATAAACAAAACCACTTCTTTAACTTATATTATCATTGCAATGATTTTATATGGTATTGGATATGGATTATTCGCTTCTCCTAATACTAAAATTATTATGAGTTCTGTTCCTCCAAAGGAAAATTCTACTGCTTCAGCTTCTGTTGCAGCAAGTAAATATATAGGTAAAACCATAAGTTTAGCTTTATTTACAGTAATTTTTGCAATAATCATTGGAAATGTTCCTATTGACCCATCTAATTATGATTTGGTTATTGTAAGTTCCCAAATTACTTGCACTATTTGTACATTGTCTGCTGTTGTGGCTTTAATAGCTACGATTGTTGGTTATAAATCAAACGATCCTATTTATTTAAATGATAATAAGGACGCCTAAACTATCTTATTTTTTTATTTTTTTCTACCGCAATCAAATAACAAATTTTATTTAAGATTAATGGTAAAATATCAGTATATTCTATTATTAATGTGAATTCTTATGGTACGTGTTAAAGGAAAAGTTGACGGTAAAGAATATGAAGAACCTTTTTCCAAAGGTATTTTAGCTCGTTCACTAAATGTAGCTGATATGAGCTCTGAAGAAGCTTATAGGATAGCTACTGATATAGAATTATATCTTGTTAAGAAGGGTGTTGAAGTTATTTCAATTAAAGATTTAACTAATGTTGTCATTGACTTTTTAACTGAACAGTATCCAAGTTTTGCTAATAAGTATATTAAATGGAGAACTATTAGAAAAACTAATGAACCTTTAATAATTTTAATTGGGGGAGCTTCAGGTGTTGGTACTTCTTCAATGGCTTTTGAATTAGCTAGTAGATTGGGAATTAAGAATTTAATAAGCACAGATATGGTAAGAGAAGTTATGCGTAAAATAGTTTCTCAAGATTTAAGTCCTGTAATTCATAAATCTAGTTTTAATGCATATGAAAGTATTAGAACTCCTACCGTACGTTTAGATCCGATTATTGAAGGTTTTATAAATCATGTTGATGTTGTTACTGTTGGAATCGAAGCTATTATTGAAAGATCTCTAAAAGAAGGTATATCTATTATTATTGAAGGAGTTCATATTGTTCCAGGTTTCATAAAAGAGGAATTAATGAAAAAAGAAAACATTATAGAATTTACATTAATTGTTGAGAATTCAGAAATTCATAAAGGGAGATTTTATTCAAGATGTAGGCAACCATGGGTAAAAAGGTCTCTTCAAACTTATTTGGATAATTTTGAAGCTATTCGTAAAACCCAGGACTTCATGGTTGAGCAAGCTAAAAAATATGATTCTCATATTATTAATAACGTAGATGTTATTAATACTATTGACTTAATGATTGATGATATTGTAGAAAGATGCGGTGGTATAAATAATGTTAAGCAGTAAAGTAAAAGAGATAATGACTAAGGATGTAATAACAACAACGCCAGATATTGATGTTATCTATGCTTTTGAAAAATTAATGGAGCATAAGATAAGTGCAATGCCAGTAATGGAAAACGATGAAGTTGTTGGGATTATAACAGCAACTGATTTAGGACACAATCTAATTTTAGATAAATATGAATTAGGTACTCAGGTTGGTAATATAATGGTAGAAACTGTTTATACTGTTTCACCTGATGATACTATAGCTGAGGCACTTAAAGTCATGGCTGAAAGTGCTCCTGGAACCGATATTTTAAACCAACTTCCAGTTGAAGAAGATGGTAAAATTGTTGGTATAATTTCAGATGGAGATATTATTAAACATATTTTATAATTTAATCATATTTCTATCTTTTTTTATTTATTTTAACTCTTTTTATCTATTTACCATAATTATCTTTATTTACAGTAATATTTTTTTTAAATAAATTATACTAAATCAATTGTTATTAAGGAGTAATTTGGTAAAAATCCTAATTTTAGATAGTTATTCGCTTTTTATCAGCTCTTTTGTTTTTTATTTTTAATTTTAGTTGATATACTTCTTATTATTTTTAATAGATAATGTTTATATATTATTAAAAGCATATATTACTATGGCTAGACTGGAGGGTTAGGGGTCCTCTGTAAGCACACACCCCCTTAGGTGCAGTCGAAATCCAAGAGGCGGCCTTTGGATGGAACACAGGCCTGGGAAAACAATATAGAAACTTCGTCCTACAGGATTAATGGTGATAAAATTTTTATTGGAGGATAAAAATTAATTATCTTTGAGTAAGGAACGTGTCAGGCCCGGAAGGGAGCAGCTCTACTTATAACAATTAATGCTTGTAGATTAACGGGGTGGAGTTGGATTTTCAGATCACCTGTGTTCTTGAGATTGGTCCACTCTTGGATGTGCTATTTTAATGAAATTAATAGAAATAATTTTTTTATTTGGATTTTCGAGATTGTAAATTTTTATAGGGTTTTTTGAAGATTTTTTTAAACACATTTTATG
>CAYPCR010000006.1:20076-61035 GCA_964409285.1 uncultured Methanobrevibacter sp. | reverse complement strand
GATAAAAAAAATAAAAAATCTTATTTTTCGAAGTACACACTTTAAAATAATTATTAGACAGGTATAAAAAACACATCTAAAAAAACACATATTAAAAATATATATTTTTTTACACCACATCCTACAAACCGTACATCATATCTAAAAAAAATATCAGATACTCATAAAAAACTTATTTCAATTAATGAATTATAATCAAACATATTAGCTAATGTTTGACATATAAATATGAAATTATAGCTACATGCGGAAAAAGCAACCATCATAGTAAAAATTATGAAAAAAATTCATTGTACTTAGGTCATCGCCATATAACACATAGCACATACTATAGGCAGAGAAATAACTCTAACAAAAACAAATAAAAACAATTGCAAAATCAACTTAATTATATTAATAGCTAAGAAAAATTAATATTAATTTAAATATCTTTTTTAATTACACTAATTACCCTAGTTAAACTTCTATGCATTTTAATATGATATTGTTCCACTATTTTAAATCCTATCTCATCTACTGCAGGTTTCAAATCTACATAATGAGGTGATGCCATACATAAATAAGCATCATCCTTCATATTATCATAAATGCTAGCTAAAAATTCTTTAAATATTTCATCTCCTTCTATATCTCCTGTTGAGGTAGATATTCCATAAGGAGGATCTGTAACAACACCAGCTACCTTTTCATACATTTTTAGTTCACGCATATCAACATTAAATGTTCTATAATCTGTAATTCCACAGTAATCTAAATTAATAGCGGTTCCATTTTTCATTTTCCAGTTAATATCGGAACCTGCAACTTTACATCCAATTAATCCTGCTTCTATTAGAATGCCCCCAGTTCCACAGAAAGGATCTAATACCAAATCATTTTCATTTACTCTAGATAAATTTACCATACATCGGGCAAGTTTTGGACTCATAGATCCTGGATAGAAAAATGGTCGTTTATGAGGTTTTATATCTTCAAAGTGCTTTTTATTAAGTTTGTACTTTTCAATAGCTAGGTATACTTTATTTTTATATATTACAAATTTGACTAATGTATTTGGATTATTTAATTTTACCTTAATATTATCTTCATCAGTAAGTGTTTGTAAAATTAATGCTCCAACTTTCCTTTCAATAGCTGTAGTATCTGCATCACTTTCAAATCTTTTAACTCTTACAGCAAAGTTTTCATTTATGTAATTTTTCCAGTCTACATTTAATATATTCTTTTCTAAATCATCTAGTTCAAATGTTTTAATTATTTGATGAACTTCATGTGTATATCCAAGTCTCTTAATAAAAATTTTATAATATTCATCTATGTTATTTGGATTAATTTCTTCTAATATTACTAATCCTTCTGTAATTTTATTGATTTTCCCTTTGATTTCTTCACATTCACATACTGCTTTTAGTTCTGCTAGTGGAAGTTCTGGATGTTCCTGGGATTGAATAAATAGTAATTCCATTAACTACACCAAAGTTATTATTTTTTAAATTTATCAAAATGTCTTTCTACTGGACTTTTTTGATTATCTTCTGTTTCTTCCTGTTGGAATTGGAAATCTTCTTTGTTATTGTTATAATATTCTTCCATTGATTCATAATCTGGATCATTATAATAAGGTTCACTATCCTCATAATCTAAAGAGTCATAATATTCCTCTTCATTCCTATAATCATGTTGTTGATTTTCATAGCTATTTTGTTGATGTTTTTTATATTCAGGGTTAAAACCTTCAAATTTAATATTACTACCCATATCATTCATAGCACTGTTAATATTATCTTCTAGATTATCATTTTCAGGATATCTCTCATATTCATATTTCTTATATTTTGGTTTTTCTTGATAATCCCTTTCATCATAATATTCATATCTTCTATATTTAGGTGGATTATTAGAATGCCTATAATCATCTTCATAGCTATCGTAATAATAATCATCAGATGGCCTATAATCTCCTTCATTATTGTAATATTTATTTCGTGATTTTTTAGAAGAATATGATTTCTGATACATTAAATCTTCTTGTGGCTCTTCTCTAATAGGATGCATTGCATTAAATAGAATCTCTTCTACTTCTGAAGGGTTTGAAATATTTTCCAATTCTATATCATTATTATCATATGCACTATAAACTGATATTGATCCTACATTTATTAGCTTACCTATTAGACTTTGAGATGTATTAATATCCTGAATTGTTCTATATTGCATATAACTTTTTTTTGTTCTTAATATTCCAGTTTCAGTGATAATTCTATAGTTTGTTAATGTATAAACTGTAGAATACCATTTAAGAAGATGCCATATTATATATAATATTATGAAAATTATTATTACAAATAAGGCAATAGCTGCATATCTTGTTAATGTAAAATTCACAAAACTAATTAGATAGGTTTGCATATTTCCTATAAATGAAATTACTGTTGATGCTACACAACAGATGATAATTAATAAAACAATACCAAATATGACCTTTTTACAACCAACAATAGGATTTTGTCTAGTTTGATAAATAGTTTTTTCATTAGTGATTCTATCCTTACTATGCAACATATTATTATATTTGAAATTCTTTTAAATAAAGGTTTAGTTAAAAAATAAGTAAAAATTTAGGTTAAAATATATAATTATTTCATTTTTTTATAAAAAAAATATAATTATTAAAATAAGCCTCAGCTCGCCCATCATTCATCACATATCAGAGCTCATAGGGTTCATCATTGGCTTTTGTTTAATAATTTTATCCGAACATTACTCCAGCTTCTTTTTGATAGTCTTCACCAGTAGCTGCTTGTTGGATTTTTTCAACAGCATCCATGAAATCAGATACTCTTACTTTATCTCGTTTATCACGGATTGCAAACATTCCTGCTTCTGTACATACAGCTTTTAAATCAGCTCCTGAAAGTCCATCAGTTAAAGTTGAAAGTAAGTTTAAATCAGCTTCTTTATCTAAAGACATGCCTTTTGTATGAATTTTGAGAATTTCTTTTCTTCCTTCATCATTTGGAAGTGGAACTTCTATGAATCTGTCAAAACGTCCTGGTCTTAAAAGTGCAGGATCTAATATGTCAGGCCTATTGGTAGCCCCTATAATTCCAATATCTCCTCTTGATTCAAAACCATCTAATTCAGCAAGTAATTGCATTAAAGTTCTTTGAACTTCCCTATCTCCACTAGTGGAACTTTTGAGTCTTTTTGCAGCTACAGCATCTAATTCATCTATAAATATAATAGCTGGTGCTTTTTCTTTTGCAAGTTCAAATACTTCACGTACTAATCTTGCTCCTTCACCAATGTATTTTTTAACAAATTCAGAAGCTACTATTTTAATAAATGTAGCATTTGTTTCATTAGCTACTGCTTTTGCAAGTAATGTTTTACCAGTTCCTGGTGGCCCATACAATAACACACCTTTTGGTGGATCAATACCAACCTTTTCAAATAGTTCTGGTTCAGTTAATGGTAATTCTACAGTTTCTTTAACTTCTACAATTTGATCTTCTAATCCACCAATTGTATCATAGCTAACATCAGGTTTAGTTTCAATTTCCATTCCTGAAACATTAGCATCTTTCTCTGATGGTAATATTTCCACTATTCCAAAGGTTTGTTGGTTAAGAGCAACTCTTGAACCTGGAACTAATAATTTTTCATCTAAGAATTTTGAATAATTAACTAAAAAACTTGGTCCTGTACTGCTTTTAACAGTCATTCTGTAATCATCTAAAATTTCTGTTATTGTAGCTAATACTAATGGAGGTGATCTAAATCTTTCCACTTCAGATCTTAAAGATTTAGTTTCTCTTTCAAGTCTGATTTTTTCATTTTCTATTAAGACTTTATCTTTTTCTAATTTTCTAACTTTCCACATTAGATTGCTTTTTGTTTTGGAACTTTCTTCTTTTATTGAGCTAATTTCTTCTTTCATAGCTTCAATTTCTTCTACTAATTCTTCTTTAGAAGTTTCTTCCAAATTAATAGTTTCATCCATGTTAATCATCTCCTGATTAATTAATAAATTTAGGATAAAATAATTCAACTATCGTAATACTAAAATAACTTTAGGTTACTATATTATTTAAACCTATTTATTTTTTAATATAATTCATATTAAAATATAAAATTAATGGTAATATTTTATTAATGAGTATTCAAATATAAAATATTAAACCAATCTATAAGAAATGATTAATATGGAATGCGAAATTTGTGGAAAACCAATTTCCGACAACCCCAAAAGAACAAAGATTGATGGTTCTGTAATGGCTGTTTGTGATGAATGTGCGAAATTTGGTGCTATCCAAAAAGAACATCCGAAACCAAAATTCAAAAATAAATCAAAAAGGAAACAGAATAAAAGTTCTAATAAATCACAACGTTCAGAAGAACCAACTGAAGAGTTAATAGAAAACTATAATGAAATAGTAAGAAAAGTAAGGGAATCTAAAAATTGGACTAGAGAAGAATTAGGTCAAAAAATCAATGAAAAAGTTTCTGTTATCAATAGAATAGAATCTGGAAAAATGGTTCCGGACACTAAACTTGTAAAAAAACTTGAAAAAACTTTAAATATTGAATTATTAGAAAAAGTAGATTCAATTGATTTAAATCAATTTAAAAGTGATTCTTCCTCTGAACAAACTTTAGGAAGTGTTGTTAAAATAAAAAGAAAATAACATAGCTATTTATTTGAATAGCTATTTAATTTCTTATTTTTTATAATCCCCACATTTTCTTTTGTTTTATAATCTTTCATCCCACTATTTTTAGCTTTATGAGTGTAATAACCTTTAAAGTCAGGAGCTGTTTTTAATTTTTCTTTTAGAACCTCATAACTATCATACTCATCACTTATTATAACCACATGAGCTGGAGGATGAATTTTTTTAATTTGTACAATACCTAAAGTAGCATCTTCTTTAATGAAAAAAGCAGCAGCCACTTTAGATTTTGTTCGTATTTTTGAATTTAATATTTTTTCAACTAAATTATCTGCAAATTTTGCATCAATAATTTTAGGTTTAGTTGTTAAATTCAAGTTACCGTGTCTTTCCATGTCTGCAATTGCATTTAGTAACTTTGAATTGTTTTCACCTCGAACTAAAACCAATGCCATAATAATCCCCTTTTATTGTCATCTATTTTGGAATGATTTAAGTAATCTACTTCTAAATACTACAAGTAAAATTAATATAATTCCAATTACTGTTTGAATACTTCCTAAAATATTTAATACCATTGAATCCACAGGTAAATCCCATGTAGGAGAAGTTCTACCTCCTAATAAAGCAGTATAATAAACTCCAACTGCTTTAGAATCTTTTTTAACATTGATATCTTTTGGCTCAACATAATCTACACCAACGATAACACCATTGTTAATTCCTGTGTTGATTGCTTTTGCAATAAATGTAGCATCATATCCATTTTTATTGACAGCTGACTGTACTACTTGTGTTGTTGTTGATGCTAGTCCTGGTTCTTCACTTCCGTAAACAGAAACACTAACAGAATTATCCGAAACTGTAATAGCATTACCTAATGCTTGATAGGCATAAACAGTTTTAATTTCTCCTCCACAAACAGGACAAACTTGATATTGGTCTGCAGCAGAAGCACCTACACCCCAACCACATTCCTGACAGGTTTTGGAATATACCTCATCCATTGCAAAACCTGTAGTATTCATTTGTGATGGTGTAAACATGTCTCCTGTTGATATTCCTGAGACAAGATTAACTCCACCTCCACCGTATTTTTCACCAGAATCTCGAGCTACTTCTCCCATAGCTTCTGATACAATGGTTGTAGCTGGATAACCATCCCTAATCATTTTACCAATGTTCATAGCAGTTTCTTTACGAACGGTATCTGCAGTACCGTACAATGGATTTCCATGAGAGTTTCTCAAGTGAATAATAGCTCCTTTTTGACCAGGTTCTAAAGTAGCTATTCCACTACTATAAGGAGTTACAGTAATTGTTGAATTATCCTCCACTGTAACAACATATGCATCAAAGTCACCACCAATCGCTGCACCCATTGTAGGTCCGCCTACAACTAATCTTGCACCATCATATTGACTTGCAAGCCCTGCAGCAGCTGAAACTGAAGCATTATTCTCTAAATTAGCTATAGCATCTACTACAGATTCCAACCTTGCTTCTGAACTTCCAGTACCTCCAGAAAGTACAGCAAAATGATTATCTTTAGACATGATGAATGTTGACTGGAACATATTTTGTGCAAAGGACATACTTCCAGCAGCTGCCCCATTTGGATCTTCTCCTGTTGGATCAGTAATTACAATAATATTACATGTAGCTGAAACACTACTCATACATAATGTAAGTATTACAAAAAATACTGCGATTAAATTACGTTTCCTCAAAATTAATCCCTCATGTAGTTTTGTTATCTAATTCAACTGTGGAAAAATCTTCAATTACTGTTACAGTAACAATTCCCTTGTTCTTATCTACTTGAACATCTGCAGCTGTTATAGGCTGCACAGATGTACCTGGAACCGTCGATTGCGTTACCATTTCTTGAGCCGTCTCAATAGCATCTTGAAGCGATACTTCCCTTTTAGATGTTTTTAAAATGTCGCCATAAATAATACTACCATCCCTTAACCCAGATTGCATAACATTAGATCTTATAGTATCTACTGGAACAATATCATTCCCTTTAACAATTATTCCAGAAATTGGAACTCCATCACTTACTTCCGGAGATGAAGCGTAAGCAACATAGGTTATTAAACGGCCACAAAGAATCAAGATAAACGCCAATAATAAAATAATCAACGTATCTCTTCTAATCTTTATAAACATGTTTTACCCTCTAAATTTATTTTTTATATATGAATCAGAAATTCATTAGAAAATAAAAAATAAAATACAATTATATATTGATTAACCATTATATATAAATGATTTCATATTTTAAAAAAAAAGAGAAATAAAGAAGTTATTTAAAAAATAAAGCTATAATAATTCTTTTAAAATACTTTCTGCAGGATCCATACCTTGGGCTCCTATTAGTAAAATAATATCATCTTTTGAAGCATTTTCAAGAACATGTTTTAATGTATCAAATAACTTATCAAAATGAATAAAATCTATATTGTTTTCATTTAAAACATCAAAAAAGATTTCTCTTTCTTCATCCTCAACAAAGTTTAAAGAATCAACAACATCAATACTGGAAGATAAAACTAAATTAATGTTTTCATCATAAGAATCTTTTAAAGCTTCTACATTTAATTTATTAATATCTAATCCTCTTGATCCTCTAATAGCACAAGCAATAAAAAGTTTTTGATTATCTTTTAATAATTTTAAGGTTTCATCAATAGTAGCCTTAATTCCATCCGGATTATGGGCAAAATCATCTATAATTAAAGGTTCATCATTAAGTTTAGAAAATCTTCTGTTTAGAGCTTTATAAGATTTTACGCCTGCTTTAATTTCATCAATAGGAATATCCAATGAAATACAACATCCAATAGCTGATAAAATATTTTGGATAAAATGCTTACTTGTAAAAGGTAAATCAGACTTTTCTAAAATCAATTGATTGTTATAATAAATTCCATCATCAAAGTAAAGTTCAACATCTCCGGGAGTCATTGAAAAGTAGAATTTATTTTTATCGGTTTTTATTTTTTTTACAAGTTCATCATCATGATTTAAAACAACTGTATCCTTAATAGCTTCTGGAACAGCTTGAATTTCATCAAATACTTCTTCAATTGAATTAACCAGACCTATATGATCCATAGCTATGTTAGTTATTACCCCTACTTCTGGAGAGATGGCATTGGACATTAAAAAAGCATGGTGTTTCATTAAATCCCCTAACCATCCTTGAACTTCAGATACTTCAATCACAAGATAATCTAACTCTCCTTCTTCTTTAACTTTATTAGCTATTAAATTGGACACCATAGGATCTATTAAAGTGTTAAATTCAGATTCTGAATCTGTATTTGTAAAAACTTTATATCCTGCGTTATTTAAAATATGAAAAATAAGATGAGATGTAGTAGATTTTCCATTGGTTCCTGTAATTATTATATTTTTAGAATTTGGGGAAAATTTAGAAATTGTGTCTTTTAAAGCATAAGCATTAGCTACTTCTATTTTATCCACAATTACTAAAGGAAAGTTTAATTGTTTAGATTTTTCAATAGCTCCATCTTTAGGATTCTGTGTTATCAAACAAGAAATATCTTTTGAATCAGCTATTTCAATTCCTTTTCCATTTATCCAATGCCTTATTACAATATCTCCTTTTTTTGCCTCATTTAAAAATGTAAAATTACCTGTAAAAGGAGTTTTGAAATTATTCGAACCTATTATTTTACCATCTATGGAATCCAATAAACTATCAATATCTAACAATTTATCACAATCCTAAAAAATATAGATTCTTCCAAGAATTCCAACAATACAGAGTAATAAAGTTACTCCCCAATATGTGTAAACAATTTTTGTTTCACTCCATCCGATGTGATTTAAAGTATGATGGAGAGGTTCTACCGGTAAATTAATAATATGTGCTCTATGTAATAAACTGACTATTACAGATAAAATCGGAACTCCTAATGCAAGAACTCCAAAATATGGGATGTCTGTAATTAAAACAGCTGTAGCATAACCTGCACCTAATATAAATGATCCAGTATCACCCATAAATATAGATGCTGGGTATTTGTTGAATATTAAAAATCCTAAACAAAGGGCAAATAAAACTAAAAAAGGAGACATTAAGGAAAATTTACCTATAACGAATCCATAAACACAACATGCAGCGGATGCTATTCCTACAATTCCTGCAGCTAATCCGTCCATTCCATCAATAAGATTAACTGAATTAATAGCTCCTATAATAGCTATTATAACTACTGGAAACATTAGCCAACCTAAATTAAAACCACCAAGAACTGTTATGGTTCCGGTTAATCCTAAAAGAATTCCTAAAACAATTTGACAGATGATTTTTTCAGATTCTTCAGGTTCTGTTTTAATTGGAACTTCTCCAATAACCTCTACTTTTCCTTCGTTAAGTAAATCATCCACTTCTTGTTTTGCCTTTGGAGTAGCTACCCTAACCTCTTCTTCAGGTTCAACTTGTAATCTACCGAGAGTAATTATTTTTTTAGATGTGTTAACAACAATCTTTTGAATCTCTTTAATTTTAAGACCAATTAAATCATCAACTAGCCCTACAATTCCAGCTGCTAACATTATAAATGAAGTTATTAAAATTTCTGTGTTTTGATAATAAATTGAAGTAATAAGTAAAAGAGTAAATAAAAATGCGATTCCTCCCATTGTAGGAGTTCCTTTTTTATGTCTATGTTCACTTACAATCGGACTATCTGCAATCTTTGCTTTTAAAAGTATTCTTCTAACATACCATGTGAAAAATACAGAAGCAAAAAATGTTATTAAAAACAATATTAAAATCTCATAATAATTCATTTACACCACTAAAAAAAATTTTAAACTAATATAATATTATTGCCTAATACTATATAAAATATAATGTGAACAATATTTTACTCGTTGTTTATTAATTCATTAGCTAATTCATCTAAATTCTCTTTAGATTCTGCTCTAATAGTGATTCTCTGATATCCTTCCGGGGCATGAACAACAAAATCATCAGTTGAAAATGATTTTAAAGGTTCACTATGTTCTGGACCATTATAATTTCCAATAGGAATTTCGGTTGAATAAAATTGTCTATATTTTTCATTAATATTAAATTCATTAAATTCACCAACAGCCATATTTACAAGCTCATGGAGAGAATTGATATTACAGGTAGCTGTTGTAAGGTATCTAGTTCCATTTGGTCGTGTATTAATTTCAATAGCGTATAATATATCATTAGCTTTATCATACATGAAATCCATTTCAAAAATACCATCAGAATTCAACTCTTTAGCTATTGTAAAAGCAGTTTCTCGAACTTTATTAGAATCAAACCCATCAATTTTTAAAGGACCTGTTTTAACTTTATTTAATGGATGAATACCTTCTAAAGTAGTTTCTCCTTTATATATAGGTTCCAATGGAATAAATTCACCATCATATCCTAAAACTTCAATAGATATTTCAGATCCTTCAATGAATTTTTCACAAAGTGCTTCATCAAATCTCTCAAAATAATCTTCAACATCACCCATATTTTGAGCTACAGCTATATCTTTTCCACCTTGACCTTCTCCTTGTTTTAAAACAATAGGAAATTCAAGTTTTAATTCATTAGGACTTTTAATAATCTGATATTCTGGAGTGTTTATTTCTAATTCATCGAAAAATTCTTTAGTATTGATTTTATTAGAAGTTAATCTGACAGCCCTAACATCACTAGCTATTACAGGAATTCCATATTCTCCTTCCAATTCCTCTTTCATCTGAGCTACATCTAAAAGAGGAGGATCAATTCCAATTAAGGGAATAACTGCATCTACTTCTTGAGAAATAGCAATTTGTGTAGGTCCTTCCATTCCTCTCGGAACAATATATACTTCATCAGCTAAATCTAAATTTGAAGCATTTTCATTAGATTCTGTTAAAATACTATAAATGCCTTTTTCTTTTATATAATAACCAATATCATCAAATAATCTTGAACCTATAAATAAAATTTTCATAAAATACCCCTAATAATGTCAGTTAATTCATCTAAGCTATTTTTAACAGCTTCACTTAAGTCTTCAGAGTAATCCATAGACTCGGGTTCAATTCCTATAAAAAGAACTTTAAAATCCAAATCTGTTTGCAAATATTTAACAAAAAAAGATAATGACATGGAATGAGTAGAAATTCCAATATTTACAAAATTTTCTTGATTAACAACTTTTACAGTTCCCGGTTCTTCCTTCATTATACAAGCATCAATAATAATTAAATGAGAAGGATTTTCTTTTCTAATTTTTCCTGTAAAATTTTCAGGTACTGTTTCACCATCAATAAAAATTAATGAATTACTTTGTAAATCTTTTAATTTATCTATTATTTTAGAACCTGCCCCATCATCAGTTTTTAATCTATTTCCAATTCCAAGAAAAATTACTTTTGAATAATCATCTAAAAACTCTTTTAATTCTTCTTCAATCAAAATAAAATCTCCTAAACATAATTTGCTTTTATGGTTTCAATACCTGCTCCCATAATATATTCTAATTTTACATTAATAAATTGACCTTTTTTAACATTTTTTTCAGGCAATGGAATTAACATTGGAGGATTTAACATTGGAGTTGGACCACAAACAATATTTTCAAAAACTTTTGTTATTGTTGTAATTTTAATTCCATTAAGTTTGGAATCTTTATTTATTTTAAATCTAATAATAGCTTCAAAATCCAATGAAAAATCATCTAAAAAGTTTAATTCATGGTAAACTACTTCATCCGACAATGATTCATAATCAACGTTAACATCAACATCATTATAATGAATATATTCTCTCTGCATGTTAACTAATTGAGCGAGATTTATAATTCCTTCTGGAATAATTTTACCATTTTCATTGAGATATTTTTTAGCATTGTTAATAGCTGGAGCTTGTGCTTCATCAATTAAGCCAGTATCTAACATTTCACAGATTATTAAATCAGCTTTTTTTGGAAATCTATAAGATATTGCATCATCATGAATTATATTAATATTTTTAAATTCATTTAAATTATTAAGAGCTGTTTTAAAGGTTTTTTCATCTGTTTCTATAGCAATGATATTTTTAATATAAGGTTGAGCAAAAAATGTTAGAATTCCCGAACCGCATCCAATATCAAATGCTGTTTCTAAATTATTGTTTTTACAATATTGTTTAATAGCTGTGTAAAAAACAGATAATCTAGCGTTATCCTTGAGTAAATCAAAATGATAAGGAGTGGTTTGGAATTTCATGTTTAATGAGAGTGATGATGGTCAGTTTCAGGATCTGAAAATTCTTCACCATTAGCTGTACTTGTAAGTTTTACGTGTTCTACTCCTTTAAGTCTCATCATTTTTTCTGTTAATTCCCTAATTTCGTTTATATCTCCATTTACAACAATAATTTCCATACAATATTTGTCTGTCATATGAATATGCATGCTTGTTGTAATTTCTTGTCTGAATTGATGTTGAATTTCAGCTAAGTTTTCCATTACCCCCGTATAATGGTGATCGTAAATTATTGTAATTATACCAATTCTGTCCCCTTCCATTTCATTCATCCATTGGTATCTTACAATATAATCTTGCAAAGCATCCCTAATTCCTTTTGAACGAGATTGATATCCTCTCTCTTTAAGTACTTCATCAAAATCAGCTAATAACTTTTTAGGTAAAGACATACTTATTCTCATCATATAAAAAACCTTTTATAATATAATTAAATAACTTATTTATATAGTAAAAAATTAGTTTTTAGAATATATAAAATTTATGATTAATTGTAAAATTATTATTACTTTGTAAAAAATATAGAAGTGTATCTTAATGACCTTTATCACTATAAATGAAAACAAACTAAATTTTGAAATATCAGGACATGGATTTCCAGTAGTTTTAATTCATGGCTTTTCAGATGATTTGAATTTTTGGGATTTTATTACTAAAGAACTAGAAAAATATTTTACCGTTATAAGAATTGATTTAAGAGGACATGGTAAAACTCCTATTGGTGATAAAGAAATAACCATGGAATTATTATCTGATGATATCTATCAATTACTCAAAACACTTTATATAGAAAAATGTTCAGTGGTTGGATTTTCTCTTGGGGGAAGTTTAGCTATTGATTTAACACTAAATCATCCTAAACTTATAAAATCATTAGTTTTGATTTCAACATATGCAAAAGCTGATGATAACACCAAACAACACTTTAAATCCTTTAATAAAAATTTAAAAAAATCATTTGAGAATTTTTATGATGATATAATTAATTATGTTCTTCCTGAAGATTTAATTCCCGAAGAATGCATAGAAAAGGAATGTGATACCGATTCTTTAAGAAAAGTCTTGCATGCCAGTAAACAATTTGATAGATTAAATGAACTTCAAAAAATTAACTGTAAAACTTTAGTAATAGCTGCAAAGGAAGATGAATTGGTTTTACCTGAAAATTCTAAGCAAATATGTGAAAAAATTCACAATTCTGATTTAGAATTAGTTGATAATTTAAAACATAATGTATGTATTGATAATAATGTAAATAAAAAAATAATTGATTTTTTAAGAAACAAGTAAATAATATTCCCCATCACTTTTATTAATTGATTTTAAAAGTCCTTTATTTTGTAAAGACAATATAATATGATACATTCTAAAATTAGATAGTTTTAAAGACCCATATAAGAGATTACCTTCTAAAATATATCTTGGAATTAAATTATTCTCATCTACTAACTCCTTAATTAATTCAAAGGATTCCTTTTCTTTAATATCCAATTCTATTTCTTCCACATCTTTTTTAGAATCAACAGTATTAATCTCTTTTTCAAAATCAGCTAGAAAAACTTTATAATCTTTAAATTCAATTAGTTTCTTCTCATCTAATGTTTTAAGAATATCCACCAAATCATATTCATGAAAATCAAGTTCATCCCTTAAAATGTTTACTGGAAGACCATCAGGATATTCAAAATGAAGAATTTTAATCTGATCAAGTACAACTTCTTCTTTTTTAGTAATGGTAATCATAACAATACCATATATTTAAGTTATTATTTTTAAAATTTTTTAAACAGAATTTTTACTGAAATGTTAAAATATTTTTTTCATTTTTAAATTAGCTATAAATAAAGAAAATTTCAAAAATTTTCAAAATCAATAAGTTTATATATCACTTTTAAATATTAATTTACTATGAAACCTGAAGACATATTTGCTGATTTAAATTCATTAGAATCTCAAGATGAAATTAAAAAAGAAGATTTAATGAAAATTTTAAAAAAATACAGCCGAATCATTTCCCCATACGATTTAATGCTATGTACAGAAGCATTAAGAGCAGATGGAAAATATGTTCAAGCTGGTTATCGAGAAAAATTCATAGAGATTTATGTTAAATCATTTGTCATGCGTATAAAAGAAATACTTGACAATGTTGAGGATATGTCTGAAAATATTAATAAAAAATTATTTGATAAAAGTCTGGAAAATCTTGAACATCAATTTTATAAAGAAAGATCAATTCAAAAAGAGAATTCCAAATTTCCATTAATTTATACATTGGTTTCACTTTATACAACATTTATTCTAGAAGAACCAATTCATCCTGTAGGAAGTCCATTCCCAGGAAATCTAAAAGTAGAAGAAAAAGATGGAAAATTTTATTGCCCAGTTAAAGAAGCACAAGCAGATAATGAGAATGCGGTCTGCCATTTCTGTTTAGCTGAGCAAGCTCAAAATGTTAAATAGCTTTATTTTCCATTTCCAGCCATTGGAACACCAGTAAGAGCTGATGCCTCCATAGTTAAGGCTCTTAAATTTTCTTTTTCTAATTTGTTAAGATGTGTATTACCCGCTTGTTGAACAAGCATACATGCTTCATCAGTCATTGCATTAATATAATTAGCTACTTCTTTACCTAACTCTTTATAATCAATTCTATGTCTTAATGATAAATCCTGAGTAGCTATTCCTTTTCTACAAGTTCCTTTATAACACATTTGACAAACTCTACAACCAATAGAGATTAAAGCTGCAGTTGCAATATATACTGCGTCTGCACCAAGAGCAAGAGCTTTAGCAACATCCGCTCCGGATCTTATTCCTCCAGCTCCCACGAGACTTACTTTATCCCTTAAATTAACTTCTTTTAAAGCTTGATCTGCTTCTACAATAGCTGCAAGAGATGGTACTCCTGAGTGTTCCATAATTACATCAGGACCTGCTCCTGTTCCTCCTTGCATACCATCAACAACTATGATATCTGCTCCACCTTTAGCTGCAATTTTTACATCACTAGCTACTTTACCTGAAGCAAATTTAACAATAATAGGAACTTTCCAATCTGTAATTTCTCTTAATTGAGATATTTTCATACTTAAATCTTCAGGACCCACAATATCCATGTGTCTTGCAGGAGAAAGTGCATCAGAACCTTCTGGAATTCTTCTAATTTGAGCTACTTCTGCAGTTACTTTTTCTCCAAGTAAATGACCGCCCATACCAGATTTTGCACCTTGACCTATTTTTATTTCTACAGCATCTCCTTGATTAAGATAATCAGCAGAAACTCCAAATCTTCCTGATGCATATTGAGCTATAAGTTTATCAGCTAATTGACGCTCTTCAGGAAGCATTCCTCCCTCTCCAGTGTTTGTAACGGTTCCTGCAAGTGAAGATCCAATAGCTAGTGCCATTTTAGCTTCTTTACTTAACGCACCAAATGACATGGCACCAATCATGATAGGAGTATCTAATTTTAATGGGTTTTCAGCATATCTATCTCCTAAAACTACATCAGTTCCACATGGTTCTCTGTATTTATCTAAAGGAGGTCTAGATACTTGTGCTGGAATAACAACTAAATCATCAAAATCAGGAACTTTTCTAAGTGCTCCAGTACTTCTAATTTTATATGATGCTGTTTGTGATTTTCTAATAATTTCAACAATGTCCGGGAATCCCCATGATTGTCTTGCATCCTGTGGAATTGCATTTACTTCAATAGCTCTGTTTGGGCACATTTCAAGACAAATTCTACAACCAACACATTTTTCTTGGTTTAACGGATATGGTTCTCCCTGTATAATTTCATAAACTTCATGAGGACAATTATTATAGCATGAGAAGCATCTTCCACAAATTTTTTCATCCCTATCATCACATAAATACCAGCAGCAGCCTGGCCTATCAAAGTTTCTTTTACATAAATCTGGATTTCTCTCTACTCTATATGACACTTTAATACCTCACACAATTTAATGTCCATAAAATGGTCTTTTACTTTCAGGAACCACTTTTTTAAATTCACAAAATTCATCATCTGATAAATTAAAATCATATTTAGCTAGAAGTTCTTTAATTTCAGCTATATCTTCAGCTGTTGGTTGAACAACTTTTGCATTATAACCTAAACTACTGATTTTACCTTTAACATAAATTTCTCCACGAATAATAGATTCAGCTAAATCTTCCCCTACATCGCCTAAAATAATAATACGGCCACCCATCATGAATATTCCAGTCATGAATCCGGAATTTCCTCCAATGATAATTGTACCGTTTTTCATGATTTCTCCTGTTCTTGAACCAACTGATTTTTTTACAACAACAGTTCCACCGTAAATCCCTTGGCCTGCACCATCACCTGCAGATCCTTCAACAAAAACTTCACCATCAGTTAAATTATCGCCAACAAACCAACCTGCATTTCCTTTAATTTTGATTTTAGGACCATCACACATGGTTCCTGCAAAATACCCAACAGATCCATTAAGTTCTATATTAGCATCATCAACTACACCAGCTAATAAATAATGCATTGCATTAGGATTGTTTATAATAATTTTATCATATTCTCCAGCATGTTCTTTTACATGAGAATTAATGTCTCTTGGAGATAATGAGGAAGCATCTAATTCTTTTATCTTTTCAGCCATTAAACCACCTTAAATTTCGTAAACCATTACTTCTCCTGGAGAAATTTGTTCAATATTTTGAGTATCTACAACTTGTCTTAATGAAACTTCTTCAGAAGCTATTGCAAATACATCATCAGTTTCTGCCATTACTCCTGGACGTAAGCCTAATTTGTCCTTAGCTATTCCAATACCTTGTGGAGTTCCAATAATATAAGAAAAAGGACCATCCATATCTTCAACAGATTGTTCAAGAGCTTCTTCTAAAGTATATCCACTATCTAATTTATCTGCAATATAATGAACTAAACATTCTGTATCGTTAAATGTTTCAAAAATATGGCCTTTTCTTTCAAGAGGATCTCTTACTTTCCAATAATTTGTAATTTGACCATTATGAACTACAGAAATATCACGAACAATGTATGTTTGGAATGGATGTGCATGATATCTATCTACACCACTTTCAGTAGAAAATCTTGTATGGCCAATTGCATGAGTTCCTTTTACATCACGAACATCATATCTTTCTGCAATATCTAAAACACTACCTACATCTTTAATCATTTCAAAAGATTGACTTCCATTAAGAACAATAACATCATCAATACTATCCACTTGACTGATAAGAGGTTTAAGTTCTGAAAAATTATCTAATTCTACTTTACATTTGTAAATAAAGGAATCTCCAACAGAAGGTAAAATTTCATCACTTTGAATTGGAGTAACCATGTTAATTTCATCTTGAACTGTTTCAAGTAATCTGTTTTGTTCTTTTACTTGAATTTTTAAAATATACTCATTTTCTTTAAGTCCAGTTCCTCCATAGATAGAGTAACCTGCAGAGTCAGGACCTCTATGTTGGAGTTCATGGAGCATATTTGTCATATCATTTCCAATATTATGTAATTTTTTATCTTTATAAACAATACCAGCTATTCCACACATTCTAAAACCTCCTTTATAAAGTATTCATGAATTCTAGTATCATCTGTTAATTCCGGATGAAATGCCATAGCTATATTATGTCCTTGTTGTATAGCTATAATTTGATCATCTAAAACAGATAATACTTTAATATCGTCCTTTGTCTTATCATAATCATCAAGAGCTGGAGCTCTAATAAAGACTCCTAAATATTCCTTTCCAAAAATTTTAATTGGGCTTTCAAAGGAGTCTTTTTGTCTTCCAAAGGCATTTCTTTTTACACTAATATCCATTATTTCTAATAATGGTTGGTCAAAATCTGTTTCTTTTCCGAGCAAAACCATTCCTGCACAGGTTCCAAAGACTGGAATCTGATTTTCCTTGATTATTTTATCTATTCCTCTTCTTTTTATGATTTTACCAATAACAGTACTTTCCCCACCAGAAATAATAACACCATCACAATCAGCTACTTCATCAGCGTATCTTACTGATTTTATTTGAGCATCTATCCCCATTTTATCTATAGCTTCTTTTGTAATGTCATAATGTTCACTAACAGCACCTTGTAAATTTAATATTCCTATTGTTATCATGTATATCACAAAATGTTGAAATTAATTAACAGAAATAGCATATCCTAAAATAAATCTTAAATAGTCAAGGTTAGAATATTTGCTATTATAAATATATGTTTCTTTATTATATATAAATATAGTGGAAAACTACTTCCGACCCAAAATGAAATCTGAATGTTTAAAAAATTTATAAAAAAATTCTATAAAATGTTCAAAAAAATAATAAAATAAAAAGAAAAAATAAATAAATGATTATTCTAATGATTTTTTAATATTAGCTATTGCATTTTTAGCTCCACTTTTAACAAAACCACTTTCATCATCAAGTAAAGCTTCTAAAGGCTCAATAGCTCTTTCATCATCTAAGTTTCCTAAAGCCCATGCAGCAGCTCCTCTTACTCTCCAATCTTCGTCTTCTAATACATCAATTAAAGGTAAAACTGCAGGTTCTCCAAAACGGCTTAATGCTGTAGAAGCTTCTCTTCTCACTAATTTATTATTATCTCTTAAAGTAGTGATTAAAGGGTTAATTGCTTTTGGATCATTTATTAATCCTAAAATTTTAGCGGAATTTAATCTTATGTTTTTTTTCCTACTGGATAATGCTGAAATTAATGGATCAATGGATTCATCAGCTTTCATCTCTAATAAACCACAAGCTTCTTCAACAGTAAAATCATCGTCATCATTTAAATCTTGTATTAATTCATCAATTGTTCTATCCATTACAATCCCTCACTTATAAATCTAAGTAAAATATATTATATAGTAATATATTAAAGTTTCTACAAATAAATAAATTTTGGTATTATACGAACATTTTTAAAGTGAAAAACATGTACAATATTACAATAATAGAAGGAGATGGGATTGGTAAAGAAGTAATGGAAGCTGGAGAATATCTTCTAGACCATATAGATTTAGAATTCTCTTTTGATTATGCAATAGCTGGTTATGAATGTTTCCAAAAAACTGGTTCTACCTTACCTGAAGATACCATTAAAAAAGCTAAAAAATCAGATGCTGTCCTATTTGGAGCAACAACCTCAACACCAGGCAAACCTAGTCCAATAATAGGGCTTAGAAAAGTTTTAGATGCATATGCAAATTTACGCCCAATAAAATCATTTCCAGGAGTTAAATCAATTTATACAGATATTGATATGTTAATTGTAAGAGAAAACACAGAAGGTCTCTATAGCCAAATAGAACATAAATATGAAGATGAAGTAATAGCTGAAAGAATAATAACTAAAAAGGCATCTCAGAAAATTAGTGAAGTAGCTTTTAAACAATGCCAAAATTTAAACAAAAACAAGGTTACCTGTGTTCATAAAGCTGAAGTTTTAAAAATGACTGATGGAATATTTAAAGATACCTTCTATGAAATAGGAGAAAAATATCCTGACATTGTTAAAAACGACTGTATTGTAGATACTGCAGCACTTTATATGGTAACAAAACCTCAGGAATATGATGTTATTTTAGCTAGTAATTTATTTGGAGATATTCTTTCAGATGAAGGTGCAGGACTGGTAGGAGGTCTTGGAATAGCTCCTTCAGGAAATATTGGAGATGAACATGGATTATTTGAACCAGTTCATGGATCTGCTCCAGATATTGCAGGAAAAAACATTGCAAACCCAACATCAATGATTTTATCAATAGCTATGATGATGAACTATTTTAAGGAATATGAAGTAGAAAAAAAAATAACCGATGCTGTAGCTAAAGTTTTAAAAGAAGGAAAAACAGTTACTCCTGATTTAGGGGGAGATGCAACAACACTTGAAATGGGAAAATCTATTACAAAAGCTATGGAGGATTTATAATGCTTAATATTACTACTTTTTTAGATGCTAATTCATACAGATTAGATAAAGATGTCTTATACTGTCCATCAACTAACAAATATTATAATTCTTTGGAAATGCTTAAAACAATTTCTGGAATAGGTCGTGAACTTAAAAATCAAGGAATTAATAAGGGAGATAGAGTATTAATTTATCTTAACAATTCAGCTGAATATCTTTTTTCTTTATTCGCCTTATGGAGAATAGGTGCCATAGCTATTCCAACCAATAGAATTTTTACTGATGTTGAACTTGAATATATGATTGAAGATTCACAGGCAAAATTAATAATAACTGATGAAAATGCAGATAAATTAAGTATTAATAGCTATATTATAAATGATTTAGATAAATTTTCAGACACAGAAATAATTCCTCCGGCATCTACAGAGTGGGATGATTTATGTCAAATTCAATATACATCTGGAACAACTGGAAAACCTAAAGGATCTATGCTAACTCATGGTAATTACTTTACAGCTATTCATAATGAATGTGATGTACTTACATTAAAACAAAATGACGTCTTTTTAGGAATATATCCTATGGCACATGTAGGTCTTTCCTGGGCCATTGCTGCTCTTAGAAGTGGGGCACTCTACATAATGATGGAACAATATAATCTAGATGATTATCTTAAGCTTTGTAATGACTTAAAAGTAACAGTATTAACTGGAATGCCTCCAGTAATCCATTCATTAACTAATATCGATGCTAGAAAAGAATTACAAACCGTCCGTGAGATTGTAAGCGGAGGAGGGCCTTTACATAAAAAGATATGGAAAAAATTCTATCAAACTTATCATATTCCTATTATAAATGCTTATGGATTATCAGAAACAATAGTAATAGGAACAGGAACTGTAATTAGGCCTGAAGATTATATAGAAGCAGATAGATATGAAAGTGTGGGACATCCTGTTTGTTTTTCAGAAATTAAAATTGTAGATGAAAAAGACTCTTCAAAAATACTTGAAAAATATCAACACGGTGAGATTGCACTTAGAGGTCCCGCAGTAGCTAAAGGATATTGGGGAAAAGAAGAAGCAACAAAAGAAGCATTTTTAGAAGATGGATGGTTTTTAACTGGAGATATTGGATATCTTGATGATGATAACCGTTTATTCATTACTGATCGTAAAAAAGATATGATTGTAATGAGCGGTTGGAAAATATACCCAACGGAAGTTGAAGAAGTTTTAATTAAACATCCATCAGTTGAAGAAATAGCTATTTTTAGTATAGATGATTGTCATAAAGGAGAAATTCCCGTAGCTGCTGTTGTTTGGAAAGATCACCCAGATGAAGATGATTTAATTAAGTTTGCTCGTGAAAATTTATCTAGATATAAAATTCCAAGAAAAATATTTAATGTAGATGAACTTCCAAGAGTTAATGGCTGGAAACTTCTAAGAAAAGAGCTTAAAAAAGAATTTAACACATAAAAATAGCTATGTTTAATTATTAATAAATTTTTAATTTATATTGGAAATATTTAATATAACCCATCAAACATAATTATAGTTAATGTTAACAAAATTTAGAGGATATTCAAATTTATATAAAATAGTTTTATCAGCGGTTTTATGTACATTATTTTTTGAATGTTGTATAACACTTGTTGAAAATAGCTTAAAACTTCAAACTGCTCAAAAATTAATTGATATTCCCTATATTTCCATACATTATTTTTCAATAAAGAAAGCTATTGTTCTATTTGTGGTTTTTTTAATTGTTTTCTATATTTATTTTAATCCTACTTTAAAGGAAAAAACATTAATCTTTATCTATAAGTATCGATTTTTAATTGGATTAGCTATTATTTTACTTTGTACTTTACTGCAGATTCATGGATCCTCTCTTGCACAGCTAACCTTATCTGATTCTAATCATAAATCTCTTTTAGGAATTGCAAGAAATATACGAAGTGACGAATTTAACGTAAATACACCACTTGCATTTTCCCAATACTATAACAACTTCAGCTATTTTTCTGAAATTGTAAGAGGAACCACAACAGACATGTTTATAACCTATGGACAGCCAGTATGGAATTTGGCAGTTATTTTCAGACCGTTTCAAATAGGATATTTATTCCTACCTCAAGGATACGGATTATCCTTTTATTGGGTTTCAAGACTTGTAATATTGTTTTTAATCTCATTTGAATTTGGGATGCTCCTTACAAACAAAAATAAAATATTATCACTTGCCTACACATTTTTAATAGCTTTTTCTCCTATTGTTCAACAATGGTATGCCATAAACATGTTGGTAGAAATGCTAATCTTTGGACAAGCTATCATATTGCTAATAAACTACTATATGGAAACAAATAATTATAAAAAAAGATTATTAACAGTTATTCCTTTAATAATTTGTGCTGGAGGATTTATTTTAGGAATGTATCCTGCCTGGGAAATACCGCTTGCCTATGTATTTCTTGCACTATTGATATGGATTGTTTATAAAAACTGGAATAGCTTTAGATATTCAAAAAAAGACTTTTTAATAATCCTTTTGACCATCTTAATTTTAGCTATTAGCCTATGTTATATATTTTTAAAATCCTTTGATGCAATCCAACTTATTTTAAACACGGCCTATCCAGGTTCTAGAAAATATTATGGAGGTTTGCTTGAAGGATTTAACTATGCATATATATTTAAATATTTAATCTCCTGGGCAGTTCCCTTTGTAGGCAATATTGACGGAGCTTTAATCGATCCACCATCCTTTATTTCATTTTTCCCACTAGGATTTATAATATATCTTATCGTAAGAACAATTCAAAAAAGAAGAGATTTCCTATCAACTATTTTAATCGTTTTATTTGTTTGTTTATTTGCATACTTCCTCATTCCAATGCCACATATTATTGGAGATATAACATTTCTTAAAAGTACAACACCCTCTAGACTAATAGCTATATTTTCATTTATTAATTTATTACTTCTAATTAGGGCAATGGCATTATATAATAAAGAAATTAACACTAAAAAACTAAAAATAGCTGCTCTTATAGCTTCAATATTAATTTCAGCTATTGGATTAACTTTCGTAATCCCTTATCTAAAATTATTTAATTATAAATTAATTGTAGCTATAATAACCTTTGTAATTTTTACAATACTGTATTATTTCATATTTAATGGTGGAAATAAAAAGTTTAAAAAATATTTCCTAATTGGAGTGGTAATTTTAACTTTAATAGCTGGAGGATTATTTAACCCAATAGAAACAGGAACTGACTTTTATTTTAAAGAACCTATTGTGCAGCAAACAGCTACCATTGTTCAGAATAATCCAAATGAAACTTGGATTGTTGAAAATGGAATTAATATTGATTCTATTATTCCTGTAGGGGCTCACACACTTAATTCTGTTAACACTTATCCTCAAATGGAAACATGGCATAAAATAGATTCAGCTGGAGAATTTAATGATACTTATAATAGATATGCTCATATTACAATTAATTTACAAAATAATTCCTCAACGACTTTTGAGCTATTACAACCGGATATATTTAATATAAATTTAAATGTCTCTGATTTAGAAACTTTAAACATTACATATGTTTTAACTCCAAGAAGCTTAGAAAATCTATCTAACGAACATGTGCAATTTATAGAGCTTTATAAAGATGAAAGAAACTTCACGATTTATGAAATTAAATATAGTTAAACACTTAAATTATAAAAATATATTAATAAGTACTTAGAGGTGAATAAATTGTTAACCGATAAAGTAGCTATAATTACTGGAGGAACCCGAGGTATAGGATTTGCAACTGTAAAACTCTTTTTAGACAACAATTGTAAAGTAATTCTATTTGGTTCTAGACAAGAAAGTGTAGATAATGCAATAAATCAAATAAAAGAAGAAAATCCTGATGCTGAAGTAGAAGGATTTTGGCCAAACTTAAATGATTTTGCAGAAATTGAGAAAACTGTAGGAGAAATTTATGAAAAATATGGAAAAATTGATATTTTAATAAACAATGCAGGAATATCAGCTTCAACACCATTATACCAATATGAAGTAGAAGACTTTGAAAAAATTATGAATTTGAATGTAAATGCATTATTCAGAACTATTAAAGCTGTTGCACCTTTAATGAAAGAACAAGGTGAAGGAGTTATTCTAAATACAAGTTCTATGGTATCTATTTCAGGCCAACCTTCTGGTGTAGGTTATCCAACTTCAAAATTTGCTGTAAATGGATTAACACTTTCTTTAGCACGTGAACTTGGTCCAGACAATATTCGTGTAAATGCAGTAGCTCCAGGTGTTACAAACACCGATATGTTAAAAGCATTGCCAGATCCTGTTCGTGAAGGAATAATTTCACAAATTCCACTTAAAAGAGTAGGACAACCAGAAGATATTGCTAATGCATTTTTATTCTTAGCTAGTGATATGGCAAGCTATGTTACTGGTGAAGTTCTTTCTGTAGATGGAGCTTGTAGAAGTTAATATTTAGCAATTAACTTCATTTTTATTTTTTTTAAATTAGCTATTTTAGATACTAAATGAAAATTTCGAATATTTAAATTCATAAATAGCTGAATTCAATTAAATAATCTTTAAATTTAGAACTCTATTTAGATAATATAAAAATTGCTTGATCTCCTTGCCTTTTTTCGTTTAACTCTTTAGTTTTATCTTTGTAATATTTTAAAGAGTTTTCATTCACTTCTTCAAATGATAAACTATCATCAAATAATGTTATTCCTTTTTTGTATCTGTTAGAACTTGTAAATTGTGAATGAGTTGAATCAAAAACAATATCTTTAATTTTAAGACCTACCTTATCAGCCAATATTTCAAAGGATTTAATAGTATGTAATATAAAATGTCTTGGTGCATCAATTTGAAACCAATTTATTCCATATTCTTTCCAGATATACTCTGATTTTACAGGTATTCTTAGAAATATTAAACCCTTATCGCTTAATAAATTTTTAATATGAGATAGATTTTCAACTTGATTATCCATATGTTCGAATGAATGATTTAAAGTTATGATGTCAAATTTTTCATCAGCTTCATATTCATCCAATCCTACTTTAACAATATCCAAACCCTTAGGAATTCTTTCTTCATCAATAAATAAATCAATTCCTTTTAAATTATTGTAACCTATTTTTTGAAGAAGTTGTAAAAATTGACCCGAACCACATCCTATATCTAATATTGGAATATTTTTATTAGCTATATTCTTCTCAACATATTCATACCAAACTTCTCCAAAAATTACTGTATCCACGGTTGGATAGTAAGATAATAACTTTCCTAAAATAGATTTATTAGAAAAATAAAATTTCTCTATTTCTGATTCCAAAAATTTTTTAATCCCATTAACTTGAGAGTTATGAGGACCATAATTATCTGGATAATATTTTCCAATATTTGAAGGTATTTCTTTAATTTGCAAACATCCACAATTAGAACATTCAAAATAATCAAATTCCTCATCTAAACCATACTGGAAATCTTTTATTTTAAAAATTTTATTATCAACATCATTACCGCAAATTTTACATTTCATTTATATTCCTCATTTTAATTAACTATTAAATGCTCTAATTTATTTTATTATGAATCTTTTTTAATGTATTATTAGAATAAAATTTCCCGAGCAGTTTTAAATAAATCAAAGCCATTCTGTAATGCTTATTTAAAATCAAATTGTTTGCTATTTTAATCATCATTTCCATTTTTGTATTATCATTAGTTTCTAGTTCAAATTCTCTTAAAAGTTCAAACAACCCATATATTTCTTCTTTACTGTTATACTTTATTAAATTTGAAACATAAAATTGCGGAATAATATAATCTGGAATATTGAAAAAAGAATTAATATTAATATTTTCATATTTTTCTATAGTTTTCCAAGCTAATTTTATGTATTTTTTTAAATTATTTAAATTACGTGAATTAGAAAGAGAATCATTTTTAACATGTCTAATATATCCAAAATAATCTTTTAGATAAACAATTTTTTTAATTTCTTTTAAGTATTCTAGTTTAAATAATATATCTTCTGCCATTGAAATAGGAAACTTAATATTGTTTTCTAATATAATTTCCTTTTTAAATATTGAATTCCAAACTACGCCAATATAAAAATTAAAGACATCACTATCTAGAAAGATTATTTTATTTCCATCTATGATTCCATTTCCATGTTCATAAATTCTAGGAGCTTTAATCTCATCATTAATAAGATTTATATGATTACATGTGACTAAATCAGCATTTTCATTTTTAATTTCATTATACAATTTTTCACATATATCCAATTCATATTCATCATCATTATCCATAAACATAATATAATCTGCAGTAGCTATTTTAATACTTTCATTACGCCCATGACTTGGACCTCCACTCCCTTTATCACTTAAAATAGGAATGATATTTGAATATTGATTAGCATATTCTAGGATTATTTCTCTTGAGTTATCTGTTGAAGCATCATCATATAAAATAAGCTCAATATTTTCAAATCCCAAAGTTTGGTTTATTACTGAGTCAATACATCTTTTTAATGTATTTTCTGCATTATAAACAGGAATTATAACACTAACATCATACATTTAATAACCTCAATTTTCAATATAATCTTCTATTAATTTAACAACTTTATCTGTTGAATTTCCATCACAAGATTCCAGATATATTTTTCTACAATCTGAGTAATCTATATCTTTTTTATCATTTTTAAGAATATTTAACAGTTCATCAAAATTTTCACAATACTCTCCAGGCAAATCTTGAGGAAAATCCAAATAAAATCCATTTTTTTCCAAATATTCCTCCGCATCAGGACAATAGAAAACAATAGGCTTATTTAAAAACAGATAATCATAGAATACAGATGAATAGTCTGTTATCAACATATCTGAAATTGTCATTAAAGGAAAATAAGAATCCTCTTTTATGTCAACTATATTTGGATAATTAGCTGGAACAGCTTCAATATCATTAGCTACCAAAAGAGGATGCCGCTTAACTAAAAGAACCATATCATTTTCATCTAAAAATTCATTCATTTTTTCCCAATCGATTTCATAATCATAATCTAAAAGTTCTCCATTGTATCTTCTGTATGTTGGAAAGTAAAGAATAACTTTCTTATCCTTTAAATCAGAATATTTTTCATATGCTTCCTTTTTAAGTTCTTCTACATTGTTAATTAAAATATCAGAACGTGGATAACCTAATGGTTTTACAACATCCTTTGAAATTCCAAATCCGCTTTCGATAAATTTAGAAACATGAGGAGAACTTGAAATAAATGCATCATATTGAGTATGATAATATTTTTCCACCGGCGAATGATCCGGTAAATCTAGAGCTACTTTCTTAAATGCTCCAGGCCCATGCCACATTTGAACCAGTCGTTGTTTATCTTTTAATGGTATATGCATGAGATAGCGGTACTGATCATCAATAACTATTACTTTGCTAGTTTGAATATAGTAAGAAATTCTAATAATGTCTTTTATTTTATGAGGTAATTTTTTAACAATAACTTTTTTATCGCATTTAAGTTTATCAAAAACTAATTGATCGTTTTCCATCAATGTTGAATTCCTAGGACTTCCTAAAAACAACACCCTATCTTTAATAGGTAAAAATAATCTAGTAAATTTAAATATAGAATTTATAGCTTTAATATAAAAAGGTTTGTCATTTCTAGACAAACACCCCCCCCACAATATTATTCATTTATTTTAAATTTTTAATATGAGTTGAAATTAATTTTACATCTTTGGTAAACTCAATTTTTGAAAACAAATAAGCATCTAATAACTTAACAATAATAATATTATAAATTATAATATATAAATCTATATTTTAACAACCATGAAAAGAACTATTTTTCATAAATCATAGTTCCGATTCCATCTTTTGTAAATATTTCAAGTAAAAGAGAATGTTTTTTACGTCCGTCAATAATATGGCATGATTTAACACCATTTTTAATTGCATCAACACAAGTTTCGACTTTCGGAATCATTCCTCCTGTAATAACACCCTCTTCAATTAATTGGGGAACTTCATCAATGGTTATTTTTTGAATTAAGCTATCAGGGTCTGAAGGATCTCTTAAAACTCCTGGAACATCAGTTAAAATAATTAATTTTTCAGCATCAATTGAACTAGCTATTTTACCGGCTGCAGTATCTGCATTTAAATTAAGACTAGTTCCATCTTCAGCCATTCCCACAGGAGAAATAACCGGAATATAATCATTTCTAGTAAACATATCCAATAATTCTGTATTGATACAATCAATTTCACCTACTAATCCCAAATCAACAAATTCCTCGTTTCCGGTTTCTTCATCTGTTATTTTATGAACAGGTTTTTTATGAGCATAGATTAGCTGACTGTCCTTTCCAGAGACTCCAATTCCTTTTCCATCATGATAACAGATTTGAGAAACGATATTTGTACTTATTTTACCTACAAGAACCATTTTAATAATATCCATTGTTTCTTCATCAGTTACTCTTAATCCTTTAATGAATTGAGGTTCTTTTCCTAATTTATCCATGGATCTGGAGATTTCAGGTCCTCCTCCATGAACGACGAGTGGTTCCATACCAACATATTTTAATAAAACTGTATCTCTAGCTGTTGAGGCCATTGCATCTTCATCTATCATAGCATGGCCACCATATTTAATCATAATCTTTTTATCATGAAACTTCTTAATATATGGCAAAGCTTCAACTAAAATATTAACATCTCTCATTAAATCACAGAATATACTTTATTAATAACAATATTAATTTTTATATTTTAAATAGTCTTTGAAAAAATAGAATGATATAAATAGAAAAAAAGTTATTTTTCTTTTAAAGTAATATTTAATTAAAAATAAAATAAAAATAAGGGAAAATCCCTTAATTAAATCTTATTTTTCTTCTCAATGGTATAATAAAGATAGCTAATAATAAAACCAATGGATTACCAGTTTTAATATTTTCTAATGAATTTTCATTAAATTCGCTTTCTTTATTTTTTTGGTCATTTATTGAGGATTGCTTGTTTGAAGGTACATTGCTATCATTAGAGCTATTTCCTTTAATTTCAATTTCTTCTTCAAAGATTTCTGAAGCATATTTATCATCACCTGAATAAATCACAGTGATATTATGTTTACCTGTTGGTAAATCAGAAATTGTAAAGTTAGCTGTACCATTAACAACAGTTACATTTGTATATTCTTTACCATCTACAATAATAGTAACATTTCCAGTAGCATCTTCCGGTAAAGTGACATTACCAGTAATAGTGCCATTAGAATTTGTTTCAATAGTAACATTCATATTTGGTTTTAACCCTGTTACCTTGAAAGTGGTTTGATTTTGGATTTTATTGTAAATATCATCTTCAAATGTAGCTTCTATCTCGTAGCTTCCTTGAGGAATGATATCAGAAATAGTAATATTTCCTTTTCCATCCATAACATCTACAAGATAAGTTATACCTAATAAATCAAGATAAACTGTACCTGTGATTCCTTCTCCTTTATTGTTTAAAAGCACAAGTTCCACTTTTAAATCTTCACCATAAGTAATATCATTAGCTGTTAATTCTAATTTAGCAATATCTGCTTTAATAACTTCAATTTCATTATTATCAGTTGCATTGTTGTAATTTTCGTTACCTGGATAAATTATGGTAATATTATGATTTCCTGGAGTAACATTATCTAAAGTAAAGTTTCCAGTACCATTTGTAATATTAACTGTACCATATGTGACATTATCCACTTTAACAGTCACATTACCTGTAATATTATCAGGTATTGTAATAACTCCAGATACATTTCCATAAGTTGTATTTGTGTATGTAACTTCAATTTCAACGTGCTTTTTACTGACTATAAAACTAGAAGTATTTTGAACAGATTCATATTTATCACTAATAAAATCAGCCTTAATATCATATTCTCCTACGTTGAATATTGTTTCTATGTTTAAATCTCCAACACCATCAACGATTGGAACAACATATCTTGTGCCATTTATTAGAAGAATTGTTTCACCATTAGCTTTTGTACCGTTTGAATAAATAACAGTAACATTTCCAGTTAATTTTTCACCATAGATTAAAACATTTTTATCTAAATTAATATTTAGATTTAAAACAGCTGTAGCCATTACAGTAATTTCTGTAGTAGTATTAGTTCCATTATGATTTTCATCACCTGGATAAATAACTGTAATGTTATGTTTTCCTGGTGTGATATTATCAAATGTAAAGTTACCTGTTCCATTTGTAATATTAACTGTACCAAATGTGACATTATCCACTTTAACAGTCACATTACCTGTAATATTATCCGGAAGGGTTATATCAGCTGAAACATTTTCTTGGGTATTGTTTGTATATTTTACATCAATATCTACATTAGCTTTGGTAATATCCAATGAAACCTCTTTATAGGCCATTTCATAATTACCTGTGCTTTCTGTGAAATTAGCTATAAATTGATAGTGATTAGCAGGTATTTTATCTTTTATATTAATTTGACCTTTTCCATTTTGTACGTTTACTTCATAAACTTTATTATTTAACTCAAATTTAACTGTACCATTAAGTAATACTCCATTTTGAGTTGTAACGAAAACTTCTCCACTAATTGGAGTACCATATTCTACTTTAGTATTATTTAAAACAACATCCAATTCACAGCTAGCTTGTTTAATTAATAGCTGTTGAGTGTTGTTTGTTTTGTTATAATTATAATAGCTATTTTAGGTTATTTTCATGTCTTTAATTTAGGAAATCAATTTTCAAATAGTTTAAATATTAGATAGAATATTATAATTATTATCTTTAAAAGTGAGGTGAAAAATATGGATAAATTTGGTGATATGTTTAGACTCCCAGTTATTGAAACTGTAGTTATTTTAATTTTAGGAGCTATTGGAGCTGCACTTTCCCATGCATATGCAGGAGATATATTTACAGCTATTTTAGTTATTGTTGTAGCTATTGGAAGTCTTATCCTACCGGATGAAAGAGTATCTGCAGTAAATGGACTTATAACAGGTTTTTTAGTTGGGTTATTCCAAAATCATGTAATAGGTTATGCAATTGGACAAAGTATGCCTGTAGTTAATGGAATGTTTGGAGAACCTTTCTGGTTTGACCTTGTAATTTCAATTATCGTAGCTGTAGTAATTAATTACTTATACAGATACTATAAAAACGAATATTAAAAGGAAATGTTAACTACATTTCTTTTTAATAATTAAACATGTCAAATAGTTCTGTTATTTTATCTTTAACAACTTTAACTTTTGATTTTCTATTTTTAAAACCTAATTTTTCTGTAAAAGATTTTTTAATTAAATCATCATCGAACTTTTCTGAAAATTCATATTTGTCAAATATTTCACGAGCGGTTTCCTCATCAAGTTTCTCTTCACTTACAATATCACACATTGCCTGTTTTCTTTCAATTTCCATAAAGTCATTGAACTCTTCAAAAACACTAACATCAGTGTCTTTAATGGCTGGAAGATTATTATCAATGAATTTTTCAATTAAACCTATTTTACTACGTAAATTCTCTGACTGTTTCATTAAATTAATAATTCTTCCTTTATCATGGTCATAGCTAGATTGGGTATGATCAAGATCTTTTAATAAATTAAGAATATAATCTACATTTATTTCATCGGTTTTAAAAAGTTCTAATTCAAAATCAATATCATTTAAAACTGAAGTTTTGTCTTTTGGTTTAGTATCATTAATGTCTAAATAAGCACTTTTAAAGTCATTAAATTCCTGTTCTTCTATATTCACATCATTGAATGTAAATTCTGCAAAGGTATCCAATTTATTTTTAGTTCTTGTAAGATTTCTAAAAGCTAAAACAAATTCTTTTTCTTGTTCTTCAGATTGTAAATTAATAGCATCCTCAGCTGTTTTTACCAAACTAAATAATTTATCTAAATCCTGATTGAATCTTTCAATGAAGTAATCATAAGAAGGTAAAATTACATCTACAATAGCATCGGAATCTGAAAATAGCCTTATGGCATTGTTAACATCCTTTTCAATATTTCTATAATTAACAATATTTCCCTGGGATTTACGTTTATTGGTGATTCTGTTGGTTCTGGAAAATGCCTGAAGAAGTTTATGATAATTCATGTTTTTATCAACATACAAAGTATTTAGTGGTTTACTATCAAAACCTGTTAGAAACATATCCACAACAATTAATAAATCAATGTCTCTATTTTTCATTCTTTTAGAAACATCTGCATAATATTCTTTAAAGGTATCTGTACTAAAATCAGTTCCAAACATTTCATTATAATCCTGAATATAGCTTTCAAGCATATCCCTTGAATGTTCATGACCCTCTTCGATTTCTTCATTAGGATTATATGTAAAAATAGTAGCTACTTTTAAATCATGGTCTTTTTGCTTAAATAGCTTATAATAATCATGAATAACACCACCAGAAGGAACTGTAAAAAGTGCATTGAATTCACGATTAAGAGTTTTTGCATCGTAAGTTTCTATAATATTGTCAACAATTAAATTTAAACGTTGCCTAGATTGTAAAACTTCCTTTTCATCAATAGCTGCAACATCTTCATCAGGAATTTCTTTCATTTTACCCCAATGATAGTAATCAACTGAAAAACCTAAAACGTTCTCATCAGCTATTGCATCTTTGATTAAATAGCTATGCAGACGTTTCTTGAAGATATCTTTAGTTGTTTTAACACCTTGAGAGTTCTCTTCAAAAATAGGAGTTCCTGTAAAACCATAAGATAAAGAGTTGATGAAAAACTCATCAATAGCTTGATGCATTTCTCCAAACTGACTTCTATGACATTCATCATAAATAAAAATAATATTTTTTTCTCTTAGATTTTCAAGCTTTTTTTGATCTCTTGGATTTTTAACGGCTTTACTAAGCTTTTGGATGGTTGTTGTAATCATTTTATTTTTATCTGATAAAAGATTTTTAACTAATGCTCTAGTATTATCTGAATTGTCAACACAACCAGGACAGAAGCTATTAAACTCTTTGTTGGTTTGAATATCTAAATCTCTCCTATCAACAACAAAAATAACCTTATCAATATCCTCTTCTTCAGCTAGTAGCTGGCTTGCTTTAAATGAAGTTAATGTTTTCCCACTTCCTGTTGTATGCCACACATAACCATTTTGTTTAACATTTAGTGCTTGATTTACAATAGCTTCAGCTGCATATTTCTGATAAGCTCTTAAAACCATTAAAGTTTTATCAGATTCATGGAAAACCATATATCTTGAAATCATTTTAGCTAGATTACATTTCTCTAAAAAGGTTTCTGCAAACTCATCTAAGTTTGTTATGTTTCTGTTATCCTCATCTTTCCAAAAGTAAGTGAAACCAAATTCTGCAGGAGCATCACCGTTTGCAAAGTACTTAGTGTTAACACCATTACTTATTACAAATATCTGAATATAGTTAAAAAGGCCTTTGTAAGAATGTCTTTTGTATCTATTTATTTGATTGAACGCTTCTTTTAAAGCCATACCTCGACGTTTAAGTTCAATTTGCACAAGAGGCAAACCATTAATTAAGATAGTAACATCATATCTATTCTCATATTTTCCTCTCATGGTGATTTGATTAGATATTTGGAAGCTATTTCGACACCAATCTTTTTGATTTAAAAAGGAAATATAAAAAGAATCATTGTCTCTATCTACATAATACCTATCTCTTAATTTTTTAGCCTTATCATAAATAGAACCTTCATTTAAATAAATCAAAAGCTTTCTGAACTCCTCATCAGATAATTCACAATGATTAAACTTTTCAATTTGAGTTTTAAAATTTTGATTAAGTTGATCTTCATCTTTAATAGCTATTCTTTCATAGCCCTCGTTAGAGAGTTTATTAATAAGATTTTCCTCTAAAACAGCTTCACTTTGTGTTGACATTTTAACTCCACATTTGATTTATAAATAATAGTTTGTTGGTATAATATAAAATTGTTGTTAAAAATTGTTATGACGTTTAGATATGGTTTTCTTTAAAAAACCAATACACATTTTAAAAATATTATGTTTCTAAAATGAATAACTTATATTCAATATGTGACCTTTCATCGGTTTTTTATATAAAACCAAAATGACTATTATAAAGTTCGTTATATTTCTAAAATGAAAAACCATATCCTGAATTAAGATTCCCTGAATTTACTGATGAATGGAAAATTTCAGAGCTAAATGAGATAGCTATTATACAAGATGGAACTCATACCACTCCTCATTATGTTAAAAAAGGCATTCCATTCTTTAGCGTTGAAACTATTACTTCAAATGTAAATCCAAAATATATAAGCAAAGAAGAACATGAGAAATTAATTAAGCGTTGTTATCCTAAAAAAGGAGATATATTACTTACAAGAATTGGTTCATTAGGAGAATCTCAATATGTCGATTGGAATTATGAATTTAGCATTTATGTTAGTTTAGCTCTTTTAAGTTCAATTAAAATTAATTCAAAATTTTTGAATCAGTATTTAAAGACAGATTATTATCTTAAAGATTATTTGAGTAAATCTTTACTTTTAGCTATTCCTATGAAGATAAATCTAAAAGATTTAAAAAAAACAAAAATTAAATATCCTTCTAAAAAAGAACAAGAAAAAATTGCTAAATTTTTATCATTGATTGATAAAAAAATTGGTTTATTGGAAGAAACCCTATTTCTTTCACAGAAACACACAAGAAAATCCATGCAAAATATTTTTGAAAATTTGAATGGGGATGAATTTTTATTAAGTGAAGTTTTAAATTATAAATCTAGTAATCTTTCGTTAGATAAATTAGAATCTGAAAATGAAAGTTATCCATTATATGGGGCAGAAGGTTTAATTAAATTCATTGATAGTTATGAATTAGATGGAAATTATATTGGAATTATAAAAGATGGTGCAGGAGTTGGAAGAATAAATTATTATAATGGTAAAAGTTCAGTATTAGGAACAATGGCTTATTTAACTTCTAAAAATGAGTTTAACTTAAAATTCATTTATTATCAGCTTAAAATTAAAAATTTTAAAAAATATATTGTTGGTTCCTCAATTCCTCATTTATATTTTAAAGATTATTCAAAAGAAAAAGTAATAATTCCTTCAATTAATATTCAAAATAGAATTGCTAAATTTTTTGAATTATTAAATCAAAAAACATCTAATATTCAAATTGAAATAAATGAGATGAAGAAATTTAAAAAATATCTCATGCAACAAATGTTTATATAAATAAATTTCTAAGCATATATCTCTTAAAATTAGTTAAAACATTGATTTTTTCTTTAATAATTTTTATTTTATAATTTAATTTCTCTAATAAACTACCAATAAGTTGTTGTTTTGTTAAATTAGGAATAAAAACTTTTAAATTTTCTATATCCTTTTTTTGAATATTAGGTAATGCAGATCCTACTCTCAGTTTCATTATATTATGTTCATTATATTTTAAAGAGAAATATAAATAATTTAAATCGATTTTTTCATCTATTTCTTCTAAATAGTAACAATGACCTCCACAATAAAATTTTTCTTCATTTAAATTAACAAAACCACAAGAATTACCTCCTTCACTTATTGTAATAGTGTTACTTTTTACATTCCATAAATTAGAAAATCCTGATGGTTCTTTACCACCATTTAATACGTAATATTTTCCATTATTATCAAAATCATTTTTATTTAATTGAATTCCTTTTTTGATTTTAGAAATATCTTTTAATCTATAAATTTTAGCATTTTTATCCTTTTTAAGATTATCAAAAATATTTTGCATGGATTTTCTTGTGTGTTTCTGTGAAATACTACTAAATATTACAGCCCTTTTTACTAATTAAGAAGAGTTATTTAAGAAAATTTTTAAATTATCTTCATTACCTTTAAATAGAAAACAACGCAATATAATTATAGAAACAAAAATCATTTGTTTCTCTTAAATTCAACAGCAATTTAACTCCTAGTTGATTTTTTGTAAAAAACAGGAAAATTGTCGATGGGTATTTTAAAAGGCAATTTTCCATTCATTTTATGGATTTCATATATTTATATTATATTATTCAATGATGAAATTTTTAAACTTTTTTCACTAAAAAGGTATTTGAATGTCTGATGTTTAAGTATTTTATTTTCGTTCTATCAAACATATTTCCAATAATTTTAAATATTAACTAATTTAATAATATCAACTAGAAACAATAAGTTTTTGTTTCTGTTAAAATTCAACTACAATTTTACTTCTAGTTAATTTATTGTGGAAAAAATGGATAATTGTCGTAGAGTGTGATAAACGGCAATTATCCCTCATTAATAAATTTTATACGACAATTTAAATGAATAAATTTTGTAATAAAAATTCTTTTAAATTTTTTACCAACATTATATTTTTTTCAATTATTGAATTTTTTTTATCTAAATCGATTAAAAAATCAGTAATTAGACGTTGACTAGTTTTTGATGAAGGAATGTAACATTCAATAGATCCAACTTCTTTTGACGGTAATGAAGGTAATGCAGTTTTTTGAGCATATCTAGATATATTTAAACTTTGAAAAATATAATAAATAAATTCTAAAGAATATTCAGGAGATGGTTGAAAAGATAATAGATTATTATCTATTAAAAAAGGAGGATATGCGATTCTTTTTCTTTCTAAATAAATAGCTTCACCTATTTTAGCAAAAATTATTGATGGTTTATTAATTGTTTTATACTTTAATTTATCACATGTTTCTTTATTAATATAATTATTAGAAATTTTCATATATTTTTTATTCAAATTCAAATCAGAGACTTTAAAAAAAGGTATTTCTGAATTTTCACATCTTTGATATTCTGGTTTAAACGTATAACCACTTGAAAATGACCCTAAATCCGAAATTCTTATTTTTTCACTGTTTGATTTTTTAGAAAATGTATCTTTTAAAATTTCTTTTTTATATTTTTTAAAAACTTCCTGTTTCTCTTCCAATAAACCAATTTTTTTATCAATCAAAGATAAAAAATTAGCAATTTTTTCCTGTTCTTCTTTAGAATGAATGAATAATTCTATATTTTTAAAATCATCATAATATAAATGCACAATTGAAACTCCCTGTGCATATTTAGCAATATTTTTAGTTTTAGCATTTATATAATAAGATAAATAAATAGGATTTTCTGTAGTTTTCAATATTGTAATATCTCCTCCAATTGCAATATTTTCATTAAGAACACAAGTAGCAGTTGCAATATCTTCAGGAGTTTCTCCTGAAGAAGGGATTAATATATCCCCATATTCACTTAAAACCAATGAATTTTTATCTAATTGAGTTTTAGATAAAATTTTTTCAGTTATTTCATTATAATATGTATATAATTCACCATATCTGATACATGGAGTTCCTTCCTTTGTAATATCTGATTTAGAAATTCCTTTTCCTTTTGAATTTTCAGTTATTTCATCTAAAGTTACTTTTTTTAGTGAGGACAAGACACTTGAAAAAGTTAATGATTCTTCATTTTTGTCATCGTTTTTATTGTGTTTCTTCGCAGAAACACACATTTCAGAATTTTGCAAAAAAAATACCCCCTTAAAAAATTGGTGCTTTTATACCAAGTTCATCGCAGTATTTTTTGATTTCTGCGTCAACTTCCTTCATTTCAATAGCTATCTTTTCAAGCTCATCGCAAACTTCATCTAAATCTATTGGCTCTTCCTCTTCAAATGTATCTACATAACGTGGAATGTTTAGATTATAGTCATTTTCACGAATTTCCTCCATACTAGCTTCGTGTGAAAATTTATCTATTTCTTCACGATTTGCATAGGCATTTATTATTCTATCAATATCCTCTTCTCTTAATTTATTTTGATTTTTTACTTTTTCGAAGTGTTGTGATGCATCAATGAAAAATATAGCGTCGTCTTCTTGTCTGCATTTCTTAAATACTAATATTACTGTAGGAATACTTGTTCCGTAAAATATATTAGCTGGAAGTCCTATTACAGCATCCAAATAATTTTTCTCTTCTATTAAATATTTTCTTATTTTTTCTTCAGCTGCTCCTCTAAATAATACTCCATGGGGTAATACTATGGCCATAGTCCCATTTTCTGCCAAGTGATAAATCATGTGTTGTACAAATGCATAGTCTGCTTTAGATTTTGGAGCAAGTTTTCCATATGCACTAAATCTTTCATCGTCTAAAAATTCTTTGTCTGCACTCCATTTAGCTGAAAAAGGAGGATTAGCTACAATAGCTTCAAATTTTTCATCTATGTGTTGCGGATCTTGGAGTGAATCTCCTTGTCTAATGTCAAAATCCTGATATTTAACTCCATGGAGCAACATGTTCATTCTAGCTAAATTGTAAGTGGTTTGATTTAATTCCTGACCGTAAAAATCAGCTACATCGGTTTCTTTAGCTACTCTTAAGAGTAATGATCCTGAACCACAAGTAGGGTCATAAACACTTTTTAAACGATTTTTACCTAGCGTAACTATCTTAGCTAATATTTTAGAAACTTCTTGTGGAGTATAGAATTCTCCAGCTTTTTTTCCTGCACTAGAAGCAAATTTAGAAATTAAATACTCGTAAGCATCTCCTAAAATGTCAGATTCATCATTATCAAGTTCAAAATCAATATCGTTTAGATGTAGAAGAATATTTGAAATTAACTTATTTTTATCTTCAACTGATTTTCCAAGTTTAGAAGAATTTAAATCAACGTCCTCAAAAAGATTACTAAAATCATCCTGACTTTCTTGTCCCATTGAAGAGTTACTGATTTCATTAAGTGATTCTTTTAAATCATCTAAAATAAAATCTCCAACTTTAGCTTTTTTAATAATTGTATTAAATAAATATTGGGGTTCTAAAAAATAGCCTAAATTATTAATAGCTTCTTCTTGTAAATCAGATTTGAAATCATCATCCTTATAAGCTTCCTGAAATGTTAATTGATCTTCTTCAAGCTCTTTATTAAGATACAACTCTAATTTCTCTGAAAGATATCTATAGAAAATAAAACCTAAAATATAGTTTTTAAATTCATTAGCGTCCATATTACCTCTTAATTCATCAGCTATTGACCATAACTTAGTTTCCAGACTACTTTTATACTCTGACATGCAATCCTTTCCCATTTGGTATAATTAAAAAATAAAATTAAATAAATTCAAAGAAAAAAAAGTGTTTTATTTAAAATAAACAATTATTTTTTTAACGAATTATTTAAATCAATTAAAATTTATTTTTTTACCAACTTAAAAACATTTCTATGTTTGAATAACAAGTCGTAAATATAAATATTATTATTTAAATAATAACCCGGAACTTCATTTAAATAAAGGATTTTATGTAAAATAAGAAATTCGCCACAATTCAAACTACAATTTATTTAAATCAATATATACACAATTATATGTTTAAATATTGTTTGTATAGCTATAAAAAAAAAGAATTTCTAGCTAATAATAACCAGAAACCTTATTTAAATAAGGAATTTTATGTAAAATCAGAGTAATAATCCAAGTAGCTAAAAATACAAATACAGAAATCACAATAGTAGCTAAAAATCCTTCAGTTCCAGTTAAAGCTAGATGAGATATAAATATAGGTAATATAATTAAAAATGTTGCATGTGAAAGATACATTCCCCAAGTAGATTTTGAAGTGGAAGTTAAAAACTTAACAAAATAGCTATTAAAAACAAATCTTTTAATAGCTCCACTTCCTTGACTTAAATATCTAAACAAAAGAAAAATAGAAGATACCTGAACTATTTCAAGTATACCAACATCCAAATATGTTTCAAAGAAAATATTCTCTCCCATATTCCAAGAGTGATTGTTTAATGCATAGAAATATGAAACATCACCTGGAATTACATTAAAACCAATTTTCAACAATGATGTAACCACAAATAAAACAAAGGAAATCAAAATCATCTTGTTTCTAGAAAGATTAAACTCATTGAATCTCAAATAAAAACCTAAAACAACGTAAATTATTGGCCCTATAAAAAATCTAAAATCAACAAATGAAAATAAACCAAAAATATTACATATCTGATAAAATATTGACCCTACAACACAAACAACCAAAAAGTATTTAGCCCCATTTAGTCCCTTTCTTAATATAAAATCATTAATAACTGGAATAAACAAGTAAACACCTAAAATTATCCAGAAATACCAAAGAACTCCAGAATCAAAGAAAAAAGACAAAACTAACTTTAAAACATCCAAATTAAAGTAAGTAATATGATTAAAATAGAATGTCAATATTATTAGCATACCTATCCAAAATACATATGGCAATATTAATTTTGAAGAACGTTTAACAAAAAAATCCTTAAGAGTTCCAGAATATTGTCTATTTAAAAGAAGAGAACCTGTAAGAGCCAAAAATAAAGGAACTGCAAAACGACAACATTCAAAAATAGTTCCTAATTTACAGTTTAAAAATTTTATGTTTGGAAACAATATTGAAACATGCATTAAAATAACTGCAAACATAGCTATTGATCTTAAATAATCAATATAATTAATCCTATATGAATGTTTATTAAATGTCATCTACTAATAAATATGGAAATAAAACTATAAAAAATTTTATTAACATGAAACTATATTGCAAACCTCTGAAAAGAAACCAAAAAACATTCCAAAAAGAAATATATAACTAACAAAGCCATGTAGAAAGTGTATTCACTGTAATAAACGTAAATTCAGCGGAATAAATAAAAGTAAATCGGTAAGATTAAAAAATAAAGAAATCCGACTCAAAACATTATTTTATAGCTTAATACTAAACTGTTAAATTAACAACAAATGAGTTTAAAAAATAGGTAAAATATAAAATGGATTAATAATAACCAGAAACCTTATTTAAATAAGGGATTTTATGTAAAATCAGAG
>CAYPCR010000006.1:0-19976 GCA_964409285.1 uncultured Methanobrevibacter sp. | reverse complement strand
GATTAATAATAACCAGAAACCTTATTTAAATAAGGGATTTTATGTAAAATCAGAGTAATAATCCAAGTAGCTAAAAATACAATTACAGATAGTACAATAACAACTAAAAATCCTTCGCTTCCAGTCAAACCTAAATTAAATATAGATAAAAGCATTCCAGATAAAACTGAATGAGCTATCAATAAAGGTAATATAATTAAAAATATTCCATGTGAAAGATACATTCCCCAAGTAGATTTTGAAGTGGAAGTTAAAAACTTAACAAAATAGCTATTAAAAACAAATCTTTTAATAGCTCCACTTCCTTGACTTAAATATCTAAACAAAAGAAAAATAGAAGATACCTGAACTATTTCAAGTATACCAACATCCAAATATGTTTCAAAGAAAATATTCTCTCCCATATTCCAAGAGTGATTGTTTAATGCATAGAAATATGAAACATCACCTGGAATTACATTAAAACCAATTTTCAACAATGATGTAACCACAAATAAAACAAAGGAAATCAAAATCATCTTGTTTCTAGAAAGATTAAACTCATTGAATCTCAAATAAAAACCTAAAACAACGTAAATTATTGGCCCTATAAAAAATCTAAAATCAACAAATGAAAATAAACCAAAAATATTACATATCTGATAAAATATTGACCCTACAACACAAACAACCAAAAAGTATTTAGCCCCATTTAACCCTCTTTCCAATATAAAATCATTGATAACTGGAATAAGTAGATAAACACCTAAAATTATCCAGAAATACCATAGAACTCCAGAATCAAAAAAAAGTGACAAAACTAACTTTAAAACACCCAAATTAAAGCATGTGACATGATTGAAATACAAAGTTAAAATTATTGCAATAGCTATCCAAAATACATAAGGCCATACCACTCTTGAGGAACGTTTAACAAAAAAATCCTTAAGAGTTCCTAAATATTGCCTATTTAAAAGAAGAGAACCAGTAAGAGCTAAAAATAAAGGAACAGCAAAACGACAACACTCAAAAATAGTTCCCAATTTACAGTTTAAAAATTCTATGTTCGGAAACAACGATGCAATATGCATTAAAATAACTGCAAACATAGCTATTGATCTTAAATAATCAATATAACTAATCCTATATGAATGTTTATTAAAGGTCATCTATTAATAAATATGGAAATGAAACTATAAAAAATTTTATTAAAATGGGAAAATAACTTAAATGTATTTTCCCTTTTTTTAGTGTGTATATTGGTTAACCAGTAATTTAATTATTAAATTACTGGTTTATGTCATTGAATTTACAATTTATTATAGTTTTTAAATCGTACAGAGGTTTTAGCTAATATAAATTAGTTAAATAAATAATCACTATATAAATTATAATATTTCAATGACAAAGATTATTTTGTTAAAAGGTATATATAACTGTTATCATTTTTGTTACTAAAAAGTTACTAACTAAATTTCATTTGATTATATTAAACTTTACCATAATACTTTATAAATCTTAAAAACAACTAAGAAAAAGGAGGTGATTAATATATTGGAATATCTCATCGAACTTGTAAACATGTTTTTCATGGACTATGGTGCATTAGGTGTTTTTATTGGAACAATTCTTGAAGAAATAATAGCTCCTATCCCTTCTACATTAATTATCATAACTAGTAGTTTCTTTATGCTTAAATCCCTACCAATTACCATACATTCAATAGCTATTTTATTGTTTTATATAGCTATACCTGTTGGATTTGGAATGACAATCGGCTCTAGTTTTATATATGGACTGTGTTATTATCTTGGAAAACCATTCGTTGAGAGATTTGGTAAATATATTGGTCTTAAATGGAAGGATATGGAGAAATTCAACAGTAAAATTTCAAATCAAAAAAGAGATTACATAATTATTTACATAGCTCGTGCAGTTCCAGTTATTCCAAGCGTAGCCATTAGTGGTTTTTGTGGTGTAGTAAGGTATGATTTAAAGAAATATTTAATTTTAACCTTTTTAGGCGGTATTACAAGAGCCTTTGTTCTTGGATTTATTGGTTGGCAATTTGGAACTTATTATAGAGAAGTTTCTCTACACATGTCAAATATAGAAGAATTATTGGTAGCTATTATAATAGTGGCAATTATAATCTTTATTATTTATAAATATAAGAAAAAGGAATAATTTTTATTCCTTTTCAAAAACAATTAAGTAGTGTGATTTTCCTTCTGGAATATCTTCACCAGTATCTGGATTTAGAGAAGCAACTTTAAATCCATGTTTTTTGAAGAGTTCTTCAAGCTCTTCGGGAGAACTTCTAATAGATGTTGGAGGACCATGTTTAACATCCTGTTTTTTAAAGTCCATAATAGCTATTCTACCATTATCATCATTAATAATACGGCTAAGTTCTTCAATAGCTTCATCCATTTTTCTAGTTGCTTTAAATCCGTGGAATACATTGACCATTAAAATTATATCTATTGCTCCATCATCAACATCAATATGATCAGCTATATCAGATAAAACTGGTTTTAAATTTTCAACATTGTTATCTTCTTTATATTTGTTTAAATCTTCAATTGATGGTTCGTAAACATCTAATGCATAAACATCCCCATCCCTTATGTATTCAAGTGCTTTAATAGCTACATGGCCATCTCCACACCCTGCATCCATAAATATTTCATCACCTTGAAGATTTAATTGCTTGAGAATCTCATCAGCATCTAAAAAGTCTTCACTAGATCTTCCTTGGATTCTATGTCCATTTGCAGGAAGTAATCCTGTTTCATTTGTCATTATATTATCTCCATTTAATTTCTAGATAATAGTTTTTTTAAAGGTGATATATAATGTTTATCATGTCGAAATAAAAAAAAATTATAAAAAAAGTTAAAAAAAGAATTATTTTTTCCAGGTTTGTTTTACTCCTCTTCCTCTTTTACTACCAGGTTTTGTATAACTTCTTTTTTGTCTTGTTCTTCTGTTAGTACCTTTAACTTTAGCCATAATTCTCCCTCCCTTTAGTTTGTAGATAAATAGATTAAAATAACTCCTATGAAAAATAGAATTTATATAACAATAAACTATTTCTTTTTAAAAGTATTTATATCTTTGTCTATGTAGTGTACTCAGCATTGATTTTTACATAGTCATAAGTTAAATCACAACCCCAAGCTGTAGCACAGCTATCACCTAAATGCAAATCAACATTAACTATGACCTTTTCACATTCCATGATTTTTTCAGCTTGTTTAAGTTCTTCAGTATCATCAAAAGCTAAAATTTCACCATTCTTAACCATGAAAACACTTTCATCATCATTAGCTATTGAAATGGAAATCTTATCCTCATCCATTGTAATTCCAGAATATCCTACAGCTGCAGCAATTCTTCCCCAATTAGGATCTCCTCCAAAAACAGCTGCTTTAAATAATGAAGATGAAATAATTGATTTAGCTCCGATTTTAGCATCCTCGATTGATTTAGCACCACAAACAGTTGCTTCAATAAATTTAGATGCACCTTCACCATCCTGAACTTGTTTTTGAGCTAATACTTTACAAAGATAATTAAGACCTTCCTGGAATCTTTCATCAATTTTACCTTCATCTACTACTTCAACGCCTGATTTGGAGTTTGAAAACATTAAAACAGTGTCATTAGTACTTTCATCCCCATCAACAACAATCATGTTAAAACTATCATTAACAGCCTTTTTTAAGGCTCTATGAATATGTTGAGAGTCAATTACAGCATCAGTATCTATAAAACAAAGCATTGTCCCCATATTTGGAGCAATCATACCAGTTCCTTTTGTAATTCCCCCTATTTTTACAACTTCATTGTTTTCTAATGTTACTTCAACTGCAAATTCTTTAGAAACTGTATCTGTTGTCATTATAGCTTTAGCTGCATCTAATGAATTTTTAGGATTATTGTCAAGTTTTCCTAAGGTTTTATAGGTTAACTCTTCAATAATATCCATAGGCATTTGCCTACCGATAACACCAGTTGAAGCAATAGCTATTTCAGAAGAGGGTAATTTCAAATCTTTTGAAACAATGTTTGCAATTGTTTTACAATCTTCAAGACCTTGCTTACCTGTAAAACAATTTGCATTTCCACTATTTACAAAAATAGCTGATATAATACCATTTTTAATCATATGTTTTGTGTATTTTACTGGAGCTGCATTTACTTTATTTGATGTAAAAACACCTGCTGCCGGACTATCAGGACTTTCAATAATAGCTACACCATATTTACCTTCCCTTACTCCAGCTACTTTTACATCTTCAATAGCACATAATCCTCCAGCAATATTTTTAATATAATCATTATCTTTCATAAAACTCACTAAAATCAGTTTTTACGTGTGAAAACCAGGGATTCTTTTTCATTTTTAAATGTTTTATTTTCATTAAAATCTTCACTACCTGTCTGATTATCAATATTAACATCTGAGGTAGTATCGGTTAAATTTGTAGTCATTTCTTCAGTTACATTTTCAACATGAGTTGTATTATTTGTGACTTCCGGAGGATCCATATGGTTCAATCCTATGGATATTCCAATACCTGCACCTACTCCAAAGGCAATAAGCACAACAATCATTATAACTACAAGTTTTCCATCGTTTTTTTGACTCAAACTAAAACCCTTATAATTTATTAATATATAATTCTGGATTAATTATTTATATAATTTATGATAAACAAAATTTAAGAAATAACTGCATAAACCAGAGCTATTATAATTCCAACAAAGCCGAAGATTCCTAAACCTAAAATAGAGGTTATATAAGCAAATAAAAATACAAAAATAAATATTCCAGCTATTTTTCCTTTTTCATTTGTCACCATGTTTATTATGGTTCTTGAAAATTCTGTTGGAATATTATATGCATATAATCCATTAGCTAATTCAAAAACTACTAATGATAACGGAGAAACTGAATTTATTGTATCAACAAGTTGGGCTCGCTCACCAGCTTCACGACGACTTCTTCCAATCCCAGCTCTTATTTTAGCCCCATTATCTAAGGCGAACCATGCTGAATCAAGGCCTGCTCTTATAGCTAAATCTTTTGATGGAAAACGTGCAATGAAATCATCTCCTCCCTCCCTATATCCTTCAAGTTCACCTTCACATTCAGTTTCTATAAATGTCTTAATTCCTGTCATTAACTCAACAAGTTTTGTTCTTCCATGTTTTGAAATAAATTTTGTTGAATCTATTAAATCTATAAATAAATAATTTTCATATTCCTGAGGAGCTTTTGATTCTCCTAATCTGAATTTATCATCAAATACAAGAGCATATTCTCCTCCCAGTTTGGTAAAAGCTACTCCTGGAAAATTTCCTATACTATTTGTATAATCAATAGATCTCTCAATAGCTGCTGCTCCTGTCATTCCTACTGCAGCTACTATTGGAATTCCTTTACTTAATCCTATTCCTATTATTCTAATAGCTACTCTTATTGCATCATTTTTACTAGGCATTTTTGCAACTAGCTCTGTTGAACTCTTCTCAACTATATTACCATATTCATTTTCAATGATTTTAACAAAAAGTGAGATTAGCTTACTTGGTTGTGGAAGCTCGATGTAGAAATACCTATCACTACCCATAATAATATTACTTACAAGTGCATATTCTTCTATCTTATCTTCAGCTGCTTTAAGTTCATAAAATTGAGCATTGTTTGGAATATTTTCCGGACCAATATCCCTTTTAAGATTTTCTAAAATACTATCTCTAGTAATAATAGCCTTTTCCATTTCCAGCAAAATAGTCTGAGTGTAGTTAAATAACTCTACATATTCTGTTTCAATGGAGTTTGTTGGAAAAAATTTAGTGCCTACGCTAATAGGTTGTAATTTGGTGTATAGCTTAATTAAATATTTAGTTAAGCTATTAACCATCGAATTCTCCTCCTTTTTCAAGATCTATTTCAAACTGGCCAGGTTGATTTAAAAGCATATCAGGTTTTACAGAAACAAAAGGGAATTTCCAAGATCCAAGCCTACCAGCAATGGTACTTGCAATATTTCTGGAATTTTTCTTAATGAAAACCTCATCATATCTACTTACACGAATAACAATATTATAAGGAGCATATTCTGTAACTTCATCAGCAAGTAGAATATTTAATTCAAAAGTACCTGGTTTTGTAAATAAATCATTACGAACAGCTATTAAAGGTTTCTTTTCAAGATGTAATCTATCAGCTACTGTAACAGAAATATTTCCTGCATTCTTAACAGCCATTTTATAATCTTTAGGATGTACAAGAACAAAAATTACATAAGGTGCAGCAACTTCTACATCATCAACCATTTCAACAATTTTATTGAATAATGGAATTCTAGCAAAAACATTCTCAATTTTTGAATTTGTATTATTCTCATTATCAATACGCATAATTGCTTGTTTGGCAATATTTAAAGGAGAAATCTCAAGGCCTTCCTTACCTTCATATACTTCCCAGCGTTTAAATGTCAGTTCTTTAATAATCTCATCTGAAATATTCTGTAAAATGTGCTTATCCCTTTTAGGTTTACGTGTTTTACCAATAGCTAATCTATTATTTTCAATTGTAAAAGGAATTCTCATTAAAGCAACATTTCTAAATTCATCAGCATAATCTCTAAATTTATCATTAGATAAAACTTTAGCATTTTCTTTTTCAGCTATTTCTAAAATAAAATGATCAGCATCATTACCTGCAGGAACCTCTTCTACATTATCATTATTTAAAAGTTCCTCAAATTTTTCCTTATCATCAATTTCATGACGTAGAGAAGCATCAGCTATTATAACGAATTCATCTCCACTTTCTTCTAATGCCTTAACAGCAGCTAATATATTAGAAATTTGAGGTTGATTATTATTATTTTTTGAAAAATGAGCTACATTAGAAGCATCAATAACTATTTTCATAATATCTCCTTTTAATATTGTTAATTAATAATGTAAAGTTTAAGTTACAACAAATAATAATATATTACGTGTTCCTATATTTATACCTAATTCTAAAATAGTTAAATTTTATAAAAAAAATAAATCGAAATATTATAAAATATTTCTTTGATATTGGCCAAGTAAAACTTTTTCTAATCCAACTTTATTCAAAACAATGTTAATTGAGTCATCATCAATATAATAAGTATTGTAAGAGTTTTTATCTTTTCCTCTAAGTTTTTTAGAAGAAATAGAACCTGCATTAACAAATAATGTGTTATCCATTTTCCAAACATTAGCTACATGTTTATGGCCGGCTAAAACTAAATCAACCTCATGGGTAACTAAACTTTTTAAAATATCTCCTGCATCAGATAATACATTTCTTTCTCGTCCAGTATTTGGAATCGGAATTACATGGTGGTGAAGAGCTACAACACTAAAACATTCATTAATAGCACATTGATCCAACTGATGGTCCATCCAAATTTGTTGTGGTCTTCCTATATTTCCACTATTAATGTCCGGTGAAGAGCTATCAAGACCAACAACAACAAAATCATCATCTTTTGTTAATTTCCAGCTCCTCTCACCAATTAATTCTTCAAAAGTCTGATAACCTAAATTTCTTGAATCATGATTTCCAGGAACTGCAAACAAAGGAGAATCGAACAGAGCTAAATATTCTGTAGCCTTTTCAAACTGATCATAATAACCTTTATTTGTAATATCTCCAGTAAGAATAATCATGTCTGGATTTAATTCATTTATTTCATCAACAGCTTGTAAAAAAACAGGTTCGTTAAAATCATTATCACTTACATGTAAATCTGAAATATGAGCTATGACGGTCATGATTATTCAGTTAATTTCATTATAGCTTCTGCTAAATCTCCATCGCATTCAATTAAAGCTTGTTCAGCTTCAGTTTTAGAAACTTTAGCTTGATTAGCTACCATTTCAATATCATCATCAGGAATCACTAATTCTTGTTCAATTTCGACTTCCCTAGCTTTACCTGATACTTGATAAGTTTCTTGACCCATAACATTCATCATGCTCACTTCTGGATCAGCTATTATTAACTCTTTGTCTTCGAAACGGATAATTACTTCTTGAACATTGTTAAGTTCTTTCATATCCATTCCCATTTTTTTCATTTGTCTTTCCATTTTTTTCATTTGTTTTGGATTCATTCCAGGTATCATAAAAAATCCTCTAAATTAAATTTAACTTAGTATAATATTGTAAAAAATTATTATAAAAACTTATGCAAAAAAAGAAAATTTTCATTTAGAAATTAAATAGATTTCCAAACGAAAATGAGCCAGCTACATTATTAATACTCTGTGATATCTGTTGATTATAATCTTGAGCTTGGCTTTGTACAGATTGTGTTTGACTAATACTTTCAGCTAATTTCTCAATATCTGCTTGTGTTAAGTTCAACCCTCTTTCTTGAGCTACTTGAGTTATAATATCAATAATACTATTAACATTTGTAGTATTTGTTTGATTTACTTCCTCTTTTACTTCATCTACTAAATCAGATACACTATCAGCACTAACATTGGAACTGTTAACTACTTCTGATTCTGTATAAATTTGATTATTGGCAGCTTGTTTAACTTCAGTTGGTATTGTTGTATTTGTTGCATCCTCATAACAATTCATAATACCCGCTAAAGCAGATTCTCCAGTAGCACTTACCGGACTTGTAACAACAACATATCCCTGATTAATTCCAGCTGATTGAAGAGCAGATGCATACATTTGCTGTGTTACTAAAGTGATTTTAGATTGATCAACATTTATTTCTAAATTATTAGTTCTGCTTAAATCAACTAAAGCTGAGGAGAATATCTGATTAGAGTTGTAAGTTTGATGAGAAATTCCTCCTGAGATTGCATTTACCTCATTAGCAGTTATAATCTCATTAGTTGCTTCATTTAAATTTACATTTGACTGACTTACAAAATAATCATCAACAATAGATTTATACTGTTGATTATTAAATGTTGTTTCACCATAAGTTATAATAGTTGAGCTACTATCGTTATTTGAATAAAAACCTGCAGATGCAGCAAAAATACCGATAATAACAATTACAACAACGATTACACCAATCATTATTTTACGCAAGTTATCACCTATTCATTAATTGGCTTTCATTGTTATTAAACTATTAGTAAAATTAGACACTTTCCATGAAATTCTTAAAATCATCCCTAATTTTATATAATTCAGAAGTTCCAACATGACCTAAATCAGAGTCAAATAAAATCAAAGTTGAATTATCAATTTTTTCACAAAGAGGAATGGAATCTAATTTTGGATCAAAGTATTCATCCTGATTAACTCCCACAACTAAAGTTTTAGCTTTAATGTTTCCCAATAATTCCTCAATATCATAATTTAAAATAGCATCATTGTTAAATCTAACATCATAAACATCGTTAAATAATCCATCATCATCAAAATTATCTAAAAATACATCTAATTCATATTTCGACCTTTCTCTCAAATATTTTCTTGAAAGACCATAGCTATAACCTACCTGAATAGCTAATCTTAAACTTCTATATAAGGAATTTATATCATGCCTGTCTTCATAAGAGGGATCTGATTCTATTAATTCGTTTATGAACTTAGTAACAATATAATGATGGCCACCAGTTTTATAGCTTGTAACTATTGGAATAATAAACTCCATTTCATCTGGATAAAGAGCAGCCCAAGTTAAAACAACATATCCTCCCATCGAATTTCCCATTACTCCCTTAAGTTTTTTGATTTTAAACTTATTTTTTAATAATTCTCTTTGGAAATTAACTAAATCTTCAATACAGAATTCAGGAAATTCATTATAAAGTTCTGTGGTAGATGGAGAACAAGAATTTGGAGTTCCAAGAGCTGTTGCACAAATAAAAAAATATTCATTTTTATCAAATGGTTCTCCAGGATTTATTAAATCACCTAATTTTTTAACTGAAGTATAATTACCATTAGCTCCATGACAATAAACAATAGCATTGGTAATATTACCTTCTTCATCATATTTTGGAGTTCCACCAGTCAAAAATTCAACCTGAACATTTTCAAGTTTAGCTCCATTTTTAAAATGAAATTCATCTAAAGTGAAAGTTTCTAAATTATTTAAAAAAGTTTCCAAAAAAATCATCTCCCCTTTACCATTATAAATATTAATTTAATTTTTAATAAATATTTTTATTTAAAGTAAATAGAAAATTGAATTTTATTAAAAATCTTTATAGGAATTAATAAGATATGAGACATGAATGAAATAGCTATTTTTCTTTAAGTAAATGAAATGTGTTTTATGTTTTTTAGGTTAGGAGTAAAAAATTCTAAACCATGAAATAAATGAAAATAATGTCTGATTTGATAAAAAGAATATAGAGATTAAATTATTAACTTGATGAAATTAAGTATCAGTTGAAAAACAAAAAAGATTATGTTTTTTATAATAGCTATTTTAAAGCATTAGATTTAAATCATCTATAGATAACACTTTTACCTAATTCCATCAAATTACCTTCTTTTTCTCTGTCGTCCTCCTATTCTTGTACTAACTCATTATACATGAATAATTCCTTTTTTATTCTATCTCTCATTGGTGATTTTTCTAACATTTTACTACTTAATAATAAGTATATTTTTTTGATTATTGATAATTTTTCTTTGTTTATTGTGGTCAATTGATTGATTATTTGTGCTCCTTTTAAAATTTGTTCATCCAATGATTGTTTTGGTTTGGTTAATGGTAATATCATTAGCTGTCCTAACTCTTCTTCTGTTGGTGTGTTTTTTTCTTTAATTATTTTGTTAAATTTGTTTATTATTTCTTCTCCATTGAATTCTTTAAGTTGTATTACATCTACTTTGAATTCGATGTCTTTATTTAACCTAAAAGATGATTTCGGTTCTCCCTTGACTTCAGGTGATAAGATTACTATCGTTTCAACATAACAACCATATTTACGGTATAAACGGATAGCCTGATGTAAAAATCTAGCTAGATCTTCTTCTGTAGGCAATTTGGATAGAAATTCAAAATGAATAATTACATTTTCATTTGTCATGATAACATAATCCCTATACAAATCATCTGTTTTTAATGTAACTGACTCTGTAGGCAATTCCATTTTATAAGTTAAATCTTTATTAGCCAAATTCAAAAGTATATTAGGAAAATTAGAGCCTAACATCTTCAAATCTCCATCTTCAAACTTACTAACCATAGTATTACTAACCTCCTAAACTAGCAATACTAATAGCTATAAAAATAATACTATATATAATAAGCAGTTACAAATGGCTACAATATTGATTTAAAAGAATAAAATAGGTTAAAAAAACAAACAAAAAGCAATAATCATATTATAAAAACTAAAAAAATTTATAATACATTTAATAAAAGAACTCTTTTATATTTTCCTTTAACATTAAAATATAAAATCAAAAAATAAATAAAGTATATAAACTACCATAAAAAAATTAATATTATATTAATTTTCATGGTGAAAAATTGAAGAATAATTATAAAATAAGCGTTATTATTCCAGCTTACAATGCTCAAAAAACCCTTAAAAGGATGGTTGAGTCTATAATTAATCAGACTATAGGCTTTGAAAATATTGAGCTAATTATTGTTGATGATAATTCAAATGATGATACAGCTAATATAATTAAAGAATATATGGAAAAATATCCTAATGTTCAAGGTTATTTTTTAGAAAAAAACTCTCAGGCATCTGGAAAACCTAGAAATATAGGACTCAAACATGCTACTGCAGATTATGTTGCTTTTGCTGATGCTGATGATCAATACGTTGAAAATAGCTTAGAAACATTATATAATGAAATTGTAGCTACTGATGTGGATCTGGTATCATCTAATTTCTATATTGTCCTTCCAGATCAGATAAATCCAAACAACACTATTTTTAATGGAGAAAATATTAAAATTGAAAATTTAAAAGAAGATACAAGAATACTTAATACTTCTCCCTCTTTATGGTCTAAAATTTTTAAAAGGGATTTTTTAATTGACAACAATATAACTTTTGTAGAAGGTGTTTTTGGTCAGGATGCTGAATTTATGGTTCATTGTTATATTTTAGCTAATGGAATAGTTTATCTTGACGACTTTTACTCTTATAATTATATTGAAAGAAATAATGAAGATGACAAATCAGTTACTAATTTAAAGAATAAATATTCACTTACAAAATTAGTTGACGGTTATTTTAGTATGTATAATATTTTAAAAGATTTAAATAAAATGGAATATTTCCAAATGCTTTTTAAAATGCATTTTGATTTTTGGTTTTTAAGTTTGATTGAGAGTAATACTACTTACGACGAAAAAAAAGAGCTTTTAATTTATTCAAGCCCATTAACTAAAAAATTATTTGCCCAAACATCTATTCCAAGTGACATATGGGATGTTCCGCAGCTTATTGTTAATGATGAATATGATGAAGCTGTTGAACAGTTAATTCATATTAAAAATGGAGATAGTAGGGAAGAAATAGAAAAAGAAAATGGTTTTTTGGCTAGAATTAAAAGAAAATTAAATTTTTAAGTGATGTGATGAATCCTAGAATAATTGTTAATAGCTTAACCTTTTCAAGAATTATTTTTTTCTCTAATTTTTGCTTATGTAATCCTTTTTTACAATAATAACTTGCCTTATCATCGTTAATTTTTCTTCTCATCATGTTTTTCAGACTATTTCGATGGAAAATTGGCTCGTAAATTAAATGTAGCTACTGATAAAGGTGGAATTTTTGATGTTTTAACTGATTTTTTCTTTATAATGGTTTCATCTATTTCTTTAGCTATTGTAGGTTTACTTCCTTTTTGGATTATTTTATTTATTATTTTTAAGATGATTGAGTTTTTCCAAACATCGAAGAAATCATCCAGTAATTTATATTATGATAAATTTGGTCATTTAGTTAGTTTGATGTTTTATGCTTTGCCGATTTTTACAGTTATTTTCTATTCATTAATGTCAATTTCAGTGTTTTATATTTTAATAAATGTTATTTGTTTAATGATAGCTATTTCTGCTGTATCTCTACATATCTTCGAGTTAAATTTATTAAAAATATGTGATTTTAACTTAATAATGATGCTGAGTAAATAACCACAATTACAGATCCAATATTATGAATCAATGCTCCAACTATTGGTCCTAAAAGACCTAAAACAGCTAACCCCATAGCTAAGAAATTTAATATTAGTGAAAATCCAATACCTCTATTTATAGTTTTTATTGTTTTTTTAGAAAGTTTAATGAGATATATTAAATTTTCTAAGTTTCCATTAATTAAAGTAATATCAGATGCATCTATTGATACATCACTTCCAATATCCCCCATAGCTATTCCAATATTTGCTTTTTTTAATGCAGGAGCATCATTTATTCCATCCCCTATCATAGCTACGATTTTTTGCTGTTTTTGGAGTTTACTGATTTCTTTTATCTTATCTTCAGGTAGACAATCATATTTTATATTCTTAATTCCTGATTCTTTTGCAATATATCTTGCTGTGTTTTTATTATCTCCAGTTAAAAGAGTGGAATCAATATTTAAATTTTTTAACTCTTGAATAACTCCTTTTGTTTCATTTCTTAATGTATCTGCAAGAATTACACAACCTAAAAACTTTCCATCATAAGCACAGTAAATTACTGTTGAGTTAGAATTTGGAATTTCTAAATTAATGTCAATGTTGAATGATTGAATAAATTCTTTATTTCCGCAAATAATAGGTTTATTATTTATAATTCCGCTAATTCCTTTTGATAATTCCATTTTAAAATTTTCAACTTCAAATAATTCCCCATTATAATAGTTTGTTATAGCTATTCCAATTGGATGTTCGGATTTATTTTCCAGTGAAGTTATTAGTTTAATTAATAGTTCTTTATCTTCAATAGCTATTACATCCACAACTTCTAATTTTCCTTTTGTTAATGTTCCTGTTTTATCAAATATGAAATTATTTACTTTATTTAACTGTTCTATTGTTTGGCCATTTTTTATCAATATTCCATTTTTTGAAAAGCTTCCAATAGCTGCCATAATAGCTGTGGGAGTGGCTAAAATTAATGCACAAGGACAAAAAACTACTAATACAGTTACAGAACGTATTATCTCTCCTGTAATAAAATAGGTTAATATTGAAACTAAAAAAGCTATTATTACAATCCATGTTGCCCATTTATCTGCTGTTTTTACAATTTTAGTATTTTCTGGTGATGTTGTTTTGACTAAATTAATTAATTTTTCAATACTGCTTTTATCATAAGCTTTCATTAAAAAATAGCCATATTGATTTATTGTTCCACCATATACTTCATCATCGATTGTCTTATCAACAGGCAATGATTCTCCTGTTAAAATTGATTGATTTATTGAACTTGATCCTTCTATTATTATTCCATCTATAGGAATTATTTCTCCAGGTTTAACTTTTAAAACATTTCCAAATTCTATATCTTTAATCGGAATTATTTTTTCTTTATTATTTTCAATTAATGTAGCTATTTTAGGTGTTTTTGAAATTAAATTATTAATTTGGTTTTGAGTTTTTCCAACAGTGTATTCTTCTAAAAATCCTCCAATTGCCATTATTGTTGCGATTTCTCCTGCTGCAAAAAGTTCACCAATTAAAATTGAAGCTACTATAGCTATTGAAACAAGAATATCTGCTTTTATATCAAATTCAGTTATTAAACCTTTAATAGCCTCATATACAATTGGAAGTCCACATAATATAATAGCTATCCATGACAAATCAAAATTATTAATTGTTTGTTTAAAAAAACTTAAAATTATACAAATTATAGATACTATTATAAATATTATATTCTGCTTTTGCTCATCTTTTATTATATTCATTTTTCCAAACCTTTTTATAGGTATACCCCTATAAGTATATTAATTTTTAAAAAAAAATTAAATTCTTGAATAATATTCTAGAATAGTTGTAATATCAGCTAATGCTTCGTCGGTATCTTTATCTTCAATAGCTTCCTTAATACAATGATCAAGATGGCCTTCTACAATTATATGACCTACTTTATGCAAAGCGGATTTAGCCGCATTAATCTGCATTAAAATATTTTCACAAGGCACATCTTCATCAATCATTCTATCAATTGCATTTAATTGACCTATTATTTTTTTTAATCTCCTATGAAGATTATCTGAATCCATACATTTTTTCAAAAAATCACTACCTATACCTACTAGGGTATATAACTTTATAAACTTAACGATTTAAATTAAGTATTATGACAAAATTATCTGATTTGCCAAACATAGGTCCTACAATTGAAAAACAATTAGAAGAAGTAGGAATTTCAAATTATAAACAACTAAAAGAGCTTGGAGCCAAAAATAGCTGGTTGAAAATTCAAGAAATTGATGAATCTGCTTGTATTCATAGATTGCTTGCTTTAGAGGGAGCCATTGAAGGTGTTAAAAAAACTAATTTAAGTGATGAAAAGAAAAAAGAATTGAAGGAATTTTACCTTGACCATAAATTATAAGTTTCTAATTGGATTAAAACAGGTTTTTAATAAAAAAATATGAATTTAATATTTAAATTAAATTTTAATCAAAATGTTCTCTAGCTACTCACATTATTGGATTTTTAAGCAATGTGCATATTATTCGAAATGATTATTCTATATAGTCGTATTAAAGAGTTTTTTATGGGTTATATTACTTAAATCATCATATTTTTTTATATTTTTATTTTAACAGTTAAATTAAACTATTTTTTTAGTTTTAAATCACTATATTAAATATTATTATCTTAAAATCGATTGTTAAAAAATTTATATATTATAATCTATATATATCATTATTAATCATTAAGGTAATAAAAATTAATAACACATATTATCTGTGATTTATATACATAATCCTTGATTTATGTATTACTTCTAATCCAATTAAAAATTGTATTAGAGTACATATTGATTTAAACGTGATATAAATGGAATCAAAAAATAAAATAATAATTGCTATTGTTGTTATTATTATAGCAGTTATCTGTATTGGTTATGCAGCCACTAATGGCTTTTCATCTGGTGATTCTAGCTTAGATGGTCAAGAAGTTAATTTAGCTGCAGCAGCCAGTTTAAAAAATGTTTATGATGAAAAATTAATTCCTATGTTTGAGGAAAAATATCCGGGTGTAAAGGTTACTCCAACTTATGCTTCAAGTGGAGATTTACAAACTCAAATCGAAAACGGTTTAGAAGCCGATGTATTCATGTCTGCTTCCAATAAACAAATGAATGCTTTAATTGATGAAGGCATAATTGATAATAGCACTAATGTTAAATCTTTAGAAAACAAACTTGTTTTAATTGTACCTGCTGATTCAGATAGTAATTTAACATCATTTGAAGATTTAAAAGATGTACAAGGTACTATTGCTATTGGAGATCCTGCATCTGTACCTGCAGGCCAATATGCTAATGAATCATTACACAACCTCGGTATTTGGGATGATGTTGAATCTAAATTATCATATGGTAATAGTGTAACTGCTGTATTAAATCAAGTAGCTCAAGGATCTGCTGAATGTGGTCTCGTATATGCAACTGATGCTCAATCTAATGATGATGTTGAAGTAATTTGTGAAGCTCCTGATGGCTCTTTAAATAAATCTATTGTTTATCCTGTAGCTATACTTAAAGATGCAAAAGACCAAGATGCAGCAAATAAATTTTTAGAATTCTTACAATCAAAAGAAGCTCAAGATGTATTTAAGGAGTATGGATTTACCATACACGAAGAATAAATAAATTAAAGGAAACATTACATGATCGATTGGTCTCCTCTGTTAATATCAATGAAAACAGCAACACTATCAATCTTTATAACCTTTTTTATAGGTTTGATTGTTGCTTGGATTATCGTTAAGATGAAAAATGATTCAATGAAAATAGTACTTGACGGCATCTTTACATTGCCTCTTGTATTACCTCCTACTGTTATAGGATTCTTCTTATTGTATATTTTTGGTATTAGGGGACCTATCGGTCGTTTTTTTATAGATTTTTTTGCTTTTAAAATTGTTTTTTCATGGGAAGCAACTGTTATTGCAGCAGTGGTAATGTCTTTCCCGTTGATGTATCGTTCTGCTAGAGGAGCATTTGAACAAGTTGATTCAAACTTAATAGATGCTGCCAGAACATTAGGAATGTCTGAATGGCAGATTTTCTGGAAAATCTTATTTGCAAATGCACTACCAGGAATTATTAGCGGTGGTATTCTTTCTTATGCTCGTGGATTAGGTGAATTCGGTGCTACTGCTATGGTTGCAGGTAATATTGCTGGACAAACTAGAACTTTACCAATAGCTGTTTATTCAGAAGTAGCTGCAGGTAATATGTCATCTGCTTTTGATTATGTAGTTGTAATTGTTTTCATAGCCTTTATAGCTATTTTTATTCTGAATTTTGTTACAATTCGTCAAGAAAAAAAATGGAAATAATTATTTTTATGAATACTAAAAATCTTAAGTGGAGATAAACAATGAGTGATAAATTATTAAAAGTTGATATTCATAAAAAACTTAAAGAATTCGACTTAGATGTTAGTTTTCAATTGAAAAATCAAACTTTTGGTATTTTAGGTCCTTCTGGTTGCGGTAAAAGTATGACCTTAAAGTCAATTGCAGGTATTGTAACTCCCGATAGTGGAATTATAAGTTTAAATCTGGGTAAAGAAACTGTTTATTTTGATTCTAATAAAAAAATTAATTTAAAACCTCAAAAAAGAAAAGTAGGCTATCTATTTCAAAATTATGCTTTATTTCCCAATATGACTGTTGAAGAAAATATTGCTGCAGGCTTACCTAAAGGTTCAGATGAAAAAGTGGCTGAAATGATAAAGCGCTTTCATTTAGAAGGTCTGGAAAAAAGATACCCTAGACAATTGTCTGGAGGTCAACAGCAAAGAGTAGCTTTAGCTCGTATATTAGCTTATGGGCCTGATGTAATATTATTAGACGAACCATTCAGTGCTATGGATACTCATTTAAAAGAACAGCTACGATTGGAACTTCTTAATCTGCTCATAGATTTTGACGGGTTTGTAATTATGGTTACTCACGACCGTGATGAGGCATTCCAATTTTGCAATGAACTTATTATATTAGAAGAAGGTAAAGTCATAGCCAATGGAGATACCTATGAAGTATTTGAAAATCCTAAAAAAGTTCAGGTTGCAAGAATTACTGGCTGTAAAAACATCTCTAAAATAGAAATCATTGATGATTATCATGTTAAAGCTTTAGATTGGAATCTTGTTTTTGAACTGTCTCAAAAGGTTTCACCAAAAATTACACACATTGGAATAAGGGCTCATGATTTTACTCCAGCTAAGGCAGATGATATTAATGTTATTAACACTAAAGGTTCATCAGCTGTGGAAATGCCTTTTGAATGGGAAATAACTCTGCCTGATGGTTTATGGTGGAAATATGATAAGGAAATTCATGTCCACGAATTTACAATTCCAGATTATATTAAAGTCAATCCTAAAGATATAATTTTACTAGAGGATTAATTTATCCAATTATCTATTTTTAATAAGTTTGAAATATTTCTTTACTAAAAACCTGTCAAAAACCTAAAAGAGCGTTTACTAATTCATCCAACGATTTGAATTTATTCATATCTCTTACTTCCCTCAATTTATCTGCGGTTTCTTTTTTTAATGTAATGTTTGCTCTCATGTAATCACCTTCTTTTTAAAAAATTATAATGCTTATTCCTAGTATGATTTGTATAATTATCAATATTATGATTATATTTGTAATTTTGTTGTTTTTTGATTTTGATTTAATCCTAATTATTAGGATTAATATTATGATTAGTATTATTATATTTATTATTTTTATTAACATATCTTCCACCTTTTTTGGGTAAATTATTTATAGTATGATATTTTAATTTTTTATTGTATGAAGGGAGGGATTATCCCCCCTTTATTCGTCCATTTTTTTATACATCAAATATGTGAGAATTAACGTTCCCACATTGGTTATCCACATTGCTATTTCGTTTGAAATATTTCTTTACTAAAAACCTGTCAAAAACGTAATAAATTAATTTATTTTATAAATAATCTTCAAAATCTTCAAGTTTTAAATCATATTTTAACCATAATATCAAATCAACGAACAAACTCTTTTTAATATCATAAAGTTCTTCTGGAGAGTGTTTTCTTATTTTATTTTGAATTTCCCCATATCATCAGGTTCATTCTCTTTAAGATACTCTAACCTACATCTTTGATTATTTTCAAATTTTTCAAAATTAGATTCACCAGTTTTTTCATCAATTCTTTTCAAAAAAGAACCAACATCTTCTTTCTCATCCTCGGTCAGTATATCCCAATTAAGTAATATACATCCCACATAAGGGAAATACCCCCATCTAATGAATGTTTAATTTTCATATTAATACTTCCTATTCAATAAAAAAATAATTTAATGTCATAACCACTCTCTTCAAAAGATTCATTAATCATGTTTACAATTTTAACATTATTTTTTTCATACCAGTTTTTCATTGATTCAAATTCTTTTTCTCTAACCTCATCATCCGAAAGGTTCTTTTCTAGAATTTCTTGCTTTAAATTAACCCTTTGTACATTTAATTCTGATTCAAATTTTAAATATTTAGATTCAATTTTATTAATTATACATTTATAAAAATCTTCTGCATATATTTTCCCTTCATTGTTTTTAATTAAAACCTTACCAAATTTAGATACAATTACATTATACTTTATATGTTTAAAGTATTTCTTTAAAATCAAATCATTATTTTAAAATCTTATTGAAAAAATTTTCTGAATTATGTTGTTTGTTTATTATTATTCAATAATATATAAATTAGTATAAGCTTTGTTGCAAACCTCATATTTTTTACATTTGAAATTTCACATCGATGAGTT
>CAYPCR010000005.1:17541-64570 GCA_964409285.1 uncultured Methanobrevibacter sp. | reverse complement strand
AACTCATCGATGTGAAATTTCAAATGTAAAAAATATGAGGTTTGCAACAAAGCTGTAAGGATTAAAAAAATAAGAAAATAAGTTTTTTAAAAACTTATAAAAATTAGTTGGACCAAAGACCGTGTAAATTACAATATTCTTTAACAACAACGTCATTATCGTTTAAAAGGTCTTCATCTACAACAAATGTAGCTTTTGGTTCTTCACCAGGATTAAGCTCAGCTATGAATCTTTCATCACCTAAATTGAGTTCTATGAATCTTATGGAATGATCCTCTTCCATTGGGTGAGCAACTTCACCTACATCTACAGTTACAGTGTTACCGTCAATTGTTACAACTGGTTTGTGTTTAGGTGCTTTATCACCTTCAGTTTGTACTTCAAGTAAGGTCATTGGATTTCCACAGCAAACAAGTTCACCAGCACCATTATCTAAAACTTCAACAATATTTCCACAAGTGTCACATTTGTAAATTTCTCCGATTTCTGTCATTTTATCTTCTCCATAAATTTATAGTAAAAAATTTGTTCTTATGGTATTTAACTATTGCCTTTATTTTTAGTTGTTGTCTTTTGGACGTTTGTCAGGGTGAGTTTCATAATAGTTTTCAATAGCTGCTTGAAGTGCATCTGCTGCAAGATTTGAACAGTGCATTTTGACTGGTGGAAGACCATCTAATTCCTCAGCTACATCATTACGTGAAATTTTAAGAGCTTCTTCTAATGTTTTTCCTACAGCTAATTCAGTAATCATACTACTTGTTGCAATAGCTGCTCCACATCCAAATGTCTGAAATGAAATATCTTCAATTACATCATCTTTTACTTTAATGTAAATTGTCATTAAATCTCCACAAGTTGGATTACCTACAGTTCCAACTCCATCTGCATCTTCCATTTCTCCTGAATTTCTTGGATTTGAAAAATGATCCATTACTTTATCACTGTACATTTAAATCATCTCCTAATTTAATTACATGTGTTTTTTACAATAATTCTCATTGTTTTTACACATCATTTCCTCATAATCTTCTTCACTGTTCCAAAGTGGTGACATTTTTCTTAGTGTTTCAACCGCACTTTCTATTGCATCTACAACAGTATCTACATTTTCTAAGGAATTTTCAAGACCTATTGATAATCTTAAAGACCCATGAACATCTACATCATCTAATCCAAGTGCTTTTAAAATTGGGGATGCTTGTAATGTTTTAGAAGAACATGCGGATCCTGTAGATGAATCAATTCCTTTTGCATCTAAAAGTAAAATCAATGATTCTCCTTCAATAGCTGCAAATCTAAAGCTTACTATGTTCGGCAATCTATCATATCTACTACCGTTTAAATAAGAAAATGGAACTCTTTCAAGAACTTTATCAATTAATTCATCTCTAATAGCTATTAAATGATCATAATCCTCTTGAAGGTTTTCACTAGCTAATTGAGCTGCTTTTCCAAAACCAACAATCCCAGGAACATTTTCAGTTCCAGATCTGATTCCACGTTCTTGACCTCCACCATGCATTTGTGGTTCAAGTCTTGTTCCTTTTCTAATATAAAGTGCCCCTACACCTTTAGGACCATATATTTTATGGGATGATAAAGATAATAAATCTACACCTAACTCATCAACATCAACAGGAATCTTACCAAAAGATTGAACTGCATCTGTATGGAATTTAATTCCTTTTTCTTTAGCTATTTTACCAATTTCTGCAATCGGTTGGATTGTACCTATCTCATTGTTAGCATGCATAATAGTAATTAAGATAGTATCATCACGAATAGCATTTTCAACATCTTCTACTCTTACAATTCCATCCTCATAAACTGGAAGATAAGTTACTTCAAATCCAAGAGATTCTAAAAAGTGAAGAGTTTCACGAACAGCTGGATGTTCAATTTCAGAGGTGATAATGTGTTTTCCATCATCCTTATCTCTAAAAGCAATTCCTTTAATAGCTAAATTATCAGCTTCAGTTCCACCACTTGTAAAAATAATTTCTTCAGGTTTTGCATTAATACCATCAGCTACTCTTTTACGAGCTTCTTCTAAAGCTTCTTTTGATTTCTGACCTAATCTGTATAAAGTTGAAGGGTTTCCAAAATCATCAGTAAAATAAGGTTTCATCTCTTCAAATACTTCCTCACTTAGAGGAGTAGTTGCTGAATTATCTAAATATATCATCCTATCACCACGTTATATTAAAATGTTCTCATATATAAGTATTTGTCTTAAAAAAAATAAAATTTAAGCTTAAAATTAGGTTTAACTATGAAAATTATAGTTAAACTTTATCTAAAGCTTGTGAAATATCTGCTATAATATCATCAGGATCTTCAATACCGATTGAAAGTCTGATGAAATCAGGAGTAACACCAGTAGCTTCCTGTTCTTCAGCAGAAAGTTGTTGATGAGTGGTACTTGCAGGGTGAATAGCTAAACTTTTTGCATCACCAATATTAGCCAATAATGAGAAGAGCTCTAAATTATCTATGAATTTAATACCTGCTTCTTTTCCTCCTTTAATTCCAAATCCTAAAATTCCTGCAAAGTTATCTTTAAAGTATTTTTTATTATTTTCATAAGTTGGATGAGATTCTAAACCAGGATAGCTGACCCATTCAACTTTAGGATGAGATTCTAAGAATTTAGCTACTTTTAATGCATTTTCAGAATGTTTTTTAACTCTTAATTCTAAACTTTCAAGTCCTTGTAAGAATATAAATGCATTTACAGGAGTTAAAGTAGCTCCAATATCACGTAAAAGTCTTGCTCTTGCTCTTACAGTAAATGCAACATTTCCAAGTTCAGGAACATCTCCAAATGCATCCCAATAAACTAACCCATGATAACTTGGATCTGGTTCTGAGAATCCTGGGAACTTTCCGTTTCCCCAGTTAAATTTACCGGAATCTACAATGTATCCTCCAATAGCTGTACCATGTCCTCCTACATATTTAGTTGCTGAGGATGCTACAATATCTGCTCCATGTTCTATTGGTTTGACTAACCCCACACCTACAGTATTATCCACAATCAATGGAATATCATGTTTATGAGCTATTTCAGCTAATGCTTCAAAGTCCGGTACATCTAATTTTGGATTACCAAGAGATTCAACATAAATCGCTTTAGTTTTATCGGTAATTGCATCTTCAAATCCTTGTAAGTCTTGAGAATCTACAAATTTTACATTTCTTCCTAAATCTCTAAGTGTATAGTTAAATAATTGGTAGGTTCCACCGTAGAGATTATCTGCAGATACAATTTCATCTCCTGGGAAGGTAAGGTTTAAAATTGCATATGTAATAGCTGCAAGTCCACTAGCAGTTGATATTGCAGAATTTCCTCCTTCTATTGCAGCTATTCTAGCTTCAAAAGCATCATTTGTTGGATTAGTAAGTCGTCCATAGATTTGTCCAAATTCTTCCAAGCCAAATCTTCTAGCTGCTTCGTCACTGTCCTTAAAGACAAAAGAACTTGTTTGATAGATTGGAACAGCTCTTGCTCCAGTAACTGGATCTGGTTCTTCTTGTCCTGCGTGTACACCTAATGTTGATAATTTGTAATCGTTATCGTTAACCATGTTATCACCTATTATATTTTTAAATAATTTTTAATCTTGATAGCTTTTTATAAGCTAATATAACAATTGTTATTAATAGTATTTAAAGCTTACTTCTATAAAACATTGTTATAGAAGTATATATAACAATAGTTATTTTTTATATATAAAGGTTTTTACAAAAAACATTAAATACTAAATAAACATGATAAAAAAACGAGAGTGATTTTATATGAAAACTATAGCAATCGTAGGAAGCCCAAGAAAAGAAGGTAATTGTGATATACTTGTAAACGAACTTGTTGAAAAACTTGAAGGAGATAAAAAAATCTACTTTTTACAAGATTTAGATATAAATTATTGTAAAGCATGTCAAAAATGTCAAAACGGACCATGTGTCCAAGATGATGATATTAGAAAAATAGTAGATGAAATGCTTGAAGCAGATTTATTTATATTCTCAAGTCCAATTTACTACGGACAAATATCAGCACAAGCTAAAACATTAATAGACAGATTTTACCAAGTATCACAAAATCCTGACAAAAGTTTAGAAGGAACAAAAGTAGTTCAAATATATACCCAAGCAAATCCTGAAGGTATATACGACAAATATGCTGAATCCATGAAAACCATGCCATTTGGATACATGGGAATGGAAGTAATTGATACTATAATTGCAAAAGGAGCTATGGGTAAAGGAGAATATGACCAATTAGCTGATGCAATTAAAAAAGTAGAAAAAGTAGGAGATGAATTACTATAATTCATCTCTTTTTAATCATTAATCTCATAACCTAATTCATTAAGGTTATCTCTAATTTTATCAGATAAATCATACTGTTTATTAGCTCTTAACTCAGATCTAACAGCAGAAATTAATTCTAACAAATCATCATTATTAACTGATTCTTCCCCACTATTAAAATCAATACCTAAAATTTGACTAACGTCATCTAAAAATTCCTTAATAGCTATTGAATCATTATCAGAAACTTCATTTTCATCATAGCTATTGATTAAATTAAAAATAGCTGAAATAGCTTTAGGAGTGTTGAAATCATCATCCATAGCATTAAAAAAATCATTTTTAGCTATTTGAAGAGGTTCATATGTTGATTTCTCATTGGTTTTAGTGCTTTCGCAAAAATTAGAATAGAATTTTTTAATTTTAGCTAAACTTTTTTCTGCCTGATTAAGAGAATCTTTTGAAAAATCAATAGGACTTCTATAATGGGTAGATAAAACAAAGAATCTAAAAGTTTCTGGTTCATAATCTTCAAGTAACTCTCTAATTGTAATGAAGTTATTTAATGATTTTGACATTTTCTCCCCATTAACATTTAAAAAACCTGTATGGAACCAATATCTAACCATTGGAGATTTTCCACTTACTGCTTCCATTTGAGTAATTTCTGCTTCATGATGAGGAAATATTAAATCAAGTCCTCCACCATGGATATCATATTGAGGACCAAAATAATATTCTGTAATAGCTGTGTCTTCTATATGCCAACCAGGTCTTCCAGGACCCCATGGAGAATCCCATGTAGGTTCTAATGAAGGGTCACGCTTTTTCCAAAGTGCAAAATCATTAGGATTTTTCTTATTTGTCTCAGCTATTTGTCTATGGGATTCAAGTTCTTCAGGTTTTCTATTTGAAAGTTTTCCAAATTCTGGAAATTTTTCAATTTCAAAATAAACACCATCTTCAGTTTCATATCCAAACCCTAATTCTATTAATCTTTCAATTTGATTAATTATTTCATCTACATGATCAGTAGCTCTTGCAAATAAATTAACATTATTGACATTTAATTTCTCCATGTCTTCAATATATCTTTTTTCAAATTTACGAGCTATATCCCCTGCATTGGAATTTGTTTCTTTTGCACGGTTAATTATTTTATCATCAATATCAGTGATATTTTGAATATAAAAAACAGAGTATCCTTTGAACTCTAAATATCTCTTAATGGTATCAAAAGAAATATAAGTTCTCCCATGGCCAATATGTGCATCGTCATACACAGTAGGACCACAAACAAATAAATTAATACGATTATTATTAATAGTTTCTAAATTTTCCTTTCTACGGCTTAATGTAGAATAAATTTCCATAAAAATAACTCCAAAAACAATATAAATTAGTAAAAAGGCAAGATAGGGATTTGAACCCCAGTATCATGGTTTGCAGCCACGCACCTAAGCCACTCGGTCATCTTGCCAGAAAAAAATAAATAACAATTTAAATTCTGAATCTCATAGTTTAAATAATTAACTACTAATTTACAACTTCAGAACCTAAACATGCTTTGCAATCTTCATTTAAGTCTTCCCTTGCAATATCAAGTTGTCTTAAAACATCTTCTGTTTCAATCTTTTTACAAATTGAGCAAGTTCTATTAATAATATCAGATTTTTTTGCCTCTCCATTATACAATTGAGTTGCAAAATCTTTAATCATTTTTTTAACACTATCGGTTAATTTAATCCCACTACCACGTTTATCAGTGATGTATTGGGAAACAGCTGGTTGTGTAATATCCATTAATTCAGATACATCCTTTTGTTTCATTCCAAGAGATAATAAATCTTTAGCTAATTCAGAACGAATAGCAGGAATTACATACCATACTACAATTTCACAAGGTGGTTTCATTTTTTAATCTCCTGACTCTTCTTCATTTACCAAACAAATCTGATTTTTCTCATATAAAATTTTAATTTGTTGATCACTTTCTTTTTGATGTTTTATAAGTGAATTAATCATATCTGCAATAGGATCTGGAAGTTTATCGTGATCTAAATCAACTTTTTTAACTTCACCTTCACGTTTTACTATTCTTCCTGGAACACCAACACAAGTAGAACGGGGAGGTACATTTTTAAGAACAACAGCTCCTGTTCCTATTTTAGAATACTCTCCAACAGTAATGTTTCCCATTACTTTAGCTCCCGCTCCTATAACAACACCCTTACCTATACTTGGATGTCTTTTTCCTTTATTTGTTGTTGTTCCTCCAAGAATTACTCCCTGATAAATTAAAACATCATCGCCAACAGTGGCTGTTTCACCTATAACAACACCCATTCCATGATCTATAAAAACACGTTTTCCAATTGTTGCACCTGGATGTATTTCAATGCCCGTGAGAAAACGGCCCCAATTAGAGTTAATTCGAGCCCATAGCTTACAACCATGTTCCCAGAGATAATGACTTACTCTGTGAAACAAAATAGCATAGAATCCAGGATAGCACAAAAATATTTCTAAAGTAGAACGCGCTGCAGGATCCTTATCTTTAATAGCTTGAATTTCTTCTCTCAGCTGTTTAAACATTAAAAAACCTCAGTGTTTTATAGATACCATGCTATTGTTAAACAACATTTTATTTAAACATTGTTATATAGTGTATATTAATATTTATACTTGGCAGTTAATAAAACTATTCAAAAAGCCAATCAACTGAAAGATATCTTTCACCATTATCAGGTAAAATAGCTATAATTCTTTTACCTTTATTTTCAGGTCTTTTTGCAAGTTCTAAAGCTGCATAAGTAGCAGCTCCTGAGGAAATTCCTGCAAATATTCCTTCTTCACGAGCTAATGCCAATAATGTTTTTCCTGCATCTTCATCCTTAACTGAAATAATTTCATCGATTAAATCTGTATTTAAAATACTTGGAACAAAACCTGCACCAATACCTTGGATTTTATGAGGTCCTTTTTCTCCTTTACCTAAAGTTTGTGAAGTATAAGGTTCAACAGCTATTATAGCAACATCTGGATTATTTTCCTTTAAAACTTCAGCTACTCCATTTAAAGTTCCTCCAGTTCCAACTCCCATTACAACAATATCCACATCTCCATCAGTATCTCTTAATATTTCCTGTGCTGTAGTTTTTTTATGAATTTCAGGGTTTGCTGGATTGTCAAATTGATGCAATATAATACCGTTTGGAGTTTCTTTTTCTAATTCTTCTGCCTTTTCAATAGCTCCTCCCATTCCTTTGGAACCATCTGTTAAGACAATTTCTGCTCCAAATACAGCTAATAATTTTCTTCTTTCAATAGACATTGTTTCAGGCATTGTAAGAATTAATTTATATCCTTTTGCTGCTGCTGCAAAACCTAAAGCAATACCAGTATTTCCACTGGTTGGTTCTATAATAACAGAATCTTCTTTTAAAAGACCCTTGTCCTCAGCATCTTCAATTAAAGATACACCAATCCTATCTTTTACACTACCTGTTGGATTGAATGATTCTAATTTTACATCAATTTCTGCATCTAAATCTTTTGTTAAATTGTTTAATTTTACTAATGGAGTATTTCCTATAGCTTCTGTAACACTATTTAATACTCCTCTTTTTAATTTTGGAACGTTAACCATATTATCATAATCCTTTGTAATAATTGTTATTTAAAAAAAAATAACTATAGTTATATAACTATGTTTTGCTTTATAAATGTTTCTCTAAATCAAGCTCTATATAATATTATAGAACAAAAAAATCGAAAGTATTAAATATAAGATAGCTATTATTTTAATTGCGATATATAATTTCACCTATATATCACACAAAAAACCAATGTAGTTTATAATTGGGAAATTACTAGGCGGGATTCAGATAAAAACACTATCTGAATCTCATATTTCCTAAAAACTATTTTTACCAAAAAATATTCTTTATAATCAATCAAATAAATGTTTTAATTTAGAGAAGAAATCTTCTCCTTTATTTGAAACATTATTATCATAAAACATATTATTAATGAATAACTCCTGAGAATCAATTCTTTCTCCATAACTAGGAATCTTAATCATATCTCCATTAATATCAATCTCACGAGCTTTTACAGTATCCTTAAGCATTACTTTAAGCATTTTTACAATACGTTTTTTAATATCTTTATCCTCTATTGGAAAACCTATTTCCACTCTTTTTTCTGTATTTCTAGTCATCAAATCAGCACTGGATAAGTAAATCTCCCTATCTTCACCACATCCAAAACAATAAATTCTAGAGTGCTCTAAAAATCTTCCAACAATACTAATAATCCTAATATTATCTGTAACGCCTGCAATTCCTGGAATAATACAACAAATTCCCCTAATAATTAATTTAATATCAACCCCAGCTATTGAAGCTTCTCTCAGTAAATCAATTAAATCTCTATCTGTAAGAGAATTCATTTTCATTATGATACATGCAGGATTTCCATTTTTAGCTTCTTCTATCTGTTCTTCAATTTTATCGGTAATGTTGGATTTAAAAGATGTTGGTGAAACAATAAGTTTTTTATAATGGCCATCAAGATTATCCATTTGCATATTTTGGAAAAATAGAACTGCATCTTCTCCAATATCATCTTTAGCTGTAATATAACTTAAATCAGTGTACAATTTTGATGTTTTCTCATTATAATTACCAGTTCCAAGCTGTGTAATGTATTCAAATCCATTACGAGCTCTTCTTGTTATTAAACAAATTTTTGAATGAACCTTATAATTTTCAAATCCATAAATTACATTACATCCAGCCTCTTCCAATACTTCAGCATAATCTATATTGTTCTGTTCATCAAAACGTGCCCGAAGTTCTATTAAGGCAGTTACTTCAATTCCATTATCACAAGCTTCAAGTAAATATTGAACAATTTTAGATACCTTAGATAAACGATAAATTGTAATTTTAATTGAAACTACTTTATCATCATTAGCTGCCTCTTTAAGTAAAGTTAAAAATAAATCCATTGATTCAAAAGGATAGAAAAACAGATAATCTCTTTTTAAAACTTGTGAAATCATACTTTTGTTTTTATCAAGATTTGGAGGGTAATTTGAAACAAAAGGTTCATAGCTAAGTTTATCATAAAGATTTACATTCTGACTTCTAATATAATCAATTAAATCAAAAACATAGTTCATTTCAAGTGGACTTTGTGAAACAAAGACTTGTTCTTTACTGATTCCTAATTTTTCAGTTAAAAAATCAATTAACTTCTCATTATAATCCTTATAAAATTGTAATCTTATTGGAGCTAGTCTTGATCTTTTTTTAAGAATTTGTTTTACAAGCTCTAAATAATCCTCATCTGCATCTAGTTGCTCATGAAGAAAACTAACGTCAGCATTTCTTGTAACTGACATTATTGTTTTAAAATTAACTTCATAATTTGTAAAAATCTCATCAGCATATTCTAAAACAATATTTTCCATCAAAATATATCTAAACTCATCTCCAGGTAGAAAAACTAACTTTTCAAGAGAATTAGGAATTGTTATAAATCCAAATTCTGAGTAATTTAATATAAGCACTATGTTTAATGCATTATTTCTAAATCTAGGAAAAGGATGTTGAACATCAACAATTTGTGGAGATATTATTGGAAAAACATAATCTTTAAAATAATCCTCTATGAATTGTGTTTCATCTTCATCAAGTTCATCAAAACTTACTTCTTTAATATGATAGCTAGCTAATTTTTTAGAAACTTCTGAATATGTTTTATCTTTAATTTTATAAAGTTCCTGAGTTTTTTTATGAATTTTTGAAAGCTGTTGAGATGCTGTAAGACCTGTTTTATTATCTTTATAGTCTTCATCTACAAGTTCTAAATCATGTAATGTGCCACAACGAACCATATAAAATTCATCAAGATTACTCACAAAAATTGATATGAATTTAAGTCTTTCAAATAACGGTACTGTTGTATCTTGTGCTTCTTCTAAAACACGTTTATCAAATTTTAACCAGGATAATTCTCTATTTTGAGTATAGCTATAATCTTTTGTCATTTAATTCACTTTAGCTAATTTATGATTTAGATAACCTTCTCTTACTCCAAATTTACTAACTTGCATCTCTTCAATGTTGAAATAATTACACAACTCTTGAATAATTAATAAACCAGGCATCATTGTATGAATTCTAGCTGGTTTTGCTTCTAAAAGCTTGTTATATGTTTCTTTATCATTGTTTACAATTTCTTCCCTTAATAATTTAAATACTCTTGGGTTAATTACCTTTTCTTTTCTTCCAATTAGTTTTAAATCTTTCATTAGTTTATGAATTGCTCTTACAGAACCACCAACACCACACATATATTTATGGTTTTCTTGTGGAATTTTAGCTCGAGATATCTCATATTGCACTCTATCAATAATAGCTTGTGATTCTTCTTCTGTTGGGATTAATAAACTTACATAATCATTAAACATTGTAAGAGAACCTATAGGTAAGCTATAGGATTGCTTAATTTTATTATTTTTATATATAACAACTTCAGAACTACCTCCTCCAACATCAATAAGAACTCCTTTTTTATGCTCCATTATTGAGGTTGAACCTAAAAAACTGTAAGTAGCTTCCTGAGTTTCAGATAAAACATCAATACTAATGTTTAATTTATTATATATTTCATCTAGAACTTCTTTTTCGTTGTAGATGTTTCTAATTGATGCTGTTGCAAACATGTTAAACTCTTGAATGTTCAAATCTGATAAGTCTGTTTTAATATCTTCAATAACATTATTTAATTTTTCAAGACCTTTTTTTGTTAATTTTCCTTTTTTAATGTAACTAACAAGTCCTAATGCGTATTTTTTTGAAAGCAAAAATCTAGCTTCTTGGTTGATAATATCATAAATATTTAATCTTACTGTGTTTGAACCAATATCAACTATACCATATAACATATTTTCATCTCAAGAAAATATTGTTTAATAGGTATATTTAATGGTTTTCCTTATAGTATTGACAATGTTCGGTAATTGGACAAATTTCACATTGAGAACCAATTGGTTTACAAATAGTTTGACCAAATTGAACCATTAAATCATTTAATAAAATCCATTGGTCTTTAGGAATGATTTTAGCAAGTTCTGCTTCAGTCTGTTCAGGTGTTTTAGTATTAACTAAACCTAACTTATTTGAAATTCTATGAACATGAGTATCAACTGGAATTGCTGGAAGCTCAAAAGCATAAACCAAAACACAGTTAGCAGTTTTACGACCAACCCCAGGCAATTCAACCAGGTCTTCCAAAGTATTTGGAACTTCTCCACCATATTGGTCTAAAAGAATTTCAGAAACTTCTTTAATTCTAGCTGCTTTAACACGATAAAAACCAGCACATTTAATCAATTCTTCAATATCTTCAACTGGCGCATCTACAATTTCATTAATATTTTTATACTTAGAAAAAAGGTTTTTAGTAGCTTGATCTGTGTTTTCATCACGAGTTCTTTGGGAAAGAATAGTTCTAATTAAAACTTTATAAGGATCCTTATTTACAAATTCACGAACATCATAAATCTCATTGAGTTTTTTTACAATATCTTCAATCATTAAATCAACTCCAACTCATATCCAATTTTCTCCATACTTTCAATGAAATTAGGAAAAGAAATATCAAAACATTCTCCATTTTCAATTTCAATAGGATGTTTGAGGCCAATTAAAGAAAATGCCATAGCTAATCTATGATCGCCATGAGAATCTATACTACCTCCCTTAACACCACCATTAATTGTCATTCCATCTTGATATTCCTTAACATCAACACCAATTTTTCTAAGTTCTTCTGTTGTTGTAGCTATCCTATCTGTTTCTTTAACTCTTGCATGAGCTACTCCAGTAACATTAGTAGTTCCTTCAGCTAAAGCACCAAGAACTGCAACAGTAATAAGTAAATCAGGAGCATCTGACAGATTTACATCAATTCCCTGAAGATTGCCATCAGATGAAATTACAACATTATCTTCATTACAGGTAATCTTGCAACCCATATCCTTTAAAATATCTAAAATAAATTTATCTCCTTGTTTAGAATCTTTAAAAAGGTTATTAATTTTAATTTCCCCACCAGCTATTGCAGCTGCAGCTAAAAGATATGAAGCAGAAGAATAATCTCCTTCAACAGTATAACTACATCCTTTATAATTTTGATTTAATACTTTATAATGGATAATTTCACAATCCTTAACTTCCTTACCACAATCTTCATGTTTAGTATAAGGCTCCTCAAAGACAGTAACTCCAAATTTATTCATAATGTCAATTGTCATATCAACATAAGGTTTTGATTTGAACTCAGGTAAAACAAGTAAGTCCACACCTAAATTAGAGTAAGGTGCAGAAATTAAAATAGAAGAAATAAATTGAGAACTGATATTTCCAGAAATGGTTGTTTCCCCACCTTTATATCCAGGATATATTGTGATAGGAGCTTTTTCATTAACAGAATCAGTAGCTATTCCTAAAGTTTTTAAAGTGTTAAGTAAAATACCCATTGGACGAGTGCGTAATGAATCATCACCTGTTAAAGTGATGGGAACATCACTTAAAGCAGAAAGAGAAGTAGCTATTCTTAATGTAGTACCTGAATTAGCTAAATCAATAGGTGTAGAACTATTATTGTGAAGCTTACCATTTACTCCTTTAACTTCCAAATAATCTCCTTTTTGATTTATTTCTGCTCCAATAGCTTTACAAAAGTTAATAGAAGCAAGAGTATCCTCACTTAAAAGACAATTGAAAAGTTTAGAAGTTCCACTAGCTATGGAAGATAAGATAATGGCTCTATGAGAATAGCTTTTAGAGGAAGGTGCATCAACTACACCTTGAATATTATTAATATTTTTTACCTTGAGAATCATTAATAATATTTAGAAAAAACTAATATAAAAATTTAAAAATTAAGAATTTTCTAATTCTTCTAACTCATTTTTAAGTCTTTTAATAACATTATCAAGATTTTCAAGATTTCTTTTAATATGTTTTTTCTTTAACTGAAGATGTTTCCTATGTCTTTCAAGATCATGAATTTCTTCATACAATCTTTCAATGCTAACCTCTTCATCTTCAGTGTACCCTAAAGACTGAGCTTCATTCATTAAAACATCTTCTAACTCAATATCTTCATCATTTAAAAGATTTAAAACATCTTGTGGAATTTCAATTTCAACTTTAACTTTCTCACTCATAAAATCACCTTTTCATTTAATTCTGTAATTTATTAGCTTTAAATATTAGATGAGATTTTAACTTTACTCCTCTAAATCCTCTCCCTTTAACTCCATAAGTTCTTCTCTTAAATGGTCAATTTGATTTTCAATTTTTTTAAGCTTTTCTGTTTCTTCAAGATGAATATTTTCAAGCCTGTGTAATTTAGATTTAAGGAGTTCTTCTTTACGCTCATCTGCATGTTCAATAGCTGAAGCATAATCTTCAAGAACCTCAGCTATATCTAAAGAACTGCTTTCAAGAATTTCCTTAGCATTTTTTGAAATAGCTATTTCATACATTACCTTTTCTGTCATTTTCATCACCTTACTTTGATAGTTATATTTTAATATATTAATAGTTTTAGAATAGAATGAAATAATAAAAAAAGCTTAAACTGAATTAATATATCTTATAAGATTAGCTATTAAATTATTGATAATATTTATCTCTTTTAAAATTATTCAATTTAATTATAAAATCATTGTATATTAATAATATCTATTTTTTATAGAAAAAGAGGACGGAAATATTAGGAGTTGGAAGAGAGGAAGATTTCCAACAAACCCAATATTCCCCTAGCTATCTTAATATTTAAGATAGGAAGAAAAGAGGAAAATTTTATCTAAATCTAAGTATAAGAGAGGCAAATATTAAATTTAGACACCATTTTTCTCTTTCCACTTATCCACTAGTACAACCTTATATTTAAATCTTTTGATTAAATTGTATGTAATTTTAGAAAACATAGAAAATTTCACAGCTATGCCCTACAATTGTAGACAAGAGTTTTATGTAGATACATTATTCAATTTATATTCAAAAGAAAAATTAAAAGTCTAAACAATAAATAAAAAAAAACCTCAAAAATCATCGATATGAGAATTCATCTAAAAATATTACATTTAGAACAATTCTAATCGGAAAAACAATAAAAAAAGAAAATGTTAAGGAGTTGGAGAAAGTTTTCTTAAACCAACCCACTATTAAACATCTTAAAGAAGATGAAGGAGAGAGAAAAAGACAATCCCATTCCATAAAAGAGGAAGAGGAATGGATTATGTTTTTCCCTTTCCACTACAACAATACTACTAACTACTATATAAATATTTTGGTGTTTATAAGCATAAGCTATTTATAATAGTGATTAATAAAAATTAATAGTAACCTCTGGTTATGCTGGAGGTTACAAAAGCTATTTGGTTGTGGAGGTCACCACCAACCACCCGCTTCCACAATTCAAATAGCAATTATTATTAAAATTACACTATTTTTATCTTATTACTTCTACAATAACACCTAAATCATCTGATTGTAAAATATCTACTTTTTTACCTGAATTACCGACAATATCTTTTTTAATAGTTAACATTTCCTCATCAACAACCAAATCATCAACATTTATTTGATTATTTTCTAAAAGTTGGCTTTCAAGTTCTTCAACATCTGTTTTAGCTAAATAACCTGCAATTTTACCAGCATCACCTTTAAATTTAGGTCCTATTTGGCTCATGTCTGGTATTATTTCAATGATTTTTTCATGCACTTCAGGTTTTCCTGTTTTAATAGCTAAATTTTCGATTTTAAGTGTTCCTTTAATATCTTCACTAAATTTAGACAATATATCACCTAAATCTTCAGTGAATATATTCACTTCCTCAATTGGAGCATTTAATGGAATTTTTGAAGATGATTTAAATCTTCTAACTTCATCTATTAATTCAATAGCTATATTTCCATCTTTTATTATGTCTTCATCTATTATTCCAACTTCTGGCCATGAAGTAGTATGTATTGATTTATCTGAGAAGTATTGATACACTTCATCTGTAAAGAATGGTACTATTGGAGAGAGTAATTTTAAAGATGTTTCTATTACTGTTTTTAATGTATATTTAGCTGATTTTTTAGAGTTTTCAGATACATCACCATACAACCGGTATTTTACAGCTTCAATATACTCATCACAGAAATCATGCCATACGAATTGTTCTATTGAGTTGATTGTAGTTGCATAGTCATAAGTTGCAAATGCTTCATCGACTGTTTTATTTAATTGATTTAATTTTGAAAGTATCCATATATCCATAACTTCAAATGTATCAACTTCTTCCACATCTTCTAATTGATTAGAAACAAATCTAAATGCATTCCAAAATTTTCTCAAGAATCTGTAACCATGTTTAATATCTTTCCAATCAAAGGCAACATCAGAACCAGGAACACTATTAGCTGCCCAAGTTCTAAGTGCATCTGCACCATACTTTTCAATAACATCATCTGGAGCTATTACATTTCCTCTAGATTTACTCATTTTATATCCATCTTCACCAAATACCATACCATTGATTACAATATCATCAAATGGTTTTTCTCCTTCAAGAGCTAAACATCTAAGGGTGGTATAAAATGCCCATGTTCTAATAATATCATGGCCTTGTGGACGAATATTAGCAGGAAAATTGTCAAGATATCCTTCATTAGGCCATCCAGCTATTGAAAGTGGTGAAATTGAACTGTCCATCCAAGTGTCTAAAACATCTTCTTCCCCTATAAACTCTTCACAACCACATTCACATGGTCTTTTAGGTTTATCTACTGTTGGATCTATTGGTAAATCTTCAACATCAGGAAGCATGACTTTTCCACAATCTTTACAGTACCAGACAGGTATTGGAGTTGCAAATATTCTTTGTCTTGAAATACACCAATCCCATTCCATTGAATCAGCCCAGTTAAGCATTCTGCTTTTCATATGTTCTGGAACCCAATTCATTTCCTCAGCAGCTTCTTTTACCTGGTCAATTAATTGCCCTACAGCCACAAACCATTGTTTTTTAACAAGAATCTCAATAGGAGTTTTACATCTCCAACATTGACCAACATTTTGATCCACTGTCTCTTGTTTTCTAAAATATCCCTCATCATCTAAATCTTCAATAGTTTTTAATTTACATTCTTGAAGATCCATTCCTTCATATCTTCCAGCTGCCTTTGTAAGTTTACCTTTTTCATCAATAGCATCGATAATTTCAAGATTATGTTTATTTACCCAGCTTACATCAGTTTTATCCCCAAATGTACATACCATTACAGCTCCAGTACCATATTCAAGATCAACCTCTTCATCTGGAATTATTTTGACCTTTTGAGCTGAAAGTGGAACCTCGACATATTTTCCAACTAAATGTTTGTATCTTTCATCTTCAGGATGAACCACTACAGCTACACAAGCAGACATTAACTCAGGTCTTGTAGTAGCTATTAAAACACCATCTTGAGAAGGATCAGCAATACAACCTGTTTGTTGTGAACTTACAATGTCCTTATATTCTCCTTCAGGAGCTGGTGGGAAGTTAACATAGTTTAAATTTGTTTGATTATCACTATATTCAACTTCAGCAAATGCAATAGCTGTTTCACAACGAGGACACCAGTTAACTGGGTGAATTCCCTGATAAATCAATCCCTCATCGTACATTTTTAAAAAACTGTACTGGGTTCTTTTCATATATTCTGGTGTCATTGTAATAAATTCACGACTCCAATCTTGTGAGAAACCTAAAGCTTGCATCTGTTGTTTCATTTTAGCAATATTTTCAGTTGTAAGTTCAATACAATATTGCCTAAATTTTGCTCTTGAAACATCATTTTTCTTAATATTATGTGTTTCTTCAACTTTTACTTCAGTTGGAAGACCATGACAATCCCACCCTTGGGTAAATAACACATCATTTCCTTTTAATCTTCTGTATCTTGCATTCATATCAATGTAAACCCAATTCAACACATGACCTAAATGTATTGAACCTGTTGGATAAGGTGGAGGAGTGTCAATAATGTATCTTGGTCTTGTTCCATCGCCAATAAACTTGTAAATATCATCCTCAGCCCATTTCTTTTCCCATTTCTTCTCATTTTTAAAATCATAATCTTTTGGGATATCTTTTTGTGACATGTATCTTCTCCAATATATTAATATAGGTAAATATATTATAGATAATAGTTAAAAAATATATGTATTCTAACATATAATTGATTCAACTAATAGGACTGTAAATAAAATGGAATTATTATGGTTTTGGATAGCTCTAGTGCTTATGTTTAGTGATGTAATCCACTCACTATTAGTATGGAAAATTTTTAATAATTTCTATATTCTTTTAGGTGGAATTATATATAATTCAGTAAATACTAAGTGGAAAGCATGGTTAAGTCATGAATTAATGGAAGCGGCTTTTCATTTCTTTGTTTTGTCAATTGTATTTTTAAACTTAGAAATAGGAATATTAGCTGCATTTATTCACTTTATAATAGATGTTTGCCATACTTTATTCTTTAACAATCTTAAAATGACTGAAATAGAACACAGAGCTCTACATTTCGTGATTGAATCATTATTTTTCATGGCAATATATGGAGTATAGGAGAGTTTGAATGCCGGTTATTACATTTAAATATCAAGATTTAAAAGACTTAGGAATCGATATGGATAAGGATGAATTAATAGATACTTTACCAATGATGGCAAGTGACATTGAAGATTTTGATGATGAAGAAATAAAAGTAGAATTCTTCCCAAACCGTCCAGATAATCTATCAGTAGAAGGTGTTGCACGATCCTTTAAAGGATTTATAGGCCAGGAAACTGGACTTCCAGAATACTCAATAGAAGAATCTGGAGAATCTGTAAAGGTAGATAATGATGTTGCAGCTATCAGACCCTACATTGGATTTGCAAAAATTGAAGGAGTTGACTTTAAAGGAGATAAGTTAAAATATGTAATGGACTTTCAGGAAAACCTTCATTGGGTAATCGGTCGTGACAGAAAAAAGGTAGCTATTGGAATTCATAATGCTGATGCAGTACAAGCTCCATACCACTATATTGCAACCGAACCTGATCAAAACGCATTTATAGCTCTTGAAAAAGACTCTCCAATGACACCAAAAGAAATCTTAACTGAACATGATAAAGGAAAAGATTATGCTCATTTGATTGAAGATTTTGATAAATATCCATTGATTTTAGATAAGGATGAAAATGTCTTATCAATGCCTCCAATCATAAACGGAGAGCTTACCAAAATCTCAGAAGATGTTGAAAATATTATTGTAGATGTAACCGGAACTGATGAACGAGCAGTTAACCAAACATTAAATATTATCTGTAGTTCATTTGCAGAAGTTGGAGGTAAAATCAAAAGTATGGATGTAATCTATGATGATAAAACCATAACAACCCCTGATTTAACACCACAAATTACAAATGTTCATGTTGATATAGCTAATGAACTTATTGGTGGAACAGATTTAGATGCAAATCAAATTCAAGAACTGCTTAAAAAAGCAAGATTTGATGCAGAAATCATTAATGACAATGAATTAAAGGTTTACATACCTGCTTATAGAACAGATATTCTTCATGAAGTAGATGTTGTTGAAAACATAGCTATTCAATATAAAATTAATGATATTGAAGCAGAACTTCCTGAAGTTTCAACTGTAGCTTACCCACATAAATGGTTTACAACAGAAAAACAAATCCGAGAAGTGATGGTTGGTCTTGGATTTCAAGAAATAATGAGTTTAATGTTAACATCAGAAGAAGCACACTATGAAAACATGCTTCAAGAAGAAAAAGAACATGTTGAAGTTTTAAGACCGATTACAATTGACAGAACCATGATACGTACAAGCTTAATAAATAGCTTAATGGAATTTTTAGAAGACAACAAACACGAAGATCTTCCACAGAAAATATTTGAAATAGGAGATGTTCTTTATTTGGATGAAAATCAAGAAAATAAAGTTGTAACTTCTAAAAAATTAGCTGGTTTAATCTGTCATTCACAAGCAAACTTTACAGAAATGAAATCTACAGTGACAGCTATTTTAAATAATTTAGGATATTCAATGGAATTATCAGACAGTGAAAATCCATCATTTATTCCTGGAAGAGTAGCTGATATAAAAGGCGTTGCTGAAAATGGTGAAATTAAAGGTTTCTTTGGAGAAATTTCACCAGAAGTAATAACTAATTTTACCCTAGATTATCCAGTAATTGGATTTGAAATAGAATTTTTAGCTAAAAACTAAATCTTCTATTTTTATAACACTTAAACTACTCTCTATTTTATCATAACTTTCATTAGCTATGCTCACATTATAAGGCTCTTTTTGATTGATTTCTTGCTCATAGCTATTATTATAATCTTTTTTATCAACTTCTTCATTATAATGAGCAAATGAAACTAGAGCTACAATACAAACAATAAATAAAATAGCGATTAAAATCAAATGTTTAACCTTTACCATTCTAATCATCTCCAAATTAAAAATGGTTAAATTAACTATTTAAAGTTTTGTCAATACCATGTCTTTTTAATTTGATTATCTAATTTCTGAAAACTATTATTCTTATTATTTTCATTATATTCCTTAATAGATTGAGAGTCTTCACTTTCAAGAACTGTAGTTTCAGCTATTACAATTCCCACTACCAAAATACAAACAACAATAGCTATTATAACATAAACCTTCATTTTTCACCAATAAATGTTAAATCAATTGTTCTAGAATTTCTAGCTCCATCAAGTTCAACAAAAAACACACTTTGCCAGGTTCCTAAATCTAATTTTGAATTAATAACAGGTAAAGTTTCACTAGATGAAAGTAAAAATGATTTTAAATGAGAATCAGCATTATTATCAATATTATCATGAGAATAGCCATTATTACGTGGAATTAAATTTTTAAGAGTTCTTTCAAAATCATTTAACAATCCAGATTCATTTTCATTAACAACAATAGCTGAAGTTGAATGTTTAGTGAAAATATTGACAATTCCATTTCTAATTTCACAAAAATCATTTATTTTAGATGTAATATCTATTATTTGAAACTTTTTAGAAGTATTAATTTTTAATTTTGCTTTTTCAATTTCCATAAAAATAGTATGATTTTTAAAGCTTAAGTAATTAAAATAAAAAAATAAAAAGATTAAAAATTTTTAATCTACGTCGTTTTTACGTTTATAACCAACTGCAAATACAAGTACTATAGCTATAATAGCTATTGCAACAATTGCAGAATTATCAGTTATTGCTTTGGATACTTTTTCAGGAACAGATAATTCATAAGACTTAGATTTTCCTTTTTCTCCACCTGCAGAATCTGAACTTGCAGAAGATGACTCTTCACCAGTTATTGGATTTTCACCTTGATTGGAACCTTCTTCCTCATAAATCTCAGAAGTATTAGTTCCGCTACTTGATTGTGTTGTTCCATTAGCTAGTTGGGAACTTGAAGATGAAGTTATATTACTAGTAATAGTAGTAGAAGCAGCTCCAGTTCCAGTTCCAGAGTTGGATGAAGTACCTATAGAATCTGTTGATGTTGTCTGATTACTAACAGACTCATGAATTTCATCATCATCGGTTTTCTCTCCACCTGCATCTTCATTTTTATCAGAAGTTTGTGAAGCTGGAATAGTCTGTTTGTAAGTTTTGTCTCCTATTTTATATTCAATTTCATGGTCTTGAGTAGGATCTAGTTGAATATTAGCTTTTCCATTTTCTACAGTTACAGTTTGAACCTGATTATCTACTTTAACTTGTATTTCAAAATTCGCCATTTGTTCAACAGGACTGCCCTGTTCTTGTACTTGGAAGGATAATACATCATTTTTAAAGGAAAAATCCATGGTTAAAATTTTTCCAAGTAACATTGGACAAATAAAAGTATTTGAATCATCAGTAGAATCGTAGTAATTAGGTTCTATTTTCATAATAGGATTAGTTGGACTGTTTTTAACACCGAAGTTTTCATTATGAGCTAAATAGTTATAGGAAATAACTACTTGTTTTTTATTTAATGTTTTATAATTAGGTCCTAATAAAACACCATTTCCAGTTTCAAATCCTCCTAATTCAGAATTTGGATTTAAACGACTATCATAAATAGTATTAAATGAAATTACATCTCCACTAGATTGTGAATCCACATAAACCCCGTTCATATTGGTAAAAATATAATTCCACATTAATAAATTTCCACTAGTAGAACCATAAAAGGTTATTCCATTAAATTCATTTTCGAAGATATAATTTCCACTAATTGTACTATTACGAACATTTTTCAACTCAATTCCTGAACGAACATTAGAAAAAATATTATTAGCTATAATATTTGTTCCAACTGAATCAATAATTTGAATTCCATTTATATTTTCCTTAGAAATATTATTACCAAAAACAATGACATTGTTAGCTTCTTTTATAATAAGACCATTATTTCCACCAATAATTGTATTATTAGCTATTAAAATATCTGATCCTTCTACAACAACAGGATTATTATTTTCTGCCTTAATAGTAAATCCTGATAAAATACTGCCTGCACTAGCTTTAGTAAAGTAGAATCCATAATCACCAATTTTATCTGATGTGTAAATAGTACTGTTTACATTACTTATGATATTTACGGGTTTGTTAACAACAAGTGAAATACCATTATATGTTTTATCAGTAAATTCAAATGTAGTTCCATCAACAGCATTATCTAACATGCTTTGAATATCTGAATTGGATAAATCAGAAGTAATGTAATAATTCCAATCTGAAACAGAGGACATATCTTGAGATGGGTCAATAGCTATATCAGAAACACTATTCACATCATTATTAAAATTCTCTCCAATATTTACATCTGCACTAACTGATGAAATTGTTAATAAACAAATAAAAACAACAAATAAAACACCTAATAGGTTTTTAAAGGGTTGATTATTTTTTAACATTTTCATCAAATTTCCATATTAATCAATTGACATATTGATAATATAATATAATATTAATAAAATTTATTTATATAATTTGTGCTTTGATTTTAATTTAAAGCTTTAACTTCAAATTTAAAAATCTTTATTTTATATGAAGTATAAATAATTTAATGTCGAATGAAACTGATTAAATAATCATTTGATAAATATTGAGTATATGGAGATAAAAATGAATAAAAAGAACGTATTTTTTACAATAATGCTATTACTCATTATTTTATTTGGAATATCTTCAATTAATGCTGAAGATACTTTTGATATAAATTTAAGTGATAATAATAATGATATTACTATTGCTTCAAATAATGATATGAATAATGGTGTAATAGCTACTAATGAATATACTGTAAGTGCAGGTTCTAACAGTTCAACAATTCAAAATACAATTAACCAAATGCAAAATGGAGATGTTTTAAATTTTGAAAATGGAATCTATACTGATATCTGTATTTATGTTGACAAAAATATTACTTTAAATGGTAATGGAGCCACTTTAATCGGATATCAAAATCCAGGTGTAAATAACAGTAACATTCCAGAAGTTGTTAGAAATACAACAGCAACTGGAGGATATGCAATAAGTCAATTTGCAACTCTTTATATTATCAATACAAACAATACTGTTATAAATGGATTTACTCTTGTAGGTTTAAATAGTACCACTTATAGTAATACAGTAATATATGGGCAATCTAATACCAATTTAGAAATTTCAAATAATATTATTGAAGGTTCATCCTGGGGTTTATACATGACCAGTTGTCCTAACATGGTAATTGAAAATAATATTATTAAAAATCAAGCTACTACTGGTATTTTATCCTTTGGATCTAATAGAGCCATAATTAAAAATAATACTATTATTAATGCTGTTAATCACGGTATTGATGTAAGACATGGAACAGGACAGTACGTTCAAGTTTTCAATAATACAGTTATTGGAGCAAAAGAAGGAATCTACATAATGCATTCAAAATACCAATCCGTATATAATAACACAATATACAATTCTACTATAAGTGGAATCACATTCTATGGTGCTGGAGAATGTCTTGCTGAAAATAACACTTTCATTGGAGGAAGAATGGCATTCCTTTTATCATCAGGATTTTATAATATTACTATTGGTGAAAACACCTATAAATTAGCTAACTTACCATATCCTCCAACCTTTGTTTATTATGTAGGAATGGCTGAATCTCCTTATCAATCTGCAACTAACGTTATAGGAAAATACAGTGAAGTTTCTGAATCAGAAATTGGATATGAATCCAACATTACAATTCCTGAAACTGAAGAAATTGTTGTAGATTATGATAGTTTATTAAAACCAACTGGAGTTGTTTATACCGTTCCTGTAGGAACTTCTAGTGAAGACATACAAAGAATGATAGATGGTATGAATGATGGTGACACCTTAAAATTTGTGGAAAATGGGGTATATAACGATATTTGTATATACGTAGATAAAAATATTAGAATTATTGGAAATAATGCTACATTGAACGGATATTCAACTGAAGGGGAAAACAAAGAAAATATTCCTTCAAAAATCTGGCAAACAACTTCCCAAGGAGGATACGCTTTATCTTATTTTGCAGTATTATATATTATAAATGCTTCCAATGTAGTTGTATCAAACTTAAACATTAATGGAAACTGTCAAGGTTACGATGTTAACAACTGTACAACCACTACTACAGAATATAAAAGCGTAGATATATTTGCTGGTTCTACCGATATGAACAATATGGCCAATAATATTACAATTACAAACTGTACTATAAATGGAAATTCATGGGGAATCTTCTTACAATATTGTAAAGATGCATTAATTTCAAATAACAAAGTAAACAATGTTTACACTACTGGAATTATGAATTTTGGTTCTGCTAGAACTATTATAATCAATAATACTATTACAAATGCTGTAAATCATGGTATTGATGTAAGACATGGAACAGGACCTAATGTTACAGTTACAAATAACATAATTATTGGTGCTAAAGAAGGAATTTATCTTATGCACTCAAAAGGTCATATGGTATATAATAATACTATTATGAACAGTAAACTTAGTGGAATTACTTGTTATGGATCTGGAAATGAATCCATCTTTAACAACACAATCACAGGAAGTAGAGATGCAATTCTTTTAGGTGGAGATTATTATAATGTAACTATTGGTAAAAATAGTTATAATTTAGATTATTTACCATTCCCACCAAGCTTTACATACTACATAATTCAAGCAAATTCACAATATCAATCAGCTAGTGAAGCTATTGGAACTTACAGTGATATCTCCAATAATCCAAGAGCTGTACTAATTACCGATGATGTCTCAATGGAAGCAAACATTAATAATACAATAAGTGCTACTTTAAAGGATATTGCTGGTAAAGGGGTAGCTGATGAAGAATTAATCTTTACAATTGAAGGTAACAATTATACTGGAATTACAGATGAAAATGGAGTAGCTACTGTAAATGTAGGATCCTTAACTGCAGGAAATTACACTGTAACAGTAACATTTAAAGGTAATGAAAATCTTGATCCTAATGAACAACAATTTAATTTAGAAATTATTGGTACTGGTATACCTACTGAAATAATTTCCTCTTCTATAATAATGTATTATCACAATGGTGGTAAAATTACAGCTACTTTAGTTGATAAAGATGGAAACCCAATAGCTAATGAAACTATTGGATTTGGAATCATTGGTAAAACTTACGATATAGCTACTGATGAAAATGGTACTGCTACATTACCAATAAACTTAAAACCAGGAAATTATGAAGTTGAACTTACCTACAATGGTAATGAAAAATATGATGCTTCTAAAACTACTGTAACTGCTCAAGTTTTATCTACTTTAAGTGGAAAGGACATAACTAAATACTACAAAAATGGAACACAATATCAAGTTAAAGTTCTTGATTCTAATGGAAAAGCATTACCAAATACCAAAGTACAAATGAATATTATTGGTAAAATCTATGAAATAGAAACTAATGAAAATGGTATTGCTACATTACAAATCAATTTAAATCCAGGAGCTTATATTATCACTACTACTAATCCAAATGATGGATTGATGTATTCTAATAATATTACTGTTTTAAGTTCTATTGCTGGTAATGATATTGTTAAATATTACAGAAATGGAACCCAATACTCTGCTAGTTTTGTTGATGGTCAAGGAAATCCTTTAGCTCATAAAAACGTTACATTCAACATCATAGGTAAACTTTACAGTATTGAAACTGATGATAATGGTATAGCTACCTTACCAATTAATTTAAACCCTGGAGAATATATTGTAACAGCTATAAATCCTGTTGATGGTTTAATGTATTCAAATGGTATTACAGTACTTCCTACCCTTATTTGCAATGATTTAACTAAAAAATACGGTTCATCTGAAACTTATGATGTTCAAGTAGTAGACGATCAAGGTAATCCTTGTTCTGGTGTAGATGTAGAATTCAACATTATTGGTAAAATCTACAATTTACCTACTGATAGCCAAGGAATAGCTAAATTACCAATTAATTTAATTGCTGGAGAATATATTGTAACAGCTAAAGATCCAAACAACGGATTATACGTTTCTAAAACAATAACTGTAACCAGTTAAAAAAAAAGTTTTATTTTTGGAGAAAATAATTTTCTCCATAATTTATTTTTAAAAAAAAAGTTTAATAATATTTATTTCTTCTTTTATAAGCCATATAAACAATAAAAATACCAATACATAATAATACAATTTGTGGGAATAATGAATATATAATAGCTGGAATTATATGAAGAACAGCTAAAATCCAAAGAATTGCATAAATTATAATCAATACACCTAATAAAAGAAGAGCTTTATTTAAAAGACCTCTAAAATCATAAGGAATTCCTCCACCACCTGGAAAAGGCATTTAATCACCACCTATAATTCTTTAGTTCCATCTTCTGTTCCAATAATAACTTTATCCACCATATGTGAAAAAATTCCATTTTCCACAACTCCGGGAATTGTATTTAAATCAATTTCCATATGAGCTGGGCTTTCTATTTTTTCAAATTTTGTATCAATTACAAAATTACCATTATCAGTTATTACAGGACCATCTTTATGTTCAGCCATTCTTATTTCACAATTTCCGCCCATATCCTCTAATTCACGAATAACAGGTTTAAAAGCTTTTGGAATTACCTCAACTGGTACAGGAAAAGCTCCTAATTGTTCAACATATTTTGAGGGATCTACAATTACGTAAAATTTTTTAGCTGAATAATCAACGATTTTTTCCATTGTATGAGCAGCCCCTCCTCCTTTAATAAGATTAAACTCCTCATCAACTTCGTCTGCTCCATCAACAGCTAAATCAATTTCATGTTCTTCTAAACTTGTAATTGGAATATTCCACCTACTAGCTAACATTGAAGATTGATAAGAAGTAGGAATCCCCATAACCTCAATTTCTTCCTCTTCTATTTTTTTTCCAACCTTTTCAATGAAATAATGAGTAGTAGAGCCAGTTCCAAGACCTAAAACATCTCCATCCTTTACATATTCAGCTGCTTTATAACCAGCATTTCTTTTAAAATTCATAATAACACCAAATAAATCTAAACTACAAAAGCTAATCTTAATTTATTTAATTTATAACCTTTTTTACAACCGCCTTTATGTTTTCCATTGTTTTTTATAATAATACATTTATCTCCTTCAATTAAACCTTCTGGAAAACAACAGTCTCTAAATTCACAATTTTCATCACACTCAGGAGGTGTGAATGTAAATGTTGACCCTTCAAAAATACTTTTAGAAGGAGAAAGTAAATCAATTTCAGCTCTTTCAACTTCTACTGGAACAACAGAATTTTCATCATGAATTTCACATTTTTGCTCATTATCTCTAACTTCTTTTATAATGTATTTTCTATTAATTTCCAGTGAATCAACACAGGATGATTTAAATCTACATGATTCACATTCTTCACAAGGACCGTAAAATGTAAATTTATTCCCCTTTTTTGCCAAATTCTTACCAATTAAAGTTATCATTAAATCACACCAGTTTTGGTAGCTAATTCATAAGCAGCTTCTTTAGAAATACCGTTTTCTCCTAAAATTGTATATCTTTCAGGCCTTATTGTGTGTGCTTTTGTTAAAGCCTCAATAATATCATCATCATTAACACCTAATTCTTTTGCAGTTACAGGAGCACCAACAGCTTTTAAGCTATCTCGAATAAATTTCCAATCCCCTCCATGAATATTCATCATTAGGATAGTTCCAACACCACATTGTTCACCATGAAGAGCTGGCTTATCAAGGATATAATCAAGAGCATGTGAAAACTTATGTTCAGAACCACTAGCAGGTCTGCTAGAGCCTGCAATACTAATAGCTATTCCACTGCTAAATAGAGTTTTAACAACCAATCTTGCACTTTCTTCTAAATTAGGTTTAATGGTGTCTACATTATTTGTAATCATTTTAGCAGACATTATTGAAAGGGAGGCTGCAGAATCACTATAAGAATCATTTTTAAGTCTATGTGCCAATTCCCAATCTTTAACAGCTGTAAAATTAGAAATTAAATCAGCACATCCAGCAGCTAATAATTTATAAGGAGAATTAGCTATTATTTGACTGTCTCCAATTACAGCTATTGGAGAATGAGCTTCCATTGAAGTAGACATTTTTGAATTTTTAATTGAGGCTAAAGGAGATACTATTCCATCATGAGATGCTGTAGTAGGTACTGAAATAAAATAAACATCTTTATTGTAGGAAGCTAATTTAGCAACGTCAATTACACGTCCCCCTCCAACTCCAAGTACTATAGTGTCATCATCAATATGTTGTTCAATTTCACTTACAGTATCGAAAGTTGAATCTTCTACAAGAACAACTTCAACATCATAATCTTCATTTACCAAACTATCAATAGCTTTTCTAGCAGCTATTTTATAAGTATTTGGGCCTGTTACAACAAGAATTTTATTATTTAATCTTAATCCTTTACATATCTCTCCTGTTTCATTTATTATTTCAGGACCAATATGTACTTCACGAGGCATTTGTATTTTTCTTGGATGCATAAATATCTCCTTAAATTTATACAGAAATATATTTATTATTTAATCTTTAAAATACATTTCTTTTAAATTCCAAATAGCTAAATTTAACTTTAGTGTATTAAATTTAAAAATAATAAAAACTATATATTAATAAGGTGATAAAGTGGAAAATTTTAGTGAATGGTTCCATAACATTTTAGAAGAAGCAGACATTACAGACGCAAGATATCCTATTAAAGGAATGGCTGTTTGGAGACCTTACGGATTTAAAATAAGAAAATATACATTAGAACTTTTAAGAGAATTATTAGATGAAGATCACGATGAAATGTTATTCCCATTATTAATTCCTCAAGCAGAATTAGCTAAAGAAGGAATACATGTTAAAGGTTTTGAAGATGAAGTTTATTGGGTTACAAAAGGGGGAAACACTGAATTAAATGAAAATTTAGCTTTAAGACCTACAAGTGAAACTGCAATATATCCAATGTATTCCTTATGGATTAGAACTCATATGGACTTACCTTTAAAATATTATCAAATTGTAAATACTTTTAGGTATGAAACAAAACATACCCGTCCTTTAATTAGAGTTCGTGAAATAACAACCTTTAAAGAAGCTCATACTGCTCATGCAACAAAAGAAGAATCAGATAAACAAGTAGAAGATTTCGTTGAAATGTATAAAGAATTTTTCAATTACCTTGGAATTCCTTTTATCATAACCAAAAGACCATCATGGGATAAATTTCCAGGAGCTGATTATACAATTGCTTTTGATACTATAATGCCTGATGGTAAAACATTGCAAATTGGTACAATCCATAATTTAGGAACTACATTTGCAAAAACCTTTGATATTAAATTTGAAGATAAAGATGGAGAACATAAATATGTTTATCAAACTTGTGCAGGACTTTCAGATCGTGTGATAGCTGCTATGATTGCTTCTCATGGTGATGATAAAGGATTAAAACTTCCTGCAATCGCTGCTCCTAATCAAGTAACAATAATTCCAATTATTTTCAAAGATAGTGGAGAAGAAGTTATTAACAAATGCGAAGAAATTAAAAATGAACTGGAAGAAGCAGGTTTAAGAGTTAATATTGATGATCGAGATATTAGACCTGGTAAAAAATTCTATGATTGGGAATTAAAAGGAACTCCATTAAAACTTGAATTAGGGCCTCGTGATTTAGAAAATCAAATTACAATAGCTATGAGAAGAGATGAATTGGAAAAAATTGAACTTCCATTAGATGAAACCCTTGTAGATAGAATAATTGAACTTGTTGATGAATACAATGATAATATTGCTGAAACTGCCTGGGACTTTTTAGAAGACCACGTTAAATTTACAACAAATAAAGATGAAATTCCTCAACTAATTGAAGAAGGTAATGTAGTAGCTTTTAATTGGTGTGGTGATGATGAATGTGGTCAAAAATTAGAAGAAGAAACTGATTATGATATTTTAGGTACTGTAGAGGAATTGGATTCTGAATCTGAAATTTCCTGTATTAATTGCGGGAAACCTGCGAAATATATTACCTACATTGCTAAAACTTACTAAGAGGTAAAGAAAATGGATAAAATTTATGGAATTATTCCAGTAAGCAAGTTTAAAAATGCAAAAACTCGTCTATCACCTTTTTTATCTGAAAGTGAGAGAGAAGAATTATTAAAAGTAATGCTTAAAGATGTTACAGAATCTCTAAAAAAATATGTAGATAAAATCATTATTATTAGTGCTGATGATGAAGTTTTAAATTACTGTAAAGGTCTTGGTTTAAATACTTTAAAAGAAAATGATAATTCTAACTTAAATAAAGCTTTAAAACAAGCTATGGATTATTGCAGTAGAAAAACTGAAAAGGTAATAATTCTTCCTTCAGATGTACCACTTATTGGAAAAACAAATATTAAAATGTTAATTGACTCATCTGAATCATTAGATTTCATTATTGTTCCTTCAAAAGGAGGAGGAACTAATGCAATTATAATGAAACCTGGAGCTATTCGAACTCGTTTTGGAGATTTCAGTTATAAAGAACATGTAAATATAGCAAATCGTAAAAATCTAAATCCACAAGTTCATGATTCTTTTTTTATGGCTTTAGATGTTAATACTACTGAAGATTTAGGAGAAATAATGGTACATGGTGAAAATACAAACACTCGTAAATACCTTAAGGATTTAAAAATTAATGTTGAGTCAATTCATGGAAGTGAAAGATTAAAAGTTACTAGGGATTGAAATGGTTGTAATGTCAATAGCTGGTGTAGATCCATCAGCAGGTGCAGGTATTTATGCGGATTTAAAAGTTTTTCAAGCTTTAGAAGTTTATGGAACTGGAGTAGTAACTGCTCTTACTGCTCAAAATCCCCATAACTTTTTTTCTCTAAAACCTGTTGAAAGTGATTATGTAGCTTGTCAAATCGATTCTGTCCTAAATTCTTATTCTGTTGAATATATTAAAACTGGAATGTTGTATTCTAAAGAAATTATGAAAGTGGTTAATGAAAAAATCCAAGAATACGATTTCAAAGCTATAGTTGACCCTGTTATGATGGCTACTTCTGGAGGAATTCTTTCAAAGGAAAGTTCTGCTAAATATCTTAATAAATACATATTAAAAGAAGCTATTTTTACAACACCCAATATATATGAAGCTGAAAAATTAACTAACTTAAAAATATATGATGAAGATAGTGCGATTAAAGCTTCGTTAAAATTAGGAAAAACCTGTAACAATATCATTACAGGAGGTCATCTTAAAGGAATTAATGTAATTAATATTGATGGTGAAATTATAATAAAAAAACAAAAATTAATTGAAACTGACAATCTTCATGGAAGTGGCTGTAACTTCTCAGCAGGAATTGTAAGTTTTCTAGAAAAAAATAACACTCTTAAAGACAGTGTATTAAAATCCTTAGATTATACTTTTGAAAGTGTAAAAAACGGCAAATATGGAACATTAATTCCAAAAATAAAATAATAGATGGGAAATTAATCCCATGTACCTAATTTTTCAGCTATTTCTTCTTGAAGCTGAATCATTTCGGGTGAAGAACGATTACGAGGCCTTTCAATATCAACTGACATGATTTCTTTAACTCTTCCAGGTTCTCTATCCATTATAACAATCTTATCAGCTAAATAAGCAGCCTCATCAACATCGTGAGTTACAAAAACAATAGTGTTGTCAAATCTTTGCCAAACACCAATTAGCTGTTCTTGTAATTTACGTCTATTTTGCATATCTAAGGCTGAAAATGGTTCGTCCATTAATAATATCGGAGCATGAGTTAAAAGAGATCTTATAATAGCTACTCTTTGTTTCATTCCTCCAGAAAGCTCATGAGGATAAGCATCTTTAAACTCTAAAAGTCCAACCCTTTCAAGATATCTTTCAGCAGCTTCACGATTTTCTTCTTTATTATCATTTTGCTGATTTAAACCAAACATTACATTATCAAGTACGGTTAGCCATGGGAAAAGAGAATATTGTTGGAAAATAACAGTTCTATCCCCAGATGGACCTGTAACAAGTTCACCATTAGCTATTATTTCACCTGAAGTAGGTTTGTCTAAACCAGCTATTAAACGTAGGAGTGTAGTTTTCCCACAACCTGACGGTCCAAGTAAACAAACAAAATCACCATGGTTGATATTTAGATTAATGTCTTCTAAAACATCTAAATCATGTTTATTATTTTTTTTAAAGGATTTGTAAATATTTTTAACTTCTATTGACATCTATATCACACCTACCAGAACACGTAATCTTGGATTGTACCAAAGATATAATCAAGAACAATTCCAATTATTCCGATTACTAACATTCCAACAACTGTTGCTCCTGTATTAAATAAGTTAGATGAGGTTAAAATTAAATATCCTAAACCACTACTTGATCCAATCATTTCTGCAGAAACAGTACACATTAAAGCAATTCCTACACCTACTTTCAAACCAGATAAGATATATGGAACTGCTGAAGGTAAAACAATTTTAGAGACAATAGTTTTAGTATCAGCACCTAAAGTTCTTGCAGCTTCAATTAAAACACTATCTGTTCTTTTAACACCATCAATAGTATAAATTAAAATTGGAAATACACAACCCATAAATATAATAAATATTGCTGGAACTGCTCCAATTCCAAACCATAATATTGAAAATGGAATCCAAGCTACAGGTGGAATTGGTCTTAATACACTTATTACCAAAGAACAAAATCTTTCAAATGTATTAAAAGCACCCATTAAAATTCCTAAAGGAATAGCTACAATTGATGCTAAAAACATACCAGCAAATACTTTAAATAATGTATCGAAAGTATCTCTAAATAAACTTCCAGAAAGTATTAATTCCCATGCTGATTGACATACATCAATTGGGCTTGGTAAAACAAATGAAGGCATTAAATTAAAAACTGAAGTTATTAAATACCATATAACAATAATAATTATAGGCAATATTATAGGTGTAATTTTCTTTTTATACACAAATATCACTCGAATTAAATTAACACTATTTTATTAGTAACTGTCCATATAAGTATTTAACCTATATTTAAACACCTGAAAATTTTTTAATATATTTAATTTTACTCATAACAAATATAACAGAATACGATATTATCATAACAATTAAAAACACAATTGGAATAGCTATTAAAGCATTTCCAAAAATTGAAAATACAGGAACCTTTTCTAAAATGTTAATGTATAAAATATTTGATAAATAAACTCCATAGCTTCCAATACTAATTTTAATAGCTGCCTCATTGATTTTATGTGAAAATTTCTTAAAGTTTGTATTCTTAATTATTATGTACAATCCAATTCCTTGAAGACAAGCATTTGGTGTTAGTTCTCCTGGAGAAAAAAACATTAAAGAAGGTTTTCCTGTAAAATAGGTCATTCCAATAGTTCCAAATACACATATTAAACTTCCAATAATAAATAATAAAAATCCAAATTTTCGACTTTCAAGCCATTTGGATTGTTTAACAGAAAGATAATAACCTAAAATAAAGTATCCAACTGCTCCTGAGAAATATCTTAAATAATCATATAATAAAAATTTAATTCCAAAGAAATGTATCAAGAGAAGTATTACCCAAATAATTAAAAAATATTCTATTTCATAGGTCTGGGCATTGTGAATCCATTTAGATAAAATAGGAGCAAAAATATAAAGACCTATAATCATATAAACATACCAAAATTGAATAGAAACATCAGTTGGGTCTAAAAATCCTAATAAGATAAATTTAATAATTCCAAAAAAATCAAATGTATGATTCATTACATAAAATTTAGCTATTCCACAGACAACTAACCAAAATACAAAGGGAATAAAAACACGTTTAATTCTTCGTGGAACGGTTGAGACTTCCATTTCTTTTGATAAAATTAAGTATCCTGAAGCCATTATAAATAAAACAACTCCAAATCGTGAAAATCCTTCAAATACTGCTCTATATACCAATTAAAACTATATAAAATTTCAGGACTCATATATTGAGAGGAAGTATGTAAAAAAATTACTCCAAAAATAGCTATTACCTTTAACCAATCAATCCACAGCAGTCTTTCCTTCCCTTTATATAATTGCATAATAATAATTTTAGTTTTATTAATATTTAAATTTTTATTATATTATTATTTAAAAATTAAAAATAAGTTAAATAATATAAGTAATATATATTTTAATATATTAATTTAAAGTATATAACTATCTATTTTTAAGAATCAATTTAGATATTAAATTATTATATTTTACAAAGATTTAAATAATAAAAATCACATATTTAGGGTTACCTAAAAATTATTTAGGTATGACTAAAAATTTAGGAGTGAAAAAATGAGTGAACATTGGCATGAATTGCATGAACACAAAGAAATATTATTATTTACAGGAGGAATAATTGCTGCAATAGCTGGTAAAAAGATAATAGAATCAAAAACTGTAAAAAATGCAGCTACACAAGGAATGGCACAAATATTGTCAATTAAAAAAGATGCTGAAGAATGTTTTCAAGATATGAAAGAAGAGGCAGAAGATATCGTCGTTGATGCACATCAAGATGAAAAAAAAGAAATATACGTTGAAGAAGTAGTTGAAGATTAATGAAATATAAAATTGCCTACGATAACAATACACGATTAAGAGTTCGAGCAGGTAAATATGCATTTACCAAAGAAGAAGGTTACAGCATAGCATCTGTTCTAGAACAAAATGACTTCATAAAAGAAGTCACCACTTCCCCAAGAAATGGAAGTCTAATTATACATTATTACTATCCCTCACAAAAAAATAAGGTTTTGAATGCTTTAAATGCAATTACTTTAAAAGATTTGACATATCCCGCAAAACCAACCATAAAACAAGAACTTAAAGAGTTGACAAATAAGTTCATTTTAAAAATCACTAAAAAAGTAATCAAGCGTTTAATAGTATTAAATATCTTTCCCGTACGTCTTAGAAATCTTATAACCATAGCTAAATCAATAAAATTTTTAGTTGCTGGTTTAGATAGTTTAACTAGTTTTAGAATGGATGTGGCTCTTCTTGATGGATGTGCAGTTGCAGGATCTTTATATAAAAAAGATTTTGCTCCTGCAAGCTCAATGATGTTTTTACTTTCAATTTCAGATTTACTTGAAGAATACACATTACAAAAAACTAAAAGTACTTTAAAAGAAAGTCTAACATTAAATATCGATACGGTGTGGCTTGTAAATGATAAAGGCTCTGAAATTTCAATACCAATAGCTGATGTATGCGAAGGAGATAAAATAAAAGTCTATATGGGAGATGTTATACCAGTTGATGGTAAGGTTATTGAAGGAGATGGCATGGTAAACGAATCCTCCATGACTGGTGAACCTTTAGCTGTCCATAAAAGCTATGGAAAAACTGTACATGCAGGAACTGTTATTGAAGAAGGAAATTTAATAATTCAAGTATATTCAATAAACAAAGAAACACGTCTTAATAAAATTATTAATTTAATTGAAAATTCAGAGGATTTAAAGGCAAATGCTCAAAGTAAAGCAGAACAATTAGCTGACTCAATCGTTCCATACTCATTACTTACAACTATAGCTACTTATCTCTTAACAAGAGATTCAACAAAAGCACTGTCTGTTTTAATGGTTGATTTCTCATGTGCAATTAAATTAGCTACTCCTTTATCAATAATATCTGCAATGCGAGAAGCTTCTGATAACAGAATGATGGTTAAAGGAGGAAAATTCCTTGAAAACTTTGCAACTGCAGATACAATAGTATTCGACAAAACAGGAACTTTAACAAAGGCAACACCAAAAGTTGTTGATGTAATTCCAACAGGAGAATATAGCCGAGATGAAATATTAAAAATGGCAGCTTGTATTGAAGAGCACTTTGCACATAGTATTGCAAAAGCTATTGTGAAACAAGCTGAATTAGAAAACCTTAATCATGAAGAAGAACATAGCGAAGTGGAATATATCGTAGCTCATGGAATCACAACTTCTTATAATGGAAAAAGAGCTGTTATTGGAAGTAGACACTTTTTATTTGATGATGAAGGAATCAAGGTTACAGAAGAACAAGATGAACTAATAAAAGAAAAAATGAATGATAATTCTATTGTTTATTTAGCTATAGATTCTAATCTTGAAGGAATCATATGTATTAATGATCCTGTAAGAAAAGAAGCTAAAAGCGTAATTGGCAAACTTAAAGAAATGGGCATTGAAAATGTTGTTATGTTAACGGGAGACAGTGAAAATGGAGCAAGAAATAGTGCAAAAACATTAGGAATTAGTGAATATAAATCACAAGTCTTACCTGAAGATAAAGCATCGATTATTGAAAATCTTAAAAAAGAAGGTAGAACAATTATAATGGTTGGAGATGGAATAAACGATTCTCCAGCCCTTGCAAAAGCTGATGTTTCAGTGGCAATGAAACATTCATCAGATATTGCAAGAGAAGTGGCTGATATATCTCTCCTTTCAGATGATTTGAAAGATTTAATTACACTTAGAAAATTATCAGTTGGGATGCTTGAAAAGATAAATAACAACTACAGAAAAATTGTTGAAATAAATGGAAGTCTAATATTACTTGGAATTTTAGGATTAATAACCCCACAAACATCTTCCACTATCCATAATTTATCAACAATGGTAATTGGTGCTTTAAGTGCAAAATCTATTTTGAAAGAAGGTGAACAAGAAGAAATAAATTCTTAGTTCACCCAAGATATTTTAATCCTATCAACCGAACCTATTAAAATGAAAAAAATGTTAAACATGTATTTTTCAAAAATAGGTTTTATTTCTTTATTTTACATATTATCACTAGTTTTATTCAGTCTAAATGTTTTCATTACAACAACGTAGATTTATTATTGCTATTAAATGAATTCTGGTTTTATATCGTTCCAGTACCAATAATCTATTTTTACTCAGAAAAATAGAAAAAGCAGATATTTCTAAAAAATCAATTATAATAAAATCTTTTTTTAATTATAATAGCTATTTTATTTAGACTTGTAAATTAAAAACATTTAAAAATAATAAAAACAAAAGACAAAAAAGCTAGTTCTCATAGAAAATATTAAAAATAAAAAAATTCTAAAAAATATGTAATTTATTTTTTACTAAATGGTGATTTAATGGAAAACTATGCAAAAAAAGCATTTTCAAAAATAGGTTTCAGCTATTTAGCATTAGGAATAACAGCTATAATAGCTCAAATTCTTATTTTAAATATAATTGGTCCAATTGTACCAGAAATATTTCAAGATCAAAACATGTTGATTTCAATTTCTGCATTTTGTACCTATATTGTCCCAATACCAATATTTCTTTATTTAATGAGAAAAGTGCAAAAAGTTGAGATAATCAAAACTAACTTAGGATTAAAAAAATTCTTAATATGTTTTTGTATTGCACTAGCTTTAATGTATATTGGAAATGTTATCGGTCTTGGAATTACAGATTTAATAGGAAACTTTAAACAATCAGCTGTTTCCAACCCAGTAGTAGAATTAATTTCAAGTTCAAGTATTTGGATAAATATATTTCTCATTACATTAATTGGACCAATTTTTGAAGAATTATTCTTTAGAAAATGGTTAATAGATAGAACAATCCGATTTGGTCCTAAAATATCCATATTACTTTCAGGGTTATTATTCGGACTATTTCATGGAAATTTAAATCAATTTTTCTATGCATTTCTAATAGGAAGTTTTTTTGCATTTCTCTATGTAAAAACAGGGCAAATCAAATATCCAATAGCACTTCATGTTATAATTAATTTCTTTGGATCTGTATTAAGTTTATTCTTAGTAAATGTAACTGATTTCAATACAATGAGTCCAGATGTATTAATAGCTATGCTATTCTCATTTGCAATATTTGTTATAGTTGTGCTGGGAATTTTATTCTTATTACTAAACTATAAAAAATTCACAACACTTAAAAATTATATTAAAAAACCAATAAAAACAAGTATAATAAATTGGGGAATGTTATTTTTCATTGCTTTTTATATCTTTGAGATAATTCAAGCAACAATTTAATCCCCATTTATTTTTAAATTTAAATATTATTTAAAATACGTACCCCTTTATTAAAAGCAGGCATACCACTAGTTAAAAGCACAACGCGTAAAACATCCATGATTTCTTCTTTTGTAACATCTAATTCAGCTATTGAACTAACCATTTGTTGTTTGGTACCTTTTTCATCCATTCTAGATGCTTCAATACCAATAGCTATTAATTTTTGAGTTTTGTAGTCTAATTTCTTACCAGTGTACAAAACATCACTCATAGATTCAACAAGTTCATAAAGTTCAGGACATTCATCTTGAAGTTCACGTATACCTTTTCCGTAGAATACACCATCTTTCATGATTTACATCTCCTTTTAATTAAGTAGTAAAAAATAGGGCAATTTAATATTTAAAGTTATCGATTTTATAAATTATATTTATTAATTAGTAGATAAATAAATGAAAATAGCTTTAAACTGTATAAAAAATTAATATAAATTCTATAAAAAATTGAACTTAAAGTGATTACAATATAATCGAGAAACAAAACACTGATATCTATGAAAAAAATAAGTTTTGCAGAAATAAGTATATTAATTGTAAATAAAATATTCAATTGGCGTTTTAGAATAGCTAAACTAACAAAACAATCAAAAATAATGAATAAAATTATTACCAAAATTCTTTTTGAAGATGATGAAACTGTTGTAATTCCAAATACGATAGAAATTAATAAAAAAATAGAATCTCAAGGTTCTGAATTTATTCCAACTGATGTTTTAAAAGAAGTTATAAAACAAAACCAAGACATTGTAATAATGGATAGCTGTCTTTGTAGAACTTCTAATGATTGTAAAGACTATCCTCAAGATATTGGTTGTATTTTTCTTGGACCAACTACAAAAAAGATTCCAAGAACAATCTGTCATGAAGCTACTGTAAAAGAAGCATTGAAACATGTAGACAAAGCAGATAAAGCTGGATTAAGCCATATTATAGGAAAAAATAAAATTGATTCAGTGTGGATGAATGTAAGGCCAAAAGAAGGTCTTTTAACAATTTGTCATTGCTGTCCATGTTGTTGTTTATGGAAAGTAATTCCTGATTTAAATGACAGTATTAGTGATAATATCAAACCACTTCCGGGAGTTACAATAAATTTTGATGGTGAAAAATGTATTAACTGTGAAAAATGTTTAAATAGCTGTATAAGTAAAGCTATAACATTAAAAGAAGAAAAAATTAATTTTAATCCTAAAAAATGTGTTGGATGTGGTCATTGTATTAATAAATGTAAAGAAAATGCATTTACTATTTCATTTACAGATGAATCTGTTGAAAATGTTGCTAATCACATGAATAACTTAATAATTAAATCAAAAAATTAAAAGAGAGAAATTTAAAAATCTCATAAATCATTAAAATTTATAATTTCATCACAAATTCTATTTAATAAATCCATATCATGACTAACAACTAAAAGACCTAAATTTCTTTTTTTAACTATTTTAATTATAGAATTCCATATTTGAACTTGTGTTACTGCATCTAACATTGAAGTTATCTCATCAGCTATTAAAAATTTAGTTTTTGGATTTAAAGCCCTTAAAATAGAAAATCTTTGAAGTTCACCACCAGATAATTCTTGAGGATATCTTGAAAACCATGATTTTTGAATACCAAAATCCTCTAATAACTCATCATCAGGAAGCCAAGATTCCTCTAAAATCTCTTCCATTTTCCATTTAGGATTCATAACTTTTTCTGGATGTTGAAAAATTAATTGAACAGGATTAAAATCTTTATTTTTCTTAATATTTTCTCCATCTAAAATTAATTCTCCTTCAAAATTACTAATATAGCCAGACAATATTTTACAAAGTGTACTTTTACCCAAACCACTATCTCCAAATAGTCCAACAATCTTATTTTGACTTAGTTCTAGATTAACATTTGATAAAATCTTTTCTTGATTTGAATAGCTAAATGAAATATTTGAAACCTTCAACGTACTTGGTTTATCTAAACCTTTTCTAGTTATATGATAACTCTTTTCATGGTCATCATGAGGGATATCTGGATAGAAACATCTTACTTTACTTCCATGATAATCTTGAAGTTTAGGTAATTCTTTTTCACATTTTTCAGTTTTTCTAGGGCAATTTAAATGATAAGGACAACCTTCTGGAATTTCATTATAAGAAGGTTGTTTTCCTTCTATTAGCTCAAAATATGTATTTGGAAGAGCTCTATACAAAGAATGAGTATAAGGATGAAATAAATTTTCTCCATTGCCTGAAAAGTTTTTAGTATCGGTAATCTCAATTACATAACCTAAATACATTATTGCAATCCTATCACTTAATTTTATTGCAGTTTCAATGTCATGAGTAATTACTAACATTCCCACTCCTTTCTTATTTTTTAAATCTAAAAGATTTTTAATAGTTTCATCTATAGACTTTTGATCAAGACCAGGAGTTGGTTCATCAGCTATTATTAATTCGGGATTTTTTAAAATAGCTGTACTAATTAAAACTTTTCTAGCCATTCCTCCAGATATTTGATGAGGATACTTATTATCTGCTTCTTTTGAAAGATTATACTCATCAAAAAGAGCTCTTTGTCTAGCTAATATTTTTTCTTTTTCATCACCATTTTTAGTTATTCCAATAGCTTGATTTTGAATATTAAGTAAAGGATCTAAGAAATTTACAGATTGTGGAATTAAACTTATTTTATCTCCTCTTAATACTTCTTTATCTTTTTGAGATATCTTTTGATTTTTATAATAAATATTTCCATTTAAAACAGAATTTGTTGGTAGGATTCCTAAAATTGAATCAGCTAACAAACTTTTTCCAGAGCCACTAGAACCTAAAATAGCTACTATTTCAGATTCATTAACATCCACACTTAAATCTGAAATTACTTGAAGGTAATTCTGTTTTAAACCTTTTACATAAATATTAAAACCAAGTGATAAATTTTCCACTTTAAGTAATTGTTCTGTCATTTTTCTACTCCTGTGCACTTGAAGGATCCAATAATTTATTTACAGAATCTCCAATTAAATCAAAAATTAAAACTATGAGCAATAACAATAGGCCTGGGAAAAAGGCAAGCCACCAATCTCCAGCTGTTAAATATTTCATTGATTCAGATAGAATAATACCGATAGCTGGTTGATGAGGAGGAAGTCCGAATCCTAAAAATGAAATAGCTGCTTCATGCATAATTGCATGTGGAAACATTAAAATCACCCCAACAATAATTTGAGGAATAATTAATACGAAGATATGTTTTGTTGCAACAAACCATTTTGACTTTCCAAGTTCCCCAGAAAGTTTAATGTAATCTGTTGCTTTGATTTTTTTAATTTCAGCTCTTAAGACTCTTGCAAGAGGAGACCAATGTGTTAAACCAACACCTACTATAACACCATAAAAACCTCCACCACAAGCTATTGAAATTAAAATTATCAGTAAAATATGTGGGATTGAATTAAATAAATCGATTATACCAACTACTATCTCATCTGTAAATTTATTTAAACTTGATAAAAGACCTAAAACAATTGCCATAATCGTACTTACAATAGCTGCAAAAGTTCCCACTCCAATACTTATACTTAAACCTTTTATAGTTCGTGCAAACATGTCTCTTCCCATCCAATCGGTTCCAAATAAATGTTGGAGTGATGGTGGTTGGTTTGCAAAAGCAAAGTTAGTGTTTAATTGAGAAGGAATGAAAAATGAACAAATTAAAACAGTAACAATGATTATTGCTGCAATAGCTATAATAACTAATGTTTTTGTTCTTAAATTTATTGAAAATGGTTTATTGGTGTTTTTCATATAATTTCTATTCATAAAACTCATTCTCCTTAATCCTTGGATCTACAAAATAATAAATAATATCTGCAATTAAATTTCCAGCAAACACAAATACCCCACTAAATAATACTATTCCTAAAAGTAAAGGAATATCACTTTGAAGTCCTGCAGATACAGCTGCTTGACCAATTCCAGGATATGAAAAAACTTGTTCAACTAAAACTGCCCCTCCAAATAATTCGCTAAATGATAAAAATTGAAGTGTAATGGCTGGAAGTAGAATGTTTTTAATATGTCTTCTAATTAAATTCCATCCATTTTCTCCTCTACTTTTTGCAAAGCGAATATAATCACTGTTTAAAACATCTACAAGTTCATTTCTTGTGTATAATGCAATCGGGGCAACTCCGACCATGCTTAAAGTTACGGCCGGTAAAACCAATCTCGCTAACCATTCAACAAAGGTTACATTATTGGAACTGACCCCTATCGGAACTCCGAAAGCTACAGGGAACCATTGTAAATAAACTGCAAAAACCATTAATACCAATATTCCAATCCAAAAAGAAGGAGCTGACTGTAAAATATAACAATAAACCTTAACTGCTTTATCAATCCATGTATTTTTATTTTTTCCAGCTACAATTCCTAAAATAAAACCAATTATTCCACTTAAAATCCAAGAAACAGTGAGTAATGTAATTGATGCTGTAAATTTATCAGCTATTACATCAATTACAGGAATACGATAAATTAAAGAAATACCTAAATCTCCGTGTAATAATGTTGTTAGCCAATTTAAAATCTTAGTTGATAAAGGAACATTTACACCAAAATATGATTCTAAAGCTGCTCTTTGAGATGCAGAAACAGAAATTTCTTTTAAATATGCATTTACAGGATCTATTGGAGAAATTTGTAATAATACAAAACTAACAATTGCTACTAAAATCATTAAAACTATAAATCGTAATGTTTTAGAGATAATAAATTTTTTTACTTTTTGATTCATTAAAAAACCTCAAAAAATAAAAGTTAATAGTAAATCTATTAACTAATTGAAGTAGAATTTACTACCATATTTGGTCTATTAACCGTTCCATTTACTCTTGTCCATTCTACAATATTAATATAAGGATCCTGACCCATATTTGGAGGAACATTACCCATATCAATATCAGATTTAATGAAATAAGTAAAATGATAATCAACAAGCCAAATCCATGGTGCATTTCCAGCAGGAGAATAACCTTCACCATCAGTTATTAATGCTGCCTCTTTCCAATATTGATTTGACTCATTTTCATTAGTAGAATATAAAGCCTTTTCAAGTTTAGAATCAACCTCGGAATTACTATATGCATTAGGATTTAAATAATCATCAACACTGATTTCTTTAGTATGATATTCCTTATATAAAGCTTGGAAGGGATCATTAGAAGTCATTTGCATAGCTGTTGCAGAACTGTACATGTTTTCATAAATGGTATCCCAATCAGTTCCTTCAAGAGTAATATTTATTCCTAATTCTTTTGCTTGTTCAGCTACTACTGATGAATATGCTTGTCTTGCTTGATCGTTTGATGAATAGTAAAGTTTAAAAGAAGCGGGAATTCCATTTTTCTCCACAATACCATCACCATCGCTATCTTCCCATCCTCCTTTTTTTAAAATTTCTTTTGCACCAGTAACGTTTTTATCAACTACTTTAGCTTCAGGATTACCATAAGATCGAGTATCAGAACCTGTATATTCAGGAGTTGCATGACCTTGATATACATTATCAGCTATTTCTTGCCTATCCACCCCTATATTTAAAGCATGTCTAATAGCTGAATCAGCAGTGACATTATTTCCAACTTTAACTCCATTAATTTCACCAGATTCATTTTGATAAGGTAAAGCTATTCCTTGTGCTCTTCCAGCAGAAATATCTATTTTATCATAACCTTCAATTGTGTCGTTTAATTGGCTAAGAGGAACATACACTACATCAGCTTGTCCAGATTTTGCAAGTTGAACACAATTACTTTCATCAGGGAACAACATATTTATTTGAGTAAAATATGGAGTTTCCCCATAATAATAAGGATTTACTTCAAAAATAGCTTGTTGACCTTTATCCCATTGTTTTAACATATATGGGCCTGAACCAATTGGATTTTCTCCATAAGTTTCATTATTATATCCTTCTTCAGGGACAATTCCAACATACCTTAATTTATATATAAAAGTAGATTGTGGTTCTTTAAGAGTAAATGTGACTGTAGTATCATTTTCAGCAGTTGCATTTTCTAAATTTGTCATATCTAATGCAGTAACATTAGTTCTTGCAGCTTCATTGAATGTAAATGCAACATCACTTGCTTTTACAGTTTTATTATTAGAAAATTTAGCATTATCCCTAATATTCACTGTCCATATTTTTCCATCTTCACTTATATTATAACCAGTTGCTAAATCATTTGCCATATTACCTTCACTATCTGTAGTGAATAATGTGGATTGAATTAATGGATTAAAATTCATATGCCCACAACCCCACCCAGTTAAAGGATTAAATCCTGCTTCCGGTTCTTCTAAATGGTTCGGAGCTGTAACAGTTATAGTTGTAGGTTCACTTACAACATTGTTTCCAAAATAAGCTATGCTTCCTATAATTGCAATTATTACAATAATTATTGTAACAATTAAATATTTTTTATTCATTATTTCCACCTTATAATTCAAAATAATATATTATGAACTTAAAATTAATTTCTTTTCCATATGAATGGTATCATCATCTATTGATGTTACATCGTAATTCAAGGATTTCCAAAATTTATATCCCTCAATAACACTCTTTTGAGTATGTAAATAAATCTCTTCATAATTTCTAGAGATGGCAAATTCTTCAGCTATTTTTACTAAATTAGAACCTATATGGTTTCGCCTATATTTTTTATTTACAAATAATCGCCAAAAACTAGCAGTACTGATTTTGTCATATCTATTTTCAAATTGAATGAAATTTTTATCATACCCTCTAATACCAATAGTTCCCATAATTTCTTGACTATATGGATTTATTGCAAAATAGAAATTGTTATTTACTGGAGTTAAATATGTTTGTTTTAAGTTAACAATATCCTGATGATATTTGGGAACATAACCAAGACCATACTCTTCTCTAATTAAATCAAACATGAATTTTTGAAGGTTCTCAATTACTTCAACATCATATTCTAATTTTTTTATTAAATAATACATTTTAATACATCCATATTACTTTTTATCTCCGTTATATTTAAGTATTTTTTAAAAAGTATTACAAATAATTGGTTTTTTTATAAAAAAGTAATAATAAACCATTATATTCTAATACAAATAACTATATAACTGTTTTTAGTTATAATAGTTTCTATAAAGCTTTTTTGAGTAATACTTTAATTAGATATTTTAAAAAAAAGTAATACAATTTTAAAAAAATATATTAATTAAAAAAATAAGTCTTCTTTTCATAGAGAAAATAGAGAAAATATTAAAATATTTTTAAAAACAGATAATTTAATCAAATTAAAACATTAAACTGTAATTTACATCTTTTAAAAGAAAAAATAGAACAAAATTAATTTTCAATAGCTTCTTTAACCTTGTTAATAGCTATATCTTTTCGAGCAGGATAAGCAGCTATTTTAATTTTAAGATGAATTCCATCACCAGAATCTATAATTTCAAGCTTATCATCAATAGCTGCATCTTTAGATAATCTTAAAAATAAGTTTCCATTTTCATCAGTTTTTTTATCTAAATCAGCTATTAATTTATCTAAAACTTCTTCATCTAATTCTAATAATTTATTAAAGAATTCTTTAGTGTATCTTTTTTTATCTATGATACCAGTTAAAATAAGGATATTATCACCAGTTAATCCTTCAGCTTCTTCACATTCAATATCAGCTTCTGGAAAAACATTTAAAATTGCTTGTCTAAGTTCTTTTTCATCTTCGTTTTTATAAACAAAGACTCTAAAACGAATATTATGAATCATGCTATCAAAAAGAAAAAGTGAAGAAAATTATAAATTTCTTCTTCTAGCTTGTTCACTACCTTTTCCTTTTTTGGATAATCCACGTCCTTTAGTTCCAGCACTAGTTAAACCTCTAAGTGCTCTGTTAGTGTGTTTGTTAGAACAAATCCAATTGATTTTTTTATCATTCACAATAGAAGGACTATTTGGATCAACTAAAATTACTTCGTAATATTTGTATTTACCATCAGACCATACCCAGTAAGAGTTTAAAACTTCTAAATTAGGATATTTTTTAGCTACTCTTTCTTCAGCCATTCTTTGAATAGATTTAGCTTGTGTAATTTTATTTACACCCATCCTTTTTGGTTTACGACCTGAAGTGAAACGGGATTTTCTTCTTCCACCACGTCTTACTCTAGTTCTAACTAAAACGAAACCTTTTTTAGCTCTGTAACCTAAACTTCTTGCTCTATCAAGTCTGGTAGGTCTGTCGATTCTTTGAATTACGTTTTCTCTTCTCCATTTAGGAGCTCTTTCCCACATGAGTTCACGTACATAAGACTCATCAGGATTTTTCCATGCATCTCTAATATATTTATACATAATAACACCTTTTGTTCAGCTATAAAGCCACATCCATGGGAATATAAATCCCAAAAAAAGTATGTATCGTCAATAATCTAACGATAGTAAAATATTTTATTTTAATTATTTATAAAGCTATGGATTTTTTCTAAGTTAAATGAAAACAATTAATAATTAAAAATTATTAAAAATATAAGATAAAATTATTAAAATAATTTATTTAGAGTTTAATTTTTCATATTTTTGAATTTCATCTTCTAATGCTTTTTTTTGCAATTCTATTTTTTCTTTTTCTATTTTAAGTTTTTCTTGTTGTTTTTGAATATCATTTTCTTTAATTTCTAACTTAATTTTTTCATTATCTAATTCACCTTTCTCCATAGCTAATTTATTTTCTTTATCAACTAGCATATTTTCTTTATTATTAACCTCAAATTCTCTATTATTAACCTCAACTTCTTTATTATTAACCTCAAATTCTCTATTATTAACCTCAACTTCTTTATTATTA
>CAYPCR010000005.1:0-17441 GCA_964409285.1 uncultured Methanobrevibacter sp. | reverse complement strand
TTATTAACCTCAACTTCTTTATTATTAACCTCAACTTCTTTATTATTAACCTCAACTTCTTTATTATTAACCTCAAATTCTCTATTATTAATTTCTGCTTCCCTATTGTCAACCTCAGTCACTCTATTATTAATATCCCTTTCCATATCTTTTACCATATTTGTCTTTTGCTCAATATTATTTTCCCATTTTATTAATCGTTCCATAGCTGAAAAACCCATTTTTACAACCTCCAATAATTTATCTTTCTTCTCACAATCCTTAATTAATAAATCAATAGTTAAATATTGACATGATTTGATAAAATCTAACATATCTTCGTCAATACTGATTTTATTTGTTAGATAACATAACTCCTCAATAATTTGATCATTTTCCATGTTTTCTACTTTCATAAAGGGAAGTAGAATAAAATTTAAAAAATCATTTTCATCAAATTCTTTATTATTATCAACTTTAGTTTTGATATTATTATAAATTTCTGTTCCATCTTTATCCCATACAAATCTAAAATGAACACCATTGTTAATTTTTTTAGAACTTTCAACAGCATTGTAATAATATTTAGGATTATCATAACCAATAATTACTAAATCTGCATCTTCATCTTCAAGATAAATTAAATTCATAAGAGCAGATAAATGTTTTCTCATCTTCTTAGAACCGAAAGAAGATTTCTCAAATTCTATTATTAAATATTTTCCATTTTTTAATTTAGCAATAAAATCAGCAGAAATTTTATTTTCGCCACTGACTATTTCATTGGTATAAATATATTCTACTTCATAATCTAAATCAAAATAATGCATGAAAATTTCATTGAAATAAATGACTATTTTTTTACTTATTTTGTCCATTTCAAAAGATATAATATCACCTATTTTAATTTATTTTCCAAATGTTTTAAAGTAATATTACTATAAACTTTAATATATAGTTTTTCTTTAAAATCCAAGCAATATTATTGCTTTAAATCAATATTGAAGTGATAATATAAAATTTATATGAAAAATTATTAACATAAAATATAAACAAATTATAATTTATTTAAAAATAAAAATTAAGATAAAATATAAAAATCATTTATTATATAAGAAATTAATATGAAAATGCCGTCAGAAGTGGATATTGAATTATTTGCTCCCTGTGGAGTTAATTGTATTAGCTGTGAAAGATATCAAAATCCTTGTGTAGGTTGTCTTAAAGGAGACGATGGTAAAACTAAAGCTACTTTAAAATGTAAAATTAAAACTTGTCTTGATTCTAAAAAAGTCAAATACTGTGGCAGGTGTAGTGAATTTCCCTGTCCTTTAATTAAAAAACATAGTAAAAAATATATTAAAAGATATGATTTAAATACTCAAGAAAGTGCTAAAAGAATCCAATACATGGGCATTAATAAAATAACTCAAGAAGATTATGAAAAATGGAAATGCGAAGATTGTGGTGGAATAATACATTTTCAAGATAAAAAATGTAGTGAATGTAAAAAATAAGAGGTGACATAATGGTTAAGATTTGTAAAAAATGCGAAACAGAAAACGAAGATGAATCAAAACATTGTAAAGAATGTGGATTTCCTTTAAATAATGAAGATTGGATTGATAGAAATATAAAATATATAAAAACAGACGAAAGATTAACTAACAATCCTTTTGACGTGGAAAAAAATGATATTGATTAAAGCTAGAATTTTATTTCCTAGCTTTACCAACTTTACGAGCTATCACTAATTCTCCAACAGCTATTAAACCAGCAAAAAAGTTTTCAAGACCACCAGTTTGCCAAATAGCTTCCCCAAAGGTAGAATTTCTAATGTTTTTCTCATATTGTTCTGGAGTGATTTTTTCTCCTGTAGTTCTTCTAAATACAACTGCTGAAGCTTCCATTAATTCATCCCAAGTAACTCCTTTAAGTTGACTTTCCATAGCTTCATAAAGTTTGTAAACCTTAATATCATAAAGTGCTGAAAGTAGTTTTACAATATCACAAGATCTTATAATTCCAACAACCTGATTATCATCATTTAAAACTGGTACAGCCACATAATGATTATCAGCAGTCATTATAACAGCTAATCTTGCAGGTTTATTTTCATTTATTGTTTGAACTTCCTCTGCAGGAGCCATTATTTCACGTATTTTCTGTTTGTTTTCACGAAGACCTTTAGTAATCTCAAATGAGGTGACCCATCCTACTAATTCCATATTATCATTTACAACAGGACATGTAAAACGACGGATTTCCTCCATTACTTTTGATACTTCAACTACATCATCATCAGGGTAAATATATGCAAATTTTTTATCCATTAATTCTTTAGCTCTCATTTTATCACCTAATCAATATCAACTAATTTTAATGCTCCAACAGGACAATGATCTGTACAAACAATGCACCTTATACACTTATCATCATCAAGCACCACTTCTCCATCCTCTAATTTAATAGCTTCCACAGGACAATTTTCTTCACATAAATAACAATTAACACAAATATCCTGATTTATTTTTAAATTTCTTATGTGGATTACAGGTCCTATTATTCTTTCAAGAGATATATAATCTCCCTCACAAGTTTCAACACATGCTCCACAACCAATACATAACTTTTTATTTAAAACCGGATACAATGTATCTTCTAAAAGTTCAATACCAGTTTCTATTTTATGCTCTTCAAAATACTCTTTAAATTCTGATTTTAAAGCTCCTGTAGGACAAAATTCACTACAATCCCCACCATCCTCACATTTAGAATAATCAATACTAATATCTTTCATTCTAACTATTCTATGAGGACGGCTATTTGCTGCAAGATTATACTCTATAATCTCATCTTCAGTAGTATCAAATAAAACATTATTATTAATAACCTTAATAGCTGTAATTGGACAAGTTTGAACACACAATTCACATTTTACGCAGTCATCTGTAATTTTAGCTATTTTATAACTACTAGCTTTTTCAATGGCATTTACAGGACAGGTTTCAACACACATGTTGCATCGACAACATTTTGGTGCTACAGCTATAATCTCTTCTTCAGAATGAAAATCATTTAATTCAAATGTAAATTCCTTTATATTATCATCCAAATCAATTGATTTCATTAAAACTTCACGTTCTAAACTTTTCATATCCTTATCAAAAGACACGTCCATAACCTTTCACCACCTAAAGAATTTCTTTTATATCACTTTCTTTTGGAAAGTTTTCCATTCCATAACCTTCAATAGCCTTTGAAGCTACAAAGTTACCTATTTTACAACATTCAGAAAGTTTATAATCATTAAGTACTCCATATAAAAATCCACTATTAAAACTATCTCCTGATGCTGTTGTATCTATTACATCACATGGAAATACATCAACATGACATTCTTCATTTTCATTAATTGCGAAAACACCATTAGATCCTTGTTTTATAACAACAGTATCAATATCATTTGTAGAAAAGAATTTGATAGCTAAATCCTCAATAGAATTTTCATCATAATCTTCAACAAGCAATCTAAATTCCTGTTCATTCATCAAAAGAATGTTTGTTCTTTTTAAAATAGGAGAAATATCATCAAAACCTCTTTTAACATATAACATTCCTGGATCAAAACTCAAAAGTATATCTTCATTTAATTTCTCCAACAGCTGAATTTGAGCTTCTAAACTTTTGTCTCCAACAAATGAAGTATAATGCATAATTTTACAGGTGTTTATATTTCTTGGGTTAATTTCTCCAATAGCTATTTCATCATTAACACCGGGGTCAACATACAGAGCTCTCTGTCCATCTTTATCAACGAAACCTAATACCTGGCCTGTATTTCCTTTTTCTGAGTAAATTAAATTATTTGTATAAACTTTATTCATTGCTAAATTAAGTTCAATTACATCTCCAGCTTCATCTTCTCCAATTTTTCCAATGATAGAAGTTTTTTTATTTAATTTTGAAAGACCTATGATTGTATTGGCTGCTGAACCTCCCGGAGTATCTTTTTGTGAACTAATAAAACTTTCTTGATCTTTACAAGCTATACTCTCTACTCTATGAAGTTTATCTAAATTGAGAGCTCCAAATCCTATAACATCCACATCAATATCATTATCTAAGATTTCCATGGTAAAACCTATTTTAAAATATCTAGTAAATTATAAATTTTATCTCCAAGTTTTCCTTCATAATTACCTGCAGAAATTCCAAGTACACCTTCAATTTCAAGAGCTGCATCAATTCCTTCTTTTAAAGCTTCAATCATAGCTTTTTCATCAGTAGCATTAATAACAATTTCAGGAATATAATTAACTCCTCCTGGAACTTTTGAATCTTCTCCTAATTGTTCTTTTAAAGAAGGACAATAATTATGATTTGTAGTCGGTCCAATTTCTGGGAAATTAGTTTCTGGTTTTGAAGCTGCAGAACAAATATCAAATGGAGTTATAACTCCTTCAACAGCACCAATTGCTTCAAGTGCCATTTTTCCACCTTTTAAAACTGCTTCTTCACTATCACATAAATACCAAAAATTTCCTCCCATAATTCCATCATTTAATGTGAATTTTTCTTCAATTTGGAAATCTGGAACAGCTATTGGAACATTAATCATTCTACGATTATATTTTTCAATTAACCATTCATAACCATCTCCACAATGGCCTACTATATCCATCATGTGAATATATTCATCTGATGTTTTATCTGCATAGTCAAATACTCGTGTAAATGGTTTAACTAAAATATCTTGTCTTATTCTGTAGGATAATTCATATGCAAATTTATCAACATCATCTCCACCAAGCCAATATTGAACAATAGCTCCATATCTTCCATCAGGAGTTTTATTTTTTGGAACAAAAGTTTCTACTCCTCCTTCTACTCTTCCAATAACTGCACTAGGAGTAGCTGTTGAATCATATGCTGCTTTTCTTACTATTTCCATGTTTGGTCCTGTAATAAGTGCTCTTACATATTTTCCATCAAAAGCTTCAAAAAATGTATTTTCTACCTTTTCATAACTCATATTATTACCTTCTATTTAACCTAATGTGCCAATTGTTTGACCTCTAATATTATTTCTCATCTCACTACTTTTTTCAAGAATATCTTGGAAATTATCTTTATTTATAACTTTTATTAATTTTAAATCATCATTTGAAAACTTATTTCTAAGATTTTCTTGGATTTCATATCTATTAAATAATTGTTGAATATCTTCCCCACCATTATATTTATTAATAAATTCAATTACTGCATTTTTATCATATCTATTAAATATATCAGCTATAATAATACTAATAATAGCTGAAGATGAAACAATAGCTATTTCCGCTGCTTTTAAACTATATTGATTTCCATTAAAAGAGATACTTATTCCATTATTCTCACGAGTGAATGTTAATGGTTCTACATCTGTAATACTGTCTCCAATATAGAGAATCTGATTTTTATCAATGTATTTATTTTTTATTATTTTTTCAATAGCTATTTTTTTACCTTCTCCTCCAACAACAGAGATTTTATCAAGTTTAGGATAAAAACTCATTTTTGGAATTTCATTAAAGAAAATATCATCAAATAATTCATAATCTTTAGGATTTTCAAGGATTAGTTTTTTAAATTGTTGAATTTTTTCTTTTTCTTTTTCTGTTATGCCTAATACATCTATATCTACATCAGTATAAAATGTATTTTCAAAAGGAAGATTAATATATTCAGCTAGTGCTTTAATATATGCAGAATAACTTGTACTAACAATGAAAAAATTCATTGAATCTTTAAGATAATCCACCAAGAATACAGAATCTTTAACTGTTGAAATATTTTTTCTAGAAAAATCAATCATATCTTTATTAGTTAAACCTTCTTGTAAAAAGAAAGGGATGATTAATTTTAAAGTGTTACCTGCTTTATAATTCTCTTTTTTAACAATATCAACTAAATAATCATCATACAAACTGAGAATCTTAAATAAATCCCCACCATCTCTAATAAAATACTCAGCTATTTCATAAGCATTATCATTTAAAGTAAGAGGACCTTCACAGTCAGTAATGTACGATTTATTCTTCAATCTCTTCACCCTCAATAGCTACTACATCCTCAGCATCATCCTCATTTTCAACAACATCATTTAATTCATTACCTATTTCAATTTTAATAGCATCAACTGGACAAATATACTCACATTGTCTACAGTAAATACATTTTTCCTCATCAAATTCTATTTCATCATCTTTAATAGCTAATGCATCAGTAGGACAGTTATTGACACAAATTCCACAAACTTGACATTTCTTATGATTTAATTTGAATTCTCCTTCCCTTTGACCAAAAACATAAGATCTTGCATAATAAAGACCTACATCTTCACAACTATAGAAATAATCATCAAATAATCTAATAGCTTCAAATTTACAAGTTTCAACACATAAACCACAATAAACACAATTATCATCAATAACAATTGGATTTGGAGGTGTTAAACTAATAGCTTTTACAGGACAAACATTTAAACATTCACCACAAGCAATACAATTATTATCAATCACTTCAATATCTCGGTTAAATAAATAATTGTTAAATAATTTATCAAATTTAGCTACTGTAATACTTCCATCAAGAATTAATCCTAACTCTTCTTTCATTAAATCATTTACTTTAAATTCTCTAAATGGTTCATAAGGTCCATCATCAAATTCCATGGATAAAGAGGTAGCTACTCTTTTAAGAGCTTGATTTAAACTTATTAAGTTAAGTGATAATTTTTTCATATCTTTAGCTACAATTGAAGAGACTAAATCAAATGATCTAATCTCGCTATAGGTTTTAAATGCTCTTTTACGTGAAGAATATTTAATAGCTGTAGAAGGACAAGAATGCATACATTCTTCACATCTTGCACAGTAAGAAGGATTAATATAAGGTAATTTACTTGTTTTACTTACATTAATAGCTCCCATTGATGGACAGACTCTGGTACAAGTCATACATCCAATACAATTATCTTGATTAATAACAATAGCTTTTCCGCCTTTAACCGTTTTAGGAATTAACTCACCATATTTAATAGCATCTGTTGGACAAACTCTAAAACAATATCCGCAACGAATACATTTATCTGGATCAATTTCACTATGAGCTTCTCCAGAGCCACTTGCATTAATATGAATAGCTCCTGTTTTACAAGCTTGTACACATGCTCCACAAGCTTTACAAAGTTTTACATTAATATTTGGAACATTTTCTTTTATTGGAGGTGCTAATTTTGTTTCCATAGTTATAGCATCATAAGGACAAGCATTACGGCATAAAACACATCCAAAGCATGTACTATTTATTTTAGTTTGACCATCGATTGGATCTATGTTAATAGCTTCAATTGGACAAGCTGCAAGACAAGGTTTATCCTTACAAATTTCACACTTACTTTGATCAATTGAATACTCTATTTCCACATCTCTTATTGGTCTTGGAGTCTTAGTATAACTATCAATCATAATACTCAATCCACCACAATTTCACTAGATAAATTAGATGCTTTTACTGTAATGTAAATTATTTCATCACCATCTTCATTAGCTTCAAGAGAGAATTTAGCAAGGAAATATTTAATAACTGAAAAAGGACAAGTCTGATAACAGATACTGCATCTTAAACATTTGTCATTGTCTCTTACAATAGTATCATTTTCATAATCAAATGAAATTGCATCAGTAGGACAATCAGGGATACACATTTGACATTTTTTACATCTATCACTGTCCCAATCAATAATCCTGATTTTAAGTCTATTTACAGCATTCATCAAAATTTCCATAGCTATTTCACCATCAGGAATAATCTCTAAAGCCTGATTCCATACCTCTTCAACTGGAATTTCATATTGTAAAATTCTATCTTTTTCAAGAGATCTTAAATCCTTTTTTTGCTCCCCAATAAAATTTTCCAAGTAATTGACAATAAATGAAATAAGCTCTTTTTGATCTTGAAGATTATCAACAATAACTGCCTTCATTGCACCATTTACTGGACAAACATCCACACATTCATTACAATGAATACATTTAAGCTGATCTACAACCAATCTGTCATCTATTATAGAAATAGCCTCAACAGGACAAGTTTTTTTACATTTTTTACATCTAATACATAAATAATCATCAACAATATATTGTCTTTTTGAAGGAATAATGTTAAATTCTGGTTTTATTAAATGATTTTCCCCACATTCAAGAGTTTTAGGTTCAGTTGGACATACTTCAGCACAAAAACCACATCTAATACATGCTCCTTCATTAATTACAGGATAGGTAATCCCTGCTCCATCTTCCCCATCCTTATCTCTTACTAAAATTATTGCATTTGGAGAAGGACAAGAAGCTGTACAAGCTCCACATCCGATACAAAGTTCTCTATTAACTTTAGGGAAGTTTCTAAAACGTGCTGGTTTTTCAGTGATTTTTTTACGAGAATGTGCATTAACAAACCCATCTACCCATGCTTTTCTTGCAAAATCATAAATATACCACATTAACGATGCCATTTACACAACCTCATAAAAATCTTTTGAAGTGCTTTTTCCAGTTTCATCGGTAATCAACACTCTCTCAGCACAAGCTATACAAGGATCACTAGAAGCATAAGTTGATACTGCATCAGAAATAGTAGCTACATCTTTAAGCATATATTTAGCACAGGAATCTATATTTGGAATTGAAGGAGTTCTTATTGAAATGTGTTTAATTAAATTTCCATTAGTTTCTATCATATAAGTTACCTCTCCCCTTGGAGCTTCATTTTTCCATTGTGCATAACCAGTTTTAATATCTACAGGTGTTCTAATATCCCCTTTTGGCATGTTTTCAATAGCTTGTCTAATTAAACTAATACATTCTGGAATTTCATCAAATCTGTTTAATGTACGAGCATAATTATCTCCTTCTTTTCTCCAAATAGTTTTAAAGTCAAAATAATCTTTATAGGTATAATGATCTTCTCTTAAATCATATTTCAATCCAGAACCTCTTCCAATAGGTCCAACAGCACCTCCCCTAATAGCTTCTTTTTTAGTCATTAAACCAACATTTTTAGATCTTAACCCTACAGCAGGCCCTTCTGCAAATAATTCACGTGTTCTTGGAAGTCCTTCTTCAACTACTTTTAAATTTTCAAGAATTGGATTGAAGAATCTTTCATCAGCATCCATTTTAACTCCGCCTACAACATTCCAACCCATATTAACTCTGTTTCCAGTTAATAATTCTATGGAATCCATGACGTATTCTCTTAAATCTAAAACTTGCATAAATAATGTTTCATGATCCAATGTTTTAAAAAAGGTAGAATTAGCTAAAAGATGACTTTGAATTCTATCAAGTTCATTTGTAATAACTCTTAAAAATTGTGCTCTTAAAGGTGCTTGAACGCCTGAAATCTTCTCAATTGTTTCTGCAAATGTTTGAGTGTGTTCATAAGAACAAATTCCACAAACTCTTTCAGCTAAAAAAATAGCTTTTTGCCAATTTTTACCTTCCATTATTCTTTCAATTCCACGATGAACATAACCATATTCAATTTCGGCCTTGACAACCTTTTCCCCTTCTGTTTGAAGTTTAAGTCTTAAAGGTTCTTTTAATCCTGGATGAATAGGTCCTATAGGAAATATCATTTATCCTCCCTCCCTCTTGCAGCAATAGCATCTGGACCAACAGCTAAAATAGCTTCTAAAATTTCACTTGGTCTAGGTGGACAACCTGGAACAGCTGCATCTACTGGAATAAAATCAGAAGCAGGTGCATTTACACATCCTCCTTCTTGGTTAAATACATCACCAGATTGTGGACAATTTCCAATAGCTACAACAATTTTTGGTTCAGGTGCTTTATCATAAACTCTTTTAAGATTAGTAATCCACTGTTCTGTAACTGCACCTGTAAGTAATAATACATCTGCCTCACGTGGATTATTATGAACATAAATACCATACTGCTCTAAATCATATCTTGGAGATAATAATGCTACTAATTCTACATCACAACCATTACATCCCCCACAATTAACAATACATACATGAATTGAGCTTTTTCTTACAATATCTTTAAGATGGTCTAACATGGTACTTTCTCCGCTAAATTATAATCTTTTAATATTTGTAAAATTTCATCTCTTCCTTGTTTAATAGCTTCATCATAATCTTTTCCATCCCACACCTCAGTAGCTATTGTTTCCATGATTTCAGTAGCTTCTTCATCAGTAACTAATTTTAAAGTTCCTGAAAGCCAACATAATTTTAAATCAGCGTAAATTCTTTTTTTAAGACATAAAAATTCTCCTTGTTCATGTGTTGTATGTAAACATTCTAATGAAGACATGTCTAAATCATCCATTAAAATATCTTCCATTTCCTCAATACTAATTCCAAAATCATCAGCTAATGGAACAACAATATCTTTATGCCATTTGAAACTTCTAATAATCCTCTGTTTCATTAATATTAATTTTTCTTTATCATCCATCAAATCACACCATAAAGATACATTTTAAAATTCCGTAGATAATAGCTCCAACAACAATTCCAATTACTGTTTCTTTTCTACCGTACCCTGGTCTTTCACTAAACACAAAACCAACTAAGAAAAATCCGATAGCTAGTAAAATAAATGAAATCCAAAAGTCTGCAGAGAATACCAAACCTACAAATACGAAAATCCATCCAATAAGTGCCACTACTAAAGCTACAGAATCTAAACCACTAATAATATAAGGTTGGGAATGATTTTTATAACTCCATAAAAGGCCAGCTATTGAACCTATAACAAATGTAAGTAAATATATTAAATAATTTAAATATTCTATCATTTTATCCCCTACATCACCCTATAATGCATAATAAATAATATACAGATTATAATGAAAGTAATAAAGAAAAATACTTTCTCCAGATTCTCAATTTTATGTGCCCACTGATTTCTATTTACTAATAATATAAGAGCTAAAAAGAAGACTCCTAAAATTATTATCGGTGCTGCAATAACCCATTGGAAATAAGTGATTATCACTCCAAGAAATATAATTCCAATAGCTACTAGTGAGCAGAAATATACAATTGCATTATCATTATTCATCTTCATCACAACCTTATATAAATATCATTAGAATTGTTCCCACAAAACATACGAAACAAATTGTTATTTGAGTCATTACTGAATGATTTGGATTTAACATTGGTGTTGTAGCATTGATAAATCCTGTAATAACTGAAATAAGAACCATTCCAACAGCTAACCAAATTACAGACATTGGTCCAAAGAATAATACTAAGAATAACCAAACCATTACATACCATGCAATAGATTCGGACATCATTAAAAATCCTCTTAAAAATCCAAAATGTTCTGTTTCAAATCCTGTAACTAAATCTTTACCTTTTGTAATTGCAAAAGGAGAATATGGGGATTTAGTTAATAATAATATAAAGAACATAAATGCTGCAAGTGGAATTGACCATACAAGAGGTCCATGAATACTTTGATAAGTTAATATTTGAGCTATGTTCATGGTTCCTGTTTTAAAGTAAATTAAAGCAATAGCTGCAAATAATGGAAGTTCAGTAGCTGCTGAAAGAACAGCCCTTACACAACTCATTTTCCCATAAGGAGAACCTGAACTTGAACCTGCATTATGTTCAACAATTTTGTAAATTGCATAAACTGCAAAAATGATTAATAATGAATTCTGAGTAACAGGACCAACAATTACACCTACAACCCATACAACAGCTAAAATAAATACAATTGCTACATAAAATGGCATTGAAGCTGTTTTTGGAAATGAAGATTCTTTAAAGAAAAACTTTAAGGAATGTAATAAATATTGAATAACAGGTGGTCCTGGTCTTAATTGAACACGAGCCATTATTTTTCTATGTAATCCTAATAATAGGCTTCCTGCTAAAAATGCAATGATTACATTAATTAAAATATCTGCCATTAAATACATAATATCACTAATATCCTGTAAATGGTTCTTTTACTCTATCCTCTTTGTCTCCTTTTCTAGGTTTTGCCATAGTTATTAATCCAAGGGATAAGATCCATAATGGGATAAAGAAAATTGAAATTACATATACTAACCATACAGGTATTGTGAATATTAAAGCATAAAGTATAGCTATAGTTGATATTACTAACAATACCCAACATATCTTTGTTTGTCTTTCCATATTGTCCCCTCATAATAGAATTAATAAAAATATTTCCACTGCTCTTATAATAATAAATAATGAACTTAAGTGAATAATAACCAAAAATGGTGAACCAGGAGTTCTAAACATTTCAGCTTTTGTTGCAAAGAATGGTGCAACACCACTTTCACCAATAACACCAATCAACATTAACACAGCACCAAATATTATCATAGGTGTTGCATGTATAGTTGATAATATATCTAAACTTAAAGTACCAGTAGCTGCAAGTATAATAGCCGCACCACCAAACAATGGTAAACTACACATCATAGCTATTAAACCATAGTTGAATGCAGAATTAAGAACACTAACTTGTTTAACTGCAGATACAATACCTATATTTAAGATACCTACTAACGCCATAAACAAAGTAAAGTCAAACAAGTCTCCGGTAATCATTGCACCTGCTGATGCTATTCCACATATTATCGCTAAAAATCTTCTTTGATGGAATTCTTTCTTACCAACTTTTTCATCAGTGTTTTCAAGTTTACCAAAACTTGCTTCAACTTGTGTCTCAGTTTTACTAATAGCTATTATAAATGTAAATATTAGTAATGCTACAAACATGAACAAGTTAAAAGGTGTTAAATATAATACAATATCCCCAAAAGGTATTGTTCCAAGTAAATTTCCTCCAAGTGCTTCGAAACCCATATTAACACCTCACTCCTTATCAATATCCTCTCTCATAAGTACTCCAACAAGTCCTACTTTTGAAGCTACTTTTAAGAACAATCCACAAGCTGCAAGTAGTAAACTTACTAACCAATATTCTGGGAAGAGGAAAAACAATGCAAATCCAATAATCCAGAAACACCATGCAATTCCAGAAACACCACTTAAACCATCAATTGTAAATACCGGAAGTCCTCTAGCTTTTCTAGAAACAGCATATAAAACCATTCCACCACCAGCAACTGCCCCACCAGTAAATCCTGTTAAAAATATTCCATAAGCAATTAAAACTAAAGCTATAAAATTAGGAGCAGTTGTCATTACTTCCAAATCCAAATCATATGGCATTGGGAATAATGAAACTCTCTTATTAGCATTTACTTTAGGATGATTTTCAATTTTATGCATTTCCCTTGAAAGTAAAATCTCCGAAATAGCCATTATTTCAGCTAATTCAACTACTAAACCTGGCAAGATTAATGATTCAGCTAAATCAGTTCCTACAGCAGATACTACAATCATCATTGCAAATCCAACAATATCTGTAAGAATAAGAATATGAATTTCTTCTCTTCTCATAGCTATAGCCATAGTTCCAATAAAACCAATAATCAATCCTGCATAAATAGCTGGTAAATACATGGAAACAAATACTTCAGGAACATGTGAAGGTACAAGAATCATTAGTTATCCCTCTTCATTTGTTTATTACGAGCTTTAATATCATTTAATTTAACTTCACTAGCTACTTTATTTGAATCTTTAATAGCTCTTTTCATATTTGATTTAATCTCTTCTTTTTCATTTTTCCTATTCATTGTATAATTGAGAGCGAGCCATGAGGCAATGATAAATGCCATCATTAAAATTGAGGATTCAAGAATTGTATCGAAACCTCTTGTATAATATAATATTTCATCAATTAATCCACCAGGTGATGAATAAATTGTTGTTCCAAAGTAAGGTGAAACCGAAGAAACCCAAACAGCTAAAGGAGACATGTAAGAGTTAATCATTCCTAATTTTGGTGCATTTTCCGGATATTGAGCTATACTAATACCAGGTTCTTTTAAAACTTCTCCTCCCCTATCATATGGTGCAGTAGCTATCCCTGCATCAACTTGTTCTTGTGGAGCAGATCTTGGATAAATTTGATCAACATTTAAATCAAGAGGTACAACAAAACCAACAATTAATATTACTCCTAAAGCAAAAGCAAATAATCTCGGAATATTTTTAGGATTAGCTAATTTATTCCATAATCTTCCAATTTTCATAAATCAGCCCCCATTTCTTCAAGTCTAATAACAGCCCTAAATAAAATTAAAGTCATTATTACACTAGTAGCTAAAAGTGTTAAAAGTGCTAAAACATGATTATAACAAAGTAAAATCAAACAAACACCAATTGAAGCTACTTCAGTATTAAATATTCTGATAACAGGGTCTTTAACACCAGGACCCCATGCAGTAGCAATACTACCAACAATAGCTAAAAAAATACCGAAATAAAAGAATAATTGGACATCAATCATCAATAACACCTTCTTCTACTTTTTTAGCTCTAATTTCTTTAATTTTAACAATAGCCATTAAAAATACTATAGTAGCTAACGGATCTGCTAAAGCAGCAAACATTGCCACATCCAAATATCTAAACATTACTACTACCAAAATAAATCCAGCATCAAGAACTGAAAACATAATAACCTTATCAAGAGGTTTTTTCATGAAAATAATACCGAATGCACCTATTAACATTAATGCAATTGACACAAAAGTTACAACAATCTCTTCCATTTTTCCCCCTCAGTCATCTAAGATTATTTCATTATTCAATCTTTTAATACAGTATGCAATCGCATTTGCACTTATAGTTGAACATATGAAAAAAGCAGCTGCAACGAAAAGAGCAAATGGTGTATCAATTACTAAAGCAATAAGAGCAGAAATACCAAAACCAATTACATTAATATATAATAATTTTTCTGCAGTATTCTTGGTAATAAGAGCTCTTAAAGCAACAAAAATAATAATAATTCCAATAATTAACTTATACATCCTATCACTCTTCCGCATGCCTATTAAATTTTTCTGCAATTCTACCTAATACTTTAGATGCTCCAGTTTGACTGATTCCTTGAATAGTTAAAATAGCTATTACCATTCCACAAACAAACATTTCTGGAGTAAGACCTACAAAACCTACCAAATATAAAATAATAGTAATTGTAAATGAACCTAAAGTACCTGCATAACCTGGATCTGCACATAATCTATTTCCTATAAATACAAAAAATGCAGCTAAAATTCCACCAGGAATTCCCATAATCATATATCCAATAGCTCCAAGCAAAGTACCGGCAGATGCATCAGGAGAACAAAGAATGTTCCCTTGGAAAAAACCACCTGCAATATCACCATTTCGTTCTTTTATAGATTCTCCAACATTTTTAGCTCCCTCTACCCCAGGTTGTTCAGGAAGTCCAAAATAAGTATCTATAATAACAAAATTAAGCCAACAAATAATTGTAGCTATTATGATTCCAATAATTTCGTTCATTGAGAATCATCTCCATTATTTGGAGCTGGAAATACATAGTAAAATAAATACTTAACAAATAGTGCAGAAGCTATTCCAATAATTAATGAGAGTATCATACCATCATAGGCCCAATAATAACCTAAAATAAAAAATATAGATAATATACCAACAGCAATTACGGGAGTAGGATACAAAGCACTAGTGTTAAATGAATATCTACTTTTAGGCATTAATGGAACTTTTAAAATTAAAGCAACAATTATTGAAGAAATAATAGCTATTAAATAATCAATAATCATACTATTTGACCCCAAAGTCAAATAAATTCCATTATAAATCCCTCCGTATATAACAGAATTTAAACTGCCACAAATCAAATTAAACATATCACTAAGACTCCTCTCATTATAAAATAAATAGAACATAAAAATATATAAATGTTGTTACTTAATAAAACAATATATTAACTCTATGATATGCATATTGGATTAAAATAATTATAAGTGATTTAATGAAAAATAAAAACATAATCGTTACAGGAGGACTAGGTTTTATTGGTTCACACATCGTAGATGAACTAATAGACAATAATACAGTCACCATTATAGATAATAAGTCCACAGGAAAAATTGAAAATCTTCAAAATCCAACACATAAAAATCTTAAAATTATAGAAGGAGATTTAAATGATCTTAATTTAGATGAAATTTTTGAAAATCAAGATTATATCTTTCACCTTGCAGCTATGGCTAGTGTCCCATTAAGTGTAGATAAACCTGCTGAATGCAATAAAAACAATGTTGATGCAACAGTAAAACTTTTAGAGTCTGCTAAAAATGCAAAAGTTAAAAAAGTTATATTTTCATCTTCATCTGCTGTTTACGGAGAAAATACTAATATGCCGCTCAAGGAAAGCGAACCTTTAATGCCAACCTCACCTTATGCAGCATCAAAAGCTAGCTGTGAATTATATTTAAAAAGTTTTACAGAATCATATGGTTTAAATACAATTGCACTTAGATATTTTAATGTTTTTGGACCAAAACAAGATAAAAATTCACAATATGCTGCTGTAATCCCAAATTTTATTAGTGCAATCCTTGAAAATGAACAACCAATAATCTATGGGGATGGTGAACAAACTAGAGATTTTGTTTTTGTTAAAGATATTGTAAAAGCAAATATTAAAGCAGCTGAGTCTGATTATAATGGTGTGGTAAATATTGCTTCCGGTGAGAAGTTAACTATAAATAAATTATATGAAATTGTAAAAAATACATTAGAAAGTGATATAGAACCAAAATATCTTCCAGAAAGACAAGGGGATATAAAACACTCATTAGCTGATGTAACAAATATGAAAAATATTAATTTTAAAGTTAATTCTGATGATTTTGAAGAACAATTAAGTCAAACCGTACAATGGTTTGAAACTCAATTATAATCTTTTTATTTTTAGTGGAAACCACAGTTACTGCAGGTTTCACATACTTCATCATCTGATGGAGGTATTTTTTCTAATTCTTGTAAAATAATAGCTATATGATAAACTTCTTGTCCATCATTTGTAGATGATGTAACAGGAGATACTCCTTTAAAATAACAGCTAATGTCTCCAGTATTACCAATATCAACTTTAATTGGTTCCTGCATTTTAAATTTAGAGAAATAATCTTGAACTTCTTCTAAAAGAGATTTTGGAACTGTAAAATTAAATACAAGAATCTTATTTTCTTTCATTTTAAGACCAACATATTTTTGGTCAATTTCAAAATTTAATCCTAAATGTTTTTTAAAAATTACAATATTGTCAATATCAGAAGATGTCATAAATTTACCTCATGTACTTAATTATTAAATTATCTATTTAGATTTTTATTATATAAAACTATATCAATAAAATATCATGAATTATCATGGTTTTTAGAGATTGTAAATTTTTATAGGGTTTTTTGAAGATTTTTTTAAACACATTTTATGT
>CAYPCR010000004.1:0-82836 GCA_964409285.1 uncultured Methanobrevibacter sp. | reverse complement strand
TATTAAAATTCCTATATAAAGGCTACTGTTACGATAAAATAAAATTGAAGTCATCATGTAAAATTACAAGTCCAAAGCAATATTGATATGGGAATATAAATAGAATGAAACAAAAATAAAATAAAATAATCAGATTTATATATTAAATAGCTAAATTTTTAATTGGTGATATAATGGAAGATAGATATGAAAAAGGAAAGAAAATATTGGAAATTACAAAAGGTGGTCCATTAGATGAATTTTTAAAAAGCTTTGAAGATATAGCTCCAGACATGGGAAGATTTGTACTTGAGTTTCCATATTCTGAAATATATAGTAGAGAAGAAGTTGATTTAAAAACACGTGAACTTTGTACAGTAGCTGCATTAACTGCACTTGGTCATGCTCCAGTTCAGCTTAAATCTCATATTGATGCAGCTTTAAATGTTGGAAACACACCTTCTGAAATCGTTGAGATAATAATGCAGATGTCTGCTTATGCAGGTTTTCCAGCTGCTATAAATGGCGTTATGGCTGCAAAAGAAGTATTTAAAAAAAGAGATTTGCTTCCGGTTGATTAGATGACAAAAAAAATTCTTGATGAAATAAAAGAAATGAGAGATGTTTTTAAAGAAACCAAAAAGGAAAGTGAAGAATTACAAAATGATTTTTTAGATTATTTTAAAAATCATGAAGGGGATGAAGAGGATTTAAAAACAAGAATGGAGATTTATCTTTTTGCATACCACTTGCTTTGTAGAAGTCCTGTTATAATTGAAAATGATTCTTTAAAAATTCCTTTAAACTCTTTAGAATTAGATTTTGAAAAGTTATCAGATATTGCAACTCAATTCAACAAGTTTTATATTTTCATAACTTCTGAAATTTATGACAATTACAGTGTTTTAAATTTAAATTTTAAATTAAAGGTTAGAAATTAACTTGTTTCTAATCTTTTTTGTATAAACATTTATAAACCTTGATACAATATTTAGGCTTATGATATCTAGAAAACTATTAAAAATTAGCATGTTATTAATAACATTGATTTTATTTTTAGTTTTCTTTATAGCTATTTTTGGAAAAGATAATATTATTGTAGCTATTTTTTTAATTTTACTTGCAGTAATGATGTTATCAAGAGATTTAACCAGAAACCCCTTTAAAAATCTCATAGCTTTAATCTTGCTTAATTTAATACTAGCTATTGGAGCTTTCATTAGCTACCTGATGCCAATTTTAGGTTTTGTAATTATTTTTTTAATTGTATTTTCAATTACCTATGTTATCATGCATAATCTAAAAAATCCAATGTATTTTCCTTTTATTTTAGGTTTTCTTTTTTTACTTTCAAAACCTGTTGATTTTAATCAGTTAGCTGTAAGATTAATATCCTTAATAGTTGGTTCTATTTTCATCGTTGGATTAAACATTGTTGTTAATAAAAATAAATTCTCCAATTCCATTAAAAATGATTTTATAAGCATTTTAAAGGATATTGAAAAAGCTGTTAATTATAAATTAGAGGGTAAAGAAATTGATCAAAAGGATATTAGAAATAGCTTTGATTTAATCAAAAGACAATTAAACACCCGTCTTAAGGAAAATTATTTCTCAAAACCAATATACACTACTGTATTGAACGTTACAATTTCTCTAGAACAAATTGGATTAATCATTATGGGAAGTGACTTATCTAAAGATGATTTGTTAAAGTTAAAATCATTGGTAAATCAAATCAAGGATAATTTAAAGGATATTAAAAAAGCAAGAATGATAATTAATAAATTTGTTGAAGACAATCCAACATTTAAAGCTGGTATTATTTACAATCTTAAAATCATTAGCTATGAGTTAGGAAATCCTGGTGAAGACAAGTATAATGTTTCTGAAATTCCATCAAGATTTAGGGTTTTAACTCTTTTAAAGGAAGATTTATCTGTAAATTCTGTTAAATTCACCTTTGCCTTTAAATTGGCCATCTCTATTTCACTTATTGAATTTATTGGTTTTTATTTCCATGTTCCTAATGTAAAATGGATTGGATATACAATTTTAGCAATCTTGCAACCTTGTCTTGATAATACCTATAAAAAAGCTGAATTAAGAATAAAAGGAACTGTTTTTGGCATTATTCTTTTTATGATTTTAGATGATTTGTTTTTCATGAAAACTGGTTTGTTCTACTTTAGATTAGCTCATACAATAGCTATTGTATTATGTATTTTTGGTTTTAGCTATGTTTTAACAAACCTACATAAATATGATGTACAAGTAATTTTTACAACAATTATCTCCCTTTTAATAGCTGAAAGTACAACTGGAGGAAAGGGTATTTTAACTGAAAGATTTGTTTATATTGTTATTGGCTGTGTGTTTGCTTTAATCATGAATTATATGGTATTTCCAACAACTCTTAAAAAGGAAAATACAAATCTTGTTAAAAGATATCATGAAATTAATCTATTGGAAATAAAAAATATCAAAGCAGCTATTTTAAATCAGTTAGATGAGAATCAAAATACAATGTTGATTTTAAAGGCCAATATTATAAAGGATACAATAGCTAAAAACAACAAAGCCGATGAGGATAAACAAATTGCGGAGATTTTAAAACTGGAAAATATAATTACCTCTCTTTCAACACTATTGATTAATCTGGTAAAAACAGACTCAATATCAGATAAAACAAGAAAATTAGCTATTGACTATATTGAAAAGTCAGATAAAAGTAAAAATGAATATGTTGAGTCATTAGAAGAGCTTAATAAATTAGAAGATAAAACTGAAAAATTATTAAAAACATTATAGCTATTCTGGTGGTTCGCTGGAATCATCATCAGATAAAGTATCAGCTAACTGTTCTACAATTTTTGCAGTATTTTTTAAATATAAATGATCAATATAGGTTTGCAATGATTTGTCTGTAATACTTTTAGTATATGGAATTTCATGATCCAAGTCAAGTGGTTTTTTACTTTTCATGAATTCTGTAGAAAATTCATCATCAAACACTTTTAGTTCAAACAACTTTCTAATTTTATTTGCTTTTTGAGAGCCTGTAGTATATTTAGTGCCAAAATAGTCACAAATATCCTCAGGTGATTTATAAGGAAGGGTTTCTTCATCAAAAAGGAAATTAATCTGAGCAATTGTATAAATAGTTCCACATGCCCAAATATCAATTTGGCCTCGAGTCATTGGAGTATTTTCCATTGCAGCAATCTTTTTAATTAGTTTTATACTCAATTCCTTATATTCTTCATTTAATTCTTCATCACAATATTGTGTAATGTATTCGATTATTTGATTTTCCTTGTTTTTTAGTTTTTCAGCGTTCATAGTATCAGATATTGAAAATTTTTAAAGCGTTAGAAGTTGTTATTTCATCAACTTCGTTAAAATCTATATTTTTAATTTCAGCTATTTTTTGAGCTGCTTTTATTACATTAACTGGTTCGTTTCTTTCTTCTTTTGTCATAGCTAGATAAGGACTATCGGTTTCTGTTAGAATATATTCAAGAGGAATATCCTTAACAAGATCCTGATGTCTTTGGGAATAACAAATCATTGTTGAAAAACTCATATAATAGTTTCCTTTATCCATTATACGTTTTGCAGTTTTCATACTTCCACTAAAACAATGGAAAACAACATAAGGAATGTTATCATAGTCTTCAAGTAGATTGAAGGCTTTTTTCTCACAATCACGTACATGCATCAATAGAGGAACCTTATGCTCATCAGCTATCTCAATAAAACTTGTAAAAATTTCCTTTTGGCGTTGTCTTAAAGCTTTATCCTTTGTATAGAAATAATCCATTCCTACCTCACCAATAGCTACAATATTGTCAATATTTTCAATCAAATGTTTTTGTGCTTCATCTATTTCTGTCTGTGTACTTTCTTGAGAACTTACAGGATGAAAACCAAAGGTGGGATATATGAAGTTTTCATACTCTTTAGAAAGTCTTAAAGCATTTTCATTTCCTTCAAGACTTGTTCCAGAATTAATGACAGCATCCAAATCTTGTTGAGCTCTTTTAATAACCTCTTTGCGGTCATTATCATAATCTTCAAAGTCAATATGACAATGTGTGTCTATCATTATACACCAAATCTCCTTTCTCTTTCTTGATAAGCTCTTATAGCTCTTAAAAAATCTACTTTTCTAAGTTCGGGCCATAAACTATCACAAAAGTATAATTCTGAATATGATGATTGCCATAATAAAAATCCGCTTAATCTTTCTTCACCACTGGTTCTGATGATTAAGTTTGGATCGTCTAACCCTTCTGTATAAAGATTTTTATTAACTAACTCCTCATCAATATCATCTTTAGTAATTTTTCCATCTTCAATGTCTTCAACGATTTTTTTAATTGAATCTACGATTTCCAACCGACCGTCATAACCGATAGCTAAATTCAAAAGCCTTTTATCATACTGTGCAGTAGCTTCTTCAGCCTCTTCAATAGCTTCACGTACATTGTCAGGTAACAATTCAGTTTTTCCTACAACCTTTACTTTAACTTCATTTTTGTGGATTTTTTCATGATTAACCAATCTTTTAAAGTTTTTAACGAAAAGATCCATTAATCCCTCAACTTCCTCTTGAGGACGGTTAAAGTTTTCAGTTGAAAAGGCATAGACAGTTATTATTTCAATTCCAAGCTCGATTACCCAATCAAGAACCTTTTCTAAGGTGTCAACACCAATTTCATGACCTTTAATAACATCCATATTTCCCTGGATTTTAGAATATCTCCTGTTTCCATCCATAATAATAGCTACATGTTTTGGCATTTTATCAGGATCTAAATTACGGGAAATAAACCATTCATATATTCTATAAAATATATTTTCATTATCTTCAGCCATTTTGATTACCTTTTTAAAATGTAAATATTTAAATATTTAAAGTTTGTGTAATTTACAAGCTAATTGAATTGAACGAATATAACCTTCAGTCGTTTGATCTCGACTTGTATCTATGTAAATCTTATCCAATCCAAAAGTTACAGCTCCAAAGCTTGACCAATTATTAACTAAAACCAAAGTTCTAAATAGATAATTACCAATGATTCCATCTGGAGCAAGTAATACATTACAATTATCCCTAATAGCTTGTTCTATTAGAATGTTGTAATTTTCGACATTGAAATTTGTATTTTGTTTGATTAATTTTTCCAACTCTTTACTTTCATCAATAGATCTATTTATTCTTTCACTTCTCCCATAATCACCTGCTCTAGCTTCTGATAAAACAGCTATTTTCGGTTCCTTTTTAAGTTTTTTTAAAAAATTCCCACAATCAATAGCTATTTTAAGCCTTTCGGTGATATTATTTCCTTCGTCAATTCCCACAGGAGCTATTAAAAACTCATGAGAATCATCTTTGATGTAGGTTGCTCTTGAAATATTAGGAAATTTGCTTTTAAGCTGTGAAATAACTTTTGAAGCAGCTAAAGATCCCCTAATAACACAATCAATCTGAGGATTTAAAATAGCCTCTAACAACTCTTCATCATTATAAACCAGTTTAAAATCTATATTATCAAATTTTTCAATAGCTCTTAAAATATTTTTATTTTCACCTATTCCAACAGCTATAGAAATCATTAATTTATAGTTATGTTTTAAATGCTTATAAATATAGTGAAAATCTTCTGGTATCCATACATCCTTTTTATAAGAGAGAATTTTTATAATGGACGTAAAAATAAAAAAATAGTAAGCTGAGTTTTAAACTCAACTTAATCGTCTTTTCTTCTTTTTAAAGGAATAGCTAATAAAGCTAAAATTAGTAAAGCTATAGGATTAGCAGTTTTAATATTTTCTAAACTATTAGCATTAGCTATTTTGGTAATATTTTCTTTATTGGATATTGAACTCTCAGTTGAAACGTTATTATCTGTTGTATTATCTGATTTAATTTCAATAGTTATGTTTTTAACAAATCCATTGAAGTTATTATTACCATTGAATGTGATAATTCTGTTGTATTCTCCATCTGGAAGGTTTGGTATTGTTATTGAACCAATTCCTTTAATAACTTCAACTGTGTAGTTTTTACCGTCAATTTCTAAGGTGATATTACCATTTAACTCTTCAGGTCCTATGATAGTAATAACAGTGTTTCCGTTTGAATCTTTATCAACGATTAATTTAATATCATCAGGATTAATAGTAGCTTTTTCAATAGAAATAGATTCCTCTATTGAAGTGGAATTGTAGTTGTTATCTCCATTGTAGGTTATTGTCATGTTGTATTGACCTACAGGTACATCATATAAGCTAACAATTGCAGTACCATTAGCTATTGGAGCATTATAAGTTTTATTTCCTATAGCTATTGTAATGTTACCAGTTGCATCTTTTGAAACTGTAACTTTCACTGTTGTATTACCATAAGTGTTGTTTTCTATTGTAACTTTAATATCTGCTGGACTTAAAGTTTTTTTAGCTATTTCTAAGTTTTCTTCTTTAGAAATAGGATTGTAATTATCATCACCACTGTAATTAATAATCATTGTATGATTACCAGCACCCACATCAGGTAAGCTAATAATAGCTGAACCATTAGTTATTGTACCATTGTAGGTTTTATTATTGATTTTAATGGTTATATTTCCAGTTACATTTTCAGGAACAGTTATTTTTACTGTAGTATTACCACAGGTGTTGTTTAAAACCTCTGTTTTTATATCATCAACATTTAAATGATATTTGTCTACAGTTATGTTTTCTTGTTTAGTTGTTGGTTCGTAATTTCCATCGCCACTATAGGTAATGTTTATTGTACTATTACCGATTGGAGCGGTTGGTAATTTTATTATTGCTGAACCATTTTCGATAGTTCCTGGGTAGGTATCATTTCCTATAGTAACTGCAATATTACCAGTAACATCTTTTGGAACAGTGATATTAAGAGTCACATTTCCTGGAGTTTTATTTATAACATCTATTTTAATATCATCAGGATTTAGGTTTGTTTTTTTAACCTCAAAGCTTGTAGTGTTAATTACAGAAGCATAATGGCTGTTTCCACCGTAAGTAACGGTTACATCATAAATTCCTGCCTCTAAATCTTTGAAATAGAAGTCATATCTCCAATTGCCTGTATCAGCTGACATTATCCAATAGGTACCAACAGATGTTTCTTGTATGATTCCATTTACATCTACTGTCAACAAACCATAAACATCTTTACTCAAGTATACACTTATTGTTTCTGTACTGCCATAGAATATATCTTCACAATAAACTGGCATTTTAACAACAATCAATGGTGATGATTCCACAGTTAAATTAACCTCTTTAGATATTGGTTCATAATTTTTATCACCATTATATGTAATGTTCATTGTGTAGTTACCTGTAGAAAGATTTGGAATATCTATAATTACAGAACCGTTTTCTAGAGTTCCATTGTAGGTTTCACTACCAATCTTTATAGTTACATTTCCACTTACATTTTTAGGAAGTGTAACTTTAACTTCAACTTTTCCCACAATATTGTTTAATATTTCTACTTTCATATCATCTGGTTTGAGTTTTTCTCTAACAACCTCTAAATCCTCATAAGCTTTAGATGGATTGTAATTGTTATCTCCAGAGTATATTATGGTCATTGTATGGTTTCCAACAGGAACTGTAGGTAACTTAATAATAGCTGAACCATTAGCTATTGTACCGTTATAATCTTTACCATTTACATTGATTGTAATGTTTCCGGTTATACCTTCAGGAACACTAACCTTTACAGTTGTGTTTCCAAGTGTATTGTTTAAAATTTCAGTTTTAATAGCTGAGCTATTAATATTTCCTTTAACTATTTTTAAATCTATTAAAGTTGAAATTGGATTATAGTTATCATCACCACTATAAATTACAGTAGCATTATAATTTCCAGGTGTAACATCAGATAATTTGATTGTTACTTCTCCATTTTCAATTTTTTCTGTATAATTTTTACCATTTACATTGATTGTAATGTTTCCGGTCACATCAACTGGCACCGTAATTTTAACAGTCGCATTACCATAGCTATTGTTTAAAATTTTAGTTTGAATATCACTTGTATCTAATGTTTTTTTACTAGCAACAATTAACACGTTTTTAGTTATATCATCCATTATCTGTGTAGATTTAACAGTTAAAGTGTTGCTTATTTCACCAGTAGATTTAACATTAGCTATAATATTTAAACTTGACTCTTGATTAGAGGCTAAATTTACAACTGTCCATATACCAGTATCAGGATTATATGCACCAGATGGTGAACAGGAGACATATTCTAATTTAGAATTATCTAAAATATCCTCTACGCTAATACTATTAGCAGTATATTCACCAGTATTTTTAACAGTTACAGTATATTGAATCATGTCATTTACAGCTGGTTTTGTATTGTTAACTATTAAATTCACATCTAAAGTAGTAATGCCAGTTACTAATGTTCCATATTTATATCCACTTACATTAGTTGCAATACTTGTTGGGACTGTTCCCTTTACTGCATAAATTCCAGCTACAGTAGGGGTATAGTCAATATTATAATTAAGATTTTCACGGTTAAAAGTAGCTGTTAGGCCTGATTTTAATCCAACAACATTTAAAGTAATTCCTGTGTTGGATCCTATGATATTTCCATTATCATCGTACAAACAAGCAGTTAATGTAACAGCAGTATTAGCTGGACTTTTAACTGTATCATTGTTAAGAACCACTAAAACTGTAGAACTAACAATCTTACCTGTATATGCATAAATTGGAGTAGATCCTGTAACAATTGAATTATTGTATAAACCTAATTTACACATTGGACTTTCTAAATATATTAATGATTTATTTCTATCATTTATATTATCCTTAATATAACAATCAGTAAAATAACCTACACCACTACCGGATATATATAGATTGTTTGTCCATTATAACTAGTTGCAGTATTATCAGTGAAATTACAACGAGTGAAATTACCACTACCTAGTATATATAAAGCTCCACCCTCAGTGATAGTTGCAGTGTTCTTTTTAAAATTACAGTCAGTAAAATAATTATTAGAACCAGAACCTATGTAGATTGCTCCACCACCATAGTTAGAGTCAGTTGCAGTGTTATCTGTGAAATTACAGTTTGTAAAACTTTTATAACCTCCACCTGACAAATAAAAGGCTCCCCCTTTACCTGCGGTATTGCTAATGAAATTACAGTTTGTAAAATATAGTGGCTTACCGGTATATATATAGACGGCTCCCCCTTCATAAAGTTCTGCAGTATTGCTAATGAAATTACATCCTGTGAAATTTCCAAAACCCGTATAGAGATAGACTGCTCCACCGTATTGTTTAGGTGTTATTCCGTTTTTAAATGTTATGTTAGTGAATGTAATTTTAATTTCTGTGTTAACATATATTATTTGACTTAGTGTTTTTGCGTCTAAGGTAGCTTGGTTTTCTCCTACAAAGCTTAGGTTTTTATCTACGGTTATTTTTGTTCCGCTTCCTATATATGTTCCTATGAGTTTTATGGTGTCTCCTGCATTAGCTGAATCTACAGCTGCTTGAATAGCTTCAAATGTTTTTGTAGTAACGGTTGTTACACTATTAATATCATTACTTTCATTTTCTATATTGTTTGTTTCTATAACTTCGAAATTATTCTCACTGTTGTTTTTTGCATTTGTATTAATCTGGACATTATCATTAACTGATATTGTTTCAAATGTGTCACTTATAGATAAATCCGTGTTTTCAATAGCTATTGTATCATTTACATCGTCTGCACTTACAGATCCTATCAATACAATTAAAACAGCTATAAGTAAGATGGATTTACCTTTTAAATCCATATTTAAATACCTCCTCAAATGAATTTTTAAAAGATTAAAAATTATTTCCTTTTTTTAGAGAATCTTAAAAATAAGGATTCATTTGTTTCCATAAATATGTAAAAAAACAAAGTTCTGTTTCATACTTATGGATAAAAATTAGTTTGTTTTAAACATTATAAATGATTTTTTATTTAAGGTTTTAAGATTAAACAATAAAATAATATGAATTTCTAAGGTTATTAAAAAGAGTTACTAAAATAAAAACAATTTTTTTACAAAATTAGAATTATATGAATATAAAAAAGATAAAAAATATACCCATCGGAAATGTGATATTTTAAACACTTGAAATAAGAAAAAGAGTAAAAATCTCTTTTCTTATTTTATTTATTTGTTTTAAATGATGTTTAGTGTTTTCTTCAAATTTTTAAAAAATAAGAAGGATGGCTTGGATTTAGAATAATCCTGTATCTTCAAGTGCCTGTTCGAATTTATTTGCACTTTTATCGAACATTTCTTTTACAAGAATTCCAATGACTAGTATTCCTATTAATATTATAAACATCACAGCTACACCTAGTTCAAATGATGGCCAGTACATTCCTAAAAGTGCGTTTCTTAGCATTTCTATTCCATATGTCATTGGAAGATATGGACTGATAGCTTGGAAAAATCCATTCATTACAAAGACAGGGTAAATACCATTGGTAGTTGAAATTTGAAGTACCAGTATTAAAATAGATAGTGCTTTTCCTGCATTTCCTAAAATTGATACAAATGAATAGATTAACACCATAAAGGTTATCGTTATTAGATAATCTGCCAGTATAAACATTATTGGATTTTCCATTTGTATTCCAAGCCAGAAACATCCAATGAGGGTTACTGTTGATTGTAATATTCCAAGTATTATAAACAATCCCATTCTTCCAAAGTATAATTCTAATGGTGAGTATAATGATTGTCCTAAATATCTTGTTTTGATTAATGCTACACAAATTATTCCTCCAACCCATATTGAAAGAACTATATAAAATGGTGCTACTTCTGAACCATAATTATCAACAGATACTGTTTCCTGTCTTTCCAAATCAACCGGTGAGTAGAAATAATCCTGTACACTTCCTGAATTGACTTGAGCAAGTGAATCTCCTGTAGGTGTTGAAAGTCCCATTGTAGCTAATTGTTGAAATGCTACACTATCAACAGTTTGTACTACATTGTAATTGATTTTTGATTGTATTTGAGTAGCTGCATTGTTACTTAATCTTGATGCAAATGGATTTGTCTTTTCATTTACAAGATAGGTGATGTTTGTTTTTGTTGGATTAGCTGAATTAATTGATAATATGTCCTGTGTGAAATTTTCCGGAATTATTATCGCCGCATAATATGAACCATTTTCCAACCCGTCTCGTGCTTTCTGTTCGCTGACGAATTTCCAGTCAAAATCATCGTTATCCTTTAATTCATCTACAACTTGGTCTCCAAAATTCAGTGATTGATTATTGTAACTTGCATTTTCATCATTGTTGACAATTGCAAAATCTAAATTATCAGTATTACTATATGGATCCCAGCAGGCATCTACGTTTAAAAGTGCATAGAGGGATGGTAGTATTATAATTACTATCATAGCCAATATTACTGCAGGATTCTTAACGGATGCTTTCATATCTTTTTTGAATATGTGAAGTATTTTGTTTATTGACATTAATTTCCTCCATTAGCTGTAATTCCATTTAAAAAAATGTTAAGGAAGTCGTTTAAATAGGTGTTTAAATCTTCAACCGGTTCTTTTCCAAAAAATTTCCATAACAATAATGATTGGAAAATCATACTGTACACATTTAATGCTGCAACAGTAGGATTTATATCTCTTATTTCCCCTTTTTCAATAGATTTTTGGAATATTTCAGTAAGATTATTAATTATTTTATCAGAAATTTCTGTAACTATTCTTGTGTCCTCGGTATTTCTTCTGTCTTCTACAGAAATCTGAATTATATTTATATTGTTGTCTAGAAAATCTAGAATGTTCCACCATATATCTTTTAGAAGTTCTGAAATTTTCTTATTTTCATCATATCTAAAGACATTATCTATCTCTTCCAAAAAGTAATTAAGATAATATTGCTTTGTTGTTTTCAATAAGTTTTCTTTATTTTTAAACTTTCTAAATATTGTTACTTCACTAACACCAGCGCTTTTGGCTATTTTTATGGTGGTAGTGCCTGTAACTCCTTCCTTTTCTAAAAGCTTTATAGTTGCCTCTACTATTTTTTTTGATGTTTTATCTAAATCGACTTCCATAATGTAAGTAAGTACTTACTTACATATAAAATTAACTAAAAAAAAATATAAAATTAAAGATTAATCTTCAATTTCATTGTTAAAATCAAAAATAGCTGAATCAACTAAACTTAAAACAGATTTAGATAAATCAGGATATGTATAATCAATAGGAATTGGAATGTTATCACAGTAAATAACTTCAAGGCCTGCATCAATAGCTTCTTTTGTAGCTACATCAACTGCAGCTGCTTTAAGTTCTGTAAGTAAAACATCTGCCTCATCAATATATTTGTTAATATCCTCTTTTAAAAGAGGTCTGTTAGATAGATGTGAAGTTACACCAACAACCTCACAATCGTAGTTAAGCATTAGATATTCCTTTAACTTTTGTTGAATTTCTTCTGGAGCTGTTGTTGCAAACAATACCTTTTTGCCTTTAATATTTCCTAATGGTTTTGGTCTAAATACGGTAGCTATTACCTTGGCTTCTGGATTTATTTTGCCAACAGCCTCTTCAATGTATTTGATTTTTTCTGGATTAGCCATTGGCTCTTCACACATTGTAAGAATAATCAAGTCTCCAAACTGAATCCTGTAAGGTCCAAAGTATTTAACAATATTGTTAATAGGTTGATTGGCTCCTACAAGAACAATATTCTTATTTGTTTTGATTGGAGGAATAGCTGCACCACTGCCTTCAAAGATTATAAAATCAGAGTCAACTTCATTAGCCATATGAGCACCCCTTTTCATGTTTGTTAAAAAGACCTCTCCGGCCATTCCACCACCACAACGTCTGCAACCGATGGTTGTAATTCTGCTCATTAAGGCATCTTCCCAATGATCACTAGCTGCGTGCACTCCTTTTTCAGATTGCTCTAGGAGAAATTCAGGTGAAATCTCAATTTCATTTCCATGAACTATTTCAGGTTCTTCAGGTCCTCCTCTTCCCATAGCTACAACACAAGGATTATAATCATTTTCATCAATCAATCTTGACACAAATCCAGAAACAGCTGTTTTTCCTATTCTTTTTCCAGTTCCTAAAATCTTAAGAGATGGTTTTTCAGCTATACTGTATTGTGTTGTTGGTTCAAATTTAAAATCAGGGCCTTCATAGCTTATTCCTTCAGATAGAACCTTACAAGCTATATCAAATCTTTTTGGATAGTCAAGAATTGGTTCATCACTTAAATCAAAAACAGTATCAACTTTATAAACTTCAATCATATCCTTAATTAGATCATATGGTATATCCTTTTGTTGGCTGAACCTTACAGGAACACCTAAAAGATTAGAGTAAGATTCCTCATTATCGTCTCTTAATTTTTCAGTTCCGCCAATAAAAACAGCAGCTGCTACATCATGATATTCAATATTGTTTAAAGTGTCAATTGCAGATTTTGTAACTGGAAGATAATGTTCTCCGTCGATTAAACAAAGCATTCTTTTTACAGACATTAAAATCACCTACTTTTTTAGTAATGATAGTTTAGTTGATTTATTATTAAAATTTTGCTATGCAAACATTTATATAGTAGGTTGCCCATTCTTTATACGTTATAATTGTGGTAATAGTGATTAGCTATGATTATAATAAAAAAACAACGGAGATGAAAGCATGGAAACTAAAGCACCAAAACAAGACGAAATGAAATATAAAGCAGATAAAATTAAAAAAGAAAGAGAATCTAAAAAAATCTTCAAAGAAGATATTAAATTATAAAATAAGGTTATACTAGTTATAATCTTATTTTTTTTATTTTTTTTAAAAATTTAATTAAAAGTTAAGAGATAATCAATTTACATCTTTTTTTATTCTTAAATGGTATAACTAACAATATCACTAAAAATAGCCATAAAAATTTGAAAACCAAGAAATACACACTAAATAGCTATTGAAAAATAAAAAGGATAAAGAAAAAAAGAAAATTATTCTGTTTTAAGCTCTTTTTCAGATCTTACAACTAAATCAGATAATGAATTATACACGTTAGGTGGAATTGAATTAGCATCTTTATCTGCAAGAACACCTGAAATTATTTTACATAAAACAAAAATCGCATTTTTATGTTCTGCTTTGGTTTTGTGAATATGGTGAGGACTTATGTTAAGAGAAATATATTCACTGCAGTCATAAGTTGATTTGTCGTTGTCGGTTAAGTATTTTAGAACATAAACTAAAAATTGATGTATTTGTATCATTTCATCTTTATACATTATATCTATCCCTTTTTAAAATTTTAACTTCCATAAGTTAAATTTCAATATACTTAGTTAAATCTATTTATTATTTAAACTTATCCTTATATATAAAAATATTGTCTAAATTATTAAAAATAATAATTTTTTCATGCTTTAAAAAATAATTTCAAACTAATTTATTAATTAGGTTCATAAAAATATTAGGCTCTACACTTTCAAGATAATCCAAACCTTTTTGGGTAATTCCGTTTTTGGTAGCTACCTTATCGATAATTTCGGATTCTGTAAAAGTATTCGAATTCAGCATATTAGCTGTTGAACTTATTGTTTCTGTTAATAATTCTTTAAATTCACTAGCTGGAATGTTTGAATTTTCAGCTATTTTGTTTGAAAATATTAAAACTAATTGAGCTATAAAAGCTGGCATACAACTTGTTGTAATTGTGATATCCTCCAAATCCTTTAGATTATCCACTTTTTTAATATAGCTAAATTTGGAAAATATTTCCTCCACCTTTCTTATCTGATTTTCACTTACATTTTCAGGATGGTAGAATATTGAAATTCCTGTCTGTTTTCTATTTTCAACAGCTGTTGAAGCTATTGTTGGAATCACACAGCTTACAGGTCCTTGATAAATGTTTTTAATTTCTTCAAAATCAACACCTGCACAGGTATGAACAACATGAGTATTTTCATTTAGGTAAGGTTTTATCTCTTCTAAAACCTCTAGAAGTTGTGGACTTTTAACTGATATTATTATAATCTCACAATTTTTTGCTAAATCTTTATTATTTTTACAAACACATATAGATGAGTCAGTATCGTTTATGTGTTTTAATTTGGATTTTGATTTATTTGATAAATAGATTTTATTTTCCTTATTGAAATCCACATCAATTAAGTTTTCAAAAATCATCTCTCCAATATTTCCAAAACCTATTATTCCTAGATTCATCTTATCACATTAAATTTTATTGTATCCGAACTCTTCAGTTTCTACAATCTTTGGAAGCTTTCCAAATGTTGCAATGTTATCTCCACAGATAATTAAGGCACCTTCAAAATAATCCTTATATTTTTCCAAACAATCTAAAGCATTTGAAATAGCTTCCCTACTATCCTCTCCTTTAACTTCATTAGCTATTCTGGTTGCAAGACCGTCAGCTATAGAGGCCTCCTTTGCAATAATCGTTACACAATCAGAGCTACCGAAGCTTACAGAATGACCTATTTTTCCTGATGATGAACATATTCCAAGAGGTTCGCCTCTAGCCTTTAACTTGAAACCTATGCAATTTCCTAGAATGTTGTTGTTGGAATATATTCCACAGGTTATTTTTTTATTGTTGATAATAGCTATATCTCCACCATTTTCAACAATTGAGGTTTTTGAGTTGTTTTTCATCAGATATTTTAATGATAACTGGGAGATACTGCCAGCTACTGTGGCCATCGGCCCTACATCTGAAATTTTAGATGCCCTAGCCATTGTTTTAATAATTTCAGCTGGATTGTACTCTTTTAAATCAATGGGATTGTAGGAAATTAAAAAATAAGGATTGTTTTGAATAAATGTTTCCAATTGATTTCTTAATGTAAAAATATATGATTTAAGAGAGTTATTTTTTAAATCTGTGAATAATCGGATATGAGTCTGATTTATGTTTATTTCTCCTTTTATCATAAACACTATTAATTATTGAATACTATATTATTTAATATTATAAAGAATATATATTATAACAATAGTGATAATATGAATGCATTTAATTTTATATCAGTACAACGTGAGGAAAAACCAAGAACCAAAGGAGTTACTATGGTTTTAGACAAAGGATTAGGTCTAGAATCTGCAGAAAGTTTAGTCAAATTAACTTCAGACCATATAGATTTTATCAAATTCGGATGGGGAACAACAGCTGTTCATGACAGGGATTTGATAAAGGAAAAGGTAGCTATGTATAAATCACATAACATTACACCATACACTGGAGGAACATTGTTTGAACTTGCTTACAGTCAAGACAAGCTAGATGAATTTTTTAGAGAAGCTGAAGAATTAGGATTTCAAGCAATTGAAATATCTGACGGATCAATATACATTCCTCATGATGAAAAACTCCAACTAATAAAAACAGCAAAGGATAAAGGTTTTCAGGTACTTTCAGAGGTAGGTAAGAAAAATCCGGAACTTGATAAGGAAATTGAAATAAATGACAGAATCAACTATATGAATGAGGAGTTGGAGGCAGGTTCATCATTTATTATAGTGGAATCAAGAGAAGGTGGAAAAAACATAGGAATCTACGATAAGGCAGGAAACGCTAAAGAGGATGAAATCGATTTAATACTTGAAAATGTTAATGGAGATAAAATCCTCTGGGAAGCACCTAACAAGGACCAGCAAATCTTCTTTGTCTTAAAGATAGGAAAAGATGTTAATCTTGGAAATATCCAGGCTGAAGATATAACATCACTTGAAACAATACGAAGGGGACTAAGAGGAGATACCTTCGGTAAAATACAATAGTGAGGGAGTTTAATTGCCCGAAAAAACATTATCTGAAATCAATAAAAAAATAGAAAATCAGGAAGCTAATATCTACACGGTAGAAGAATTTAAACAGTTAATAAAAGAAGATGAAACTCCTAGCTTTGATGAGGTTGATGTTGTAACAACAGGAACCTGTGGAGTAATGAGTGGTACGGCAGCTATCTTTAACTTTCAGGTAACCGAACCTGGAGTATTTATGAGGGCTAAAAATATCTATCTAAATGATATTCCTGCAGCTGTAGGGCCATGTCCAAATGAATGGCTAGGATCTGTTGATTTAATATTATACGGAACTTCAAAATCCATAAATGACAATAGCTATGGAGGAGGATTTTTACTTAAGGATATTCTTGAAGGAAAAGAAATCAATGTAAGATTGGAAACCGTGGAAGGAGAGATTATTGATTCAACTACAAGTTTAGATGAAATAGCTAGAGCTCAAATTATTGGAACTAGAATGGCATTTAAAAATTACACAGCCTTTACAAATCCAAATAACGCTCCAGTAACATCAATTTTTTCAGCCATTCCATTAAAAGGACCATTTGAAGGACTAACCTTTTCAGGATGTGGAGATTTCAACCCACTTGCAAATGATCCAAATCAGGAAATCATTAAATTCGGATCAAAAATATTGTTAAATGGAGCTGAAGGTTTAATAATCGGTAATGGTACTAGAAGTTCAGCTGAAAAACCAAATCTAATGCTATCAGGAGATTTAAAACAAATGGATCCATCATATCTGGGAGGATTTAAAACCTCAGAAGGTGGAGAAGTCTATGATACGGTAGCTATTCCAATTCCAGTTTTAAATGAAAATATCTACAACAATCTTTTAATTCAAAACAAGGATATTCCACTTCCATTATCAGATATTAGAGGAAGACATTTGCCATTGGCTCAAATAGATTATGAAACAGTCTGGGGAGATTATGATTTAAGACCTCAATATAATAGGAACTTATGTGAAAACTGTAATAGCTGTGAGATTGAAGAAATTTGTCCTACAAATGCCTTTAAAAACCAAAGGCTTGATTTGTACAGATGCTTTGGATGTGGATTATGTGCCCATAGCTGTAAAAACAATGCAATTACAATGGATACAGGTTTTGTTGATGTTGAAATCAATGAAAACACCGAATCAATTCCTATCATATGCAGACAATCTGATAAATTAAGAGCATCTAAAATAGCTTTAAAATTAAAGAAAATGATTAAAAATCAGCAATTTAAATTGTGATAAAATGAACACTCAAAGAATTGATGAAACACCACTTGATTTTGCACAAGACATAATTGATGATATCAAATCATCAAGAGAAGATGGAGTACTTAAATGCGTTCAGTGTGGAATGTGTACCTCAACATGTCCTGCTGCAAAACATTCTACTTACAATCCAAGAGATATTGTAGAGAGGGTCCTAAATGGAGATGAAAGTCTTTTGGAGGATGAAAACATCTGGAATTGTTTTTATTGCTATACCTGTCACAGTACTTGTCCTGTTGGAAACAGCGTATGTGAAATAAACCAAATCCTCAAGCAATTTGCAATAAACAAGGGACTTAAATTCAAAAGACTTTATGATTATTTAGGTTTTGCAGATAGCTATTATACTGCAGCTATTGGAGCGATTCCAGAAAAATTCTATCCCCAAATAGCTGAAGATGTTGAAGGATGGTGGGAGTTTAGACAAAACTTGCCTCAAATCAGAGAGGAACTTAATTTAGGCCCAATTTCACCTCCCAAAGAAGTGGTAGATGAAGTGAGTCTAATTTTAACAAACACAGGCTTTAAGCAAAGAATTGAAAATATAAGAAAGTCATTTGAAGAGGAATAAAATGAAAGAAATCCCAGATAAAGACATTCTTTTATTTAAAAGTTGTCTTGTAACTGTAGAATATCCCGGTGTTGAATCATCAACCAAATATGTTTTTGATAAATTAGGGATTGACTATGAAATATCCGATAAACAAACTTGTTGTACTGGTCTTGGACATTACTCAGATGTATTTGACCAATTTACAACTACAGCTATCGGTGCTCGTAATTTTAGTGTAGCCAAGGAGCTTAAAAGGCCTAACATCGTAATGATGTGTGCAACATGTTATGCAATCAATAAGAAAGTAGCTAACATATTAAATAAAAAAGGCCAAGTTAGAGAAGAGATTAATGATATTTTTGAGGAGTCTGACTTGAACCATTTAAAATACGAAAAGGATTCCATTGATTCATCTAAAAACCTTTTTCATGTAGTTGATATTTTGTATAATAAAAAGGATGAAATTAATGAATTAATCAAATATGATTTAAGTGACTTTAAAATAGCTACCCATCATGGATGCCACTACTGTAAGGTTCATTATGATGATACCATTGGAGGAGTTAGAAATCCTCATATATTGGATGAGCTTGTAGAGGCCTGTGGATGTAAGACAATCGGATTTTACGATCATAAAAGAACTACTTGTGGAACAGGCTTTACACAAAGATATTCAAATCCAGAACTAGCTATGAAGGTAACAGGAGACAAGTTACAGACACTTAAGCAGGAGGATGTGGATATTCTAATCCACCTCTGTCCAAACTGTCATGTTCAATTTGACAGATATCAAAACCTGATAGCTGAAAAGTTAAATGAAGAATTTAAAACCATTCATTTAAACATTGCTCAATTTATAGCTATTGCAATGGGAGGAGATTTTAATAGTGTCATTGGAACTCAAGCCCATACAGTTCCTGTGGAATCAATTTTAAACAATTTAAAGGAGGTTGAAAATGTCTAATTTAAAAGTAGGAGTGTTTATTTGTGAATGTGGAGGAAACATTTCAGATATGATTGATATAGATGAAGTAAAATCCTCTCTTGATGTTGAGGTAGTTGAACAGTTTGAAAACCTATGCTCATTAAACGGTAGAAAAATAATCCGTGATGCTATTTTTGAACATGATTTAGATAGGGTTGTAATAGCTGCATGTTCACCAATAAGTCATGAAAAAACTTTTCAGGATTATGTTCAACCTTTAAATCCTTATTTAATTGATATGGCCAATATCCGTGAACAGTGTTCCTGGGTTCATGATGATAAGGATAAAGCTACCAAAAAGGCCATTACACTAATTAACGGTTCCATTGAAAAGGTAAAACAGTCAGATGAGGTAAATCCAATATACTGTCAGACTCCAGATGAGGTTGCCGTTATCGGTGGTGGAATAGCTGGTTTAAATGCAGCACTTAGCCTTGCAAAACAGGGAACCAAGGTTACAATAATAGAACAATCCCCATCCATTGGAGGACATATGGCCAAAATCGGGAAAGTGTTTTCACCAGTTAAAATAGCTGAAGAATGTGGAATGTGTTTGCTAAACCCTATTTTAAATGAGGTTGTCTGGAACAAAAACATTGATATTTTAACTAACACTAAGGTTGTAGAGGCCGAAAGAAGAGCTGGAACCTATAATCTAATTTTAGAGAAATCCCCACGTTATGTAGATACAGAAAAATGTATAGCCTGTGGAAAATGTAGTGAGGTTTGTGAAGTTGAAGTTCCAGATGATTGGAATGACAATTTATCTACAAGAAAGGCAATCTATAGGCCATTTGGACAATCCTATCCAGAAGCATATGTAATAGATATGGAAAACTGTGACAAATGTGGGAAATGTATGAGAGAATGTCCGATGAAAGCTATTAGACTTAAAAGAAAACCTGAAAAGGTTCCTTTAAGTGTAGGTTCTGTAATTCTTGCAACAGGCCATCAGCTATTTGATCCTGATTTAAGGCCTGAATATGGATATTCCAGATATAGAGACGTGATAACACAATCAGAACTTGGACGTATAACAGGAGTTAACGGCCCTACAAAGGGTAAACTAATAAAAAGCAATGGGAAAGTTCCTAAAAGGGTTGTAATGATACAGTGTGTAGGTTCAAGAGATGAAAAACCAAACGGCCATAAATACTGCTCTAAAGTATGTTGTATGGTTGCTTTAAAAAATGCAAATATTATCAAACACAAATATCCTGACACAGACATTGTAATCTGTTATACTGATGTTAGAACTCCTGGAATGTATGAAAAATATTATAAACATTCCCAGGCTGAAGGAGTTAGATTTATCCGTGGAAGGCCAGGAGAGGTTGTTAAAAAGGATGACAACTATATTGTAAGAGTTGAAGATACACTAAAAGGAGAATTTTCAGAAATAGAAGCTGATATGGTTGTATTATCCACAGCTATGGAACCGTCTGAAGGAACCAAGGAAATAGCTGAAATATTAAATGTAGGAACAACTGAAGATAACTTCATCAAGGAATCACATCCTAAAATAAAACCAGTAACAACCGATTTACAGGGAACCTTTGTCTGTGGAACTGCTCAAGATCCAAAAGACATTACAGAATCAATAATGCAGGCAACAGCAGCTGCATCTAAAGTAAGTGAATACAATTACGGTGGAATTGAAATAGAACCATTTATAGCTGAAATAGATGAAGAGAAATGTATGCTTTGCGGAGATTGCGTGGAAAAATGTAAATTCAAATCCATGAGTATTCGTGATGATAAAATAGATATTGATCCTATGAGCTGTACAGGATGTGGAAAATGTCTTACTGCATGTAAATACTCAGCTATTACAGTCAACGGAAATATTGATGAGAAAATCAAAGCTACAATTGATGGAATCCTTTCAAATGTTGATAAGGATGAAAGAACAATTTTAGTATTCTTAGATAATATCGGTTACACTGCAGCTGATAACATTGGTGTAAATAGATTAAAATATCCTGAATCCATTCATATTATTAAGGTTCACTCTGTTAATCGTGTAAGGCCACGTCATATTAGACATGCTCTTGAAAATGGTGCTGATGGAATATTCATCGGTGAGTTTCCAGGAGATTTGATGTATGATGAGGTTGAACGTAAAATAAATAGAGTCAAGGATAGAATAGCTGAACAAAATCAAAATCCTGAAAGAGTGGAATTTTCTAAAGTTTATATTCCTTATTTCACCGGATTAGCTAAAAAGTTAACTGATTTTGATGAGAAAATAAAGGTTTTAAACGAATCTGAAAACTAGAAAGTATTATTTATTTAATACTTTCATAAATCTTTTTTTAATCTCAATTGGACTGATATCAATTATTGGAACTTGAGAATTACCTGGACAGACGTTATACTCTACAAAACTTAGATTATCATCGTTAATTACTTCTTTTAAATCAATATCATCATAGTTATATGCATACTTAAATCCTACTCCTTTTACAATATCTACAAGATTTAGGTATTTTGCATAGGTATCTTGATTACCTGTAGATCCATAAGCTTCATTGTTTATAACAATCCATGTTAAATTATCTGGATTTTGGACAAAAGTAGTTACAGTAGCTCCTAAATTCATTAAAAATGAACCGTCTCCATCAATTACAACTACCTTTTTATCTGATTTTGCAAGTGCTACCCCTAAACCTATTGAAGAGGCAAGTCCCATAGATCCAATCATATAGAAGTTTTCAGGTCTGTCAGCTATATCATGAAGTTCCTTTGCAGGAAATCCAATATTACAAATAACCAATTCATCATCAATGTCTTTCATGATGTTTTTTATTGCATCTCTTCTTTGCATTTTATCACCAATAGCTGATTTCCAATAGGATTGAAACAGGTTTTCCTTCCATTTCTGATAGTTCCCATGATTGTCTAACATCAACATAGGCATTTTCAGGGTTAGCTGACATGAAAAAAGGAAAATCCATAGCTTCCAATAGTCTTGGGGTTGATTTTCCCATTGGAATTTGACCGCAGATTGTTTCACCGTCAGTTCCTCTATGACTTACAATCATTACAAGTGGGAAGTGATAAAGTTCTGTAAGAGATTTTAAAGCATTGATACAGTTTCCAAGTCCTGAATTCTGCATTAGAATAGCTGTTTTTTTGCCTCCCATATATGCACCAGCACAAATTCCAATTCCTTCTTCTTCTCTTGTTACTGGTACATGAACAATGTCTTCGTCATCATCAATAAGTTTTAAAAGTTTTGTTAAGTTAACACAGGGAACACTAACAACAAAGTCAATTTCCGCATCTTTCAAACCATCATAAATTGCTTCTGTACTGTCCATTTATACCATCTTCTTTAAACACTTTATTATATTAATTAAAAAGTTATAAAAAGGTAATGGTTGATTTATAAAGGAAATCTATAACTGGTATAAAAATTCTTTTATCTGCATAAAATTAGCTAGTGTTTGATGATTTAAAACACCTGGCATAATACAAGCCACTATTATTCCGATTATTCCAAATACAATACCGATGGACCAGATTATTATAACCGCATTTTTTTCTGAAATCGGTTTTCTTAAAACAAATCTAATCAGTGATTTGAAGCCTGTTTCTGGTCTTACAAGCTTTCCTTCATCATTGAGTTGGGTTGGCTTGAACTGTTGGCGTTCCATTACTCCTGCACTGTAAAACTTCATAGCTGCATCAATGATGTTAGGTAAAAGCACTATGAAAGCTATTAATTTTACCCTTCCTATAAATGCAATAGCTACAATAGCTGCTCCAATGATTAATGTTCCAGTATCACCTGGAAATACCTTTGCAGGGTGTTTGTTAAAGTATAGAAATGCAATTAATGATCCTAACATGCTCATGCTGATTATTGTAACATCATATTTTCCAAGGATTATACAGGCTATTGTTAGGGATGTAAATGAGATTATTCCAAGTCCTGCTTCGATTCCGTTTAATCCTGCAAGCATGTTTGTAATGTTTGCACCGATTGAAACAGCTATTGGAATACAAATCATGTATAGGATTCCTACATTTGGTGGAGCTGCCCAGATTAAGGGAATACCTGCTAAAAACAGTAAAAAGAACTTTTCCTTTGAGGATAAAACAAGTAAATCATCTACAATTCCTATCATACCTACAAGTAAAATTACAACAAGCACTATAATAAGTGGGAAAACTAGAATTTGGTGAAAGCCGATTCCTACAAAGATTCCTATGATAAAACCAAATAGTATTCCAAATCCTCCCATTTCAGCTACTACCGGTTTCCAGGATTTATGGATGTCTTTTCCAACAATGTCAGCTTTTTCAAGTTTTTTAATAATTTTTGGCATTGATAGTCTTGTTACTAAAAAGGACACAATACCACAAATAATTGCAATTACATACAATGGCATTTGAGGAAGTATTACAGTCATTTAAAATCACTATCTTATACATTTATTTTTTATTTAGTATATAATATACTGTTCTTAATGGTATATCTAACTTGGTAGCTATAGATTTTGCACTTTCCCCTTGATTTTTAAGAGACTTAACCAACTCTCTTTTATTATTATCATACTTTCTTTTATAATTATCAAAGGTAAAGTCATCATCACTTTTCCTTACAAGATGATAAACCCTACTTAAGGGAATATCTAATTTCTCAGCTATTTGTGTAGCCTTAAAACCCTTTTTAGCTAAATTCAAAACATCATTTTCCTGATGGGAGTACAAAGGTTTAGCTCCCCACTTATATTCCTTTTTAACCTCAATATCCAGATTATTTAAGGCTTCAATATATGAATCAGATATTCTATTGTAGATACTGGGAGAACAGGTAATGGTTCGTAAATTAGGAAATTCATCTATCAGCTCAATAATTCTTGAAGAACTAAGAGCCTTGGTTATATGAATGGCAGTAGTTTTTTCATCCATAAAATCACTATTTCCTTTATCTCTCCAAATACTGGTGGTTTTTCATCCATCAAATCACTATTTCCTTTATCTCTCCAAATACTGTGGTTTTTCATCCATAAAATCACTATTTCTTAATCATCTCTAAAAATTTCTTGGACTTTTCACTTTTAGGTTTTTTAAGTTTCTCAATATTTTTAATTTCCTTATTGATTTTGGAATCATTAATGTTAAAGGCATTACCAATGGTTTCAACATCAATATCTGAATTTAAATGGATTAGTGCAGCTCCAAGAGCAGGATAATTAATCTTCATATTGGAATTTTTAATTAGATTTTCAAGATTGAATTTCTCATACAAAATCAAATCCATATCTGGAATAGGAATAATCTTTAAATCAGTCTGGTTATTTAAGGTCTTTATAACCTTTTCATAGCTATTTTGGAAAATCTTTCTTTGCTGACGGTCAAGTTCAACACGAATGTGAGGAAATGGCCCTGTTATTGTTTTACGTCTATGATTGGAGGTTGTAAGGTAATACCTGAAAATATCCCACATTATCAAAACAGGAGCTATATTTGTAAATATTATTTTTTCAATGTTTTCCCGGATTTTCAAATCCCTTTTTAAAGATCTGTTCAGGTTTCCAAATTTATCCATATAGCCTAATTTCTTACATTCCTCTTGAAAGGTAGCCTTTCCCCAAGACTCCAAACTGTCAATATCATGTTTGTCTATAAATGGAGGAATGTTGTTGAATATTTCATTGTGAAGTTCATCATATTTGTTAAGCCGTTTCAAATCAGAAATACGCCTTTTGAAAATGGAGTCCTTGATTTGTGATACTAACTCTTCTGCGTATTTTACATAAGCTATTGCCAAAGCTGTTCTTGCATGCTTATCATCAATAATAGCTGGTTTGGTTCTATGGAATCTTAAAAGTTCAATCCTAACGTTTTTTCCATATCTTCTTCTAACTTCCTCTTCATAATTGTCAACATATTCTGAGTCGAGATTTATGTTTTTTCTAACCCAACGATTGTTTTCATCCTTTATTTTAACAACAAGAGAAATTGTCTTAACTGTTCCTTTTCTCTCTTGTTTTAGAATGTTTAAAACCTTTTTAAATGAATCCCTTCCCCAACTTGAAAATTGATTCATCAAAACTCTATAATTTCCAGAAAGAGGAAGATAAGGTAGGATTTCCAGTCTATAAGCATTATCCTTTTTTATTTTAAAGGAGAAATCCTCACTTCCACAGCTACATTTGCCTTCGTTTTCCTTATATTCATTTATTCGATATTTCTTGTAGCAATTTTCACATTTGAGATTGCCAAATTGCTCCAAGTTTCCAATTGCAATTTTGTGAGAGTCTATAGCTGATTTTGTTCTATCCAAAATATTTTTCTTGGCATTGGCCTTCATTCTAAAGTATTGATTGTGTCTGCTGTTTTCAGATACCTCCTCAACAGCTACCTCACCAACTGAATTTGTGCCGTACTTGTTTAGGGAACGAAAAGGGGCAGTGTATCCTTGAGAATCCATTACATCCTTTAACTCTTGAAGATTGTTTAATCTATCATCTAACTTAAAGTAAAGTTCCTTAAAGTATTCAAAATCTTCAATATTATCTAATAAGATTTCATCCTTTGATATCTCCTTGAGATATTTTTCAGCCTTACTTATTAGAGCAGATTCTTCCATCGAACACACCAGAAAAAGTTTTATCTAGCTATTGAATTCTTTCTCCAACTTCACATTCATCAGGTGATAATAAGGCTGCACTTTCACCGGTAGCTAAAATCATTCCTTCAGATAAGGTTCCAAATAATTTTGCTGGCTGGAGATTTACAACAACAGCCACTTTACGGTCAATCAATTCATCTGGTGAGTAGTGTTTTGCAAGACCAGCTACGATTTGGCGGGTTTCATCTCCAATATCCACTTGTAATTTTAAAAGTTTATCGGATTTTTCGATTTTTTCAGCTTCTTTAATTTGTCCTATTCTAATTTCCACATTGTCAAAATCATCAATTGTAATTAAATCACTCATTTTTTCATCCTCTTTACTATTTTTTAGGTTTTCATTAAGTTTGTTAATTTGTGCCTCTATCACATCATCTTCAATCTTTTTAAATAAAGGTTTTGCCTTATTTATCTCATAACCTGTTGGAAGATTGACTTTAGCATCTTTCCACTCATCAGCAGTTGTAAGATTCATAATTTCAGCTATTTGTCCTGCCTTTGTTGGAATGTATGGCTTAAGAACAGTAGCTAAAATTTTTGCAAGTTGATTTGATAGGTATAATGTATTTGCTGCCTTTTGAGGATTCTCCTTAACAGCTTTCCATGGTTCCTGGTCATTGAAATATTTATTAGCTATTTTACAGACTTTAAAAATTTCAACTAAACCTTCTCTAAATTCAAAGTTGGATATATATTCCCCTACTGTATCTGGAAGGTTTCTAATAATTTCTTCAAACTCCAAATCCTCTTTTGAAGGATTTTCATATTCAGGTATCTTTCCATCAAAGAACTTATGTGTAAATGTAAATGTTCTGTGTAAGAAATTTCCAATTACATCTGCAAGACCGTCATTGTTTCTTCTTTGGAAATCCTCCCATGAGAAATCAGTATCTTTGTTTAAAGGTGCATTTATAGTTAAGTAGAATCTAAGTAAATCAGGTTCAAATTCCTTTACAAAATCAGCTATCCATACAACCCAATTCTTACTTGTAGACATCTTCTCTCCTTCAAGAGATAAAAATTCCCCAGCATAGATATTATCAGGCATTTTACAGCCATATCCATTTAAAAGTCCTGGCCAGAATATTGAGTGATGATAGATAATGTCCTTTCCGATAAAATGAACTGCATAGTCATTCCAATAATCCTTCCAGGAAATGCCAGTTTCATCTGACCATTGTGCAGCTGAAGAGATGTAGCCTAAAAATGCTTCACCCCACACGTAAATTACTTTACCTTCTGCCTCATCGAGAGGAACTGGAATACCCCAATCCATATCACGTGTTAAAACCCAATCATTTAAACCTTCTTTAATCCAATTGGAAGCGTAATTTCGAACATTGTCTGGCAAGTTTTCATTATTCTCAATATACTCCCTAATTTCATTCTCAAACTCGGATAACTTAAAGAAATACTGGAAAGTATCCTTAACAACAGGAGTGGAACCGCAGGTTAAACATTGAGGATTTTCAAGTTCAGTAGGTTCAAGAGCCCTTCCACATTTTTCGCAATGATCTCCACGAGCCTCACTGCCACAGACAGGACAGATTCCCTGAACATATCTGTCAGGTAAAAACTTACCGCAATTTTCACAATAAAGTTGAGTGATATCCTTTTTATAAATCAAACCTTTATTGTATAAATCTAAAAAGAAATTTTGAGCTATTTCATAATGTTTTTTATCTGTAGTTCGTGTAAAATTATCTAAAGAAATATTCATAGCTTCAACATCATCAACAATCATATCATGATATCTTTTAGAAATTTCAATAGGTTTTTTGTTTTCTTTATCAGCCTTAACCGCAATAGGGGTTCCATGTTCATCAGTAGCACAAACCATTAACACATCGTTATCAATCATCCTATTGTACCTGGCATAAATATCCGCAGGTAAATAAGTAGAACGTAAATGCCCTAAATGACAGGGTCCATTAGCATAAGGAAGTGCACATGAAATAAAAATCTTTGACATCTAATAATATCTCCATATCAATTAAATAACACTTATCTATAAAATTATGTTTTTAAAAACATTTAAAAGTATTGGAAATTAAAAAAATAGTTTCTTTTGGAGATATAAAAAATAATAAAAAGTTGAGTGTTAGTCAACTTTTAATCTTGTTTTTAATGGAGTATATCTATTTTACTACAGTTATTTTATTTGAATGGTATAAGTTGTTGTATTCTGCAGTTATAATATAACTACCAGCATTTAAATTAAAATTATATGTAGCTATACCGTTTGCATCACTTAACACAGTCTGGACATTACCATTTAGGTTAAATGTTACTTTTTGGTTAGCTACTGGATTACCACCATTATCTAAGAAAGTAGCATATATTGAGTACCATTACGATAATACTTAACCAAATAAGCAGATAATTTTCCAGTAGAGAAACACCGAAAAACATGAAAATTTTTCTAAAAAACTAAATATTTTAAATAATAATATAACTTCATGGTTCAAATTTCATACATCAATCCATTATCATTAGAAGGTCAAGAGATTGTTAAAGATTATGGTGATTTAACACGTTTAACAGAACAAAACGACTCCTTAATATACACCGTTACCCATACAGACAATCAAAAAATCTCTGAGGATGAAATAATTCCAAAATCCGTTAAACAGCTAGCTATAAATAAGATTAAATGGGCTATTGAGAAGAAATACAATAAAAACTTCCAACCTCAAGAATATGAATATCTACTAAACCAGGATATTCTTAAGGAGGATGTTGTTGCCTTTCATATCCTTGCTCAGGCAATAGCTATTCAGTTTAACGTTACATCAAGAGAAACACGTCTTTTTATCGAATCTCAGGCAAGACTTATTGAGGAGAGACTTTCTAAAATCCCGCCTACTGCAAGAAGGGAAATAATTGATGAGATTCTAAGGGACATTAAAACTGACGGTTCAATTAAATGGAGTGCTCTTAAGGATGTAATAGCTTCCAAAAAGCTTTCCCTAAATCAGTTGTTAATTGAGAATGGAGATATTATTCTTGAATATGATGAGTTTATTGAAAACTTTGCAGATGACTTTAAAGACAAGCCTATTGACAGGATGTATGATGTTTTAGTTGGAGACAAGATCAAGGAGCTAATTCTTTCAAGGATAATAATGCAGAAAACAGAGGAGTATATTAAAAGAATCAAGGAAATGTCTTCAACAATTGAGGTTCATCCTATCATTAAGGAACTTGGAGAGGAACTTAAGGAACTGATAGCTGATGAGATATCTTCCTTCAGTAGCTATTATGCTGGTAGTGGTGGTATTTATGGTAGTGTAGGTGCAGGTAAGTTAAATCCTGATGCATTTCCACCATGTATCCAGAATACAATTAACGGTGTGTCATCTGGAGGACGTAACGATGCAATCGTACTTCTTTTAACTTCTTTTATCTCCTATGCAAGATTATATCCAAGAATATTTGCAACTGAAGAAAATGTCAAAGTCTCAGATATTGACGAAGATTTAACAATTACTGAAAATGAGATTTTACCGATTATCTTTGAAGCTGCTGATAACTGTTCACCGCCATTGTTTGATGATCAGCCTCAGGAAAAACTGAATATCATTTCAAAATTAGGTTTTGGTCTTCATGATGAAATAGACCTTGCAAATGAAGGTGAAACCAAATGGTACACTCCAATGAGCTGTGAAAAAATTAAAATGCACCTGCCTCAGCTATGTAAGCCTGATAGCTCCTGTAAAGGAATTAACAATCCTCTATCCTGTTATGGGCGTAAAAAATATCAGTTGGATAAAGAAGGTAATTAGACTTCCTCATCAACTGTTTTAAAAGTAGAATGTTCCTCCTGAATGGCATCATAATATTCATTGAGAATTCCACTTTCCCATCTGTTGTAGTTAAAGTACTCGTTTTCCTCAAATCTATCAGCCAATACATCGATACATCTTTCATCCTCATCGATTCCCTTATTCTCACAGAAGGCTTGAACCAAATCTGGTGTGTATTCTGAAGGGTCATCACCTTTAAAGGTTAAATATTCCTCATATTCCTCAGAGGAAAATATTTCCTTAGGCTTAATAGGATTTTCCAAAGCATCAATTGTATATAGCTCAATATAAACTTTGTCAACCAGTGGAAGTTGATTTTGCTCAACTCCGAGAGGATAAATTTTGCCGTTCTCCAAATCAAGAATTGTGTAACCGGTTCTTTGGCATGGTATCCATTTTTCATAGGCAGGAGTTACAATATCCTTTGGAGATAAATCTGTTAGAATTGTTTTTAATTGTTCAACTCCTATTACTTCAATATAATCTTCTTCCATTCTATCACCTTTTACAGTGTAAATAGTAAACTAACATTTATAACAGTTTCTATTAATGAAGAATAATTTTTACACACTATAGCTATTATTAAATACTTTAAAAATTAATTATTTAATAGCTGATTATTATGTTTTCTAAAGCTACTTTAAAAGAAAGAAGACAATTTTATCGTGAGGAGTGGTCTATTAAGGATTTACCTGACTTTATTGTAAAAGAACTTCCTAAAAGGGAGTTTGGTTTTGATCATCTTGGCCACGGTCCTAACGACAGATATAAAGTCTTTAAAGGAGCTGAATCTTTAAGAAAATTTTTAAGATATAAGACTCCTTTTGCAGCTTATATTTCAGTAGCTTTCTATAACAATCCTAAAAAAAGGCAGGATTGGCAAAAGGCTGAATTTATTTTTGATGTTGATGCTAAAGACATTCCCATTAGAACCTGTCAGTGTGATGGGGTCTGTGAAACATGTTTAAGTGAAGCCAAGGAAATCGTAAATAGCTTGATTGATAATCTTGAAGGGGATTTAGGCCTTAAAAATATCCATTTAATCTATTCTGGAAGAGGTTATCATATTCGTATCTTGGATGAGGAGATAATGAGTGAGGGAAGTGAACTTAGAGGGGAGATTTTAAAATACGTAGCTGGTGCAGATGTTCCAAACACCCAATTTTCCAATGCTGACGTTTCCAACAAATCCTTTAACTTTGAGCATTTCTCAATTCCTGTTGGATATCCTAAAATTTTCACACAAAAGGTTAAATACAATATTTTGCATCTCCAGGGAAATGAGGAAATTGACGGTATCAATAAACAACTGATGAAGGATATTATTAAAAATCGTGAATTTCTTAAAAATGACCAATGGGGATTGTTTAAAAGTAAAATCGGGCCTAGAAGATATAAAAATCTCACAGAAGCTATGGCACGTCTTAACTTATCGACCATTGATGCCAAAGTTTCTATTGATTTAAAAAGGATTCTACGACTTCCTTCTTCACTTCATTCTAAGGTAAGTATGAAGTGTATGGAGGTTAAGAATCGTGAAACCTTTGATCCTTTAAAAGAGGCTGTTCCTAAATTTGTCTATGAAAGAGAGTGATACTATGAAAAATGTTTTAAAAGATATTTTAAATAAAAACGAATTTTTCGAAGAAGTGGAAGACAACGTATTTGTTCCAAAATATTTAGGTTTAATTGTAAACGGTGTAGTGGTTTACGATGTAAACTGGTTGGTTGTTAATGATGAGGAAATAATGTTTATGAATCAGGAAATTAAAGACCATCCAATCGTCTCATTAGTTCTAGAAAATCTAAATTCCCTATTAATAATTACAGAAACAGGTATTGAAGAAATATTATAACTCTTCTTTTCCTAAATTTTCAAAGGTGTTCTCCAAACACTTATTTTTTATTTTTGCACTTACCACGTCAATGCTTTCATTGCCATTTACAACATTCCATTCGTAAGTGACCTTTTTTGATTTTTCCCGTGCCTTTTCAAGCTCTTCAATGTTTTCAAACATTTCAGTTTCTTCGTTTCTACTGTTTATCCTTTTTAATGATTCTTCAGGTGTAACATCTAAAAAGAACATCAAATCAGAGGTTGGTAAAACAAAGGAAACAATCTTATAGATTACCATGTTAATGTAGTTAGGTAGATAAACAACAGACATTATATATCTTGAAAAAATCAAAACATCGATGTTGTTAGCTCTGTAATAATATTTAGCTACAGACCTGATTGCATCAAGACCGAAAAATAAGGTGGCCTTGATATGGTTTAATTTACCTGTTTTTAAAAGGGCTTCCTTGGATTTTCTTCCAAAAACATTGTCCTGTGATGGGTGGGAGCGGACAACAACATTTTTATCCATTTCCTCATACATTTCAGCCAATAGCTTAATTTGAGTGTCCTTGCCGCAACCGTCAAGTCCGTCAATTACAATGAATTTCATAAAACCACCATTAAAAGATAATAGAGGATAGCTGTTGTGGATGTTGTTGAGATATTGTCCAACCCTTTTGGTGTTATTAACTCCAAAACAGTAGCTATTAGAGAAATCACTAGAATAACCCACACATTAATAGCTGGAATTGAATATTCGATAAACTGATAGAATATAAAGACAATTAAGGAGGCTATAAATGTAATTACAAACATTCCAGCTGAGCCTTCTATGGATTTTTCATCTCCAGTTAGATTTATCTTATGTTTACCATACCTTTGGCCAATTAGGGATGCAAAGCCATCTCCATAAACCATTGCAGCTATAGCTAGAGAAACAATCCATAATTTGTCTGGAAGTAAAAATATTAAAAGTGACCAGATTCCTGCATAATAGACAAGGCCTAAATCATGGCCTGCCTCTGTTACATTACTTTTGATATCTATTGGTGAATATTTTGACATTAAAAATGCAGCTATTGTAATTGGAAGTGTTAAAAACCAGACCATATCATAGGGATTTGCAAAAAAAGGCATTATGAAAATGCAGTTTCCAACCATAATATGGACAAACTTTCGTGACAGTGAAGGTTTGGAGGCTAAAAATTTCTCAGAAATGATAAATAGTAAGATAACATAGATATAAACTACTATCAATAAATATAAATCCGTGAAATCCATGTTATCTTAGTTTAATTGAATATAAAATTAAATTTGACTTGCCATTTTTGATTCAAAACTTACAGGGTAAAATTCAGTGTATTTTGAGTTTCTCTCAATAGGATGTCTACCTAAGTTTTCAACTATATCACATAAGGTATCAAGTGATGCTTCAACTCCGTCAGGAGCTCCAGATGCTTCAGATAATTCATCCCCTCCAAGAGTTCCACCTAAATCATTTGCACCTGCAGTAAGTGAAACTTGAGCAAATCTGAAACCCATTTTTACCCAGGAAACCTGAATATTAGGGATTAAATCTTTAAGCATCAATCTAGCTACTGCATAAAGCTTTAAATCTTCAGTTCCAGTAGCTCCAAGATTATGTCCACCATCTAAATAAATCGGTGAGTACTCATGCATAAAGGTCATTGGAATAAATTCTGTGAATTTACCTCCATCCTCCTGCATTTTACGGATAATATCGATGTGTTGAACACGTTCTTCCAAGGTTTCAACATGTCCGTACATTATTGTTGCAGAACCAGGAATTCCTACTTCATGAGCAATGTTTACAACATCAATCCATTCTTCAGTTGTTACCTTTTCAGGACAGATTAGTTCTCTTGATCTGTCAGTAAGAATTTCTGCAGCTGTTCCAGGTAAAGTATCCAAACCAGCTGATTTAAGTCTTCTAAATGCATCTTCAACATCCATTCCAGATACAGTAGCTGCATCTCTTACCATAGTTGGTGAAAAACCGTGTATTAAAATATTAGGGAATTCTCCTTTTAGCAAATGTAGGAGATGTTCATAATATTCAATATCTGCATCAGGAAGAACACCACCCATTAAACAAAATTCATGAGCTCCCTTATCAGCAGCTCCACGTGCCTTTTCTAAAATAGCATCGTCATCTAAAATATAAGCTTCAGGATCATCTGCATCTTTTCCAAATGCACAAAATCCACATCTAACAGTACAGATATTTGTGAAATTAATATTACAATTATTAATGAATGTAACATCATTTCCCACAATCTCTTCTCTTAAATGGTCAGCAGTAGCAAGTAAAGGATACAAATCTGACCCTTTTATATTCATTAAATAATTTGCTTCTTCAACAGAAATAGGCTCATCTAAAGATTTAGTTAAGATTTTTTCTGTTTTAAAAGAAATTGGCAATTTATCAAACATGTTTATTATTATATAATTAAATTAAATATAAAGATTGTGATATTTAAGCGGTGCAAATTGATTTTAAGAATTAATTAGGTTATTATGATTATCAAAAAAAGATAAAAAATAAATTTTAAAATATTTTTACTTTTGTAATAGCTAAAATATTTAAAAAATTAAAATTGGATTTTAGAGTGGCTTGATTATTAATACTCTTCCCAAGAGGAATTCAAGGCATATTCCTCCTGGTCTTTAAAGCAGATTATAATTGAATAAGTTATAAAAATTATCATTATAGGACAAAATATTAAAAATATATATGAACCTACAACAGGACCTAAAGAATTTAATAAACCTGAACAAAATATGACCATTCCAATAACAACTATAAAAGAAATATTGAAAAACAAATCAAAGAGTTTATCCTTCTTTAAATAATATAAAATGGTTAGAACTATGAGAGATGGAACTACTCCTATTCTAGTAGGTCTTTGAGATGGATAATATATTGATAGTAATATTGCAGCTATAAGAAAACCAACTATGAAAATCAGTTTTAATAGCCGAACACTTTCTTTAAATGATTTCATAAGTTATTACTCCTTTTAATATATATTAATAAAAATAAATCTTATTTTAAAGAAAAATTAAACATAGGTATATTCTTTTTTTTAGAATAATCAATAAATGAATAACTTATAACAATTAACAATAAAGCAAAATATATTAAAAATATATATCCCACCACAACAGGATCTAAAGAAGATAATACGCCAGAACCAATGATAACCATCCAAACTACTATCATAACCACTGTGTTAAACAAAAATTTAAAGTAATCAAAATCATTGAAAAAATACCAAATTACACCTACTATAATTACTAAACCTCCTCTAAATATTAAATTAGGTCTTCTTGGAGGATTAAATATAGAAAATATTATTACAAATATAAAAAATCCAATTAGAAAAATTAATTCTAGTGTGGGAACAATTTCTTTAAATGATTTCATAATTTATTACTCCTTTTAAATATAACTTATTACAGCCGAAACAAAAGAATTTTGAGTATGTTCTTTTATTATAGTATAAACTTTTTCACGATGAGTTTTTCCTAAACTACAGTGATATACATCTCTCATTTTTGTTTTAAATGAGTAATGTTTTAAATTATTTGAAATAGATTTTGATGAATAATCAACAGTTTTTGTCTTAATAGAAGTTTTATAAGAATAATCTTTAATATAACTAGAAATAGCAACTTTTTCAGTTTGATATAAAACTTTATCAGCTGTAAGAGCACCTCTTCCACCAATAAATGATAATGCTATACCTGCAGTAAAATCAGCTACATTCTTAAGATTATAATAACCTGCATTTGGCTTTCCAATATTATCTAATAAATGAGAACCAGCGGCATTTAAAACTACTCCTCCTGCAATAATACCAAATGCAACACCCCATCCTAAAGGGCCTGAAGCTACTAAACCCATTGTTATCGCTAAACCTCCAGCTGTTCCTAGTAATTTATAGAGATCAAAAAATGCATCAAGAAAGTTTTTCATGAAATTTGTTAGAAGATTATTAAATTGATTAGCATATAAATAACCACAACATCCACCGAATGTATCATATGAATAAGCTCCTTTATATATTTGTTCTCCATTAGCATATATTCCATGAATTATATAATTATTCAAATCAAAAATTATGTAATATTCATTATTATTCGTTAATTTTAATATAATAGAATTAGATTCATTATCTGGAATTAAATCAATTGATTGACCTTCTAAAAAACCATAAACAATAAAGCTAACTGGAGAGGTCACATTGTATCCGTTATTTCTTAATATAACATTTTCAATTTCTGATAAAATTAATGAATTGAATAAAGAGAATCCATTTACATTTTCTTCTAAACCTAAAATTGTTCTTCCCATTGTAGGATTTAATGAGCTAATATAAATTTTATAATTTGACTCAACACCTGATAATACTGTAAAAAAATTATTCCGACTCCAGGTGACATTATACGGTTTAGAAAGGGTATTAGCGTATTTATCACTTAACCATAAAACAGACAAAGCATTTAAAAAAGTTACCTGAGTTACATTCATATATGCAACATTGAAATTGCTTTTTTGATTTAACCAATATTGTAAATCAGCGTCTTTTACAATTTTATCGGCAATGGCATATGATTGAACAATCTCGTATTTTTTATTTTTAATATAGTTTGTGTAACCATAACTAAAAATTTCATTTCTTTCAAAACCACTTCCTGAAACATTCAAAGTTGTAGTAATTAAGTCTTTTTGAGGATTGTTAAAAATAGAAGCTCCACTAAGAGAATATTCTAAAGGAATTGAAGTGTTATAATATTTTAAATTTGAAGTGTTGAACTTATTGTAAGAAACCTGAGAAATAAACGTGTTATTTAAAATATATTTGCCTTTATTTAACTGTAATTTAAGACCATAATCCTCATAATAAGGTAAAGGTTCTGAAAAAACAATATTTGCTTTTTCTTTATTATTTACAATAATTCTCATATTTTCTTGAGCAAAATAAGCTCCTCTTACAGTTGGTGTAGAAGCTACACTAAATTGATTAATATTTTTTGGTTTAACAATACCATAATAAGTTAATTCAACATAATCTGTTAAATCTTTTATTAACACTCCTTCAATGGTTGGTGAAAAATTATTGTTAACTTGAGTTTTAATCCCATTACTATTTATAAAATAAGAATTTTTATTTAAATATGTATATAAACCACTATCATATGAAGATTTCCCAACTCCAGAAACAAAATTATAAATTGTATTATTTAATTTAATCAAAAATGTTCTTGTAGTTGGTACCTTCACAATTCCATTTTCTCCTTCTTTAATTATATATTTTGAAGGAGAATAAGATTTAGAAACTGTGAGACCTGTTACATTTACATACATTGGAACTTTTAATGAATATGAAACATTTGGTGTAAAATCCATTGTAATTAAACTAGTTTTTTGAATTGAATTATAATATGTAGAACCCATAAATTTTGAAATAACACTATAATTTCCACTATTTAAATTAATTTCTAGTTTGGCAATACCATTAGCATCTGTAGTTTGAAGAGAACTAAACTTGTTAAAAGTAAAGAGAATTTTTTGATTTACTAAAGGAAATCCGTTATTATCTTTTAATTTTACATAAAAATAGTCCCCATTTTCTTTAAATAAAGTATCATTAACCTCCAGAGTAGGATTAAGTTTTTGTGAGGAAGGTACACGAGTTATTAATTTTGTAGAACTTGAAGCTTTATTATAAACTATATTTCCATCAAATATAGCATAAACTTTGTATGTTCCTTCATTATAATTGATTTTTAATTTTGCAATTCCATTATCATCCGTAACTTTTTGATATTGTACTCCATTAGCTATTATTTTAACAGCTTGGTCTGCTAAAGGATGATTATGAATATCTGTTAATTTAACTTGATAATCCTCTCCTGCTCTATTTATAACAAAATTATCACAAGTCAATAGGACATTTTCTTTGATAACTTCAATTGAGTATGATTGCATCAGCCCATCGTTTGGATTAGTTACTGTTAAAATATACTTTCCAGGAATTAAATTTATATCCAACTTTGCGAGACCCTCATTATCTGTCTTTATTTTATAAATTTTTCCAATAATATTCATATCTAAATATTGATTACTTAAAAAACCTCCATGATTATTATAGGCACGAATATAAAATTGTGAAGCATTTTTATAAGCTTTAACTAAATCTTTTCCTTCTAATGTAGAAACAACCGTAAAATTATTAGAAACAGAAGAAGGTGAATAAACTCCATCTCCTTTAAATATAACATTAATCTGATAAACACCCGGATTAAGATTAATTGGTAATCTAGCTTTTCCTTCACTGTCTGTTGTTAAATAATATGTTTTTCCAATAATTTGCATTCCAACTGTTTTTCCAGACAATAGTTTATTAGAAGAGTCTTTTAAAGTAACTGTATATGTTCCGTTTTTATAATAGGATTTCATATCTTCTCCTATTAAACTTGTAGAAATATGAGTAGATTTAACAGAAAAATGTAAATTCTGCTTATTTAAATATTTATTATTCTGTGAATCATCATTCAACAATGTATTTTCATGTTTTATATTAATATTTGATTGATTAATATTATCTGAGGTATTTATATCAATACTATCAAAAGAATTAGAATCGTTTTCTGTTTGATTATTAATTTCTGTTGCAGCAACAGACGAAATTGATACAAAAATAAAAATCATAATAATTATTAATCCTATATTTTTGTCCATAAATTTCACTCAAATTATTTTGATAATTTTTTATAAAATCTTTAAAAATTTTATAATTTTTTTAGAAATTATATTTATTATTAATTTAAACAAAATTCATTATAACATAATTATAGTTATTACAATTAAATTATATAATGTTCAGTTTATTAGATATAAATAAATACAAATTCTATATATAATTTATTTTTATTAATAAATAAAAGAGTAATACAAATAAAAAATAATTAATAGCTATTATATTAATTTTTTAATATCTTCTTTTAATATTGTTTTAAATTAAATAAATAAACAAATTAAAATGAACAAAAATAAATAAAAATAACAAAATTTTACTATTTCATTTTAAACAAGTTGTAACTTATTGTACATTTTTTTGATTAAAATAGAAATAAAAATCGTAAATAAATATACAAACAATAATGGAATCAAATACTCCTTTCATTAAAAATAGAAAATAAAATAAAAATCGATAAACGTTATACATATTTAAAATGATTATAAAATACAAGGAGGGCAATAACAAAAATTTAAATAATTTAAATACATTTTAGAGATAATAAAAATATTACTAAACTTAAAATGAAAAGATATCTAGTAAACAAAAAAGGTAATACTTTAAAAAAGTAAAATTTTAACAAAATACTACAAAAATAAACAAAAAATAAAAATTAAAAGAATAATTTCATTAAATCAATGAATTATATTTTAAAAATGCTTTCATAAAGCTTAATGACTTTTCAATGCTTCCAGTAGCTATCTGACCACGTGGAGATACAACTTCACAAGTAACAGCTGGTATGCCCTTTAGATTACAGACATCTTCTAATGCTCCTGGATATTCCGATCCTGCTGTGTTGTATATGATTTTTGAAAATCCTGTTATCTGGGAAATTGCAATAGCCATAGCTGCACTTTCAACTGTTGGATTATATGAACCCATAACCATATTAGCTCCTGGACTTCCTCCAGGCATTGTACAATGGAAATCTCCATATGCATCACAATCAAATGAGATTATAAGATTTATGATGTTATTGGATATTGAACCGCTTGTTGCTGCTAATGTGTTTAAATTAACTCCATTATAATTTCTGACATTACTTGCTGTGGCTTTAGGATAAACGAAAGGCATTATATAAACAGTTCCATCAATAGCTGTAGTTTCCAATTCCTGTATAAGTCTTAATGCAGCTATTTGTGATGCTAATTCATTACCATGAACACCTGCAGTAATGAAAACAGATTTGCCTTCCCCTCCTTTTATTGTAATCATCGGTGTTCCGGATTTGGCCATTTCTACAATTTGAGCAATTAAACTAGATGTTGGAAGATTATTTTTTATTAGGCTGTTTTGACATACATTAGCTCCACTATTCCAATTATAAGTTGTAATTTCAATTAAGTTTTTAACCTGATAGCTATTACTTTCCTTTAAGCCATTAGCTTCATATGTAAGAATGTAATTTCCTGAATTTAAATTTAAAGTTAATGTAGCTATTCCATTTTCATCTGTGAGTTTTTCATACAGATTACCGTTGATATTAAAAGTTACGAGAGTGTTTTTATCAATTCCTCCAGTTTTATTTAAGACTTTAACAGAAAATGTAGCTTCACTTCCATATGTGGTTACAACATCTCCACTGGTTATTAAAAATGTTAAAACTGTAACATTGTTGGAATACATTAAACCGTCATTAGAATTAGTAACGGTAACGATATACTCACCAGGGTTTAGATTGATTGGCAATGTTGCAATACCTTCATCATCTGTAGTAATGTTATAAATCTTACCTATGATGTTAAATGTAGCTTCAGCACTAGCTAATGGATTACCCGTACTATCTAAAAAAACAGCTGAATATTGAGTCTCATTTCTGTAATATTTGACAATATCAGTAGCTGAAACTGTGGAAAGCACTGTAATATTGTTAGAATGCATTAAACCGTCATTAGGATTAATAACTGTTATAATATAGTTTCCAGGATTTAAATTGATTGGTAAGGTTGCAATACCATTAGTATCTGTTGTAATAGTATAAATCTTACCTATGATGTTAAATGTGGCCTTAGCATTAGCTAATGGATTACCAGCACCATCCAATAAAACACTTAAATATTGAGATTCATTTCTATAATATTTTACTAAGTCATTTGCCTCTATTGTACTAAAAACAGCAATTGTATTTGAATACATCTGTCCGTTTACAGAATTAGTAGCTGTAATAACATATTGCCCCGGGTTTAGATTTATAGGCAAGATTGCTACTCCATTGGAATCTGTTTTTATGGTGTAGAGCTTACCTATGATGTTAAATGTTATGGCCGTATTTTTTAAGGCCGTACCGTCAAAATTCAGGAATTTGGCACTGTATTGTGTGTTGTTTTTATAATATTTGGTTATGTTATTTGCCTCCACTGTGCTAAGAACGGTGATTTTATTTGAATAGCTTTCTCCAGTTACAAGATTAAAACTTGTTAAAGTGTATTCACCAGGAATTAGGTTTTATATCTAATGTAGCTATTCCATTATTATCTGTAGCTAGGGTATAATTCTTTCCAATAATGTTAAACAATATTTCTGTATTTTTTAAGGCCGTACCGTCAAAATTAAGAAATTTGGCAGTGAATTGTGTGTCATTTTTATAATATTTAGTTAAATCACTAGCTATTATTGATGTAACATTATTCTCACCAATATCGGTTTTTTGGGAATTTGAGTCATTTGAACTAACATCCACGTCAGATACATCAGTTGTTGAATTTTCAAGAGTGCAATCAAAATTAGTTAAATCATGCCCTTCTAATGTTGTATTGTCTTCAGCATTTACAGCTGATATCATGAAAATAGCTAATAGAATTAACTGTATTTTATATTTCATAGTTTTCCTCTGTAATAAAAAAAGTTGTAATTTAATAAAAATAGCTTAATTTAACTGTTAGTTATATTCTCATTTATACTTAATTTTTTATACATTCTTTATATTAACCCTATTAAATAACAGTTCAAAATACAAACATTTATTATATTCATTTTTTTAATATTAGTTGAGATATATGCAACTTTTGTTAGGAGATGATTATTTTGAGTTCTCGAATGGAAAATTATGTTTTGTTTGTAACTACCTTAACTGCCTTTTTTACAATATTTCTCTCTACAGCAGTTATGATAGCTGTTCCAACAATAGCCAATGAATTTCATATGAGCAACATTGTTCAAAACTGGATCAGTACTATTTATTTACTTGCTTTAGCTGTTGTAACCATTCCTGCTGGACAGATTTCAGGAAAATACGGTCTTAAAAAGACAATGGTAATAGGTTTGATTATCTTTACTGTGACCTCAGCCCTTATCATGTTTTCAAATTCACAGGATATGTTTTTAATTTTAAGGATTATTCAGGGAATTGGAGCCAGTTTTTTAACTGTCTCATCAACTGCACTTCTTGTATCTGCCTTTAAAGTTGAGGACAGAAGTAAGGCATTAGGTATTAATGTAATCGGTATTTATTTAGCAGCTGCACTTTCACCTGTAATAGCTGGTTTTTTAAATAATAATTTGGATGGAGATTAATATTTTTCTTCACACTACCGTTTCTCGTAATCTGTATAGTTTTACTGTTTACAGAAATTAAAAAAGAATGGAAACCCTTGAAAAGGTTGACGTTGATATTAAATGAATCATATTATGTTCTGTTGGAATGCTGTTCTTTATTTTCGGCTTTTCCACCTTAAATCAATCTACAGGTCCATATCTGGTAGTTGTTGGTATAGCTATTCTAGCTATTTTCTGGTTTGTTGAAAAAAAGGATTGAAAACCCAGTATTTAATGTAGGCCTATTTAAAAACCCTAAATTTCTAACATCAAATGTAGCTGCATTGTGTGCTTATTTTGCAATAGCTGTAATAATGACAATTGTCAATTATCATCTTTAATACATCAGAGGATTTGATTCTGGTCAAGCTGGTCTAATATTACTTATTGCTCCTGTAGTACAAGTTATTGTCTCTCCAATTGCAGGTAAACTGTCTGATAAATATGATCCGCAACTATTGGCCGTTATTGGTGGTATTATAGGTGGCATTGGATTGATACTTATTATAATGTTATCTGAAAGTACTCCTTTAGAAGTCTTGATGATTTCATTCTTACTTCTAGGTGTTGGATTTGGAATCTTCTCTCCAGCTAATACCAATGAAATTATGGGTTCTGTTCCAAAAAAAGAAACTTCCATGGCTTCTGCCTCCTCATCAACAATGAGAGTTATAGGCCAGACCATGAGTATGGGAATATTTACATTGATTTTTGCCTTGATTATGGGTAATGTTCCAATTGTTCCTTCAAACTACATTCAATTAAATTAAGCTCTCAAATAACTACTACACTCTGTACTGTTGTTTGCTTTGTTTCTGTAATTGTTTCTCTAATTGGATATAAATCAAAAGGGTATTACAATAGCTAATACCTTTTTAAATCCATTTTACATTAGCTGTTGTGAAAATATAATGGTCACTGAAAACAGGATTGTACAAATCATTGGTTGAATCAGTGCTGTTAAATGAAGTAGCTAATGATTTTCTCAAATAGTAATTTATTCTATCTCCAACTGATGTCTTATCAGCTACATCACCAGTAACCGTAACATTGAACTGTATCTTTTCCTTACCGTAATTTTCATCATATCCCATGTAGGTATAGTTGATTTTTACCAATTTAACTGAATTTAGCTCCAGCAATCCTTCCTTTGAATTTTCATAATCCCTATAGATTTTATCTGGATAAACACTTACGCAATTACTATCCAAACCTTCAATTACACCATTTCGTGCAGCCTCCATTGCGATGTTTAATTCGTTTTCACCTAAAATGAAGATGCTACTAGCTACAACTACAGTCAATAGGACAGCTATGATAAATAGAAATTCAGCAGTTAGCTGTCCATAGCTATCCATATCGAGATTATTAATCCTACCACCCTCATGTAAGCTGAAGTTATCCATCATACCACCTTTTTATCATCAAATCACCATTGTTTAAAAGCAAATAGCTATTTTCACTATACATTTCAATCTTATCTGTAGTTATTCCATTTCCATTTACCAAATTACAGTCTAAAATCCTTGATTTTGCCATTCTACTGCCACAGTCAATTTTAACGTAATTTTTAAAAACAACTATTTTATAGCTAGTCTGATAATCAGGCATGTGAATGACTTTAGAATAACCTTCACCATTGGAATTTACCTGATTTATTTGGTCTGCAACTTCATCTACAATCAGTCTGATTTGGTCCTGTTTTTGTATGTTTTCAGTTGTTTGCAAACTAGAGGCTGTAAAATACAAAAGACCAATAGCTATTGTTAAGATTAAAAAGATTGAAAATAGATATTGAATTGAAATAAAACCTTTTTTATCCATATTTAATAATTAGAACCAATATTAATAAGCTTTGTTTAAATCAAAGTGTTAAATTGATTTTACTGTGTAAAATTATTTATATTAATAATTTCAAAAATCTAGAGTATGACTGGAAAAGTAATATTTGTAGGAGCAGGTCCAGGAGACCCTGATTTAATAACCGTTAAAGGAAAATTAGCTATTGAACAGGCCGATGTTATTATTTATGCCGGTTCTTTAGTAAATAAGGAAGTTTTAAATTGCAGAAAAGCTGATGCTCAACTTTACAATAGTGCCACTTTAAATTTAGGTGAAATTATAGACATTATTAAAAAGGCCGTTGGAGATGGTGAGGTTGTAGCTAGGGTTCATACCGGTGATCCTTCAATCTATGGAGCTATCGGTGAGCAGATTAGGGAACTTCAAAAAAACAACATCCCATATGAGATTATTCCAGGTGTAAGTTCATTATTTGGTTCTGCTGCAGCTGTTGAAACAGAGTTAACATTACCTGAAATTTCACAGACAGTTATAATTACACGTCCTGAAGGTAGAACTCCTAAAAAGGCTTCCGAAAGTATTTCAAGCTTATCCAAACATCATGCTACCATGTGTATATTTTTAGGCATTTCAATGATTGATAAAGTTGTTGATGAGCTTTTAGAAGGATATGATGAAGAGACTCCAATAGCTGTTGTTAAAAAGGCCACCTGGCCAGATGAGCATATAATTAAAGGAACTCTTAAGGATATTAGTAGTAAAGTAAAAGAAGCTAATATAACAAAGACAGCTATGATTATAGTGGGAGATGTTTTAAACCCTGGTGATTTTACACCGTCTAAATTATATGATCCAGACTTTAAACATGAATTTAGGTAAAATCATTTCTTACCTTATTCATAACCTCTAATTTTTCAAAAGCGATTTGTGTTGTTGATCTTCTAAGGCCACAATCAGGATCTAGAATAATATTATCCTTACCAATAATATCAATACCTTCACTTACCAATTCTTTAACTTTTGTGTAGGAATCTATTGTCTGTGAAGCAGTATTTAAACATCCAAACCCTATTTTTTTATCTTTAACCAAATCAAAATTATCTTTTAAAATATCTAGATTAACATCATTTCCTGCAAATTCAAAATCAAGAATATCAACATTAAACTTTGAAAGCTCTTTAAAGCATCCATCTAAATTTCCGCAAACATGGATAGCTACAGGTAGTGTTGTTGAATTTTTAATAATGTCAATAGCTTTTCTTGCAGTGTTAAAATCCACAAGTCCTGTTGATAAAAAAGGCTCATCAATCTGAATATATTTAGGTTTTACATGTTTTTCAATAGCTTCCACTTCATTTTTAAGGCTTTCTGCCAAATCTATGATTGCATCGTTTTTATCCTTGTAAAAACCTTCAATTCTTGATGAGTGAACAATGGTAGAAGGACCGGTAATTATTCCCTTAACACCCTTATTTTCAGGAACACTGCCGTTATAGTAATCCATCATAATGGATTTGGCATAGTTAAGGTCCTTGAGGGATATGTTTGTTGTAGGCTTTCTGATTTTTCCAACAATTACAGTGTTGTTTTTTTCATCCAATCTCATTCCAGGAACAAACCTTGTAAAGGAAGAAACCATATCTCCCCTAACCTGACCATCGGAGATTATGTCTACACCTGCATCTATCTGTTTTAAAACGGCATTTTTAATAGCTGACTTGTAAGGGTCATACTGACCGAAAAAATTTAATAATTTATCTTTTGTTGAGGTTTTTTTATCAAACTCAACTGGAAAACTTCCAACAACAGTAGTAAACATAGCTAATCAATATTTGATTTGCGGATTTTTTCAATCTCTTGCTTATCTACAGGCAATTCAACAACAGAAGTTCCATGGCAAGGTTTTGTATATGGAATAAGAACTGTTCCCTTTTCCTCGTTGATTCCTATTGGTATTGGTGGAATTCCAATAACACGAACTCCAAGAACCTCATCTCCTGGATTTACCTTAACAACTTCATCTGATTTAAAGCGAATAATCATTGCACAGTCTTTAAAACCTGCCTGAGAAGCTAGAATTTCATAATTATCTGATTGTTGAAGATAGTTATCTAAACAAAAGGACATTTTATAATCCCTCCACTGCCTTATCAAATCTAACCCTTAGTGGTGTTGGGTTATGATAAGCTCTAACAGCTACAATTTCAGCATCGGTATTTTCACTTACCATATCAACATATTCAGCTAATACATCAGCATCTCTTTCAAATACCAAAGCTATTGATTTGGTTTGAAGAATATGGTAAAAAGTTACAAAAAATGAGGCTGCAGCGTCCTTATGAACAAAACCTACAAGCAAATCATAGTCGTGAGGCTTTATTTCATTTAAACACTTGTCGATGTTTACCATGTTATGTACATAGACCTCTTCAGGGTCTGATACTTTTATAAGCTTGGTTGCAGCTGGATTTGCAGCTATTGTAACATCATAACCTAAATGTGAAAGTTTATAAGAAGCATATATTGCCATTGGAGTTTGAGAGGGTGCCTCAGGACACCCAAGTAAAATTAATGCTTTTTCCATTTTAATAACCTTCTATGTTCTCCTCTTAAGAGTAACTGAATTAGCTAATATTAACGCTCCTAAAAACATAAATGTTAACAGCGCAGTACCATTAATTGTTCTGTTAAATACAAACATTCCAATTAATGCTTGTGAAATAAATGCTGTAAGAGCACCTATTAATAATACTTCTTTACCTAAATATTTTTTGTTGTTTTTCTCTCTTTTTTCCCTGTACATTGAAAGAATTTTAAATCCAACAATAATTGTAACAAGTACAAATACCATTAATCCAATTAATCCGAGATAACCGAAGTCATAGGTGTATCCCATGATTCCCGGAAGCATATAATCGATTGTATCCTTTTGGTTTACTAAAACACCAAAGAACAGTGGGAAAGGTAAACCAAAGAACAATATTAATTGCATAGGTAATGTAATGTATCCTTCTGCAAATGCAGTTCCTTCAGTTCCCCAAAATGAGGATGCTCCATTGTGTCCGATTAGTTGAGTGTTATTTAACACCATCTTAATACTTGTGGTGGAATACTGCTCAATTCTTTGTAAACGGAGTAAAGGTGAAAAGATTGTCATTCCTGTTAATCTAGCTATTCCTTCAAGACCTAAAAATCCAGCTATAGCTATTCCAATAAACATTAATATTCTTTTCATTGTTAGGAAAGATTTTTTTCTAAATGATTTGGAAATAATTGTATAACCAATGAATAAACCTAATAACCAGAGTAATAAGAAGGATCTGTGCATCATTCCACCGAATATTGTTATAAGAATGATTAATACATAAACCAATCTTTTAAGGCCTCTAACATCTACCCCCGAATCTTCCATCACTCGCAGCGCGGCTAATGCTGTAACCACCCCTAAAAGTGCAATCGGTCCAAATGGATGTGTAAACTCACTTTGACTTGAAGAAATTACTAACATAGCTATATCTGCACCGAAAAGAAGAACAAAACCTCCTGATAAGAATAAGGAAAGAAATGTTACTACACTAAGGGATAGTGGTGCTAAATTTAGAATAAATATTAATGATACAAAAAGTATTAAAAATACTTCTACTATTAGCTGTAAATGATTTTGAGCAATTAACATCATAATTCAATCACGAATACAAGATTATTTATAAAATTAATGGACTGACCGGGATTTGAACCCGGGGCCTCCGCCATGCCAAGGCGACGATCTACCATCTGAGCTACCAGCCCATACAATATAAAAAATATATCAATACAATATATTAAGATTAATTTAATATAAAAACTATTTGCTATTTTTGAAAAAAGTGAAAGTTGAATCAATAATTTATTTTTTAGCTAAATCATAGATATTGTCAATGATTATTTTAAATAAATCATCGGTTTCAAACTTAACAGGTTCGTGAGGATTTACAATGAAATCCAAGGCTTTCTGAGTTACATCTTCAATATTATTGGACCTGTACATCATTCCCTGGTCAATATAATACTGATCTACAGATAATGTATCTCCAGGATAACATGAAATAACAGGAGTTTGAAGAATAGCTGCCTCCCTATTCATGGTTCCACCAGCTCCAATAACCAGGTTTGATTTTTTAATTAAGCTAGAAGTGTCGACTGGAGGTGTAAGAATTGTAACATTTTCGATTCCTTCAAAAATTTCTGCCTGTTCCTTAAATCTTGGAAGGATTAAAATATTGGCATACTCCTTTAAAACATCAACGATTGGAGATAAGACTGATTTTCTACAGTCAGTATCAAGGTAAGATGCAAGAGAAGGTTCAGGCCTCATTAGAATTGTTTTGGGATGGTTTAAACTAAGGTTTAAATCATCGAAAATGTTTTCATTGTATTCAAAATCCTTAAAGTGCATCAGCTCGGAAGTCCCGTTATATGAGATTATTGAGTTAGGATCAGCACCAAACTCCATCAGTTTCCACATGTCAATAATTTTAGGTGTTACAATCCTATTACACAATGGCAATGTAAGCTTATTAGCTGCCTTAGCATGTTCATTGTCCAAAACATACAAGCTAGGAATTCCAAGACCAAAAGCTATTCTTGGAAGTTCAATGGAATGCTTGCTAACGGCCACATCAATTTCCTCATCTTTAACAACATTTAAAAGCTCTTCAATACGTGTTGTACTTTCCTTAAGCTTTTCATAAAGGCTAACACCATGACGGCCAACGGAAATAAAATCAATTCCGTACATGTCCATTAACTTATGGATATCTCCAAATTTCCTCCCTGTAACTATAACCTCTTCTCCCTGCCTTTCCAAGTATTTTATAATATCCTTGAAAAATCTTACATGAGGAGCATTTGAAATATCTATCCATATCTTCAACCAAATCACCTGAACTCTTCAATAGCTTCAATAATTTCGTTTAAACCTTCACCAGTTTTTAAGCTACTTTTAATGATTCTAACATCAGGATTTAATTTTTTAGCATCTTCAACCATCTTATCAGCATCTGCACCAACAGCATCAGCCAAGTCAATCTTATTAATTACAACGGCATCTGCATCCTGGAAAATTAGAGGGTGCTTTTCAACAGTGTCATCTCCTTCAGTAACACTAACAACAACAATTCTCATATGGGAACCTAAAGCAAAATCCACAGGACATATCAGGTTTCCAACATTTTCAATGATTAATAAATTAATATCATCTAAAGGCAAATCACCAACACCATGACTGACCAAATGAGCGTCCAGGTGGCATTCCTTTCCCGTATTTAGCCCAACAACAGGAACATCGTGTTTTTCAATTCTACCTGCATCAAACTCACTAATAACATCTCCAGCTATTACACCAACATCGTAATCTGTATTTTCAATAATATCCTCGATTAAGGAAGTTTTACCAGAACCGATAGCTCCTACAAAATCAACACAGAAAATATCATGATCTTCAAAGTTTTTACGATTCTTGTCAGCTAATTTGTTATTAGCCTCCATAATATTTTTTTGAACCTCAATATCAGCTACATTATGCATTATTATTCCTCCTGTTCAATAACAATATTTTTAACAATACAATCTTTACCGTTTAAAATAGCTATCCTTTTATTTTCACATTTAGGACATTCCACCATCGGTGCATAATGATCTAAATTATCTAAATTAGCTTCCCCTTTATATCCGCATTCCAGACATTCGATTTCAACAGGAATTTCATCAATCTTGATTTCTGCATTTTCAACAATAGTGTTTTCAACCAACACATCAAGCATAAATCTTAATTGTTCAGGATTAATCATAGCTAACCTTCCAATTTCTATGATTACTTCTGTAACTTCTGTTGCATTATTTGTTTCTGCAGTTTCTATTACTGCATTAATTATTCCTTGAGCCATAGATAATTCATGCATTTTATTTCTCCTATGTAAAAATTTTTATAATAAATATATGATTAAAACCATTAATAAAGATTTTTAATAGCTAAACTCTATTTTAAAATTAATATTTTTTTAGAATTGACATATCACATAAATGAATTTTTTATTTAATTAAAGTTAGGTAAAATTTTTATAAAAATTAAAATAATCCTCTTTAAGCATTTATCTTCTCTTTTCCCTGATTTTAAATGCAAAAGTATTATTCATTGAGTAAATTAAATTTTGGTCAAACTCTTAATTTTTATTTATTTAAATGTATGAAAATGGACTATAATTAGTATTCTATTTTTGTTCACTTGTGATTTTTTAAAAAATAGGCTAATGATATAGTCTAGTTCAAATTTTAAAAACAAATTAAAGTTCAATAATCATCAATAAGATTATTTCTCCATATTGAATAAATCCATTGAAAATCATTGAATTTGATAACATTCTCCTAAATATTTTTAACAAAAATTCATTATTCACATAATTCCAAATTAATCCCTTTTTTACTAAGAAACACTTTAAACTATTTATTGTTTGTCTTTGTGATATACTGAAAGAAATGTTATCTTGTCATCTTTAATAGAATAAATATAAACAAGGCGAAATGGTTTAATATACACTTCTCTTGTATTTTTTCGTGTATATCTCAATGGTTTTCCTACCAATGGATTGTAAATGATTTTTTCTGTTTGTTTCCTTACTTTTTGTTTATATTGTTTATCTAGTTTACTCACATCTTTCATGAATTTTCGGCTATAATCTACATCTACCATTTATCCATCTCTTGTAAAAATTCTTCAGCACTCATTGGATTATTTGGGTTCTTTTCTAATTCTTCTGCAAGTTTATCCATCTCTTGGCAGAATTTCATTTCATTATATTCCTCAAGCAATTTGTTAATGAACTCTTCAGTATGCATATGATTTTCTTCTGCAAGTTCAATGATTTTTCCTTCTGTTTTTTCAGATAATGAAATCATTGTATCTTTACCCCCATTATCAATTATTTTTGTTATTTTCTTATTTAAATTTTTTTATTTAGTGAAAATGTTTGTTTTGAGTCTTTTGTTCAATATTAAAAACTATATACAATATATTTGTACATTAATTTTAAGAAAAATAGATAGAATTAGTTTAAAATGGAAAAAATCAAAATTTTTAAAGTAATGATATGATGTAATACTTTTTCCATGAATAATAATATTAAAGCATATTTAAAAATGTTATTTTTTTACTTTTTGCAAAAAATTGGAATTTTAAAAATTAATGTTAAAATGAACATTATTAGAATAATGTTTAATCTAAAAACATATCCACATATTCTTCAAAGGAAATAGTTTCAACTAATTCGTGATTACCACTATCTGCATTCAATAATTCAATACAATCCACCATTGGAATAAGTTCAGGATTATCCCTAATAAAAGACATTTCACGATCACTTTCGACAGAGAGTGATTGAGTTAATCCTTCTTTCTCATATATTTGATCTTCTTCCCATCTTACCCTATACATTTGCTTTATAATTTCTTCATGATTATCAAGAAAATCGCTTCTTTCTTCATCAAATTTAGGATGATTCATACGAAAAATATAAGAAATTTCATCCGGAATGACGCCATCATAATGTATTAATTTATCTAAAATATCATCAGGAACATTTTTAGCAAATTCCTCATTATATCTTATTCCTTTTAATAAATTCATAAAAATTCCCTCCTTTGGCCTAAAATAATTTAAAAAAAGTTTTAATATAAATTATAGAAGCTTATTATAATATTTAATAAAGACAGTATTTAAATATGTTAAATATTATGATTAATTGATTTTAAAAAAAGGTTGAGCATTGTTAATGCTAGTTATATACAACAAGGTTCTAGTTGCATACAACCCCTAAAATTAGCATTAACGTTTACATGAATAACAGAATCGCCTTATCATTTTTCAGTTACTTAAAAAGAAAGATAAGACTTAGAATATTCTACATATATAGAATATGGGAATATTCTTGATTAAACATTTTTATTAATTCCATATTTAAAACTTATTAAAAAATTTGAGAGGCCGATGGAAAATAATAATTTCTTCAAATGAAATATCTAGAATGACAACAATATAGGTTATTAATTTAGATAAAATATCAAACTGAACATCTTACCAATTTCCTAAATTATATCTGCTCCTTTTAATGAAATTCATGATATTTCTCTCCTTGTGGATGAATAAATAAATGAAATTAATCTAAGAACCTTTCTACATATTCCTCAAAAGAAATAGTCTCAATTACTCCTTGACCTGGTATATCTGCATTGAATAATTCAATACATTTTACCATTGGGATTAATTCGGGATTATTTCTAATAAAAGACATATTCAAATCATCATCCCTAGAAAATCTTTCAATATCATCTTCAATTTGATCTCTTTCCCATCTTGCCCTATACATTTGATCTCTAATATACTCATGAGTGTCAATGAAATCTCTTCTTTCTTCATCAAATTTAGGATTATTCATATAAAATGGATGTGCAACTTCATCAGGAATGACACCATCATAATGTATTAATTTATCTAAAATATCATCAGGAACATTTTTAACAAATTCCTCATCATATCTTATTCCTTTTAATAAATTCATAATGTTCCTCCTTGCATATAAATAATTTAAAAAAATATTGATTAGTACTATTTTTAGTATCTAATTTATATATAAATTTTACTCATTATGTGAAAAATAGATTAATGAATTTAAGAAATAACAGCCAATAAATCATCGATTTCTTCATCACCATCATCAAGAGAACGGGCTTTTTTTGCAAATAATCTTGCTCCTCCAACATCTCCCTGTTCTCTTAAGATTCTTGCAAGAAGTGCGTAGGCATGAGCGTCCTTGCTGTCAATAGCTATGATTTCATTTAATATGTCTTTTGCATTGAAATAGTCTCCTTGTGTAAACAAATCATAAGCTTCCTCATAGAGAACTTCATTTGAATTTTTAACTGTTTTAACGTGTTTCTTATTTACTTCAATTTCCTTTTTAGCCTTAAAATCCTCTAACTTTTTCTCTTTGGTCTTTTTCTTTTCTGTGGTCTTTGTAGCTATTATCTCTTTTGAACTTCCACCTTTAGCTATCTGACTGCACATGTAGTTTAAAATATCCTTAGTAGAGTCCTTATGAAGTGGTTTGTTATCGTTTCCACATTTAGGTGAATAGATACATGAAGGACAGCCTGAAGTACAGTCACAGTTGTCAAGCAAATCCTTTGTTGATTTTAAAAGTTCTGGAAAAACATCAACTGCCTTTTCTGTTATTCCTATTCCACCTTCATATGCATCATATATGAAAATTGTAGCTTCCTGAGTGTCCTTATGATAATTTGTTGAAAGCCCTCCAATATCAAACCTATCACACATTACATGTAATGGGAAAAGTCCAATTAAGGCATGTTCTGCACCGTGAAGGCCTCCTGCATAGACTTCATCTTCTGTGTACTTTTCCTCAATTTCCTCTTTAAGCTTCTGTGGAATTGTAAACCATAATCCTTTAGTTTTAAATTTAAGAGGCGGCAAATCCAAATCAAAGGTTCCAAGGCTTTTGGAGAAGTGTAATTTTTTGTATTTGTAATAATCCTCTTTTACCGTCAGCTCTCCGAAATATATTGTTAAATCACCATATTTTGTTTTTGAAATCTTCTTTTCAATGTTGATTTCTGTATCGTTTAAAACCATTGTATGATAGTCCACTTCCTGTTTTACTACATTAACATACTTTTGAGCCAGATTTACATTGTTTACAGTGTATGTTTCTCCCTTATTTATTAAAACAGCTCCTTCATGAGCTTCCCTGTAGACTTGAGAGCGATTCATTATTTCAAGTAGCTGTCCCTTGTTCATTATTCTGAATTCCTCTCCAGATAGCTGATCCAGTGAATGGTTAAATGCAGGATTGTCCCCTCTTGGATAAACATATTTCTTTTTATTGTTCTGGATTAAAACCCTGCTTCTTGCCAATGCCTTTAAGGTTTCCTCATCAACGTTGAAGTATTTTTCAGCATCTGTGGATGTTAATGGAAGTTCCTTTGCAGCACATTGAAGATGGGCATCCCTTAAAATTTCATTGTTCAGGTCTATGATTGCGTTTTCATGAGGCTTGTCAAAGAAAAACTTAGGGTTGTTCATGAAATATTGGTCAAGTTGATTTTCAAAGGCTATTAGAATAGCTAATGATTTCTGATTGTTTCTTCCTGCCCTTCCACTTTGCTGCCAGGTTGAAATCATTGTTCCAGGATAGCCTGAAATTATTACGGCATCCAAAGTTCCGATATCGATTCCAAGCTCCAATGCATTTGTACATGTAACTCCCAGATATTTCCTTGATTTTAAACCGTCCTCAATTTCTTGACGTTCATTGACCATATAACCTGCCCTGTAAGCTGCAATCCTATGGGCCAATTTAGGCTTTAACTGTTTCATGTCATTTTGAGACCATCTAGCTATTAGCTCTGTAATTTTTCGAGAAACCGTAAAGCAAAGTGTCTGAATATCCTTAAGCATTAAATAATTGAAGATGCTTTCAGTTTCAATATGAACAGACGGGGCCTTGGAGCCATTGGTTTTTGTTCTTCTATAGTTTTTGTAAGGATTATATAAAATAAAATCCTTCTCCCCACTTGGAGAGGTATCGTTGTCTATTAATGTAAAATCCTCTCCTGTAAGTTTATTTGCAAGCTCTAGAGGATTTGCAAGTGTAGCTGAAGATAGTATAAATTGTGGGTCTGCTCCATAGCTATTGGCTATTCTTTTAAGTCTTCTAATTAAATATGCAACATTGGAGCCGAAAACCCCCTTATAGTAATGGGCCTCATCAATAACAATATATTTTAGATTGCTGTAGAATTTTTTCCACTGATGATGCCATCCTAAAATCAGATGTAGCTGATAGGGATTTGTCAAAACAACACGGGAGGTGTTTCTAATCTCCCTTCTTTTGGATTTTGGAGTGTCTCCATCATAACGGCTAGGTTTTGTTTTAATGTTTAAATCACTTTCAAGATTCTGTAGAACGGATAGCTGGTCATTTGCAAGTGCCTTTGCGGGATAGATATATAATGCAGTTGCCTTTTCATCTTCAATTAGGCTGTCCATTACAGGAAGATTAAAGGCCAGGGTTTTTCCAGAAGCCGTTGGTGTTGTGATGATAATATTTTCATTGTTTTTTATAGCTTCATAGCTATCTGCCTGATGTTGGTAGAGTTTTATGTCTTTTGAGTTTAAGTAATCCTTTATAGCTGGATTTAGATTTTTTATCTTTTTATAGGATGCCTTTTTTGCCGGTATTGTTTCAACGTGAGCAATCTTATCCTTATAACGAATATCGTTTTTAAAAATATCAATCTTTGATTTAGCCATAATTATCAATAAGAAATAGTTTTCAAATACTCTAACATTAATAATTTAAATATTATTACTTAAAAATATTACTGAATGAACATAATTTATTTATAAGATTAGACTAATAAAATTAAACTAATTGAGGATGATTTATGATTAGTTATGAGGAATTTGAAGAGATTGTTGTAAATATTTTAAAAAGGGATATCTCTTCAAACACACAGCAAAAAGAAGCTATTTTAGCACCACCAGACCAGTCATTATTTATTGTTGCAGGCCCTGGTTCTGGTAAGACCACAGTAATGGTATTGAAAATATTAAAATACATTTTTGTAGACGATATCGCTCCCAATGAAATAATATCAACTACATTTACACGTAAGGCAGCTGATGAGATTTATTCAAGGATTTTAAGTTGGGGAGATGAAATTAAAAAATATATTCTGGAAAATGACAATGGTGAAGACTTTGATAAAATAGCTGAAAGGTTGGTCAAGATAGATAAGATTGATTTTAACCAGATTATAATCGGAACAATCGACAGTGTAGCTGAAGAGCTTATTAGAATACATAAGGATCCAGGAACTAATTTACCTGTTGTAATTGAAGGATTTGTAGCTAAGTCAGCTATGGTCAATGCAGGACTTTTGAAAAATGACAGATATCTAAATGAGGATTTACAGGAGTATCTTAAAAGCTTTACAAACAAGGAAAAGCTTGATGATCCTGAAAAAATGAGTAATATCCTTTTGGAAATGAAAGACCGTTTATATTTTGATCAGGTTGACTATTATGAATTCTACGATAAGGTTAAAAATGGTGGTGGAGCGAAAGAGGCCTTAGATGCAATAGCTGACTATAAGGCAGAGCTTGAAAGCCGAAACATTATTGATTTTCCAATGCTTGAGGCAAACTTTTTAAAACGTCTGAAAAACGGCAAACTGGACATGTTTCTAGACGATGTAAAAATCATTCTGGTTGACGAGTATCAGGATACCAATCTTATACAGGAAGATATCTACTTTACAATAGCTAAGGCAGCTATAAGAAACGGTGGAAACATTACCGTTGTAGGTGATGACGACCAGTCCCTTTACAGGTTTAGAGGGGCAACTGTAGACTTATTTACAGATTTTAAAAAAAGAGCAAAGGATGCCTTAGGAATCAATGTAAAAGAAATCAATCTTGCAACAAATTACCGCTCCAGTGAAAATATAATAAACCACTGCAACCGGTTTGTTGAGCTAGACAAGAAGTATCAAAGTGCAAGAGTGGAGGCTAAACCTAAAATTATAGCTCCTGATTTTGAAAAGGATAAGATGCCTGTTCTTGGAATGTTTAGAAACAATCCGGAAATTCTTTCAAAGGATTTGGCAAGACTTCTTGGAAATTTAATTAATAAGGGAGAGGTGGAACTTAAGGTTCAAAAGGTTATAAACAACAATCCTTTATCCCAACAAACATTGGATAAGGTAAATAAAACCGAAAAGGTTGAAAAGATTAAACTTAAATTGGACGACAACTACGGCTCTGCCTCTGATATTGCTGTTTTAACATATTCCCCAAAGGAGATCAATCACGGCTCCTACAGGTTTCCGTTTTATTTAAGAAAACAGCTAGCTAAACAAAAACCTCCTATTTATGTCTTTAATCCTCGCGGACAGGATTTACAGGATATTCGTGAGGTAGCTATTTTTTGCGGTTTGATACTTGAATGTATTGATCCTGAAGGTAAGATACAGGACGGAGAAAAGAAACTTCCCTCTCTTGCAAAAAGAAACATGAGAAAATGGAGATTGGAAGCAAGGGACTTTATTAAAATGAACCCTGAACCTCACCATCCAATGACTCTGGAGCAATTCGTTAAGGCATGGCAAAATAGAACACCGGTAAACAGGGAAGACAACAAATGGCCTGAAAGTGCAAGTTTAATGGAGCTTGCCTATAAATTGATTACATGGATTGAGGACTTGCAGGAAGATGTGGAAGGGATTGTATATCTGGAAGCTATTACACAGACAATTACCCAGACTGGATTTTTCAATAAGTTTAAAGGCCATATCTTATTTGATGATAATCAAAAGGCAAGTATTCTAGAGGCTCTTTGGAATATCTTTGTTCCAATAGCTACTGGAGGTGTGGAAATTGATGAGGCATTACTTGAAACACTTCCAAATGACCGTATTAACATAATGTCAATTCACCAATCCAAGGGACTTGAATTTCCAATGGTTGTAGTTGATGTTGGCTCCAAATTTAAAAGAAACGACGCAAGAGATCAAAAGCTACGTTTTCCAAAACTTCCGCCGAAACATGATTCACTGGAAGATTTAATAAGATCCAACAGTGCACTAGGTGAAACAAAAAGAAAAGAAAACGATCGTGCCTTTGATGATTTAACAAGACTTTATTTTGTAGCATTTTCACGAGCTGAAAGTGTTCTTCTTTTAGTTGGTTTGACTCAATGTATATATGGATATAAATCAAAAGATAAGGATCGTCAAATTCCAAATGTAGCTTTAGGTTGGAATCGTGATGAACAACTAATAGGATTTGATGAAATTTACATGATTTAGGTGATAAAATGAAACTTTCTTCAAGATCAAAAGCTTATATGATACCTGAATACAGTTTAACAGGAGACTTATTATCCTTTTTAACATGTAACCTTCAATATAGATATCAAAACAAAGGGACATTACCTCCTTCAATGCCTGTCCAGCTTTGGTTTGGTGAATTTATTCACGGTGTAATGGAAGAGGCATTTCTGGAATGGGATTTAAATAAAACAAAGTTTCCATGGGATTGGAAGGAAAATGTAAGACCTATTGAGGATATGATTGATTTAAGGCTTCAGATTAGAGGCCTTTATCCTCCTTCTAATCATTTTATTTCTACAATAAATAATGATGAGCTTGAAAGTAAGGATTTGATTGAAAGCCAGCACAAGAAATTAGCCAGTGCTAGGGCTCATGCAGCTATTAACACATGGGGACCTCATCTGTTTCCATTAATAGACTCTGCTGAAGTACTTCTTAAGGGAATTAGGGACATGCCTAACTTTACCCAAAACAGAAGCCGTTCAAATTATTACGGCATCAACGGTGTTATTGATGTTTTAAGTTCCCTAAAAATTGATGAGATTACTGGAAGTTCCAGCCAGTCAACTCTTGATAGCTATAACAATAAGATAATCGAATATTTAAGAAACAATGATGAATTTCAAAAAAACCTTAAGACCATTGAAGGTGATGAATATGAAATCATTATCGATTATAAGGGAATGAAAAGACCTTCATTAACTGATGATGCATGGAAACATCACAAATGGCAGATATTAACCTATGCATGGCTTAGATTAAAACAGGAGGATTCCAAACCTATAATAGCTGGAATAGTTTTCTATCTAAACGAGCTTGTTCCCTCCTATGAGGATCTTCAGGCCATTCAGATTGATATCAATGATGACAACACAGATATTGAAATAGAAAAGGATGATTATGATAAAATCATGAACTGGGATAGGGATAAGGACTATCCACAGCTTTCAGATAAACTTAAGGAAAACCGTTCAATTAGAATAATCAATATTAATCCTAATGAAATCTACAATGCCTTACAAGAATTTGATAGTGTTGTAAATGATATAGAAGAATCATTGATTAGAGAAACTGAAGGGTCCAAGATCAAGGATGCATGGAAAGCAGAAGCAGATGAACGTACCTGCACAGCATGTGATTTTAAAACCTTCTGCAACAATAAGAAAAATAAAAACAACCAATTCAGTGTTCCTTAACCTATAAATAGCTATTTTAATATAAATTAAATTCAAGTGGTTTTTATGAGTAGTGAAATTCTAAAGGCAAACAAGGACAATGCAGAAGTATTTAAAAAACATGTTAAATTGATTTGCTCTCCAGTAGCTATTAAATTCATCGATGAAATTCCTGAAAATATTCCTTTAATTGATGAAGATATGAGACACTGCGAAATGGTTAGAAAAGCATCATACGGAGATAAATTCTACAGCACTCTTGAACAGCAAACCTGTCAGGGAGGAGCAGGTGCAATCGGTCTTCGTGATATGCCACCTAAATTGGCTAGTGGTGAAACATACTATAATCTAGGAAGATTTGAAAGTCTGGAAATAGCTAAGGACACTGTTAAGGAGCTATCTGTTATTCCTCAAAGACATTTAGGATTGATTTACAGTCCTCTTGAGGAAGCTGACTTTGAACCAGATGTAATTGTAATAATTTCTGAACCTGTTGCAGCTATGAAAATCTCACAGGCTCTTGTCTATAATGATGGGGATAAGGTAAGGCCTTCATTTGCTGGAATCCAATCTTTATGTGGTGATGTGGTAGCTAATCCTATTGTAAATAAAAGCGTTAACATTACAATGGGCTGTGATGGTTCTAGAAAAGAGGCTGATATTAAGGATACTGAATTAGCTATTGGTATCAGTAAAAATAAAATCAATCAGGTTGTTGAAAGTTTAATGGATATCTAGCCAAAATAACAATCCATTAAAAACTGGAATTTATCTTCAATTGAATCACCTGGAGTGGTTTTAAATTGATTATAAATTCTTTCAGAAACATTTAATTCTATTTTTTGAGTTTTCTTTTCATAATTGGCCAGTTCTATTTTATAAATTCTAAATATATGGAAAAATATCTTATGAGCCTTTCTTTTCTCCTTGGTTTTTGGTTTTAAATTAGCTATATATTCCTTAATCTTTTCGATGATTCCATCTTCATCGTAATATTTAGAGGTTTGACTTTCAACAATGTCGGTTGAAAGAAAATAGGAGATTACATAGGCAAAACTTAAGGATTGTAAAGAGTTTAATTCATGGTCAATTCCATACCAGTAGGCAAAGCTAAACCATTTATTAGCTATTGAGTCTTCATTAATTGGAATTTCACTTTCCTGAACTGCTTTTTGAATCTGCTCTTCCTTTACATGTTTATCTATGATGCTGTAATCGAATTCTTCATTTAGATACATTTTAAATAATCCTCATAGTGATTGATATTAATTAATTCTTTTTTATTCTTTTCTTTTATTGCAAAAAACTCATAACCATCTTTAAACATTTTTCTTAAAATCGGGTTTAGATTGTGGTTTTCATCTTTAAGATATTTCATAAGATTTTCTCTATTAGCTGCAAATGGCATTCCAAGCCCTTCAGCTGTATCTAATTTACCTGTTTTCAGTCTTCTTAAAACTGATAATGTTTTATCCGGATTGTCTGATTTTTGAAGTGTGTCTATAATATTGTTAAATGTTTGGGTGGTTACCGTTGGTTGGTCAGCTGTAGCACATAACACATATTGGGAGCTGGAATTTGCAAGACCATTATAAAGTGAGGTGGACAAACCTACATCAACAGGATTATTAATTATGAATTTCACTTGACCTTTAAAATTATCATAAATAGCTTCTTTTATTTCATCAGAAAAATGACCAAGTACTACAATACATTCATCTACATTTGAAGATAATACATTTTCAAGAGTTGTTTCAATTACTGTAGTATTGTTAAAATTCAAAAGCAGTTTATTTTTAACTTCCATCTTTCTAGCTATCTGATCTTTACGCATTCTGGAATTTTTTCCAGCTGCAGTTACAATAGCTGAAGTTGACAATTTAAAACACCGAAAAAAATTAATAAAAAAAGGAGAGTTATGCTGGGTCTAGTTTAATGATTTCTGCATATATTCCCATTCCTGTACCTGAACCTTCAGTCCACATAACTATCTTTATAGGTACATCAAAGTCATTTGTGATTTTAATGTCACGAGCAGGGTTATAACCAAACAGTACTGCATCCTCATCATTACACATACCAACAGGAAGACTTAGATTGTCTGCAAGTACTGCTGTTCTTAATGCTCTTGCAGGTGGACATACACCATGAGAAGCACTTCCCCCTGGTGCAGATGAGTCACTAGCTGAACCAAAATCAACATAATCCCTACCATTACCACTTGAATGTGGTGGTATGATAGTATTGTTCCATGCCTCTACAAATTGACGTGCATTATATTCCCTAATGGTATCTCCATATTCAGGGTGAGAACCTAAGGTAGTTCCATATACTTCACCTGTATTGTTAGTAGTATTACCCATGTATAGCACAATAGGTGTTCCTACAGGATATGCAGCAACATAATCACCAATCTCCTTACCGAAAATATCATAAACCTTATCAGCTGATACATTGCTTCTACCATCTGAAAAACCTGAAATACCTTTTTCAAGTGTAAAGTTATCACCTACATCAGCATCATAGTTGTACCAACTTTGAACAGATGAGATGTTGTAAAATTCATTACTCCAATTTTGATTTTTAATTTCAGCTTCTGGAATTGATTGAATTACAGTACCGTTTTCCACCAAATCAACACCACTGTCGGTTTTGGTAAGTACTTTATAGGGAACACTGTAACCCCAAATGTAATTGTCAGGAGCCTTAACTGTTAACTTATCACCATCATAAGTGATATATCCTGGACCTTCAAATCCTGTGGCCTTTCCATAAGCATCAATATGTTCTGATGAGACTGTTGTAAAATCTAGGGGAACAGCACCTGTAGTTAAACTCACAAGTAATCCTGATAAGTCAAGATCAGCGATTTGAGTGACTAAAAAATTCGCATTAGCTAATAAAGGTACTTCCATCATTTCATTATCCCCTAAAACTGAGTCCCCTTCATAAATGGATTGTCCAATAGGTAAATTATAGGCTTCAGCTATTTGTTTACCTGTAAATTCAGCGTGACTCACAAAAGAGAATGCGAAAAGAAGTACACAAGCACAAAATAGTATTAAGATTATTTTTATAGAAGTATTTCTCCAAGCATAACTCATGTAATTAACACCCGATTATCAAATAAAGTTTTATATTATGATAACTATCTATCCATACCTATATTTATACATATTGTTATAAATTTTGGGATAGAAGTTTAATTCGCTCCTGAATCTCGATTATTGCTTCCTGACCATTTCCACCGATGAAGATTGCATCCTCATGTGAAAATTCTGCAATCAGTGCAATAATGTCATCTAAGCTAGAAACAATTTCAACACGACCTTCATAACCTAAGGAATTAAGTTTATAAGTAGCTAAATCAATGGTATCCTCTAAACCTTCAAATAAAACAATAACCTCAGGATTGTAATTAACAACATCCTCAAGCATGTCTAACCTGTCACGCTCGCTAAAACGAGGAGTTCCCATAAAAATAGCATAGAAATTATCCTCATTTAAAACAGAAGCCAGTGCATCCTTATTATCAGTTTTACCGATATAAATTTTAGCATCGTTTATTTTATACACGTCCAATCTGCCACTAACTGCCTCAAAATCAGCTAATGAATTTTCAATTACTTCTAATGGAATCTTTAACTTTCTAGCTATTGCAGTTGCAAGACCAGCATTAAGTCTGTTGAACTTACCGAAAACCTTTAAGTCAACTTGGGATTCGAAAAATGTTGTATCTGATTTGGCACAGTCCTTAAAATCACTTTTAAAATCCTGATTTAGGCCAATAACAATATCCTTACCTGAAAAGAATCTAACTAAAGTATTTTTATAATTAGCCATTGTCTTGTGAACATTCATATGATCATTTCCCATGTTTGTAAGGCCAATCAAATCAAAATCAAAGCAATAGCTGCAGAAATCAAGGGTCATGTCACAGACCTCAACAAGCAAGATATCATAATCTCCATTTTCCGCTTCCAATATCAAATCATAATAGCCTTCAAAGCCTCCACCACCGTTTCCACCAACCAGAACCTTGTATCCTGCGTCAGTTAAAATATTTTTAAGCATGTGAACAGTGGTGGTCTTTCCATTGGTTCCTGTAATTCCAATGGTGAAAATATCCTTGTGTTTTGTTAAAACGTCACAGAGAAGCCTGTTTTGGGCGGCTAATGTGGTAGCTATTGAAGATCCCCACATACTAGGACTAATAGCTACAGCATCACAGGATTCCACTTCCATCTTATTTGTAAATCCCAAATCCAAAACAAGATTATCTGCAAAAATTGAAAATGTTTGATTCTGTCCTGCCAAATCTAAATCAATAAGAGGAATATCTATTCCTTCAAGAGAAATGTTAGCGTTTAAATCAGTGGCATATACATCCCAATTATGTTTCAATAAAGAATTTGTTGCCTTTTTACCTTCTACACCTAAACCAATAACTGCTGCTCTCATAAAAATAAACCCAAAAAAAATTTTATCAGTATAATATTATTAACAAATAATAATATAAATACCTTAAAAGGAATATTAAATTTAGTGATGGAAATGTTTGAAGAAGATAATGATGATAAAATATATAATTTGATTGTAAGTAATGGTATTGATAAGGAAAATGAATATAAGGAGTTTATTGAAAGGTTATACTCTAAATCTGATTTTTTATGGAAAGAGTCAATTTCTCCTTCCTATGCTACAGCTGGAGATGATTTTTTCAATAAGGTTGATGCAATCATCCTATTATCCGGCCTGTATAACGAAAACAAGGAAGATTTTAACGAATTAATTGAACAAAGTAAAAACTATGACATTCCAATAGTACTCGTTAGGCCTTATGGTATGGAGGAAGTGCCTCTTGAATTGGAAAAATATGCCAAATCCATTGTAGGATGGAATGCTAATTGTATTGCAGATGCCATAAAGGCAGCTGTAAATAATGAGGAATTTGAAAATTAATAGAAGAGAAATTAGTTTTTAATTTCTACTTCTGAAATTCCATTTTTCTTTTCAACCTTAATTAAATTATCAGCAGCGTTTTCAAGCTCATTTTCATGAGTTACAATAATCATTTGAGGTAACATTGTCATTTCCTTTAAAAGATTAATAAGCTCATGTCTTCTAAAGCTATCTAAATGAACTGTAGGCTCATCTAACATTATTGTTTCAAGGTCTCCTTTTGACATTACCTGTGTGATTCCAAGTCTTAATGCAAGAGCTATAGCTATTTTTTCCCCACCACTGACCATGTTTAAAGTACTTTCACCTTCCGGACCAAATAAGGTTACATTGTACTCGTCATCTAAAACCAAATCAGAGTAGTTGAAGTTGAATTGATTAAAGAAGTCCTTGGTGTACTTTTGAATCAATGGCCTTGAATAGTTTCTTAAATCCTTTTGAACACCGTTTTTACTGTATAGCTCACGAATGTTATTCAATATCACTAAGTATTCGCTAATATTATCATATTCCTTTTTGGCTTTTTTATTAGCTACTATCTGTTGGGTAAGTTCATTAACCTGATCAATAAGCTCTTTAGCCTGACCCTTAATTGTACTTAACTCAGTTGAAAACTCTTCGTGTTTTCTTTCAAACAGTTCATGGGAATAGAGAACCTTATCATATTTGTCCTTATCATACTTTGAATTGTCAATGTTGTTTCTGATACTTGCAATCTTGTTAAATTTCCAGTCAATATCCTCTTTTTTAGAGATAAGCTGACCTTCCAAGGACTTTTTGGTTTTTATGAACCCTTTCAATTGATTGTACTCTTCCTCTTTAGCTTTCAAATCATCGATACGTTCCTGAAGTTCCTCTGTTTTAATATCACTTGTTAGATGGCTGTCCTGTTCTATAACCATTTGGATATTACGTACATGAGTATCGATTTCATTAGCTATTTGAGTCAGTTTATATTCTGTTTCTGTTTCACTGTCTAAAACGTCTAATGCTCCTTTGGCCTTAGTATAGTTTTCATAGGACTGCTTATACTTTTCATTAGCTGCCTTTTCATTTGAAATTTCAAGGATTAGCTCTCCAAGCTTACTGTTGGTGTAATCCTTAACTTCTAAGGCTTCATCCAATTCCTTAAGTTTTTTAAGCTCATCTTCAAGGGATTGGAATTTATATTTATATTCAACAATGCTTTTGGATAAGGTTTGTACTTTTGTAACTTTCGCCTCAAAGGATTCCTTGTTTGATTTGAGAAGTTTTAATGATTCCTCATCTTCCTTTATTAAGGTGTGACTTTGTTCGATGTTGTAGTTGTAATAATCAACAAGTTCCCGTTTTTTAATTCCATCAATATCTGACTGACAGACTGGACAGACATTGTCTACGGTTTCAAGTTCCTTCAATGGTTTTTGGGAGGATTTGATTGTTTCTTTAAGTTTTATGATTTCCTCTTTTTTCTCGTTGATTTCCTCATCAATTACATCGATTTTCTCATTAATGTCTTCAATAAAATGATCTGTCTCCTTATCCAGTTGTGAGAAATTATCTACAGAATCTAAAATGTCAGCTGAAAGGCCGTGTTCAGCAAGCTTTTCCTTGGCTCTTGAAAAGAAGCTTTCTATTTCATTTCTGCTTTCCTCAATGCCTTTAAGCAATTCTTTTTTATCACTTTCAAGCTGAGCTATCTTTACAAGTTCCTTTTCAATATTGGATTTGCGGTTGTTAAGCTTTTCAAGGTTTTCTTCACTTTCAACGTAAAGTTTATAACCTTCCTTTTCAGCCTCTACAATGGCCTTTTGGTTCTTGATTGATTCCAAATTTTCCTGAACATTCTTTTCATCCTTTTTAAGCTGTTGGATGCTTACAACTGACTTTTCAAAATCAAGATATATCGGAAGCTTTTTAACATACTTTTCAAGTCTAAGCATCTTGTCTTCAGCTTCACTAATCTCATCTAGCTTTTCCTGAATGTCCTTTTTATCACTTTCAAGTGTGGCCAATGCATCCTGCTCGGATTTTAGACTGACCAAAAAGTTTTCATAGATTTCCTTTTCACGCTCAAGATTTAACTTTTGGTTTTGATTGGCTTCATGAAGCTCGTCAACTTCCTTCAGTTTGGATTCAAGGTTAAGGCCTTTCTCCTTAAGACTGTTTAAAAGTGCAGTCTTTTTCTCGTAGGTTTCATTTAACTCTGTGCTTGAGTAGAGCTGACCTTTAAGTTCTGCTTTTGACCTTTCATAATTAGCTATAAATGGTTGAAGGTTTTTCCAGGCCTTTTCAAGTGAATCAAGACCTAACAGTTTTCCAATCAGTTGCTTTTTCTCACCTGAGGTCTTATCAACAAGCTCAGCTATTTCACCCTGTCTGATGTATATTGCATTTAGGAACAAGTCAGAGTCGATATCTAAAATTGCGTTAATTTCAGAGTTAACTTCCTTATCTCCTGTACAGATTGGTATATACTGACTGTTGGAGGTGGTTTTTTTAAGTATTGTTGATTTAAGGTTTGCTGTAGACTTTTCTCTTATAATCTTATATTCCTTTCCATTGGAGATGAATTCAAGTTCCACAACCATCTTATCTCTTGCACCTTTCCTTACCAAATCATCAATTTTTTTAGCTGTGTGTTGTTTGAACAGGGCAAAGCTGATAGCCTCTAGAATTGTTGATTTTCCAGCACCGTTTTCACCTACAATAATACTGATTCCTTCCTTAAACTTTATTTCAGCCTTTTCGTAGGATTTAAAGTTTTTAAGTTTTAATTTTGTAAAAATCATTTTAGAGAGCCTCTTTAAATCTTACTTGTCCGTCTTCCACTTCAGGTTCACTTGAATCTGCAACCTTTTCAACAACAATTGTCTCGTAATTTTCATCATAATACTGGTTGATTAGGTTTTTTGATTGGTCTTCCCTGTCCTTGGAGAGGGATTCGTATAACTCAACACCTAAACGTGTCATGTTGTCGTTTCCAAATTCATTTAACTGTTCAGCTAAAAGTTCCTTAGGACCTAAAGTTTTATTTTGTTCAATAAGTACATCTAAATCAAAAACATCATCCTTCATCTTAAAGTCAGGCCTAATCATCAATGCCAAGTCTCCTAACTCATCGTTGATGAAATTGTAAATGTCCTTTGTATTGCCCTCAACATTATAAATCACAAGATTTATTATAGGCTTTTTATCAAAATCCTTGATGATTAGTTTTAAGGAAGTAATTTCTTTAGAAAGGTCAGCAAAATCAATGTTTTTTGTTATAAATTCTCTTGATGTTTTAACTGGAACTCTTTTAACCTTAGGTTTTGGACCGTCCATGTCAACAACAACAAAACCCTTACCGTTTCTTCTTAAATCCTCCAACTCATCGGATTTCCAGATTTCAGTTGATCCAGGATAAACAAGTTTTCCTTTACCAAAATCATCTTCAATATATTTATGTACATGACCTAAAGCATAATAATCGAAGTTATCTGGAATATCACCAATCTCCAACTCATAATGGAAAGGCAAATATTTGTCAATCCCTTGATGGAGAACCAAAATGGATTTATCATGATTTTGAGCCTTTTGGGAAAGTTCAGCTATTTTTTCCTTTAGAATCTTATTGTTAGAATTTGAAAAATAAGGAAGACCAGCTATAAACACATCACCATGCATGTAATTGGTATTTATCTGACTGATTACCTTCAAACCAAATTTCTTAAACAAGACCTGAGGAGGAATGGCATCATTTCGCATTAGGGTATCATGATTACCTGCAACGGTATACATTGGAATACCAGCACCTTTTAATTTTAAAAGACCTTTTTGGAAAACTAAAAGTGCATTTGGAGAAGGTTTTGGAGTTTCAAACAGATCTCCAGAATGTATTACAAAATCAACGTCTTCTTCTATAATTTTATCTATAATCTTTTCAAACACTTCATAAAAGTCCTTTTCACGCTCATTAAGACCGTATTGTCTGTAACCTAAATGAGTGTCTGCTAAATGTGCAAATTTCATTATTATTACCTTTTATAATTTGTTTAGTAATTTCACATAATCAATATACACGTTAAAAATTTTTGATTATAAAATTAGTTATGTTGAAATTTGTATATAATGTTTGTTATAAAAAAAATGAAAAAATAGAAGTTGAGGTTTAATCAACTTTCCTTCTTCTCAATGGAATAGCTAATAAAATTAAAAGTAGTAAAGCTATTGGATTAGCTGTTTTAATGTTTTCTAGACTGTTTGAGTTAGAAATTTTAGTGTTATTGTTGAGTTTTTCTTTATTAGCTATTGAAGTGTTGTTTTCTTCTTTTGTGTTATCAGATTCTATTTCGATTGTTAGGTATTTGGTAAAACCGTTGAAGTTATCGTTACCGTCGAATTTTATTATTATTTCGTATTTGCCAGCTGGAAGTTTTGGAATTGTTAAAGAACCAGTTCCGTTTATGACTTCTACTGTGTAGTTTTTACCTCCGATTTCCAAGGTTATATTTCCATTGAAACTTGGAGGAGCTATTATAGTAATAACAGTGTTTCCTTCAGGGTCTTCACCTACAATTATTTCAATATCGTCAGGATTAATTGTTGCCTTTTCTATTGTGATAGTTTCTTCTATTGTGGTTTGGTTGTAGTTGTTATCTCCGCTGTAGGTTATTGTCATTGTGTGATTGCCTGCAGGAACGTCAGGTAATTTAATGATTGCTGAACCGTTTATTATAGTAGCATTGTAGGTTTTATTTCCTATAGCTATTGTAATATCACCTGTAGCATCTTCTGGAAGATCTATTTTAACTGTGGTGTTACCGTAGGTGTTGTTTATAATTTCTACTTTAATGTCACTTGAATCTAGAATATTTTTAGCTATTTCTAATTGTTCTTCCTTAGCTATTGGATCGTAGTTATCATCACCACTGTAGATGATTGTCATTGTGTGGTTACCTGCAGGAACATCAGGTAAACTAATAATAGCTGAACCGTTAACTATTGTGCCGTTGTAGGTTTTATTGTTAACTAAAATTGTAATATCGCCAGTAACGTTTTCTGGTACAGTTATTTTTACTGTAGTGTTACCATAGGTGTTGTTTAAAATCTCTGTTTTAATATCATCCGGATTTAAAGTGTATTTGTCTACAGTAATGTTTTCTTGCTTAGCTATTGGTTCGTAATTCTCGTCACCGCCATAGGTAATGTTTATTGTGCTATTGCCTATTGGAGCATTTGGTAATTTAATAATAACTGAACCATTCTCAATAGTTCCATTGTAGGTTTCATTTCCAATAGTAACTGTAATATTACCAGTTGCATTTTTAGGAACAGTAATATTAAGAGTTACGTTACCTGGAGTGTTGTTAATAATGTCTACTTTTAAATCATCTGGGTTTAATTCTGTTTTTTTAACTTCAAATATTGTTGAATTAGCTATTGAAGCATAGTAGCTATCTCCACTGTAAGTAGCTATTACTTCGTAGACTCCTGCAGCTAAATCATTTAAATCCAATTTTATCTGTTTATCTAACGCAATACCTTGTAAATTAGTATCTTCAATAGTTACTGCGTAATCTGTACCGTTTACATTGAATATTACAACACCTGTTGCATTGTCTGGCAAAATAACAATTATTGTTTCTACCTCGCCATAGGTTATGTTGATAGCTTTAATTGGCATTTCAACAGCTATTAAAGGTACAGGTATGACAGTTAAATTAACCTCTTTAGATATTGGTTCGAAATTGTTATCACCAGGGTATGTGACATTCATTGTGTAGTTACCTTCAGTGATGTTTGTTATGTTGATTATAGCTAATCCATTTTCTATTGGAGCAATGTATGTGTCATTACCAATTTTAATTGTGATGTTTCCTGTTGCATTTTCAGGAACAGTAACCTTAACTTCCACTTTATCAGTAATGTTGCTTATTATTTCAACTTTCATATCATCAGGGTTAATTTCTGCTTTAACAACCTCTAAATCCTTATAAGTTGTGTATGGGTTGTAGTTGTTATCTCCCGGATATGTGATTGTCATGGTGTGGTTTCCAGCTGTTACATTGTTTAATTTAACAGTTGCAGAACCATTAGCTATAATTCCTTTATATGTTTCATTACCCACTTTAATTAAAACCTCACCAGTTGCATCCTCTGGAAGTGTTACTTTTATTGTAGTGTTTCCATAGGTATTGTTTAATGTTTCTATATTCATTGTGATGTTTGCCTTTTTAACCTCTAAACTTTCAGTTTTAGTTAAAGGATTGTAATTATCATCACCATTGTATGTGACATTCATGTCTAAAGTATGATTACCCGCTTCAACACCAGTCAAATTAACAATAGCTACACCATTACTAATATTAGCATTGAATGTTTTGTTTCCAACTTTAATTGTCACATTACCAGTGACGTTGTATGGTACGTTCACTTGTAGTTGTACGTTACCATAGGTGTCGTTTATAATGTCTGTGGTTACCTGTTCAGGCTTGAGATTTAAACGAACCTTCAAATTCTCTTGTGTGGTTAAAGGATTATAATTTTCATTACCGTTGTATGTTACATTCATTTTGTAATCACCAACAGCAATATCTGGTAATTTAATAGTTACTGAACCATTAGCTATTGTTTCTGTGTGGTTTTCACCATTAACATTAATAGTAATACTACCACTAACATTTTCTGGTACTTTAACTTGTACTGTTACATTTCCATATGTGTTGTTCACCACAATGGTGGTTAAATTACTAATATTTGCTTTAACCACTTCCAAATCTTGCTCTTTATATACAGGTTTATAGATATTATCCCCATTATATGTTACATTCATTGTATAATTACCAACAGTAAGATTGGATAAGTTAAAAGTAGCTATTCCATTTTTAATTATCTCTGTGTAGTTTTGATTGTTCACTTTAATGGTTATATTACCAGTAACATTAGCTGGAACAGATACACCTACAAAAGTATTACCGTAAGTGTTATTTATAATTTCAACAACCATTAAAGTTGGATCTAATTCTAATTTAACAACTTCCAAATCCCTATCAACTGAGACTGAGTTGTAATTGTCATCACCAGAATAGGTTATAGTCATGGTGTGATTTCCAGCTGTAACATTAGATAATTTAACAATAGCTGAACCATTAGATATTATTCCTTTGTAATCTTCACCATTTACAGTAATGGTAATGTTTCCTGTTGCATTTTCTGGAACAGTAACTTTAACAGTGGTATTTCCATAGCTATTGTTTAGTATTTCACTTTTAATACTTGAGCTATTAATATCGGCTTTAACCACTTCTAAATCCATCTCTGTTGAAATAGTATTATAATTATCATCACCTGTATAAATTACGTTTGGTGTGTATTTTCCAGGAGTAAGATTAAATAATTCAACTATAGCTATTCCATTATCAATTTTTCCAGTATAATTCTCACCATTAACTTGAATTGTAATATTTCCAGTTGCATCAGCTGGAACAGTAACTTTAACAGTGGTATTACCGTAGCTATTGTTGAGTATTTCTGTTTGAATATCTGAGGGATTTAAATCCTTTTTAACTGTGATTTCTTTAAATACTGTTAATGACCAGTATTCATCATTACCACCATATGTTACATTCATGTTATATGTTCCGGGATTGATATTGGAAAATTCCATTATCACTACACCATCAACAATTGTCTTAGTCTGGATGGAACCATTAATATTAATAGTTATATCACCAGTAACATCTTTAGGTACAGTTACCTTTACTGTTAGGTTGTCTGTTTTATTGTTTAATATATCTATTACCATATCTGTAATGTTTAATGATTTTTTACTAAAGATTGTCACATTTTTTGTTATATCTTCTATTATTTGCTGGGATTTAACAGTCACAGTGTTATTTATCTCACCAGTAGATTTAACACGTACATTAATATTTAAACTGGATTCTTGATCAATATCTAAATTCTCCACTAACCATACACCAGTGTCAGGATTATATGCACCAGATGGAGAACATGAAACAAATTCTAATTTAGAATTATCCAAAATATCCTCCACAGTAACACTATTTGCCTTGTATGCTCCATTGTTTTTAATAGTGATAGTGTATTGTATTAAATCACTTATAGTAGGATTTGTATTGTTAGCTACTAAATCCACGCTTAAAGTAGTAATTCCTGTGATTAGTGTTCCGTTTTTATATTCAGTTACATTATTCGCCACAGTTGTAGGTACTGTTCCAGTAACAGGGTAAACTCCGCCTACTGTAGGTGTATAAGTTACACTATAATTAAGATTATTGTTATTAAAACTTGCTGTTAAACCTGATTTTAATCCTACAACATTTAAAGTAATTCCTGTGTTGGATCCTATGATGTTTCCATTATCATCATATAAAACAGCAGTAAGAGTAACGGGAGTGTTTGGGGGACTTTTAACTGTTTGATTATTAAGTACCACTAAAACTGTAGAACTAGTAATAACACCCTTGTTTATGTATATTGGTGTTGAATTTGTAACAATAGAATTATTATCCAACCACAATTTAGCATTAGAATCAGATATGTATATTACTGATTTGGTTTTATCAATCACATTATCTGCCAATTTACAGTTTGTAAAATTACCAGAACTACTACCTTGTATGAGAACTGCTCCCCCATTAGTAGTTGCTGTATTGCTTATGAAATTACAATTTATAAAATCACCTACACCACTACCCATGGAGGCTGCCCCACCATAACCATTGGTTACGGTGTTGCTTATGAAATTACAGTTTGTAAAATTACCAGAACCCCTACTTTGTATGAGAACTGCTCCCCCATTAGTAGTTGCTGTATTGCTTATGAAATTACAATTTATAAAATCACCTACACCACTATCTTGTATGAGAACTGCTCCCCCATACATTCCAGTGTTTGTTGTGAAATTACAATTTCTAAAATCACCTACACAACTACTATCTTTTATGTAAACTGCCCCACCATAACCATTGGTTACGGTGTTATCATTAAAATTACAATTTCTAAAATTACCGGAACCACTGTATATGTAAACTGCCCCACCATTATTGGTTGCGGTGTTACCAGTAACGCTGTTACCAGTAAAATTGCAGTCTGTAAAATTACCGGAACCACTATTTTGTATTAAAACCGCCCCACCCAATGGTGCAGTATTACCAATAAAGTTGCAGCCTGTGAAATAACCAGAACCACTGCTTAGACAGACTGCCCCACCATTATCGTTTGCGGTGTTACCAATAAAATTGCAGTCTGTGAAATAACCGGAACCACTATTCATTATAGAGACTGCCCCACCGCCACCTGACTTTTTCCCATTTTTGAATGTTATGTTATTAAATGTAACAGTATAAGCACCATAGATGTATATTATATCACTTTTTGTTTGTGCATCTAATGTGGCTTGATTTACACCTACAAAGTTTAGATTTTTATTCACTGTTATATATGTTCCACTTCCAGTGTATGTTCCTGAGAGCGTTATAGTGTCTCCTGCACTAGCTGAGTTAATAACATTTTGAATAGCATCAAAAGTTTGTGCAGCAGGAGTAGCTACACTACTAACATTATTACTTTCATTACCCAAATTATTTGTTTCAACAACTCCAAAATTATTTTCTATACTTGCATTTTCTACATTGTCATCAACAGATATGATTTCTAATGTATCACTTTGGGATAAATCCTCATTTTCAATAGCTACTGTATCATTTAACTCTTCAGCACTTACAGTACCAATAAATAAAACAAAAATAGCTAGAATCAAAAGGGATTTAGCCTTTAAGTCCATATTCAAATACCTCCTTGAATTTTTAAATAATTAAGTTATCCTTATTAAGCAGTTTAATTTTAAAAATAAGGAAGTAACTTTCATCTAGAGAACCACAGAATATCTGTGGGTTTTCTTTTTGAAGTTGAGATATTTTAAATAAAAATTAATTTATATGATATAAAACAAAGTAATTTCTACCTAGAAATATGGAAATTTAACTTGGTTTTTCCATGTTTCTAGATGAGAAACACTAAAAAAAAATAGAAACACTTAGTAATTGTAACCTAAGTTTAAACAATCCTGTTCTTGTTTTTGGATTTCTTCTCTCTCTTTTTGTTGAAATTGTGCAATTTCTTTAATGACATCTATATCTCCACCATGAGTTCTTCCTTTAAACTCATTGATTTTAACGAGAGTTGGTATCCTTGTCATTAAACCTAACACAATAGCTTCACCAACGTTTAAAGAGGGCAGTTGATTTACCAAATCTGCAGAGAGACTTTCACTAGCTGACTGAACATGTCTTTGATCATCTGGTTCTACTAACCTTAGGATAATCATGTTGTTCATCTGTGAGAGGGCATCATGGTCAACGGTTTTTGGTGATTGGCTTACAAGACACAATCCTAGTCCGAACTTACGCCCTTCCCTGGCTACCCTTTGAATCCAGAATTTTGACTGTGAATCCCTTTTGTTTGGTGCCAGGATATGTGCCTCCTCAAGAATATAGAATACAGGGAAATCTAATGATTCAGAGGACTTTCCATGAACAGCATTTTTCCTGTATTGCAGGGAATTTCTTAAAATATGGCTTACAAGCACTTCTGCTGCATATTCATCGGTCTGGCTTAAATCAAGGACATTGGCCTTTCCAATCTGTATGGTTCCAAGAATGTTTCCCTTATTGGTGTTAAAGAGATTGGTGTATTTCTCCATCAAATCATCGATTTTATTTAAGACCGCCAGTATGTCATTGTGACTAGCTGATTTGTCCTCATCCTCATACCATACTGTTAAAACGTCACGAATTATTTTTAAAAAGTCATTTGTTGAGGCTGCACCTTCCTCCACTAACTTATTTGCCTTTTTAAAGGCTCTTCTAAACCATCTCTCCTGTTTGTATGCATTGTTTGGAATGTTTGCCAATTTCTTAATCTCATTAAATGACATGTATTTTGGATTGATACTTGGAGCAATAACGTTTACAAAGCCGTTTTTAAACTCAGCTCCAACATATTCACCGTGCATGTCAAAAATAAAGACTGGCACATCATACTTAAGCATCTCATCTATCAATACAGAAACGGTGTTTGATTTTCCAGCCCCTGTCATGGCTAGAATAGCTAGGTGTCTGTTTAGAATTGAGTTTGCATTGACCTCAACCTCAACATCACCCTGATTTATAAGTGTCCCTAGCTTTAATGGATTGTCTACCTTAAAAATCTCCTTGAGAACCTCCTTATCAGCAATCTTTACTGGTGTTCCTGGTGGGGCAGGTAGACGTGGAAGCCTTAAATTATCGTCAATATCTCCCAATATTCCAATCTTACCTTTTATGTAGTATTCATTTCCTTCAATTCCAGCTATCATTTCAACGGTCTCTGGATTGTATATCTCACCGTTAAGTGCTACGTTTCCCCTTACAATGCTTTCAATCATTCCAAGAACTGTTTTTCCATCATAGCTGATTGTTACATATTCTCCCATTTTTGGCATTTGGTCTGATATGAAATGAAGTTCTGTGGGAGAGGTTTCACCGATACAACGTCCTATAATCATTGTTTTCACCTTAACATTTCTCTACCTATTTTTTCATAAACATTCATCATTAAAGCTAGCTCGTCCATGTTCTTATTTGAAATTACAACATCCTTATGGGCCTTTTTAAGCAAATACGGATAGCCATCAGTTGAGTATTTCTTGATTTTAGCTATAATGTCTAAAACCTCATCCTTGGTGGCTCTATAAGGTAGCTCAACCTTTATAACGTTTTTATAATCATCCAATCGTAAATAAAAGATTGTAAATTCCTGATTTTTAAAAAACTCCTCCTCAACTGGGAATTTATGCTTAACCTCATTTGAAACCTTCTTATAAATCAAGTCAGACATTCCTGACTTTTTAGTGTATTTGTCAAAAATGGCAATGTCTGGGACATTGCTTTTAAACATGTCATTGTTTGTAGAGGTTTTTGAAATAGCTATTATCCTTTTATTGTACTTTAAAAGCTCTTTTAAAAGAAGAAGTTTTTCCACTGAGGAGAGAAACATCTGATAGCTAAAAAGATCCACATTTGATTTGTAAAAGTTCTTTATAATATCTGGAGCCAGAATTTTGGCATTGAATTTATTAATTTCTTTTTTTAAACTTTTCATTGTAGCATCTAAAATCTCTTCCTGCTTTTTTTTGGAAATGGAAACACCATTTGGAAACGGCCTTATCAAATCCCCGAAAAGTGAACCGTCATACAGATAGTAGTCAGCCTCATAATAATTTACTGATTTTATTGCATATCTAAGCTCCAAAATCCCCATAAATGTTCTAAGCAAGTCATCTGTAAACTCATGATGGGGCATGGAATCAATAACAGCATTTTCGGACTTTTCTAATTCACCATTAAAAATCAATGATTCACAACCTACAGCAAAAAAGGTAAATGAAAGAAACTTCTTTTTGTTAAAGCTTCCATCTCCAGCTGCCAGGCAAAAATTATCCCTTGAAGGTTTAATTTTAAAATCTTCCCATCTGTCGAAGATTGTGGATTCACCTTTAATGTTTGAAATTTCAATATCCTTGATGGAGCCTTTTTTTCTTGCAGCTTCAACATATAATGAGTTTAACATAAAAAATCACTAGGTAATACTTATGTTTTAAATAAAAATAAAAAAAGTGTAAGAGTAAATGAAAACTATTGGCTTGCCTTTTTAATGGCTTCAGTAATTTCAGAGATTTTAGCTCTAACATCACTGGTCTGCTCTACAATAGTTCCAGTTACAATAATATCTCCACCAGCCTTTGCTGCCCTGTAGGCTGCCTCGCCATCTCTGATTCCACCACCGACAATAACGACCATTTCTTCAGTGGCTTTTTTAGTATATGCTATCATTTCTGGCGAGATTGGTTTATCAGCACCTGAACCTGCTTCAATATAAAAAAATCTCATTCCCATAAATTCTGCAGACATTGCATAGGCTGCCGGTATTTTAGGTTTGTTTCGAGGAACCAATTTGGCATCCCCAACCCAACCAACAGTTCCACCGGGCTCAACGACCATATAACCCATTGGTAAAACTTCAATTCCAGACTCCTTAACTGTCATAGCAGCTAATGACTGAGCACCAACAATCCAGTAGGGATTTGTTGAATTCAAATAGCTCATAAAAAATATTGCATCTGCATATTTGCTTACACTGTTAATATTTCCAGGGAATAAAATAATAGGAACATCAATATTTTCAGATAAGATCTTACAGGTATCATCTACTTGTTTATTGTTAACAGTAGATCCACCAATCATAATTCCATCAGTTCCACCTTCAATAGCCTCCACAGCTATTTTCAAAGCAGTTTGAGGTGATTGCTCATCAGGATCAATAAGAGTAAAATGAATTTTCCTATTCTTTAATATATCCTTGATTTGTTTTTCAACAACATCCATAAAAATCAACTTTTAGAGGGTAATAGTTAATTTATCCTCTTGGTTCTTTTGCCTTATATCTTAAACCTGTGTAACCACACTTCCTACATGTAGTTGCACTAGCTGGATTACGAGCATTACATTTCAAGCAAATTTTAACATTAAACATTCTGTTTTCAGCTTCTTCAAATCTTGCCATGAATAAGTCCTCCTTAAACTGTTAAAAATGAATTTAATTAATAAAAAAATCGTTATGAAAAAAAATCAGCGGTAGCTGTTCATAACTATTAATAAATATTATAATTTTAATAGTATTTAAACTTTGGCAGTGTTAAAAAATAAAAATAGAAGTTGAGGGTTAGTCAACTTTTCTTTTTCTTAAAGGGATAGCTAATAATATTAATAAAAGTAATAATATTGGATTAGCTGTTTTAATGTTTTCTAAGCTATTTGGATTTGTGATTTTAGTTGCGTTTTGGGCCTTAGCTATTGAGGTGTTATTTTTTTGAGTGTTTTCAGAATTGATTTCTATTGTTAGATATTTAGTGAAACTGTTGAAATTGTCGTTGCCGTCGAATCTGATAATTATGTCGTATTTTCCGTCTGGAAGTTTTGGAATTGTTAATGATCCTGTTCCGTTAATGACTTCAACTGTGTAGTTTTTACCAGCTATTTCTAAGGTAATATTGTCGTTAAAGTTTGGAGGAGCTATTATTGTAATAACAGTGTTTCCTTCATCGTCTTCGTCCACTATTATTTGGATATCATCAGGGTTTATTGTAGCTTTTTCTATTGTTAATTCTTTTTCTATTGTGGTCTTATTATAATTGTTATCACCGCTGTAGGTTATTGTCATTGTGTGGTTACCTGCAGGAACGTCAGGTAATTTAATAATTGCTGAACCGTTAGCTATTGTGGCATTATAGGTTTTGTTTCCTATAGCTATTGTAATGTTACCAGTAGCATCTTCTGGGAGGGTGACTTTTACTGTAGTATTACCAAAAGTGTTGTTTATAATGTCTACTTTAATGTCACTTGGATTTAGAATATTTTTAGCTATTTCTAATTGTTCTTCTTTAGCTATTGAATCGTAGTTGTCATCACCACTGTATATGATTGTCATGGTGTGGTTACCTGCAGGCACATCAGGTAAACTAACAATAGCTGAACCGTTCACAATTGGAGCGTTGTAAGTTTTATTTCCTACAGCTATTGTGATATCTCCTGTAACGTTTTCAGGAACAGTTATTTTAACTGTAGTGTTACCGTAGGTGTTGTTTAAAATCTCTGTTTTTAAATCGTCTGGGTTTAAAGTGTATTTGTCAACAGTAATATTTTCTTGTTTAGCTATTGGTTCGTAATTTTCATCTCCATCGTAGGTGATGTTGATTGTACTATTGCCTATTGGAGCAGTTGGTAATTTAATAATAACTGAACCATTCTCAATAGTTCCATTGTAAGTTTCGTTTCCAATTGTAACAGTAATATTACCTGTGGCATCTTTAGGAACAGTAATATTTAAGGTTACATTTCCAGGAGTGTTGTTTATAATGTCTACTTTAAGTTCATCTGGGTTTAATTCTGCTTTAAGTACTTGGAATGTTGTGGAATTGGTGATTGTTTCATATTTTTCGTCTCCGCTGTATGTTATTGTTGTTGTGTATTCTCCTGCCTTTAAATCATTGAAAGTAGAGGAGTATTGTTTGTCTCCTATAGCTGCTGTGATTATTTGATTTATGTATATGGTATTTTTTGTTCCGTTTACATCAAATACTATATAACCTGTAGCGTCTTCAGGCAACCAAACTGTGATTGTTTCTGTTTCACCATAAGTAATATTAACATCTTCTATTGGTAAGTTAATTATTGCTTTAATGATTTCCAATTGTATTTCTTCTGAAATCGGATTATAATTATTTCCTTCAAAAGTAACATTAGCTGTGTAATTACCTGAATTTACATTTGGTATTTTTATAATTGCTGAACCGTTTTCTACAGTTCCATTATAACTTTTATCACCTATCTTAACTGTTATGTTTCCTGTTTCATTGTCTGGAACAGTTACTTTAATGGTTATGTTTCCTGAGGTGTTATTTATAATTTCAACTTTTACATCTTCTGGATTTAATTCAGATTTCACAATTTCCAAATCAACATTCTTAGATATTGTGTTGTAGTTGTTATCACCATTATATGTTACATTCATTGTGTATTTTCCTACAGGAATTTCCTTTAATTTAATAATTGCTGAACCATTGCTAATATTTCCTTTATATTCATTTCCATTAACTTTAATAGTCACATTACCAGTAACATCATTAGGCAAAATTATTTCCACAGTAACATTTTGATAAGTGTTGTTTAAAACCTCTATAACCATATCAGTAGAGTTAATAGATGATTTTACAACTTCTAATTTTTCAGTAGTGTTTTTAGAATTGTAATTGTCATCTCCACTATATGTGATATTTAATGTATGGTTTCCAGCTGTAAGATTAGCTAATTTAATAATAGCTGAACCATTAGCTATTTCTTTTTCATATGTTTCATTATCTGCTTTAATAGTTATGATACCTGTAGCGTCTTTTGGGACTGTGACTTTAATGGTGGTGTTACCGTAGGTGTTGTTTAATGTTTCCACTTCAAATTTTGCAATATTAGCTTTTACAACTTCCAAATCTTGCTCTTTAGATACAGATTTGTAGTTGTTATCACCATTATATGTTACATTCATTGTGTAGTTACCAACTGTGAGATTGGATAAGTTAAAAGTAGCTATTCCATTTTTAATAATTTCAGTGAAATTTTTGTTGTTTACTTTAATTGTTATATTACCAGTAACATTATCTGGAACGGTTACACTTACATAAGTGTTGCCATAGGTGTTGTTTATTGTTTCAACAACCATTAAGGTTGGATTTAATTCTGATTTAACCACTTCCAAATCTCTATCAACTGAGACTGAGTTATAATTACCATCACCACAGTATGTTATTGTCATGGTGTGATTTCCTGCAGTAACATTTGTTAATTTAATAATAGCTGAACCATTAGCTATTATTCCTTTATAATCTTCACCATTTACAGTAATTGTAATGTTTCCAGTCGTATTAACTGGAACAGTAACTTTAACAGTGGTATTTCCATAACTATTGTTTAAAATTTCACTTTTAATACTTGAGCTATTAATATCAGCTTTGACCACTTCTAAATCCATTTCTGTTGAAATTGGATTATAGTTATCATCACCACTATAAATCACATTTGTAGTGTATTTTCCAGGAGTAAGATTAAACAATTCAACTGTAGCTATTCCATTTTCAATTTTTCCAGTATAATTTTCACCATTAACTTGAATTGTAATATTTCCAGTTACATCAGCTGGAACAGTAACTCTAACAATAGTATTTCCATAGCTATTGTTTAGAATTTCTGTTTGAACATCATTTGTATTTAATGTTTTTTTACTAACAACAACTGTCAAATTTTTAATTATATCCTCACTTATTTGGTGTGATTTAACAGTCACGGTGTTATTTATATCACCACTAGATTTAACACGTACAGTGATATTTAAACTAGCTTCTTGGTTAATGTCTAAATTTTCCACTAACCATACACTAGTATCAGGATTATACTCATCTTCGGGTGAACATTTGACATATTCTAATTTAGATGTATCTAAAATATCCTCAACTGTAATATTATATGCTTTGTATGCTCCATTGTTTTTAATAGTGATGATGTACTGTATTAAATCATCTACAACAGGACTTGTATTGTTAACTGTTAAATTCACACTTAAAGTAGTAATACCCGTAATTAATGTCCCGTTTTTATATTCAGTCACATTATTAGCCACAGTTGTAGGGACTGTTCCACTTACTGGGAAAACACCGGATACAGTAGGAGTATAACTTACACTATAATTAAGATTATTACGATTAAAATTAGCTGTTAAGCTTGATTCTGCAACATTCAAAGTAATCCCTGTACCTGATCCTATGATGTTTCCATTATCATCATATAAAACAGCAGTAAGAGTAACAGGAGCATCAAGTGGACTTTTAACTGTTTGATTGTTAAGTACCACTAAAACTGTAGAACTAGTAATCTCACCAGCGTTTATGTATATTGGTGTTGAATTTGTAACAATAGAATTACCATTCAAAAACAAGCTAGAACTAGTACTAACCTTGTATATTACTGATTTGGTTTTATCAGTCACATTATCTGTGAAATTACAGTTAGTGAAATCACCAGAACCACTAACATACACAGCATCACCCTCATTGGTTGCTGTGTTAGCTATGAAATTACAGTTAGTGAAATCACCAGAACTAATAACATACACAGCACCACCATTCATTCCAGTGTTACCAATGAAATTACAGTTAGTGAAATCATTAGAACCACTAACATACACAGCACCACCATTCATTCCAGTGTTACCAATGAAATTACAGTTTGTTAAATAACCAAAACCACTTCCAGAGAACATTAAAACTGCCCCACCAGGCTGGTTTGCAGTGTTGTTGGTGAAATTACAGTTTGTAAAATTACAAGCAATAGTATACACAGCACCACCATAATTTTTTGCAGTATTATTTGTGAAATTACAGTTTGTGAAACCTCCACTACAACTCGTATCTATGCGGATTGCCCCACCATTGGTTGCATAATTATTGATGAAATTACAGTTTGTGAAATAACCAGAACCTCCATTGTATATGAAAACTGCCCCACCGTGACTCTGTAGTCCAGTTATGCTTGTAAGTTTCCCATTTTTGAATGTTATGTTGGTAAATGTAACTGTATAAGCAGCGCCGATGTATATTATTCTGTTTAATGATTGTGCATCTAATGTGGCTTGATTTTGACCTATAAAGTTCAAGTTTTTATTTACTGTTATTTGTGATCCACTTCCAATGTATGTTCCAGAGAGTGTTATGGTGTCTCCCGAACTAGCTGATGTGATAGCGTCGTTGATAGCTGCAAATGTTTGTGCTGTAGGAGTAGCTATACTACTAACATTACTACTTTCATTCTCTACATTGTTTGTTTCAACAACTTCAAAATTATTTTCTATACTTGTATTAACCTCTACATTTTCATCAACCGATATCGTTTCTAATGTATCACTCTCAGATAAATCCCCATTATCAATAGCTACGAGATTGTAAATTTTTATAGGGTTTTTTGAAGATTTTTTTTAGACACATTTTA
>CAYPCR010000003.1:0-102063 GCA_964409285.1 uncultured Methanobrevibacter sp. | reverse complement strand
ATTCTGGACACACAAATTCGGAAAACAAAAAACCCTATAAAAATTTACAATCTCTAAAAAACCTAAACTATATTAATAGCTTTAAAGTAATAGATATATATTATCATAATTTACTGATAATTAATTTTATAATTTTTATACTCTATGTTACTAGTATATATGGGCATTTTTATACTAGATAGCTGATAACATAGAATTTACCCAGACGCTATTAAATAATAAGAGGTTTATAAAATGCAAAGATCAAGAGGTCCTAGAAGTAGATCCAGAAATAAAATGACAAAAGTCCAAAGAAAAGGTAGAACTAATCCAATTACCAACAAAATGCAAAGATTTGAAGTTGGAGATTTAGTTCATATTATTATTAATCCAAGTATCCATCGTGGCCAACCACACCCAAGATTCCATGGTAAAACTGGAGAAGTTGTTGGTAAAACAGGTAAAGCATATCTCGTAGCTTTAAAAGATGGAAACAAAAGTAAAGAATTAATCGTTAGACCAGACCATTTAAAACTTCAAAAAGACTGATTAGATGATTGGAAAAGAAGTGATTGAAACTAAACCGATTCAATCAATTAAAGTTAAAGAAATTCTTGAAGAATATTCTGAAAAAAATGAATTAAATTATGAACAGAATATTACTTTAAATCACATTGCAAGATTCGAGCATTTTTCAAGTGAAGATGGAAATGCAATTATTGAAGAACTTGTAGAAATGGACATTAAACCTAAAGTAGCTGTTCGTATTGTAGATTTAATTCCAAAGGACTTATCAGATTTAAGATTAATATTTGCAAAAGAAGCTGCTCATCCAGATAAAGATGAAATGGAGCAAATTCTCGCAGTATTAGAAAAATATGAAGTTCTTGAATAAAAATGATTAATGAAAGAAGAATTGGATTTATAGGAGCATTACTTACACTTATTTTACTTTACGCTGCTTCATCTGCACCAATTCCTCTATATTCTCTTTATCAACAAAAATAAAGTTTTATATAGATTAGATACTATTTTTTATTTGTTAGAAAAATTATTTTTTTACAGCCATCAACACACACTTGAAAGATTTTAAGGCATTGGAATCTTTTTTAGCTATAAAAAAATCCATTAAATCTAAAAATAAATAATTAAATTATACTTTTTTTAGAAATTTCCAAATACATTAGATATATTTATAACTAATTAAAATAAAAGTAAAATATTAGTTGAAAAATTTAGAAGTTTTATTACTTTCAAAATTTTCAAACCTAAGGAAGTGATATAATGGAAGAAAAAAATAAAAAAAACAGGGCACCACCTGAAAAACATGAAAGTAGTGCATTGGTTTTAGATTATCTCAGCAGAGGATATTTACGCAATGACATGTCTAAATTTAAAGGTAAAGCTATTGCTCAAGTTATTGGTGCTGATTATTTCACTTTATTAGAGTTAACTCCAAATAAAGGTTCTGACTATGAAATTGGCGAAACTGTCACCATAGAAAAAGGTAAAACAATTAAAGATGAAGATTCCAAACCTATGGGAAGAGTTTTAGGAAAGCTTGATTATGATTTATTAACAGCTACTAGTAGAATCGAACTTGATTATGCAATTAGAGATTTAGTAGAGAGTCAAGAAGACAGGTTTGTGGAGTTTTTTAACACAGCTGGACCTGTAAGTACAAGATTTCATAAATTAGAACTTATTCCTGGAATCGGTAAAAAACACATGTGGAAAATTATCGATGCTAGAAAGGAAAAACCTTTTGAAAGCTTTGAAGATATTAAGGAGAGGGTTCCACCAATATCTGATCCTGCAGGAATGATTGTAAATAGGATCAAACAGGAATTAGATCCAAACGTAACTAAACGTGGGAAAAATAAATATTATTTATTTACCAATATTCCTTCAAGAAAACAAAGAAAATAGTGATAATTTGTCAAACAAAACTCTATCTTTAGCAAAACAAACAAAAGATATTTTGAATGAAAATGATATTAAACTAAATAAAAATCTTGGACAGAATTATCTTATTGATAAAAATAAACGAGATAAAATAATTGAATATGCAAATATCACTAATGATGATGTTGTTTTAGAAATTGGTTCTGGAATAGGAACCTTAACAACAGAATTAGCATCAAAAGCTAAAAAAGTAATAGCTATTGAGCAAGATAGCACTATTTACCAAATATTGAAAAATAGATTGGAGAGAGAAAACATAGAAAATGTAGAATTGATAAATGACGATGCAATAACCGCTGATTTTCCTAAATTTAATAAAATCGTCTCTAATTTACCTTATCAAATCTCATCTCCAATAACCTTTAAATTCCTAAACTATGATTTTGATGTAGCTATTTTAATGTATCAAAAAGAATTTGCCAGACGTATGAATGGTGAAGTTGGAACTAAAGATTATTCCAGATTATCCGCTATGCTTTATTTTAAATGTGATGTTGAAAGGTTAGCATCAGTATCTGCAGAATCCTTTATACCAAAACCTCAAGTTGATTCAACCATAATTAAGCTTACTCCTAAATTACCAGATTTACATGGTGATTTAGCACACCTTGATATTGATGAAATCAATAATGAAGATTTTGAAAGTTATTCTAAATATTGTAAGGCATTATTCCAACATAAAAATAAAAAGGTTAGAAACGCTTTAATTGACTCCAGACACGAAATATCTAATTTTGATAAAAAACAGATGAAAGAAAAATTAAACAATATCACTTCCCATAAAATCAATGATTTATTAGATAAACGTGTTATTAACATAACTCCTGAAGAAATTCTTTATTTATCCAAACATCTAATGTGAAAATATGGATTTTATTATCAATACCTCTCCCACAGTTTATAAGCCAGCAGAAGATAGTTATTTGTTAGCTGACAATTTAGAGATAAAACCTGATGACAGTGTTTTGGAAATTGGTACAGGTACAGGTATTGTTGCAATGTATGCTTCCAAATTAAGTGATAATATTACTGTGACTGACATTAATCTTGATGCCTGCCAATTAGCTAGTGAAAACTTTGAAAGAAACAATATTGAAAATATTGAGATTCTTTTTGGAAATTTATTTGAACCTGTTAAAAATAGAAAGTTTGATGTAATTTTATTTAATCTCCCATATCTACCAACCGAAGATGGAGATGTTATAGATGACAATTTAAATTATGCATTTGATGGTGGTTTAGATGGTAGAAAAGTTATTGATGACTTTTTAAATGAGGTGAAAAACCATTTAAATCCTAAAGGAAAAGTGCAGCTAATACAATCATCACTTTGCGATAATGAAAAAACTTTAGATAGGTTAGAAGAATTAGGATTTATTTCCCAAATAGCTGCAAAAGAACATTTCTTTTTTGAAGATATAACTCTAATTAATGGTTATTTATAATAAAAAAATAGTAAAGAGAAATTATTGAATTTCCCCGTCAAAAACAAGTTCTGCTGGACCTTTCATAAAGGCTCCTAACTGATTATCTTTTTGATAGACATCAAATTCCAAATCTCCTCCAGGAAGATGTAATAATATATGCTCATCAAAAAGACCTAGTTTATATCCTGAAATAGCTGTAGATGTTGCTCCTGTTCCACATGCAAGTGTAACTCCAGCTCCTCTTTCCCAAGTTCTCATAACTGCCTCATTTTCAGATATTACCTGAACAAAATGTACGTTGATTTTTTCTGGGAAAACTTCATGACATTCAATAGCTGGACCAAACTTGTCAATGTCTATTTTAGAGATATCATCAACAAATATTATAGCATGAGGATTTCCAACACTGATAGCTGTAATAGCATAACTTTCATCTAAAACCTCTAACTGTCCATCGATAAATTCCTCATCATCAACTTCCATTGGAATGTCTGTGGTTTTAAATGTTGCAGTTCCCATATCCACCTTAAAAAGAACTGGTTGGTCATCTTCTAATGTAATTTCAATGGTTTTGATTCCGGATTTTGTTTCTACAGTCATTTTTTCCTGTTTTAAAATACCTTTTCTGTAGACAAAATCTGCAAAACATCTAATTCCATTACCGCACATTTCAGCTTCACTACCATCAGGATTGAACATTCTATATCCAATATCAGCATTGTTGGAAGGAACTACAAAAAGAACTCCATCTCCTCCTACACCGAAATTTCTATGGCATAAAAATATGCAGGCTTCTGGCTTTTCGGCTTCTGGAATTACTTCTCCTTTTGATTCATCAATAATAGGAAAATCATTACCTATTCCATGCATTTTTGAAAATTTTAAACCTTTTAAATCCATTTTTATCACAGCTATTGTAAATGTTCAGGAATGTGTTGTTTGTTAAATAAATCTTCAAATGTTTCTTTTTCACGGACTAAATGGCATTTTCCATTATCTACAAGCACTTCAGGAGTTTTTGGTCGGGAATTGTAATTGGAAGACATTGTAAAACCATATGCCCCAGCATTTAAAATAGCTAGTAAATCTCCTTCTTCAACATCAGGCATTCTTCTATCTCTTGCAAATAAATCTCCTGATTCACATACATTTCCTGCAATATCCACTTCCTGAGTTTCTGGTGCGTTCATTTTATTAGCTACTACAATATGATGATAGGAATCATACATTGCAGGTCTAAGTAAAGTGTTAAATCCAGCATCTACACCTATGAATTTTCTGTAACTTTGTTTTACACTGTTAACTCTAACTAAAAGTACAGAAGCATCTCCTACTAAATATCTTCCTGGTTCTAGATACATTGTTGGATTGCCCATATCATATTCCTTAAGTTTTTGCTTAAATAAGGTAATATTTTCTTTTGCAAATTTATCCAAATCTAAAACCTCTTCATCTGGAGTGTATGGAATTCCAACTCCTCCACCAAAATCAACGAATTCAAAGTCAACTCCAGCATCCTGGTGAACTTTACCAGCTATATCCATTGTTGATTCAATAGCTAATTTAAATGGTTCTGGATCTAAAATACCTGATCCAATATGAGAATGCATACCAACAGGTTTAAAACCTAAATCCTTTGCAAGTTCATAAGCCTCAACAGCTTCAACATCCATAATACCGAATTTACTCATTACTCCTCCGGTGATACAGTGATCGTGATGTCCTGCACCAACCATAGGATTTACTCTAAATGATATTTTAAGGCCATCAGGATCTATAATTTCAGCTAATCTGTTTAAGGCAGAAATTGAATCTAAATTTACAACTGCACCTTCATCAACAACAAACTTTAACTCATCGTTTGTTACATTGTTTCCTGTAAATAATATTCTATCTCCAGCAAATCCCATTTTTTTAGCTGTGTAAACCTCTCCAGGCGATACAGCATCAATACAACAACCTTCCTGTTCTAAGATTTTCATTACAGCAAGGTTTGTGTTTGCTTTACAAGCGTAAAATACCTGGAAGTTTGGATAATATTTTGAAAAAGCATCGTAAAATCTATTATAATTATCTCTTATTCTATTTTCATCAATTACAAAAACAGGAGTCCCATATTCATCAGCTATATCTACTGCATCTGCTCCTCCAATATCTAAATGACCTTTATCGTTAATTTTAATATTTAAATCCATGATTAAATCTCCTAAAAAGATATATTATGTTTTTAATTTATATGTTGTATTTTATTTAAAATTAACTAAGGAAAAGCAAATGCCGATGAAAATTATTTAACAAAAATAGTTAATAAACTTTAAAAATAAAAGTATATTGAGATGATTATTATGGACAAACCTTATGGATTAACAATGAGAGGAATTGTAAAAAACGATAAAGGAGAAATACTACTTTTAAAAAGACATCACAAATCAATTAACGGCCCTCAAAAATGGGAATTGCCTGGTGGAAAAGTGGATAAAGGAGAATTTTTTGATGAATGTCTAGTTAGAGAAATTAAAGAGGAAACTGATTTAGATGGAAAACCAGGAGATTTCTGTGAAGCTATTCAGGACGATTATCCCCACAAAAGAACTGTCCAAGTAATAATGTATTTAAAAGATATAACTGGTGATGTTAAAATAAGTGAGGAACATGAGGATTTTAAATGGGTTAATGTAGAAAACATTAAAAATCTTGAAATTACACCAGCATTAAAAAAATTATTAGAAAAAAAGAATGGAATACTTTAGAGTGTTTCATCTAAAGCTTTTATAAGCTGATCAATTTCTTTTTTAGTAACTATAAGTGGTGGAGCAAATCTTAATACATTACCCGCAGTACAGTTGACTAAAAATCCTTTTTCTCTCATTTTATCAACATATTCAGCCCCATCTTTATCTAACTCTACTCCAATTAGTAATCCATAGCCTCTTACTTCTTTTATAATATCATGAGTCTCTTGAAGAGATTCTAATTGTTCTTTTAGATATTTACCCATTTCAACACAGTTATCTATAACATTATCATCGATTAAAGATTCTAATGTAGCATTAGCTGCAGCACAAACAAGAGGGCCTCCTCCAAAAGTAGTTCCATGATCACCAGGTTCAAATCCACTAGCTACTTCATCAGTTGCTAAAAATGCACCCATTGGAACTCCTCCTCCAATACCTTTAGCTACTGTCATTATATCTGGTTTTACACCATATATTTCATGAGCAAACAATTTTCCGCATCTTCCAAAACCTGTTTGAACTTCATCAACTATGAAAACTATACCATTTTCATGACAAAGCTTTTCAATTTGAGGTAAATAGTCAGGATCAGGAATATTAATTCCCCCTTCCCCTTGAATTGGTTCAACAATAATTGCAGCTGTTTCATCAGTAATGGCCTCTTTTATAGCTTCAATATCATTATATGGAACTTCCTTAAACCCTTGAGGTAAATTTTTAACATAAGGTTCCTTATATTTAGGCTGACCTGTTGCTGTTACTGTTAATAATGTTCTGCCGTGAAATGAATTTGTAGTTGAAATAACTTCAGATTTTCCTGTGTATTTAATAGCTAATTTAAGAGCTCCTTCATTGGATTCAGCTCCACTGTTTGTATAGAATATTTTATCAAATGTGGTTAAATCCACCAATCTTTTTGCAAATTCAATAGCAGGTTCATTATAATAGATATTCGAAATATGAATTAATTTTTCTGCCTGTTTTTGAATTGCCTCTACAAGTTTTGGATAATCGTGACCTAAAGCATTTACAGCTATTCCTGCAAAAAAGTCCAAATACTCATTTCCTTCAATATCTACAACTTTAAGTCCTTTTCCATGATCCAATACAATAGGTTGTCTGGTAAATGTATTTACAAAATAATCTTTCTCAGCCTGAATTATTTCTTTAGTGTTCATTTTATCTCTCTCCACAAATACTTTATATTTTATGAAATATATTATTAGTGTTATTTAAAACACAGGTGATTATATGAAAAAAGCGATTATAGAAACTGAAAAAGGAACTATTGAGTTAGAATTATTCCCAAATGAAGCTCCAGGAACTGTAGCTAATTTTGAAAAGTTAATTAACGAAGGATTCTATGATGGTTTAACTTTCCACAGAGTAATTCCAGACTTTGTAATTCAAGGTGGTTGTCCTAATGGAAACGGAACTGGTGGACCAGGTTATACAATTAAATGTGAAACTGAAGGCAATCCTCACAAACATGGCCGTGGTGCACTTTCAATGGCACATGCTGGAAAAGATACTGGTGGAAGTCAATTCTTTATTACTCATTCTCCACAACCTCATTTAGACGGTGTTCATACTGTATTTGGTCAAGTAATCAAAGGTATGGACGTTGTGGATAAAATTCAACAAGGAGACAAAATGTTAAAATTAGAAGTAATTGATGAATAGTTGTTTTTCAACTATTATTCCCTTTTTTTCTTAAATTATATTTCCTATTTAGGAAATCTTTTTTTTATATTCAAATACTTATTTTTCTATCTAAATATTAAAATTAAAGGTTTTTATTTGTTTTAAAGATTAAAAATAAAAAAAAGAATTGTAGTGAAAAGAAGTGTTTTATTTCACTACAGTAATTTTGTTTGAATGTTGTAATCCGTTATACTCAGCTGTAATAATATAGGTACCTTTCTTTAAATTGAAATTGTAAAGAGCTATACCATTACTATCATTAGTTACAGTATTAATTTTACCGTTTAAATTAAATGTTACTTTCTGACCAGCTGCTGGATAACAACATCATTAAGAACTATGACCTTATAAGTACCAGCTTTATTGGCCTTAGCAGTAACATCACTACCTACAATAGTTGAAAGTACTTTGATGTTATTAGAGTACATTAGGGTTAAGTGCAGTAACTATGTAGTTTCCTGGGTTTAAATCAATTTCAATCTCAGCAACACCATCAGCATTGGTAACAGCATTATAGAACTTACCAATAATGTTAAATGTAACATTTCTGTTAACTAATGGATTACCTTGACTATCTAAGAAAGTAGCAGAGTATTGTGTTCCGTTTCTGTAATAATTGACAATATCATTACCTGAAATTGTTGAAAGTACTGTAATTGTATTAGAGTACAATAATCCGTCTTCTGGGTTGTGTGCAGTAATTATGTAATTACCTGGGTTTAAGTTAATAGGCAATGTTGCAATACCATTTTCATCGGTTTTCATAGTGTAAATTTTACCAATGATATTAAATGTAACATTTCTGTTAACTAATGGATTACCTTGTTTATCATAGAAAGTAGCAGAATACTGAGTTCCATTTCTATAATATTTCACAAGATCTTTTCCTACAACTGAAGAAATAACGATAATCTTATTTGAATACATTTGACCGTTGATAGGGTTAATATCCGTGATTGTGTAATTACCTGGGTTTAAGTTAATAGGTAATGTAGCTGTACCATTTCATCAGTCATCATATTATAAGTCTTACCGATAATATTGAAAGTAATTTCTCTGTTAGCTAATACATTACCTTGACCATCAAAGAAAGTAGCAGAATATTGGGTTGCGTTTTTATAATATTTAATTAAATCTTTACCTTCAATAGTTGTAAGAACTGTTACATTGTTAACCACACTAGAACCTGTAACTGGATTAATTGAAGTAATCTCATATATACTACAGTACCATTTTCAATAGTAGCATTATAATCAGTACCATTAACAGTAATTGTAATATTTCCAGTCATACCTTTAGGAACACTAATTTCAACAGTAGCATTACCAACACTAGGATCAAGCATAGTCACATTAACATCCTTATCAGGATCAATATCGGCTTTTGGAATAGTAATATTAATATCAGTGACATTGAATGGATCGTAATTTTCATCACCTGGATATTTAATTACAACTGTGTGGTTACCAGCAGGTAAATCCTCAGGTAAATTAATAATCACAGTACCGTTTTCAATAGGAACATTAACTGTTACATTACCACCTATAATAATAGTCACATTACCTGTCATGTTTTTAGGAACAGTAATAACAATAGTACCATTACCATAAGTACCATTCACACCAACATCAACATCCTTATTTGGATTAATTTCAGCTTTTGGAATAGTAATATTTTCTGTGGTGTTAAATGGATTATAATTATCATCATCAATATATTCAATTTTCACTATATGATTACCAGCACCAACACCAGGTAAAGGAATAACCGCAGTACTATTTACAATAGGAGCAGAAAATGTCTCATTACCAACAGTAACAGTAATATTACCAGTCACACCTTTAGGAACAGTAACAATAACACTAGCATTACCATAAGTACCATTCACAGTCACACCAACATCACACAGATCAATATCATCTTTAGTTACTGTTAAATTGACTATTTTATCAAATGGTTCGAAATTATCATCACCATTATAAGTAACTTCAAAGGTATGACTACCACCAGTTATATTATCTACAGGAACAACAGCTTGTCCATTAATAATATTTACTTCTTGAGTTTTATTATCAATTGTAAGATTTACTTTTCCTGTGAAATTCTTAGGAATAGTGATGTTAATAGATACATTACCATAAGTACTGTTAATAAATTCAATATTCACATCATCTACAACATTTGCTTTTATAACAGTGAAATTGTCCTCAACCATTGATGGATTATAATTTACATCACCTGCATAATCAACACGATCAGTATAATTACCAGTGTTTAAACGAGGTAATTCATAGAAATAATAACCCGTTTCATTAGTTTTAACATTAATAGTAGCTACAATAGAACCGTTATTGGTGTTAATATAGAAATTGTAACATTTTCAGATAAAGGATTATTACCTTCTAATGAAATATTAGCAATGTGCAAATCACCATATTGGAAATAATCAGGAATATCAACAATATTCAATACAGGAGTTACTTTAGTAATAATAGCTTCTTTAATACCATCTTTACTATAATAATTATTATTACCAGCAAAATCAGCTTTAATAGTGTAGTTACCTGCATTTAAACCAGCAAAACTAAATTCATTTAGACCACGGCTATTCATTGAAAGAATGGTACTATTAATCAATGTGTCATTTTGATATAAGCTAACAGTCACATTACCATCTATTCCAATAATATTGAAAACGGTGTTTAAAAGGAGATAAAATATTTCCAAAAATAAAATAGTTAGTATTAATAAAAACTAACTGGTTTTATCATAATAACCATCAGACTTAATACCAACCAAAGAGGCAGCTATTGAAACTATACATAACAATGTACAGATTCCAGCAGCTATTTGACAACTTACTACAAGTAAATGATAAGTTTCTGGAACAATCAGGACTTTTCCCATTATAAATGCAAACACCAAGGTTAACATTCCAATACTCATTGTCTGGCCAATAACTCTCATGGTGGAAACTGAAGCTGATGCCATTGGAGTGTCCTTTGAAGGAACTGACCCCATAATTGCATTTGTATTTGGAGATGAAAATACCCCAAAACCAAATCCTTCAATAGCTAATGCAACCATTAAAAATTCCAAAGGAGTTCCTTCTGAAATGGTGGAAATCATAAACAATCCAACACCTCCAATAGCTATACCTAAAGCTGAAAGTTTTTGAGGATTTACCCTATCGGACAATCTACCTGCAAGAGGAGCCATTACAACCTGTACAATAGGAGCTATCATCAAAATCAAACCTGCCTCCTGTGAATCAAAACCTCTAATATATTGAAGGTTATAATTTACAATTGTTACAACAGCAAAGGTAGCCAAATATCCACAAAGAGCTGCAAAGTTTGATGATGAAAATTTAGAGTTTTTAAATAATTTTACATCAAATGCAGGGTTTTTACATCTAAGCTCAAGATATGCAAATAGCACAAGTAAAACAAGTCCGATTACTGTTAAGGCCATTCCATAGCTTTGGTTAAGGTTTGAAAATCCGAATATGAATAACAATATACCGAATGCATAGCTAATACAACCTTTCTTGTCAATTGCAACATCGGCAAATGTAATCCATTCCTTATCAATTTTAACAATAAGTAAAATTAAACAGACTATTAAGAAGGGAATTGTAAAGAAGAATATTGACCTCCATCCAAAATCAAAGTTTAAAACACCAGCTATTACAGGTGAAAGTGATGTAGCTAGATAAACTCCTGTTACTGTAATACCGATAGCTTGACCTCTATCTTGAGGTTTAAAGGCGGATACTACCATTGCCATTGAAGCTACAATTAAAAATCCTGCTCCAATTCCCTGGAAAATTCTTAAAATCAGGAACATGTCCTGAGAGGTGGAAAACATGATAATAGCTGAACTTATTATAAAGAATATTGAACCGAAAACCATTGTCCTTTTAAGGCCGTATTTTCCTGATAGCTGTCCTGCTGGAATTGTAACTACAGCGACAGAAAGGAAAAATAGCATTGTAACCCAATTTTGAACAATATTACTCATCTGAAATTCACCAGCTATGCTAGGAATAGCTATCATAACTGCTGAAGATAAAAAAACTGTGAAAAATGATGTTAAGGTAGCTACTATTAAAACATATTTTTCAAGCTTACTAGTCATTTTTCCACCTCATCATTTAATTGAATACTTTTTTGAACCAAATCATTAAAGGTTTCAAAAAAGCTAGAATCTATTTTATCAAATCCCATTTCTCTCTCCCACTTTTTATTTAATTTTTTAATGTCAGGAATTATTTTAAATGCCTTATCGGTTAATTGAAGATTGTAAAACCTTTTATTATGAGGATTTTTAATTCTCTTTAAAAAACCTTTATTTTCCAATTGCTTCAATGATTTTGCAACTGCACTTTTTGATAAGAAAAAAACTTCTCCTAACTCCTTTTGAGTGGTGTTTGGATAGTTATTTAATCTTATGATAAATAATGCCTGCATAATATTCAAATCAAAATCAACCAATCTGTCATTAATGTATTTATGTTGATTTTTATGGAAGGCAAATAAATCTGCTCCAAAAACAGTGCTTTGATTCATGAATAGTAATAAGATGTATAGTTATATATAAAAGTTTCCATAGAAACTGTTAAAATTTGAAAAAATAAAAAAAGTGAAGAATTATTGTTTTTTAATAATTCTTCTAAATGAGATACATAAAATAGCTAAAAGTAAAAGCATTAAAGGATTACCAGTTTTAATGGATTCATTAGCTACAGCCTCACTACGGCCATTATCTAACTTATTTGAATTATCTGAATTAGAAGTGGAATTGTTTTCAGTGGTGTTTGTATTTCCAGAATCATTTAAAACTGTGAAATTAACCTCACTTGAAGTTGTGAAATTATATCCGTCTACCATTAAAGTAGCTATATTTGTAAAGTTTCCTGCATTTATAGCCTCTGCAATAATAACTAATGTAGCAGTTTGATTTGCTTGAAGTAAACCAACATTCCAAATTCCAGTAGCAGAATCATAATTTCCTTGAGTGGAATTAAAGGAAATGAATTTAACATTGTTTAATAAATCCCTAACAACAACATTATAATCTCCAGGACCATCATTTCCAACATTAATTGTGAAAATAATTTTGCCACTAAGATTATAAGTTCCATGATTTGTTGTTTTATTGATCTATAAATTAAATTCAGGAACAATGTTAAGTACTCCTTCACCTTTACAGTTACATTATCTTTAGTGAATTTTGCAATAACTGGGTAATTTCCAGGTAAAACATTCGCTTCTGTTACTAGTTTTCCTTCTCCATCATCCATTTTAACATTTATAGTTTTATTGTTAAATTCGACCGATATCGTATCATTAATAGGAACATTGGAGTAAATAGCTATATTTCCATTGGTTCTATAGAAATTGCTTCACTATTAGAAACAACCTCATTATAAGTTATTTGAACATCATTGGTAGGATTATTATCTAATGAATTCATATTATCAGCAGTGTTTAACTCTTCAGCAGAAACACCAGCTACTAAGGAAAAAACTAGAAATAATCCCAATAAAAGAGAAATTAGATTTTTCCTCATCTATTTTATCCTCCCCAATTTAATTTCAAAAATTGCATAAAAACATATAATTTAAAAAAATGTTTTTAGCATATTAAATTATTAGAACATAATAGTATAATAAATTTTATTTATTTAATTTTGATACACATCATATTTTTTAGCTTTAAAATTCCATCAATAAAATTTTACTAACTGATTTCAAAAAATTATTTAATAAAAATATTTATAATAAACAAAAACAATGTTTGAATAAATGTTAGTATTAAAAAAGGACATTTGGAGTGTAAATTGTTGAAAAAACATGGAATTATCAAAGACAAAATTCAAAAAATGTGATATGACATTTATAGAGTCCTAATAATTTTAATCATTATATAATATATCACTAAAGCCCTACCTTTTAAATATTTTTTTATCAAATGTTCAGTTATTAAGGATTTCTTAATAACTGAATTAATTGTTATTCCATAATGTATTTATCATGGTTATGCTTATATTTTAATAGAAATTTTTTAAAAAATAGATTTGTAAGGCTAAGAAATAAAGAAAACTTAAAAAACTAGTTTATAAGCTATAGAGAACCATTCAACAAACAACTCAATGATTTCAAGAAATTATTTACTTTTTTAATTTATCAAAAAGGCCAGATTTGCGGGCATAATGGAATAAATAAAGTTGAACATAACCAGCATAATCACCAAATTTATCAATTCCAAAATCCCTAACTTTAGAAACGGGAATATCCTTACCGTCGAAATACAAATAGCTAATGATTCTTTTTATCCAAACATCACAGGGAAAAGCTTGCTTAAAATTATAACCATATAATAAAATACAATCAGCCACTTTGGGACCGACACCGGGAACTTGCTGGATAACTTCAAAGGCCTCTTCATAATTCATTTTAGAGATATCCTCAATATCCATTTGAGAGGTAAAAAATTCACATGCTCCCTTAATATATTTAGACCTGTAACCAACACCACAGCTTTTCAGATTATTAACACATTCATCAATAGCTAAATTATTATTAAAATCAAATTCCTCATCAGGATCTTCAAAACAAGAATCAAGAACATTTAATGTAGGAAAAGCTGAAAATTCTCCTGAAGAAAAAGTATATTTTTTGCCCCATTTCTGTTTAAATAAATCCATGGATTTTGTCCATCTAGCTATTGAGTTATTAGCTGAGGATATTGAAGAAATAATGCTTTCAAATTTATTTTTAGCTATAAATAATCTTAGACCATTACAAAATTTAGGAATTTCAGAAAGTTTTTCATCCTCTTTTAAATAGCTGTAAAATCTATCTAAATCAAAGTCAAGGTCAAAAATTCTTCTAAATTCTCCAATAACTTCCTTTTGAGAAATAGTAAAATCCCCACCTATAGGAAGTTCATAATCAACATTAAGTTTATCATCAACTTTAAATAAAACAGGCTTACCTCCAACAAAAACAACATCCTGATAGCTATTATCGGTTTTTTTCCATGGAGGTTGAGATGTTTGGCCTGACATTTGAGTTAATTGTAGATTCATAATCTCACAGGTATATTATTACTTTTAAGATAATCTTTAACCTCATCAATGGAATATTCATTAAAATGAAAAATACTAGCTGCTAGAGCTGCACTTGCATCAGAAACCTTAAATGCATCTAATATATCTTTAGGGGTACCTACACCACCACTAGCTATTACTGGAATATCTACAGCATCATTAATGGCTTTAGTTAAATATAAATCATAGCCATCCTTAGTTCCATCTCCATCCATACTAGTAAGTAAAATTTCACCGGCACCTAAATCCTGACATTTTACTGCCCAATCAATAGCATCCATTCCAGTAAACTCTCTTCCACCATAGATACTGCAGTCAAACCAACAATAACCCTTATCGGTTTCTATAACATTTTTATTAGCCTCTTCTTCAGGTGATTCAACGTATCTTCTTTTGGCATCAATTCCAATAACAACAGCTTGAGAACCTACAACCTTTGAAGCTTCTGTAAGTAATTCTGGATTCTTAATAGCTGCAGTATTTGTAGAACATTTGTCTGCACCGGCATTTAACATTTTAATGTAATCATCAACTTTTCTTATTCCACCACCAACACAAATTGGAATGAAAACATTTTCTGTAAGTCTATGGATTACATCAGCCATTGTAGCTCTACGCTCGTAAGATGCGGTTATATCCAAAATAACAATTTCATCGGCACCTTCTTCATAATAACGAGTAGCTAAATCAACAGGATTACCAGCATATTTAATTTCTTTAAATTCCACTCCCTTTACAACTCTTCCTTCAGGAATTTGTAAATCACAGTCTAAGCATGGAATAATTCTTTTGGTCAACATAGAAAATCTTAAAAAATAGGAAAAATGGTATTAAGCTGAATATCTTAATACGAAACAAAAAATAGCTAAAATAATAGTTATAACAACAACGTGTTCTGGAGAAAGCTTAGGACCGACACTTTCTTCATCAAAATATCTTACTAATCCAGCCCCTGTTTGAGGCATTCCAATTTTATCATCTTTTTTTGCCATGTTATCTCCATCGGTTAATTTATAAAAATAATTGATATTATTTATTTTTTTCTTACTATTTAAACTTGTGGAGTTATAATTTAGTTAAGATTTTATGTTTGCAACAATTTTATATTTGTAAATAAATATTTATTTAAGCTTGTAATTTAATATAATGAAGTAAAAATAGCTATTAAATAAAACTGACTAATTTAAATAGTTTAAAAATATATTAAGTAATAGAAAAACAGAAGAGGTGGAAAATGAGCAGATTTAAACTTGATAGAAGCTTTAAGGAATCGGCTTCTATTTATATTAATGAGTTGTTAAAAGTCTTAGGAATTGATGAGAATGTTTTGATGGAAGGTAAAAGCGAATTTGCAAAAACAGCTATGGAAGATAGGATAAAATCCATGGATTTTGTAGGAATCGGGAAAAATCGAATCATCCATGTAGAATGTGAAAGTACACTACCATCATTAACAAAAATCAGAGACAATTATTTAATCTATGCCTTTGATTTATACGAATATTATAAAAAACCAGTTGTTACCTATGTTCTGGTAATGGATCTAGACAAAAATATGACCATATCCATGGAATGGGGAGAAAATAGTCATTATACAATTCATTTTATTAGCTTTAAGGAAATAAACGGAGAAGAGATTTTAAATAATATTGAAAATAAAATAAATGATAATCAAGAGTTAGATGCAGAAGAAATGTTTGTGTTAAAAACATTATTATATACTTCCTTTGAATCCAAACCAGAGGAATTGTTACTGAAATCTGTAAAACTCATAAACGAACCATCATTAATAATGGATAGATATGAAAAAGCAAGAATTAAATACATGCAACAATACATGTGCGGAAAAGTAATAAAAGAACAATACCAAGAAAAAATAATGGAGGAAATAAAAATGGGAGACACACTCTACGACATCGAAATAAGAAAAGAAGGAGAAAAGGTAGCAAATGATACTACCAAATCAATAGCTAAAAAAATGAAAGAACTAAAAATAGACACAGAAAAAATCCACATTGCCACAGGACTAACCCAACAAGAAATAAACACCCTATAAATGATAAAAATAGACACAACAATTTAGAGAAATTAACAAAAAACAATATCGAAAAAGAATAACAGAGGAAATAAAAATGGGAGACACACTCTACGACATCGAAATAAGAAAAGAAGGAGAAAAGGTAGCAAATGATACTACCAAATCAATAGCTAAAAAAATGAAAGAACTAAAAATAGACACAGAAAAAATCCACATTGCCACAGGACTAACCCAACAAGAAATAAATACCCTATAAATAATATTTTGAAAATATAATCAACTGAAAATGTTGATTATATGTTTTTTCTTCTTTTATGTTGAAATATCCCAAAAAAAGCTAGATTTTAATTTTTTCAACTACTTGAATGTCTGAAATTCTAGTATCAGGATATTGACCTTCATCATCCTTTTCAACTGCTTTAACCATATCCCAAATTGTTAATAAAGCACAGCTAACACCTGTTAATGCTTCCATTTCAACTCCTGTTTTTCCTTTCATATTAACAGAACAAGTAGCTATAATTTCTGTATCCTTAACATCAAAATCAACTTCAATTCCTGTAATGGCTAAAGGATGACAGAGCGGAATAATAGCTGATGTATTTTTCACACCCTGTATAGCTGCAATCTGTGCTGTAGTTAATACATTACCTTTTTTAATCTCTTCATTTTTAATCATGGAAATTGTATTTGGAGACAGTACAATTTTTCCACTAGCTATAGCTGATCTTTTTTGATTTTCTTTTTCTCCTACTTCAACCATATGTACCCCATTATCTGTGAGGTGTGTAAATTCTTCTCCCATATTCATCACTATTTTTCACTTACTTCTATTACGTCTAATTGTTCACAAACCGTGTTGACACCTAAAATTTCACCTACATTAGGTTTTGTACGGCCTTCATCTCCAGAAATTAATTCTTTAATGTATAACCCACCTTCAGTTTTAACTGTTAATTCAAAGGTCATATCATCAATAACTTTAGTGGATAATTCCTTAACATGTTTGGTTCTAGTTTTATCCGTTCTTCTTTTAAGAACACGAATTGGTGTTTGCTGATAAATTTCATTTAAATATTCTAAATTTTTGAGTTTAGATTTATCATATGGAGAATCACAACGAACAATAGCTTTATAAACCTTATAAGCATCTGGTGAAGATTGTTTTAATTCTCCTTTTCTAGTGTTTTGACAATATTTTAAATCAGTATAACGTGTTTTTCCTTTATTGATTTTATTAACCTTTTTTTCTAATGCTTTTAAATCAATAGTTCTAGTTTTAGGTTCCTTAATTTCAATTACAAAAGGTCTTCCAGAACCTAACATCAACACGTCAATATCTTCTCTTCCAGCTCCATGGAATTTTGCTTTATATCCTCTAGTTGCTTTTAAAAGATGCTCAGACAATAATTCCTCAACAGATTCCAAATATTGTTTTCCTGTTCCATTACATTTTTCACAGCCTTTTCCTTTACAGTAGGTACAAGGCCATTTGGTTTGAGGAATTCCCCGCATATATTTATTATACTTACCTTCAATATAGATAGGGTTAATTTGAAGTCTTGCTTTTCCTTCATTTCTTAAATTAACATTGACAACAACATCCTGCTTTTTAGAATCGAATTTTTTATTTAGAGTATTAGCTATTTCCTCAGCTATTATTCTATTTAAATGTTTTTTAATTGATTCTGGATTTAAATCCAAATCATCAGAAAAATTATCGTCCCTTCTCTTTATTTCATTTCTGATAATTGTTCCAACTTCAAAAGTATCAAATTCAACATTAAGATAATCAAACTTGTTATAGATTTTTCCAAACAGCTCTGGAGTTAATTTATCAAAGACATTATCACAAATCTGACAGGATGCATTTTCCAAATTAACATCCAAAATTTCACAAACCTCCTGAGCTATCTCCAAATGGGTTTTATCCCTAACTAATGTTGATAATTTACGACCAAAACAATATGGACAAATATTGCCATTTGTCTTTTCAAGTATCTCTTCTGCTTTATTAATTACTAATTGATCCATATTAATCTATTTCATAAATTGTCCCATCATACGGTTCATAGCACCGTTACTAAGACGATTTCGTTTACCCATTCCTTTCATAGTCTTTTTAGTGTTGTTATAATATTTTAAAAGATCCTTAACCTCTTTTTCCTCAACACCAGCACCTCTAGCTATTCTTTGAATACGAGATTGTTTAATGAGTTTAGGGTTATCCATTTCTTCCTGAGTCATTGAAGACATCATTACCTTATAAGTTTCAATTTTATCCTCAGTCATCTTAGAAGCCTCTTTAGAAACTTTATTACCTAAACCAGGAATCATATTCAAAACCTGTTGCATGGGACCCATATTGTTCATCATGTCAAACTGATTTTTAACATCGGTTAAAGTGAATTTACCACTCATCATGTTTTCCATAGTCCTTTCTGCAACATCCTCATCAATTGTTTCCTCTGCTTTTTCAATTAAACTTTGAATATCACCCATTCCAAGTAATCTAGAGATGAATCGTTCAGGATCAAACAACTCAAAGTCCTCAATACGTTCTCCAGTACCGATAAATTTAATAGGAGCTCCTGTTTCAGCTACAGCAGACATAGCTCCTCCACCTTTAGCAGATCCATCAAGTTTTGTAATTACAATAGAACCAATATCTGTAGCTTGTGAAAATGCCTTTGCTTGTTCACCTGCTTGTTGACCGATAGTACCATCAATAACAAGAATAGCTTCATTAGGCTCAATAATATTATCCAATTCATCCATTTCAGCTATTAAATCATCTTCCTTGTTATGTCTTCCTGCAGTATCAAAAATAATAACCTTTTTATTTTTAAATTCCTTTAAACCTTTTTGGGCCAAATCAAGTGCATCTTTATTATCCGGATCTCCATAAAGTGGAATTTGCATTTCACCGGTAAGTTGCTTTAACTGTTCATAAGCAGCTGGTCTCCAAGTGTCAGTACAAACTACAGCAGGATTAAATCCTTTTTTCTGTAAATATCTGCACATCTTACCAATTGTAGTTGTTTTACCACTACCTTGTAAACCTAAAAGTAAAATTTTATATGGCTTTTCATTAATATCCAATCCAGCAGCTTCACTACCTAAAAGATTAACCATTTCTTCATAAATAATAGTAATAACGTACTCTCTAGGAGTAATTCCCTTTGGAGGTTCTTCCTCAAGAGCTCTTTTCTCAATCTTTTTAGATAGCTGTTGAACTAAAGCAATGTTAACATCAGATTGGATTAATGCACGTTGTATTTCCCTTACAACTTCTTTAATTGTTTTTTTATCAATAACAGACATTCCTACTAATTTTTTCATTGTATTAGTAAGATTCTCACCTAAACTTCCAAGCATGTTATCACTTTAAAAAATTTATATAATTTATATTAAATATATTATTACAACTTTAATAATTTTTGTGTGAGATAATGTTAGAAAAAGTAAAAAAATCTTTAGAAGAATCACCTATAGTTCAAAAGGGAGAGTACCAATATTTTGTAAACCCCATTAGTGATGGAGTTCCAACAATGACCCCCGATATCTTAAATGAACTTACAGAAACCATAACAAAACATGTGGATTTAAATGTTGATAAAATTGTAGCTGTTGAAGCTATGGGAATACATCTTGCAACTGCACTATCACTAGCTACTGGCCTTCCTTTTGTAATAATTAGAAAAAGACAATATGGCCTTGAAGGAGAAAAGGAAATCCATCAAAAAACCGGATACGGATCATCAAACCTATATGTAAATGATTTGAATGCTGGAGAAAAAGTAGTTTTAATCGATGATGTTGTAAGTACTGGAGGAACTTTAATCTCAACTCTTAAAACATTGCAAGATATGGATATTGATGTTAAAACTGCAATAGCTGTAATAGAAAAAGGAAAAGGAAAAGAAATTGTAGAATCTGAAGTAGATATTCCTATTTTTTCAGTGGTTAAATTAGATGTCATTGATGGAAAAGTTGTAATAGAATCAACAGTTGAAGATTAAAATGTCACTTTATAATATGGATTTGGAAAGGGTTTGTAAGAAAATCAACTCTAGAAATGCTAAAACTGTGGGACTTCAATTTCCTGAAGGATTAAAAATGCAAGCGGTTCAAATAGCTAAAATAATTGAAGATAACACAGAAGCAGAAGTAATAATTTCTGGAGACCCTTGTTTTGGAGCATGTGATGTTAGTGATAGTAAAATGAAAAGCTATGTTGATTTAATTATACATTACGGCCATACCCCGCTCCCTTTAAAATATGACGTCCCTGTTTACTTTGTAGAGGCATTTTCAAATGTTAAAATAAAGCCAATATTAGATGAAGCTTTAGAAATGCTTAAAGATTACTCAAAAATAGCTTTAGTTACCACTACACAACATTTAAACATTTTAAATGAAATTAAAGATTATTTAGAAGATAATGGTAAAGAGGTTGTCCTAGGTTCATCAAAAAGCACTAGAAAAGGCCAAGTATTAGGATGCAATTTCTCCTCAATTAAAAATCTGGATGCTGAAATCTATTTATTTATCGGCAGTGGAAATTTTCATCCATTGGGAATTTATCTCTTTACAAAACAAAAAGTATTAGCTATAGATCCTTATAATAATGATATAAGAGAAATGGAAGATTATGCTGATAGAATTCTTAGAATAAGATTTGCAAGAATCACCAAAGCACGAGAAGCTCAGAAATGGGGAATAATAGTATCATCTAAAGAAGGTCAATACAGAATGAAACTTGCAAAAGAAATCAAAAAACAGCTACAGGATGATGGAAAGGAAGCATATATTATAATGGTAGATAATGTTAATCCTGATGTATTGCTCCCTTATATGGAATTAGATGCTTTTGTCATAACAGCTTGTCCAAGAATAGCTATTGATGATTCTCAAATGTATAAAAAGCCATTATTAACACCACAAGAATTAGAAATAGTTCTAAATAAAAGAGAATGGGAAAACTATCAATTGGACGAAATATTATTCCATGAAAGATATGAATAGTAGAATTAAATTTATATATTCCTGAATATATAATTACTATATTAAAGTAAATTTCTTATTTTGGAGATTAAATTATGAAAATAAAAGACGGAGAGTTTGTAATGCCAGGAGATAAATTAGCTATAATTGAGCAATTCATCCCTGGAGATGGCACTTATGATGATAATGGAACAATAAAGTCAACAGTACTTGGAAACGTAGCTATTAACCCTAAAAAGAAAACTCTCTCTGTCAAAGCAAAATCTGGCGAACCTGCTGTATTAAAAGTAGGTGATTATGTTTATGGTCAAGTTACAGATGTTAAACCTCAAAGAGTAGCTGTAAATATTGATAGAATGACAGATACCACACGACCATTAGCTTTACCATACATGGGTTCAATTCATATTTCTAAAGCTAAAAAAGGATATTTAGATAAGCTTACAGATGCTTTTAGAATTGGAGATATTATAAAGGCAAAAGTTGTAAAAGTTACTGGGGAAAATATCGATTTAAGTACAACCTCCCCTGACACTGGTGTTTTAAAAGCTATGTGTACTCGTTGTAGAGGTTTTATGCATACTACAGAAAAAACTAATGAATTACAATGTAATATCTGTAATAAAAAAGAGAAACGTGAAGTTTCAAATGAATATGTTAATAAATAGGTGTTAATATGAATAATGATACCAATATCGAAATTATTGAAGATAAAACTTTAGAACTTAAATTTATTGTACATGGAGAAAGCCATGGAGTTTGTAATGCTTTAAGACACATTTTAATGCAAAATCCTGATGTCGAATATGCAGTTTACAATGTTGATCACCCTCTTACTGGAGAACCTGAAATGACCATCAAAACTAAAAGAGGAAAAAGACCAAGAATCGCATTAGAACAAGCTGCAAAAGAACTTCTTGAAAAAACTGAAGAATTTAAAACACTTGTTGAAGAAAATATCCAATAAATACTAAGTGATTTAATGGAAAAAGAATACAAAAAACCCTCCATAACTACTGATATTTTTATTTTTGATGAAAATAAAAATTTCATATTAATTAAAAGAAAAAATAATCCGTTTAAAGGATGTTGGGCTCTTCCAGGAGGTTTTGTAGACTATGGCGAAACGGTTGAACATGCAGCTATTCGTGAAGCATTAGAAGAGACAAGTATTGATGTTGAATTAGATAAATTAATTAATGTCTATTCTGATCCTAATCGGGACAGTAGAGGTCATACTATAACAATTGCTTACACTGCAAAAGGAGATTTCAAAAAAGCTAAAGCTAATGATGATGCCATAGACATTTCAATATTTAATTCCCAAGATTTAGATAATATTGACTTAGCATTTGACCACCAACAAATTATCAACGACGCTTTAAAATTGATATCTTAAATGGTAAATATTTAAATAGATTGAAAAAAAAATTAAAATAATACTTAATAAGTTATAAATAAAACCAAATTTTATTAACGGAGTGATAAAATGGAATTTTGCCCAGAGTGTGGAGGAATGTTATTACCCCAAGGTGAAGATAAAACATTAAAATGTAATAGCTGTGGGTATGAAAAGAAAATTGGAGATAGTGATGAAAACTATCAAGTGAAAGAAGAAGTAGACTCCAAAGATAATATAATAATGAAAGGAGAAGACATACGTACCTTACCTACAACAACAGTTACATGTCCAAAATGTGGAAACACAAAAGCAGAATGGTGGTTACAACAAACTCGTAGTGCTGATGAGGCTGAAACTAGATTTTTAAGATGTTTAAAATGCAAACATACTTGGAGAGAAAATGATTAAATAACGAGGTTTGACTATGAAAGATTCTAAAGAGAAGGAAGATAGAATATCTGACTTAAAAAACATGATGAATAATGTTAAAAAAGAGGATATTGATGATTCTTTAGAAGTTGAAGATGCTAAAGACGTTTTTGAAATTGAAGATGAAAACGAGGATTATGAAATTGTCGCTGCAGACGAAATGATTAAAGAATTAAATGAAGAAGACAACAATGAGGAAGAAAAAGAAAAACCTCTTATTATTGATGATGAATTTATTTATAATCCTACTAAAAGCGATTTAGATGAAGAACCTCAAAATTTAGAAGATAATAGTCAAATTGATGAAGAATTTATTATTCAAACCAAACTTGAAGATAGTAAATTAGATGAAGATACAAATGATGAAAGTAACCAATCATATTACGAGGAAAATGGTTACATAAGTGACCAATTTGATAATGTTGTTCATGCAAGAGTTGGGAAAATACCAATAATGGCCGTAGTAGCTACCATTGTTGGAATAATCTTTATTATCGTAGCTATTTACCTTACTACACAAACTTCAGCACGTGTAGTTGATAATGTAGTTTCCGGAGAATCAACTACAGGTATAGTAATAATTGCTGTTTTAGGATTATTTTTAATAGCTATTGGTGTTTATAAAATATTTGAACTTAAAAATCCTTTTGAAGATTTTAACCAATCCATAAAAAATATTGAAAAACCTAAAAAACAAGTTGATTTGAAAAAAAGAGAAACTGAAGAAATCAAACCAAAAACTGAAAAAAATATTGTTCCTAAAAGTAAAATTCCTCTAGATAAAGAAGCTTATAAAATAGGGGAATTTGATATGGGAGAATTTAAAGAAAAACTAGACAAGCCTACTTCTAAACTTAAAGGTGTAACACATAAAACTGTGGAAAGATCCGAAGATAATATTACAAAAGAGATTCCTAAACCTGAAAAAATAGAATCTGAAAAAAAGGTTGAAAAACCTAAGCTCAGTGAAAAGGAAATTGAAGAAAAAGAATATCAAAAAGCTCGTTTAGAAGGAGAATCTATTGATGATATATTTTCAGAAATTGAAGAAATAGAAGATATTCCAATTGTATCTGTTGATTCTCAAGAAAAAATCGAAAATTCATCAAAAAAAGATGAATAAATCTTATTTTTATGGGCCTGTAGTCTAGTCAGGAATGACGTAGGACTTCGGATCCTAAGATCGGGGGTTCAAATCCCTCCAGGTCCGTTTAAACTAATTTTTTACTCTTACCACTGCTTCTTTAAAAAAATCTGGAACTAAAGATTTATAAAGAGGGCTCTTAAAAAGTAAGTTAACATCACTATCTAAGATATATGTATAACAAGAATCATCTTCAGCTCGCATTCCCCTTCCATATGCTTGCATTAATGTCATTACAGTTTTATAAGCATACCATCTTTGGTCTCTTTTCTGTCTCATATTTACTTGTAAATCACCTAGATAAGGGAAAGGTATTTTGTAAATAATTTGAAACCTACATTTATCATAAGGTAAATCCACCCCTTCACTCATAGAAGGAGAAACTAGAACTAAGGGATTGTCATCCTTTTCAAAAAATTCTAAAACTTCTTCCCTATTTGATGGAGTATGAGAAATTAATCTAGAATTATAAAGATTATTGATAATATACCTTTGACATTTATAGCTATTGGTATGAATTAAGCCTTTGTCCCCTTGATGTTTTTCTAAAATTTTCTTTAAAATAGGAATTGTCTTAGGAACTGTAGTTTTAATTCTATTTTTAGACATTTTTCCAGCTAAATCCAGGATTATTGGTCTTTTTTCCTTTAAAAATGGACTATCAACCTTAATATGATAAACTTCATTTGGATTTAAACCTAACCATTTGGAAAATAATTTATGAGAAAGAATAGTAGCACTCATAAAAATAACCACATCCCCATATTTCAATAAATTGTCATTAGCATATTGATGAACTCTTAAAGGTTTAAAAGAAACGCTATCATCAGTTGTATCAATAACCCAATTTCTAGGTTCATTAGATAAACTTTTAATCAAGCTTTTTAGTCTTCCAATAGTTGACCTGATTTTATCTGCCTTATTATTAGAAACCTCTTTTAAATCAATATCATCGTAAGCATCTATAATGGCCTCAATTTCCAATATCCAATCCTTAATTTCACCATCTTTAAGGGTTTCTCTAGAAATAGCTTTATTAATATCTTTTTCTAACTTACGATTGTATAAATTTACTTCCATTGTGTTCATTAATTTATTTTCAATGTTATGTGCTTCGTCTAAAATTAATAAAGAACGTGTTCCAAAGTGTTTTACATAATTAAGTTCAGCTAATGCATAATCATAATTCATTATAGTGATTGGTGAATTTATTGCATTGGCCTTTTGTTCCCAATAATGGCAATGATTTGGAGATTGATAAAAAACAGAGCCTCCATAAGAATCATCAAAAGCTAATGAAGCATCTAAAGTTGGATTTTTAGCAACCCCATAGGGACAGAAAAATTTAGAAGACATTGGAGAAGTTTTGCAAGTTCCAATATCACAAGTGGAATCTAAGTTATCATGCAAACAACCGAAATTACTTCTTCCTTTTACAATAGGAAACTCAAATTCGTTAGAATATTGTTTTTGGAGTTGTTTAGTCATGGTTAAAATATAGGCAGATTCATACATTTTAGCTAAGGTAGTTGCAATAGCTGATTTACCAGTTCCTGTTCCAGCTTCCAAAATAATATATTTATAACCCTTTTTAATTGCATCGTTAATATCCTGTATAATATTCAGTTGTCCAGTTCTAGGAGTTTCAAAAGGGAAATTTTCAATAATTTCATCATCAATATAAGGATATTGATTTTTTAAATCCATCACCACATTAGTTGGTAACTGATGATTTTCAATTGCATAAACTTTAGGAATTTCATCTTCAACAACTAAACTCTTTTCATTATTTTTAAAACTAAATAAATCAGTTTTATTAGTAGAATTACCACATTTACAATTAGATTTTAACATTCCACACTCAGGACAAAATAAATCAGACATCACATAGTATATTAGCTGATTATGATATAAATAAATATAGAAAGTGCAAATGAAAATAAATATTAAAATGTGATTTTATGAGTAAAAAAGGTAAATTAATAGGAATTGGCGTTGGCCCAGGAGATACTGATTTATTAACCGTAAAAGCTGTAAAAGCTTTAGAAACAGTCCCAGTAATTTGTTCCCCAAAATCTGCAAAAGAAAAAGAAAGTATAGCTTTATCAATTGTAAACCCAATTCTTGAAAAACGTAAGGATTATAAACGTTTAATGATAGTACAGCCGCTTTTCCCAATGATAGAAGATCAAGAGGAATTGGAAAAATATTGGAACAATGCATCTGAATTAATAGCTAATTATTTAGATAGTGGAAGAGATGTTGCATTTATTACATTAGGAGATTCTTCAATATTCTCAACATTTTCATATGTTCAAAAAAGATTAAAAGATAGATATGTAGTTGAAACAATTCCAGGAATTACATCCTTTACAGCTTGTGCTTCAGCTATTGACATGCCTTTAGTTGAAAAAAATCAGGTATTAAGTATAGTACCCAAAATAGATGACAGATTAGATGAAATAATGGAATATAGTGACTGCGTAGTTCTTATGAAAGCTTCACGAAATACAGAAAAATTAGAAAAAATAGTGGAGTCTAAAGATAAAAATAAAATAATAAAATCTGTTGAAAACTGCACTCGTGAAAATGAAAATGTAGTAGATGGATTTTCAAATGAAAAACCATATCTTACAACTACAATTGTTAAATTTGAAGAAAATTAAAGACTTGTTGGTTCTACTTCAAATGTACATTGTTCATCGCCCATAGTGCAACATTTAATTTCAGTTACAGTAACAGGCATTTCAAAAAACAACCTAAACAAAGACTCGATAATACCAGCATCTAAATAACATGCTGGTTTTCCAGTTTTTGGTAAATAACCACATTCGAAACAATCAATAGATGTAATCCTAATAATTTGTCCTAAGTCAACACTTAATTTTCCTAGCCCTTTAGTTTCCCAAAAATTCACAATATTATTAATGAACACTTCTAAATTTTTATCATAAAGTTTGGGAAATAATGCTTCTCCCATACGTTTTCCAGTATGATATAAAATCGGATCTATACTTATTCCCTCTTGAATCAACATTGAACGTAAAGTATGGAAAAGTAATAATGGAAAATTATCATTATCATCTAGAATATTCTCAATAAGAAAATTAGTTTGAGTTTCATCAAGATCCTTATTCTCAGTTGCATCTACTGAACCTAAATATCTTGAATTTAAATAAAAAATTTTTTTCCTATTATCTTCAGGATCAATCCTATATGAGATAATTCCTGTTTCTCTTAATGCTTTCAAATGTACTGAAATAGTAGACTTAGATTTTCCAGTGTTGGATACAATCTCATCAAATTCCATCTCATGTTCACGTAACATTTCCAATATAATTAATTTAACTGGACTTTTAATAACATTAACACCAAGATCAGCACCAGTATTTGAAAAGATTTGAATTGGTTTTGGTCTAGCTATAATTAACCCCCCATTTCATATTTCATATAAAATCACACACATAATAATTTCATTATTATAATATAAATCTCAACATATTTAAGCTTATAGATTTATAAACTGAAAATACTCTAACAGATTTTAACTAAAACTAATGAAATTATAAAAAAATTATTAAAATTACTTAAATTTCTATAACAATAATAGATAAAATTTAATTATAAAAAAATAATAAACATGAAAATTCAAAATAAAAAAAATACTTTTAAAATAATTAAAACAATTAATGAGTTAATTTTATCAAACAAAACAGTTTGAAAAAAACATAATTTTATATAGAAAAAATACATAAAACTATAACGATAACATGTTTAATGTTATACTAACAAATTTTAATAGGTAATATATATGGAAGCTAAAGCAAAGAAAATTGGCGAAGGAGTATATTGGATTGGTGTACTCGATTGGGATTTAAGAAGTTACCACGGATACACATTAGATGGAACCACTTACAACGCATACCTTGTTTTTGGGGATGAACATGTAGCATTAATCGATAACGCATATCCTGGAAAAACCGATGAAATGATGGCCCGTATTGACGATGCATTTGCTCAAGAAGGAAGAGATGAAGTAGTAGTTGATTACATTGTACAAAACCACGTAGAAATGGATCACAGTGGAGTATTAATAGATTTACACAAAAGATTCCCTGAAGCTCCTATCTACTGTACTGAAATTGCTGTAAAAGGTTTATTAGCTCATTACCCATCATTAGAAGGTGCTGACTTTGTAACCGTAGGAACAGGAGATACCTTAGAATTTGATGGAAGAACCTTAGCATTTTTAGATGCTTTCTTATTACACTGGCCTGACAGTATGTTCACTTTACTCGTAGAAGATGGAATTTTATTCCCTAACGATGCATTTGGTCAACATCTCTGTTTCGCAGAAAGATTCGACTACGAAATTCCAGAATACGTATTAATGGATGCAACTAAAAAATTCTACGCAAACTTAATTACTCCACTTTCTAAATTAGTACTTAAAAAATTCGATGAAATTATTGAACTCGGTTTACTCGAACAAATTAAAATGATTGCTCCATCTCACGGACAAATCTGGACCGAACCAATGAAAGTAATTGATGCTTATACTAAATGGGCTACTGGAGACTGTGAAGATAAAATTACTATTATCTACGATACAATGCACTACTCTACCCAAGCTATGGCACATGAAATAGCTGAAGGTGTTATGGATGCAGGTTACGATGTTGAAATGTTCTTCTTACATGAAGATGAAAGAAGTGAAATCGTAAAAAGTATCTTAACTAGTAAAGGAGTAGCTTTAGGAGACCCAACTATTAATGATGTACCATTCCCAAGTGTTGGAGATATTTTATTCTATTTAAAAGGTTTAAGATTCAACAGAACTGGAATTGAAAGAAAAGCTATTACCTTCGGTTCCATGGGTGGAAAAGGTGGATCACCTGAAGAACTTGCAAAATGGTTAGATGATTGTGGTTTCGACGTAATTGATACACAAGAAATCTATTTCAGACCTACTGAAGAAAACGACAAAACTAGTTTTGAATTAGGTCAAAAATTAGTCGAAGAATGTAAAAAATTATAATTAATAAAACTATTAAATATCATAAAAATAAAAAATTTAAATTGGAGGTATTATTATGGTTAAATACGAACACAAAATCGGAACAACAAAAGATACTGATGTAGAAAAAGAAGTTCAAAATAATTTTATGGGAGAAACCCAAGAAGTAGGTATGTACTTAGCAATGTCTAGACAAGCATCCAGAGCTGGCTATGGAGAATTAGCTGAAGTATTTAAAAGATTAGCTTGGGAAGAAGCTGAACATGCTGCTAGATTTGCTGAAATGAACGGTGTCATTGGAGACGACTTAAAAGCAAACATTGAAATGATGTTAGCAGGTGAAAAAGCTGCAAACGCAGAAAAAAGAGAAGCATCTGAATTAGCTGAAAAAGAAGGTCTTGAAGACGCTGCTGCTTTCTTCCAAGAAAGTTCTAAAGATGAAGGACGTCATTACAAAATCTTAGAAGGTATTTTAGAAAGATACTTCTAAATAATTAAATTATAAGAAAGAATTTATTTTTCTTTCTTTACTACTTTTTATCCGATAAAACCATATATCACACTAAATATTATAATTAAACCTAAAACTATTGAAACGAATTTTACAATTGGTTTATAATACTCTTCTTTTAATTTATAGCTTAATAATATTTCAAGCATGTGCCCACCATCAAGTGGTTTAATTGGAAGCAAATTAAATAATCCAATACCTATATTTAGAATAAATATCCATTGGAAAAGCTCAGATAATGAAAACCAAATCCATGGTAAATCATTACCCCAAACATCACTAACATTTTTATTTATTACATAATGTTTGCTTGCTTGAATTCCCATATATCCTCTAGAATCATTATTTGGATTATGAGACAATTCAATATCATAAACTCCCAAATCCGTAGCTATTGAAATATGTTGATTTGGTTTAAATCCAGAAACTAACTCCATATAATCATTAGAGGAATTTAATGACTTATTATCTATGGATTCTATAATCATTCCTTCCTGCAATACATTATCTGCAGGAGATCCCTCTACAATACGTGAAATTTCAATTCCATCTTCTGAAAATGTTGTTGGAATCACACAAGTAGATATTAAAGAAAAAATTAATAATGCAATTACAGCCAATGAGATGTTGGCCATTGAGCCAGCAGTATAAACTCTTAATCTTGATAATTTACTAGATTCCTGTAATTCTTCCTCATTAGGTTCTACAAAAGCTCCTGGTAAAATAGCAAAAAGTAATAAACCTATGGATTCTATTTTAATCCCCTCTACTCTTGAAAGAATCCCATGTGAAAATTCATGAACTATTAAAACAGTAGCTAAAGCTATAATTCCATAACCAAAAGGAACATAAATCGGTGATCCAGGAACATCCACACCAGGTAAAATAATTGAAACTGAGGGGGTTTCAAGAACTGTAGATAAAGATTGAAGTAATGAATATGTAATCAGAACCATAGCTCCGTAACATATTATCAACCCAATATTCATAAACCATTTCCAAAATCTTGGACTGATATTAGCTATTCTATTAATAAAACCTCTTAATCTTTTGGTTTTCCACATTATGATTGGAAATTCAATATCAAATCCGTTTTGGGAAAGTTGTTTTTTAAATGTTAAAGCTACTATCCAAATTAAAATGAAAGCTATAACATAATACCAAATACCATTCATTAAATCCCCTTTATCACTACCAAGTCATGGAATCAAAAAAGACAACATCAACTAAATCGTCCTTCTGATATCCTTCATCATTTTCATCTATAATGATATAGCTATTAGCCTCTATCATAGAACGAAGAATACCAGAACCTCTATTTAAAACATGAGTTGCATATTCATCATCGGAAAATGTTCTAATAAAATCAGTTCTTCCAAGTTGGGAAGGTATTTTAAGTTTTGATTTTCTTTTAACAATATTATAATCAAATTCCCTTCCTTGCATTTTAAATAGATATTTACGAGCAAACATATCAAATTGTGTCATAGCTGCAACAGGCTGACCTGAAAATGCAAAAACCATTTTATTATTTACAATGCCTGCTCCAAATGGTTTACCTGGCCTTATTGATATTCCATGGCATAACAATGTACCATTTTTCTCTACAACATCTAACACAACATCCCCTTTAGAAAGTGCTGTTCCACCAGTAGTCATTACAACATCATATTCTTCGCTAGCCTTTAAAATAGCTTCTTCAACATCTTCAAAAGTATCATGTGCTCTTCCAATAGAAAATACAGCTCCACAATCTTCAACCATTGATGAAATTGTAAATTGATTAGAATTTATTATATGTGCAACGTCTAAAGGTTCTTTTGTTGGCTCTACAAGTTCATTACCTGTAATGATAATTTTAACTTTGGGCTTTTCATATACCTTAACTTCATTGTAGCCTGCAGATGCAATCATTCCCATTTCCTGATATCGAATGAAAGTATTTTTGGATAAAACTTTATCTCCTTTCTTAATGTCTTCTGCTTTTGGACTTACATTCTCTCCAGGAGTTACCTGACTAGTGATAGTAACCTCATCATCCCTAACAGTTGTATACTCTTTCATTAAAACTGCATCGGCACCTTTTGGAATTGGAGCTCCAGTAGCTATTACAATAGCTTCATTATCATTTACTTCTTTTTTAGATTCATCTCCTGCCCCAATAGCATCGATTATTTTAAGAGTTTTAGGAGCAGAGTTTGAAGCACCAAAAGTATCCTTTCCCTTTACCGCAAAACCATCCATAGCTGACTTATCAAAAGGAGGAGAATTGTGAAAAGATTCTATATTTTCGGCTAAAACCCTTTTATGTGCTTCTCTTAATGGAACAATTTCAGTTCCCATTACTTTTTGATTACTATCAATAATTTTAACAGTATCATTTAATGAATCTAATTTTGATAAAAACATATAATACCTCTTTAAGCCATGTATTGCTCTATAACTCCTTTATAGCTATCAATTAATTCCTCTTTTGAAATTTTAATATTGTCTATTTTTAATGAATCTCCTTTAACCTCACCAATAATAGAGACAGGGACATCAATCTTATCAATAATTTCGTTTGCTACGTCATTTTTAACAGTTAAGATATACCTTCCGTGAGTTTCTGAAAAAAGCAGATTATTAATATCCATTTCACTAGCTGCATTAATATCCAATGTAGAAATTTCACAACCTAATCCACTTTTTATAACCATTTCAGATAATGCAACTGCTAATCCTCCATTTGAAACATCATGGACAGCCGTAATGTTATTATTTTCATCTTCGTCAATTAAATCTAAAACTGTTTGTCCATTTTCATGTTCCCCATTGATTCTTACCCTTGGAGCTTTTCCTTTTTCTAAATCATAAACAGTTCTTAAAAATTCAGAACCTCCAACCTCATCAAAAGTTTCTCCAATTAAAATGATTTTATCCGAATTATTTTTAAATTCCATAGTTCTAATATTTTTAAGATTTTCAACACCAATTACACCAACTGCAGGAGTTGGATTGATTTTAATTCCTTCAGTTTCATTGTAAAAACTTACATTTCCACTGATAACCGGAGCATTAAATTTCAATGCAACATCAGACATTCCTCGAATACATTCCTTAAATTGCCATAATATTTCTGGAGTTTCAGGATTTCCAAAGTTAAGACAATCCACAACAGCATAAGGAGTTGCTCCCATAGCTATTACATTACTTATTGCTTCAGATACTGAACCAGCACCACCATGATAAGGTGAAAGTTTTGTATGTATTGTATTTGAATCTGTTGTAAGAGCAATAGCTGTTTCATCATCAATTCTTAAGACTGCTGCATCATCACCTGGTTTTACAACTGTTCTGACTTGAACTTCATGATCATATTGCTTATAAACCCATTCCTTTGAAGCTATATTAGGAGAAGATAAAACTTTTAATATAGCTTCTTTTGTTTCAACAGGCTCTAATTCAATTATTTCATCATCCTCAGGAATTTCTGCCAATGGTCTGTTAAGTGATGGGGGATCAGCTAAAAGGATTGTTGGTAAATTAGCTATTATTTCTCCATTATCATTAATAGCCATATTATTTCCTTCTACAACTTTACCAATAATAGCTGAAGTGATTTCATGTTTATCACAGATTTCCTGAGCTTTATCTATATCTTCTGGTTTTATTACAAAAACCATTCTTTCTTGAGATTCTGAAAGCATTATCTCATAAGGTGTCATTCCAGTTTCCCTTAAAGGAATTGATTGTAAATCTACTTCTGCTCCGTTTTGAGAACTGTCAACAAGTTCTGAAATACAACAGGTGAGACCTCCTCCACCTAAATCTTTAACACCGCTAACATCAAGTGTTTCTAAAATTTCAAGAGAAGCTTCTAAAACCCTTTTTTTAGTAAAGGGATCTGCTACTTGAACTGCTGGCCTATCTTCAGTTTCACTATCAGATGTAAGCTCTTCAGATGCAAAGGTCACACCATGAATTCCATCACGTCCAGTAGTTCCACCCATTAAAAGGAAAACATCACCAACATTTGGAGCTATTCCTCGAACAATCTTGTCTTTTTCAACAAGACCTACACACATTACATTAACTAACGGATTTGTCCTGAAAGATTCATCAAATTCTACTTCTCCAGCTACTGTTGGAACTCCTACCCTATTTCCATAATCAGAAATTCCTTCAACAACATGTTCAAATAGATATCTGGATTTTTCATCAGTTAAGGGTCCAAATCTAAGAGAATCAAGTAAAGCTATTGGCATTGCACCCATGGAAATAATATCTCTTAAAATACCACCAATACCTGTTCCTGCTCCTCCATAAGGTTCAATAGCTGATGGATGATTATGACTTTCCATTCCTACAGCTAATGCATATTTATCAGTTACAGAAACTAACCCTGCATCATCACCTGGACCTAATATAATATTTTCACCTTCAGTTGGAAAAGTCCTTAAAATTGGTCTACTACTTTTATAAGAACAATGTTCTGAAAACATTACATCTAACATGCCCTCTTCTAAAGAATTCATTTTTCTGTTAAGAACTTCTTCAATATATTCAATTTCAGAATCTTCCAAAGTCATTTTAATCCCCCTTTATTCTACAATATGAATACAGACTTCTTCCCCTTCAATATCCCAATTTTTAATATGATTTCCTTCAGTAGTTAATTCACAAGTTTCACACTCTTCAATATCTGAAACTACCATTGTACGTGCTCTAACTTCATTCATTATAACTTTTAATTGAGGCAATATTAAATCTTTAAATTCTGTAGATGTTTTAACCATAACATCAATATTAGCTTCAACATCTAAATCTAAATCTTTTCTCATGTCTTGAATTCTTCTAATGACTTCACGAGCCATTGCCTCTTGTCTAATTTCTGGAGTAATATTAGTATTAACAAATACATTACCTCCTTCAAATTCAGAGCTTACAAAGTCATCTGGAAGTTCACTTTCAAATAAAATATCATCACCAGTAAGTTCAAAGGTTTTTCCATCTTTTTCTACAACATACAAGTCGTTATTATCAATTTCAGATTTAATTTGATTGCCATCAGAATTTTCTAATGCTTCTTTAACAATACCCATATCTCCCTTAAGTCTTGGACCTAATGATTTTAGATTTGGTTTAGCATTAAACTTAAGATTTTCAAATTCTTTGGATGTAATAACCTCTTTAGTGTTAGATTGATCCATGATAACTTCTTTCAAGTCATTTACTGCTTTAAGAACCTCATCATCCTGAGAAACAATTGTAATATCACTAACAGGCCATCTTAATTTATATCTTCCAATGTCTCTTGCTCTAGCTGCTGCTTCAATAACTTCACGAACAACATCCATTTTAGATTCAAGCTCTAAATCAATAAGCTCTTCATCAAACTCCCAATCAGTCATATGAATACTTTCAGGAGCTTTAGAATTTACTTCTAAAACTAAATTTTCATATATTTCTTCAGATATATGAGGAGCTATTGGTGCTAAAACTTGAATTAATTTGGTAAGTGCAGTATAAAGTGCAAAATAAGCTCCTAATTTATCAGGATCATCACTTTCCACCCATGTCCTTCCTCTGATTAATCTTACATACCATCTACTTAAATCTTCAAGAATAAAATTATTAATAGCTCTGGTAGCTTTATGGAAATATAAATTATCTAAATCTTGGCCAACCTCTTTTACAAGACTATTGGCTCTTGAAATAATCCATTTATCTTCATCTCTTAATGTATAATCATCTGCAGATAAGTCATTTGGATTAAACTCATCTAAAGCCATATAAGTGGTAGAGAACACATAAACGTTCCATAAAATATTAAACATTTTGTTAATATTTATTAATTCATCCCAGACAAATTTTAAATCTTCCCATGGTTTATTAGCCCATAATAAGTAGAATCTTAAAACATCAGCTCCATATTTCTCAATAACTTCTTCGGGAGCTACAACATTTCCTAAAGATTTACTCATCTTTTTACCATCTTCATCTAATACAAAACCATGCATTAAAACCTTTTTATATGGAGCTTTATCAAGAGCTATTACACCAGTTCCAAGTTGAGAATAGAACCAACCTCTTGTTTGATCATGACCTTCTGTAATAAAATCATATGGATACCATTCATGAAATTTATCTTCCTCTTGAGGATAGTAAAGTGAAGCCCAACCTGCAACTCCTGAATCAATCCATACATCTAAAACATCAGGAATTCTTTCAACTTCTGCTCCACAGCTATCACATTTCATTTTAATTTCATCAACATATGGCCTATGGATTAATTTCTCATCGTCAACATCAATGTCGTTTAATGCTTCTTTTTTAAGTTCATCAATAGAACCAACTACTTTAAGTTCCCCACATTCAGGACATTCCCAAATAGGAATTGGAATACCCCAATATCTTTGTCTTGAAATAGTCCAATCTTTAGCATTATCAACCCAATCTCTAAATCTTCCTTCACCAGCCCAATTAGGAATCCATTCTACCTTATCAAGCTCATCTAACATTTGTTGTTTAATGTCAGTAACTTTTAAGAACCATTGTTTAGTAGCTAAATAAATAATAGGAGTTTTACATCTCCAACAAACACCATATCTATGAACTAAAGTATCGTTTTTAAACATTAATCCTTTATCTTGAAGATCAGCTATTATTTCATCATTGCTGTCTTTACAGAAATTTCCACCATATTTACCTGCAGCTTCTGTAAAATTACCTCCCTCTGTTAAAGGAGAGTGAATAGGAAGACCATATTCTTTTCCAAGTTCAAAATCATCAGGACCATGACCTGGAGCAGTATGAACTAAACCTGTACCTTCCCCAAGTTCAACATGGTCTCCAGGTAAAATTGTATGAACATTATCGATTCCATCATATTCAACCTGAATTGGAATCTCATCAGCTAATGGATAATCATATTTAAGATGTAAAAGTTCTTCCCCATCAACTACCTTTATTATTTCATAAACATCTTCATACTCTTCAAGTATTTTATCTTCTTCCCCTTCATTTTCAGCTGGTATCTTTGTTTTGTAAACCAATCTAGAAGGCCCTAAAATAGTTTCTACCAAATTCTCAGCCATTATTAAAATTTCGCCATCAATTTCCACAAATGCGTATTTAAAATCAGGATTAATTGCAATAGCTAAATTTGAAGGTAGTGTCCATGGTGTTGTTGTCCAGACTAAAAAATATTCTTTTAAATTGTTGTCCTTAATGAAAGGTTCAGATAATGGGAATTTTACAAATATAGATGGGTCCTCTTTTTCTTCATAATCAATTTCTGCAGCAGCTAATGCAGTTTCACAATGAGGGCACCAACTAATTACTCTTTTATCATTAACAAGCAAATCTTTTTCATTGGCTTTTTTTAATGTCCACCAAGCGGATTCCATATATTTAGGATCTAATGTCATGTAAGGATCTTCCCAATCCATCCACACACCTAAATCATCAAATTCACTTTCCATTGCTTTTTTATTATCCATTGCAAACTCTTTACATTTTTCAACAAATGTATCAATTCCAATGTTATCTTCGATTTCTTGTTTACTTTTAATACCCATTAATTCCTCAACTTTGTGTTCAATAGGAAGACCATGCATATCCCATCCAGCCTGTCTTCTTAAATTATATCCATTCATACTTTTGTAACGTAAATAAGAATCCTTAATAACTTTATTCCAAGCTGTTCCAAGATGTATTTTTCCACTACAATATGGCGGACCATCTAAAAATGAGTACTGAGGACCGTTCGCCCTAATTTTATTAGTTTTTGCAAAAGTATCATTATCTTTCCAAAAACTTTGAATTTTATTTTCTATGTTTTTATGATTATATGATTTTTCTGCCTCTTTTATTGGCATGATAAGTCTCCTTAAAATAAAATAAATTGATTGAGTTAAAAATAAAAAATATAGTTGAAAAATGAGAAAAGAGAGGTTAGAAAGTTCTACTATTTCCTTTAACTACATTTTCTGTAATAACAGAAATATCTTCTAACCATCTATCAACAATTCTTTCGACTTTAAAGCTAATATCATCTAATTTATAACCATCTTCTAAAATAAGTTGAGTAGAAGCTGCTTTTGGTTGGTCAATAGGTTTACCTATTTGACTTAAAACCATGACATTTACTTGTTTAATTCCTTCAACATTACTTACAATGTCATTAGCCATTTCAGTACATAAAATATTATATATTTTTCCTACGTGGTTGATTGGGTTTTTACCAGAAGTTGCTTCCATAGACATTGGTCTGCATGGAGTAATTAAACCATTAGCTCTGTTTCCTCTTCCTACAGAACCATCATCCCCCATTTCAGCTGATGTACCAGTAACAGTTAAATAATAACCAGATGCATCGGTAGCATCATCATTATCAGCTGTGTTAACATAAACTTTTACTGCACGATCAGTGTATTTTGGAGCAAGATCTGCTACAATATCTTTAATTTCTTCACGCATTGAGATATATTCATCTCTGTCATTAAGATATTTGGATACCATTGCACAAGCTATTGTAAGAGTGATATGATCATCTTCTCTTAATCCCATTACTTTAATATCTTCTCCAACAGCAGGATATTTCTTTTTAAAATCTCTTGAGTTTAATAATTCTTCAGTAGCTAATACTAAAGATTCAGTTTCAGACAATGGAGCATAACCTACACCAAATGAGGTATCATTAGATGATGGAGCACCTTCCCTTTTAAATACATCTACTAAATCTCCAGATCCATGTCCAATTTTACATTCAACAACTGTATCAAGCTCTACATCCAAATTAATAATAGTTTTGTCTAAGAAATCTTTAGCTGCTTCAATAGCTACTACATCAAGAGGGAATTTTTGACCTTCATATTGGGAAACTCCTCTACCTGTAAGTAAAACATCTATAGGTTTTAAAATCTGACCTCCTCCAAATTTAGGGTCTGATTCACCTGCAGTAATTTGCACTTCATCAGTGTTATGGTGGAGAACTCCTCCTAATTCGTCCATATACATTTTACAAAGAGCTTCACTTACAGTCTCTCCAATACCATCACTAATACTATCCGGATGTCCAATCCCTTTTCTTTCAACAATTTCTATATCTAAATCTTCAATATAAGTTTGATTTAATTTATCTACAATAATATTTCTCATCTTATCAACACATAATCAATTATATTAATATATATTTTTTATTTTTTAATTAATAAATATTAGCTTTATATTGTGGATTAATTCAATTTAAATCTTATCATTAGACTAAAAAATCAAAGATTATAAATTATTTTTTGAAAAATTCAATTTAAAAAAAAATAGTTTTTTACTTTAAATTATCACAACGAAAAAATTGTTACGATAAATAGAAATAATTATTAAACATATAGAGGGGAGCTTAATACGTTATAACTTTAAATGGTTGAGTAACGAAATATGTCGATAATTTAAAGTAATAATAAAGAAATTTATATGAACAAAATTTCTACAAGTAATTGTAAGTAAAAAGTATTATTTAAACTTTAGCATGATAATTCATGATGTTTTTAATATTTAATCACTAAAAATCTATTAAAAGTATAATTAAGGATTATTATAAATTAATATAGCTAATAGAGAAATATAATAGTGTAAATAATTTAATAATATTTAAATTTAGCTATTAAATTTATTAAACAAAAAATATATTATAATCATAAAAAATAAATTTCATACATTAAGATTTACAGATAATAAAGGTATTTAACTAAAACTTTTAAAAATGAATATAAAAATCATGACAAATTTAATAATTAACCTAAATGAATTAATTAAATCTATTTTAAAAGTACAATAGATAGTAAAATGCTTCATTTCAATATATATGAACTGTTTATTAAAAAATAAAGAAAAAAAACTATTGAAAATAAATAATCTTCACAACGGACAATTTTACAACTTAAATTTCTAACACTCTAAAATAGAAGAAAGATTAAATTACATTTATGGAAATTAAACTAGCAAATAATTTTAAAAATCGTTTACTGGGCCTTATGTTTAAAAAGAAATTTAATTATGGCCTTCTTATAAAAGTTAAAGGAAATTTAAAAATTAATTCATCAATTCATAGCTGTTTTATGAGAAGAGCAATTGAGGTTTATTTTATTGATAAAAACAATATTGTTTATGAAAAAATAGTATTAAAACCTTGGAATTTTCATACACCTTCTAAAAAGGCAAAATACATTTTAGAAACTCCAATAGATTTTATTAATTTAAAAAAAGGAGAAAAAGTTAATCTAGAAAATCTAATACATCAAAAGGATTTTCAACAATTGTAATCCCCTCAATTTCTCCAAGTTTTCTAGTATTTTCAATATCAATCTCCCTCATATACAATGTAATGATTTTTCCTTCACTAATAGCTCCATTAGGACAGGAATTCTTACAAAGACCGCACCCTACACATTTTGTTAAATCAATTTCAGAACCTGGAATAATAGCTCCATTTTCACACACCAATGCAGCTACACAATCATCACAACCCTCACAAAGAGACAATTCTAGTTTTGAAGGTAAAATTGAATCAATAGGCCCTGGATGAATATCAACAGGAACCATTATTGTATTAACTGCTCCCTTTCCAGCTTGAGCTACTGCATTTGTAACTAAACTATCAGCTATTCCATACACGATTTTTGAAACAGTATTAGCAGTAGCAGGAGTTACAATTAACAAATCATATTTTCCTAAAGATAATCTTCCAGTTATAGGAAAGCTAAACTTCTGAGTGGAGTCTGTAGCTAATTCTCTATATTTTCCTCCACACAATGAAGTAATCCTTTCATAAAATCCATACATTTTAAGAACTTCTTCAGCTGCAGAAGAAAGAAATATAGTAACTTCATTATCTTTAGCTAATTTTTCAGCTAGCTGAACAGACTCTTCCAATAAATGTCCAGCTCCAGTTAATGCAAATGCAATCCTCATAATTTGTGAACCTTATATCCATCCCTTTCAGAAAATGCATAGTGAACTGTAGTGTACTGATTCATAAATTCAGTAACTTCTTCTTTGATGTCTTTTTGATCAACAGCTACAGCTTTAATGAATTCAGCTACTTCCTCCATTTCTTTTTCTTTAAGACCTCTTCTTGTAATTTCTTGAGTACCTATTCTTAAACCAGAAGGATTATCACTGTTATCTACATCATCGCCTGGAAGAAGATTTTTATTTAAAACAACATTATTTTCTGCTAAATCATGTGCAATGTCAGAAGCTGACCTGATGTTAGATACTCTCATAGCTAATTGGTGAGATTGAGTAAATCCTAAATCCTCACATAAAACATCGAATCCTAATTCATATAAAGATTGAGCTAATTTTTGAGCATTTTTAATGGTTTGTTTTGCATAGTCTTCACCGAATTGAAGCATTTCTGTATTAGCTATTCCAAGACCAGCTAAATGATGAAGATGATGATTACTTACAACACCAGGGAAAACCGCATTATCAATTCTTTCTTTATATTCTGCTTTTGAAAGAATAATTCCACCTTGAGGACCAGGATAAGTTTTATGAGTACTACCCATCATTAAATCTGCACCTTCAGCTAAAGGTTGTTGGAATTGACCTCCACCAATTAAACCTAAAACATGAGCTGCATCATACATAATAACTGCTCCAACTTCATCTGCAGCTTCACGAGCTTCGGCTACTGGATGAGGGAATAAAAACAAGCTTCCTCCAAAAAGAACTATTTTAGGTTTTTCTTCGAGAATCTTTTTATTCATTGCATCAACATCAATGTTCATGATTTCTGGATTAAATGGTTGGGAAATAGTTTTCAATCCGCAGATACCGGCTGCACTAACTTTAGCATGACTAATATGGCCTCCAGTAGGAACTTCTAAGGCCATTAACTTGTCTCCACGATTTCCAAATGCAAAAAATGAAGCTAAATTTGCAGTAACTCCAGAAATAGGTTGAACATTAGCATATTCAGCGTTAAATATTTTTTTAGAAGATTCAATAGTTAAATCCTCAATTTTATCAACATATTGACAGCCTTCATATAATCTGTGATGTGATTGACCTTCAGCATATCTATGTTCAAAATCAGAAACAATAGCTTCCTTAACTTCAATACTAACAATATTTTCACTAGCAATGAGGTTAATACTGTTTCTCATATATTCAGTATGATTTTCAATAATATTCTCAAATTCGTGTAATTCATCTTGATAGTTAGTCATTATAAATACCCTATAACGTCTTTTATTATAAAAATAATTTTGATTTTATAGGTTATAATACTTATGTCCAAAAAATAGTATTAAATATAAATTAGATGGATTAAATTAAAAATTCATATTTTTAGAAGAAAAATAGCTAAAACAATAAAAAAGAAAAAAAGAAGATAATTAAACTTAATTATCTTTATCAACGACGTCTAATTCACCGGTAACAATATCCATCATTAAACCATGAATAGGAACGTCATCTGGAATTAAAGGATGGTTTCTAATTGTATCAACAGTAGCTAATACATTTTCAGTTTCATCGTCAAAACCACCAATCCAAGATTTTAAATCTACTTTAGCTATTTCATCTTCGCTGATTCCACGTTCAAGCATAGTATTTTTAAGTTTTTCTGGGTCACTTCCTGCCATACCACATTGAGTGTGACCAATAACTAAAACTTCTTCTGCTCCAAGTGAAAAAATAGCTGCTGCAATGGATCTTATTGCATCTTCTCCAACGATGGTATTTCCTGCATTTTTAATGATTTTTGCATCTCCTCTTCCAATACCTAAAGCTGGTTCTAAAAATCCTGTTAATCTGCAATCCATACAGGTTAGGATAGCTAATTTCTTTTGTGGGTGGTGTGAAAGTTCAACACCTTCAAATTCTTCAACAAATTCCTTATTATTTTCTAATATTTCATCTAACATTAAATCAACCATTTAATTTATTTATTAACTTTCCTAGGAAAGATAAACTTAATTCATCCCACGGGACATTGCTGTAAGACCTGTTCTGGAAATTTTCTTAATTCCAAATCCTTTTAAAAGTCTTAAAAATGCATTAATTTTTTCCATATTTCCAGTTATTTCTATTATTAAAGAATCTTCACATACATCTACTATTTTGGCTCTGAAAATATCTGTGTATTGCATTATTTCTGATCTTGCTTTTTCATTTGGGATGTTTACTTTAATAAGACATAATTCTCTTTGAACAGCATTTTGAGTAATATCTTTTATTTTAATAACATCTACTAATTTAGATAACTGTTTAATAACTTGCTCTAAGGTTTTTCTATCTCCATTTACAACTATAACCATTCTAGCTAAATTTTCAACTTCAGATTCTCCAACAGTAATACTGTCAATATTAAATCCTCTTCTTGTAAATAGGCCAGCTACTTTTTGTAATACTCCAGGTTTGTTTTCAACCAAAGTACTTATAACATGATTTTCATTATTCATTTCACTCACCTACACATCTTTTTCTAATTTATATTCTCCAAGCATTTCATTTATTCCTGCTCCTGGAGGAACCATTGGTAAACATTCATTTTTATCAATAAGAATATCTAAGACAATTGGTTCATTATCTTTAATAGCTTTTTTAACTGCAGTTTCAGTTTCTCCCGGTTTTGTTATTCTTTCTGCATTAATTCCAAAACTTTCTGATAATTTTACGAAATCTGGAGTTTGACCTAAAACAGTTTGAGAGTATCTTTCTTCATAAAGAAGATTTTGCCATTGATATACCATTCCAAGAGTTCTATTTTCAAGAATAGTTACAATTATAGGAGTATCATATTCTTTTATAGTAGCTAACTCTTGACAAACCATTAAAAATCCACCATCACCAGTAATAGCTAAAACAGAATCATCAGGACAAGCTACTTTTGCTCCTACTGCAGCTGGAAGACCGAATCCCATAGTTCCAAGACCACCAGAAGATATGAATTTACGTGGTTTATGTGTGTCAAAGAAATGAGCTGCCCACATTTGATTTTGTCCTACATCAGTTGTTACAATAGAATCCTCATTTAAAGCCGCTCCAATTTCTTTAATTACACTTTGAGGTTTTAATGGAATATCATCGTAACTAAATCTAGGATAAAATTCTTGTTTTTTAGATTTTAAATCATTAACCCAAGCAATAGCTGTCTCATTACTTTCATGATTTTTTAATGAATTAATAAGTGAGGATAAAATATTTTTAGCATCCCCTACAATTGGTAAATCTACATCAACATTTTTACCAATTTCAGCAGGATCAATATCAATATGTATAATTTTAGTATTAGGAGCGAAATCTTCTAATTTTCCTGTTGTTCTATCAGAAAATCTTGTTCCGATAGCTATTAATAAATCACTTTCATTAACAGAATCATTAGCAACTTTTCGTCCATGCATTCCAAGCATTCCTAAGGCCATTGGATCTGTTTCATCAATTGCACCTTTTCCTAAAAGAGATGTCATTACAGGAGCATTAATTAATCTTGATAATTCAACTAATTCTTCAGTAGCTCCTGAAATAATAACTCCACTTCCAGCTAAAATTAATGGTCTTTTTGCCTCTTTAATTAAATCTCTAGCTTTTTTAACTTGTTTAATGTTTCCTTTAATAGTTGGATTATAGCCAGGTGTTGAAATTAAACTGTCATCAAAAATTGATAATTCTCCTTCTTGAACTTCTTTTGGAACATCAATAAGAACTGGACCTGGTCTACCACTTGCAGCTATTTCAAAACTAGATTTAATAGCAGAAGGTATTAAATCTGAATCTTTTGGCTGAAAACTATGTTTAGTAATTGGCATTGTAATTCCAACAATATCAGCCTCTTGAAAAGCATCATTTCCAATTAAATGGGAAGGAACTTGACCAGTGATAGCTACAATTGGAGATGAATCCATATAAGCAGTAGCAATACCTGTAACAAGATTAGTTGCACCTGGACCAGAAGTAGCCAAACACACACCAACTTTGCCTGAAGCTCTTGCATATCCATCTGCTGCATGAGCTGCGCATTGTTCGTGTCTAACTAACATATGATCCATATCTGCATCATATAACATATCATAGAATGGTATTAGTTGTCCTCCAGGATAACCGAAGATAATATCAACGCCCATTCTCTTTAGCGATTCAATAATTGCTTCTCCGCCTCTCATTATAATAACCTTAAAATTAGTTTTTGTTACTATTATCTTAAGATTAAGATAATATATATAATTAAGGATATGGCTTTGAAATAAGGAAAAAATAAAAACTACTAAAATAAAAATTAATAATATAAGGAGAATTTTATTATGAAAGTTTTAGTTGTTGGTACTGGTGCTCGTGAACATGCAATAGCTGATGCACTTAACGGAGATGTTGAATTATATGCATATATGAGTAAAGTAAACCCTGGAATTTCAAAAATAGCTGAATATGAAATAGGAGATGAAGGGGAAGTTGAAAAAGTAGCTGAATTTGCAGTAAAAAATAATATTGATATTGCATTTATTGGTCCTGAAGCTCCTCTTGGAAAAGGAATTGTTGATGAACTTGAAAAAAACGGAATAAAATGTGTAGGCCCTACTCAAAGTGCAGCTAGAATAGAAACCGATAAATCATTTATGAGAAAGCTCTTTGAAGATTACGATATTGAAGGATCTCTTATTTATAAAGTGTTTGACAATACTGATGATTTAAATGCATTTTTAGATGATTTTGATAAAGATGTTGTTGTTAAACCAGTAGGATTAACTGGAGGAAAAGGAGTAAAAATTGTCGGAGATCATTTAAAAGATAATGAAGAAGCTAAACAATATTCTAAAGAAGTAATCCACAATGAAATGGGTGGATTTGCACAAGTAATTATTGAAGAAAGAGTAATTGGAGAAGAATTTACTGTACAGGCATTTTGTGATGGTAAAAATTTAGCTCCTATGCCAGCAGCTCAAGACCATCCACATGCATTTGAAGGAGATAAAGGAGCCATTACCGGAGGAATGGGATCTTATTCTGATAAAAATGGACTTTTACCATTTTTAAAACAAGAAGACTATGATAAAGCCGTTGAAATAATGCAAAAAACCTTGAATGCAATAGCTAAAGAAGCAGAACCATACAAAGGAATATTATATGGCCAATTTATGTTAACACCTGAAGGTCCTCGTTTAATAGAATACAATGCAAGATTTGGAGATCCTGAAGCTATGAATGTATTACCTCTTCTAGATACACCACTTAGTGAGATATGCGAAAACATTGTAAATGAAGATTTAACTGATGTAAAATTCAAAGAACAAGCATCAGTTTGTAAATATATTGTTCCTGATGGATATCCTGAAACAGAATATGCAGGAGAATTAATAGAAGTAGATGAAGAAGCTATTGAAAAATTAGGTGCTAAAGTATTCTATGCTGCAGTAAATAAAGAAGATGATGGAATACATTTATCTGGATCAAGAGCTCTTGGAATTGTTGCTAGTGGAGAAACAATTGAAGAGGCTGAAAAAATAGCTGAAAAAGCATGTGAATATGTTAAAGGAAATGTATATCACAGGAAAGATGTAGGAACATCAGAACTTGTACAAAAAAGAGTAGAACATATGGAAGAAATAAATGAAGGTAATTAAATACCTTCTAACTTTTTTTAATCAATAATACCTTCATTAGATATTTTAAATACACATTCACCTTCAGGAAGATGAGGGCTGTCAACTAAACGAGCAATTCTTTTACCAGCTAATCCTTTTTTAAGCCATATTCTATAAGTTGAAGCATGTCCTAAAACATGTCCACCAATAGCTTTAGTAGGAGAACCAAAGAAAGAATCTGGTTTAGCTTGAACTTGATTTGTTATAAAAACAGCAACATTATAAGTATTTGCAATTTGTTGTAGAGAATGTAAGTGTTGATTTAATTTTTGTTGTCTAACAGCTAAGGATTCCCTACCAACATATTCAGCTCTGAAATGAGCCATAAGAGAATCAACAATAACTAATTTAATATTATTTCCTCTTTGAATAAGTTCATTAATCTTATCAGCCATTAAAATTTGATGTGAAGAATTAAATGCACGAGCAACATGGATATTTTGTAAAACTTCTTCTCTATCTAATTCAAATCCTGCAGCTATTTGATCAATTCTTTCTGGACGGAAAGTATTTTCAGTATCAATGAATACACATTCACCATTAAGTCCACCTTGTTCTGGAGGTAATTGAACAGTAACAGCTAATTCATGAGAAATTTGACTTTTGCCAGATCCAAACTCACCAAATACTTCAGTCATAGCTTGAGTTTCAATTCCACCACCAATTAAATCATTAAATCCTTGACTTCCTACAGAGATATGACCTACTTCTTCTCTTCTTTTACTAACATCCCATGCAGTTTCAAAATCAATATTTTCAGATTTACGAGCAGCTTCAATAACTTTTTCAGCAACTCCCTCACCAATTTCTGCTTTAACAGCTAATTCTTTTGGTGTTGCAGTAGCTAATCTCATCATATCTGCAAAACCTGCATCTCTAAGTTTTTCTGCTGTTTTTTCACCAACACTTGGCAAATCTTCTAACTCTACCATAATAATCAATCCTTAGTAATTTAATAATATTTAGATAAAATTTTCTTAGGTTTAAGCCTAATTTCTTCATTATACTCATCAAAGCCAACATCAGCAATAACTTCGACAGTTAAATTAGATAAATCTTCAAGTTTACCTTCTAATGCTCCTTCATCACCAGTATCATCAATAACTTTAACAACTTCTTCAGTTTTCATGTCAATTAACTCTTCAGCTAATTCGCTGAAAAATGTAATGGAGACATCTCCACTATCATCTTCAATTCTAGCTGGAATCATTAAAAGATATTTTGGTTCATCTACTTCTTCACCACAGAAGTCACAAATATACTCATCATCAGTAATTTCTAAATTATTGTTACAATGAGGGCAACGAGTAATGATGTTTTTATTTGAAGAAGCATCCACAATTTTACCAGTGATTCTAACATTGGTATCATCATCTTCAAGCATTTCAATTTCTTTAGCTTGATAAATTGCATCTTGAAGTTCTTCAAAGGAAGGCAATTCTGAAATTTCTTCTTCGGAAGGGGCTAAAATAGAAGTATTTCTAGATGTACTTAATTCCATTCTACTATCATTCATATTAAAACCAATTCTTGGATCTTCTATTTTAATAGCTTCTCCAGGCTCAAGAACCATGTCTGCATTTTCTCCCCATAACACAACAGGGATAGAACCAGTTAAATCAGCTATTTCAATATTTCTAACTAATCCTTTACTTCCATCGTCTCTTTCAAATTCATGAGGATCGTTAACTTCAATTATTCTTGCAATAACTCTAATTTTTTGATCCTCTTCATCAATTTCATCAATTGTTTTTGTAGTATAAATCATTTCTTCAAGAGTTTCAAATGCAGGTAACATCATAGCTCTGGGATCATCCTCAGCTAATTTAATTACCCTTGAACTACCTCCAACATTCAAATCAACTGAATACATTCCAAGACGAGTCCTTCCATTTTCAATTAAATATGCATCTCCCGGAGTGAAATTTTCTTCAGCTTTATCTCCCCACATAGATAATTGTATGACACCAGTTCCATCAGATAAATCTAGAGAACGGACAACACCAGAAGTACCATCATCTCTTTCAAATTCATTTAAATCACTGACAGATATTATTCTTCCAATAACATCTACTTCTTCACCTTCATCATCCATTTCTAGGACTTCTTCAATATATTTTGGACCCATTTGTGACCTGATTTCTTCAAACATTACCTCTTCTTCTTCAGAAACTGGAGGATTAATAGAAATTTGAGTGTTCCAATTAGTATTTAAAGAATATCCTGTAGATGTGTAATCATCAAATCTGGCATTTCCACCAATGATTTTAACAACATCTCCTTTTTTAATATCTAAATCTGTATCATCACCCCATACAGTGACTCTAATACCTTGAGTATCATCAGTTACTTCAAATGATCTTAATTTTCCTTCACTGCCATCAGATCTTTTAAAAGTCTTAATATCTTGAATTTTAGTAACAACACCAATAATATTTACATCGCTTTGTTCTTTAACTTCAATAATTTTAGTAAAAGAATCCTTAAATTCTGGAACATCGTAATCTCCTTTCACTATTTTTCCATCCCAGTGAGATAATGAAATTTCTCCATTTCTTTCTCTGGATTGAGCAGCTAATATTTTAACTGCATCTCCTTCATGAAGTTCTAAAGAATCAATTAAATCAACATTATTATTCCATAATGTATAAGAAATCTTACCACTATCATCCTGTAGCTCTAAAGAACCTACTTTTCCTTCTTTTCCGTTTTTCTCATAGGTTCTAACATTAGGAATTCTAACAATACGTGCAATAATGTTAACTTTACTATCTGGTATAATATCAGCTATTTTTGTAATATCTTCTCTATATTCAGGACAATTAGGGCATTCTTCTTCACTAATATGTTTAACGGTTGATCTAGGCCTCATTACAGCTTCAAGGCCATTATAACCATCTTTAATATCAACATCCTTAATTTGAATAATGTCTCCTTCATTAAAATTTTTCAAAAGTTTAATATTTTCTGTCCATAATACAACTCTCATATTGCCACTGGCATCAGCAATCTCCATATTACAAACTTTTCCTTCTTTTCCCTTTTTACTTCTGAAAATTTTAGGAGAACCTATCTGCATTACTCTACCTGAAATATCAATACCATTATCCCCCTCTTCAAGTTCAGAAAGAGATTTACGAGCATATTCATCTTTAGTAGATAAAATTTCATTTTCTTCAGTTAAATATTCGCTAACAACTTGTTGAGCGTTATCAACATCTTCCATAAAACTAATATCTTTATTTTTTTCTCTAAAATAATCCATTCTTTCGAGGAATTTCTCTTCAGAGATTTTATCTTTAATTTTATTATATTGTTCTAAAATTTCTTCTTCCATACCAAACCCCTCATTAATGTTAATTAATACTATGTGAAAGTATCCATATAAACAATGAGTGACCCCATTTGAAAACTAATTCTAATTATTAAATTAGTAAAAATATCATATAAATATTAACAGAATACACAAAAATGAAAAAACAAAAATTCATAAAAAACATCTAATAAGCATTAGGATCTTTTTTAAGAATTGTTTTAATCAATATTCCTAAATCTAAACCCATATGCCAATTTTCTACATAATCAATATCAAATTCTATACGCTTTTGAATAGAAGTATCTCCACGATAACCATTAATCTGAGCCCAACCTGTTAAACCTGGCCTTACTTGATGTTTAATCATGTATTTTGGAATTTTTTCTTTAAACTCATTAACAAAATAAGGTCTTTCAGGTCTAGGACCTACAACACTCATTTCACCTTTTAAAACATTGAAAAATTGAGGTAATTCATCAATACTAGTTCTACGGATAAAATTTCCAACTTTTGTTTTTCTAGGGTCATCTTTAGTTGTCCATTCAGATTTTTCTTCATCTGGATCTTGAACTTTCATACTTCTAAATTTATACATCATAAATGGTTTGCCATGATAGCCAATCCTTTCTTGTTTGAAAATAATAGGTCCTGGAGAACTTAATTTAACAGCAATAGCTGTTACAAGCATTATTGGAGAAGTTATTATAATAGCTATAATTGAAATAACATAGTCAGAAATATATTTTAAAGCCTTATTAAATGCATCATCAAGTGGAACATAACGAATATTTATAATTGGCAAATCTTCAATCATATCCACAGAAGGTCTTGCAGGGAAATATTGGTAGTAGTCAGGTATAATTTCCGCTTTAATACCATATTTTTCACATATTTCTACAAGCTCATCGATTTTATAATAATATTTCAAAGGAATAGCTAAAACAACTCTATCAAAAGTATTTTCATCTAAAACCTTTTCCAAATCAGTAAACTTACCAATTATCTTACTGCCTTCCAAATCTAATCCTACCCTATTACTCCTTCCTAAAAATCCTCCAACTGAAAATCCTAAATAAGGATTATTTCTAATTTTACGGGCAAATCTATAAGCTAACTCATTGTCACCTACAATTAAAATATGTTTTAGATTTTTATTATCGGAACGAATATATTTTAAAAAACTCCTAACAATAAATCTTTCAATAATACCAAAAAATGTAGCTATTATAGCTAATAAAAATAACATTATTCTTGAGAAGTTAGGTTGGTTAATAACAAATAAAATAGTTACAAGAACAAAAAATGCTACTATATTTACTTTAATAATCTGAGTTGCTTCTGCAAAAATTGTTTTATGGGTTCTAAATGGTTTATACAAACCAAATGAAAAATAAAGAATTAAATAAGTTGGAATTACAGCTAAAATTAAAAATATTAAATACTCTTCAAAACTTAAATGGCCTCCAATAGGTCCAAACAAGGTGGTTTTAAATCTTAAAAGCCATGAACAGAGTAATGAAAGAGAAATAACAAAAGCATCAATTAAAACTAAGCAAAAATTTAATGCTCTTTGATTCTGTTTAATCATAATATTCCAACCTTATATTTAATATGTTCATCTATTAAATTAAATTTTCCTTTCAAATAACTGCAATAATGGTTTTAGCAAATAATGAAATTTACTTGGAATGTTTAAAAAGATTAACAATTAATTTAATAAGACATAAAATAGCTATTCCCAAATAAACAATGAAATTAGTTATAAACGAATAATTGGAACTGTTATGTTTTTTATAATAGATATACATGGCCCTATAGAATTCATAAATTAATTTGGACTTTTGTTTTTTGCTACTGGCGCCTTTATAATGAATTATTTCAACTTCACCAAAATAAATTATTTTCCATCCCTCTTCTTTAATCCTGTAGCATAAATCAATGTCTTCACCATACATAAAGAAGGTTTCATCTAGATATTGCAAAGCTTCACGTCTAATAAACATGAAAGCCCCTGTTAAACAATCCACCTCATAAATACCATTATCATCCAAATTATCTAAATTATAATTGGCTTTTTGGTTGTCTTTAGTTGGAATATGAAAAAGTCGATAAAATGAATTTTGAGGATTGGGAAAACTCCTTTTACAAGCTTTATCAAGCTGACCGTTTTCTAAAAGAACTTTACAACCTAGAGCTCCAACGTCTTTATGATTTTCCATATAGCTATAAATTTCATTTAAAGTGTCTTTACAGACAATTGTATCAGAATTTAAAAGAAGAACATATTTTCCTTTTGCTTGTTTAATAGCTAAATTATTTCCAGCTGCAAATCCATTATTTTCTTTAGAAGCTATAAATTTAACAGTAGAGGTATCTTTAAACTGATTTTCTAATTTTTCCAAACTATCATCAGCTGAATTATTATCTACAACCAATATTTCATAGCTAAAACTATGATTTTGCTCTAAAATCGAATTAATTGTATTTTTCGTAAGATTAAATGTATTATAATTTACAATAATTATTGATAAATCCACCATTTTACTACCTTAATAATTTAAAAGTGTTTTTAATTAAATCATATTCTATTTTAAAATAATTTTTAGTGTTTTTAGATTTGAATAATACTTTATCTACTGTATCTTTATTATTTAACCCCTCTTTTAAACCTTCTTTATAAATTGAACCATATCCTTTTCTTATAAAAAAGATATATTTAATTAAAAAACCACAAACAAGCCATAAAATATTGAAAATCTTTTGTGGAGTGGGCATATTTTTATATATCACCCAAATATTATTTCTAGCAGCTATTTTAATTTTAAATTCATTATACTTACTTCCGGTTGTTCCACTTCCTTTATGATAAACAATAGCTGTAGGACAATAATAATTTTTATATCCATTTATTTTCGCTCTATAACTTAAATCAACATCTTCCATATATGCAAAAAAATTTTTATCAAAATATCCGATTTCATCTAAAATGGCTTTTCTATAAAGGGCTGCTCCTGCACATGATGAGAAAATCTCACAAACATCTTCGAACTCTGAAACTGGCTTATTGTCTCCTCTTTTTTTAGTATAAGCTAATAAAGTATATTCGTCTCCTGCATCATCTATTAATGATGGATTATCTGCTTGTATCATCTTAGATGAAACAGAAAAAATGTTTTCATCTAAATCAATTAATTTTAAAAGCTCTTCAATAGCATTTTCTTCAATTTCCGTATCATTATTAAGAGAAAATATATAGTCATAGCTAGAGTTTTTAATTCCTTGATTTACAGCTTCAGCAAACCCTAGATTTTCATTATTTTCAATTAATTTAATTTTAAAATTTAGATTTTTTTGATAATCTTTAATGAAATCCAAACTACCATCTTCAGATCCATTATCAATTATAATTACTTCTCCTATAAACTCACAATTCTTATTTAAACTATCAAAATAATTTTTTAAGAACCTTTTACCATTATAATTAGGAGTTACTACAGAAACTTTCATATTAATCAGATTGAATTTTTAAATCTTTTCCACATTTTAATATATAATTTCGGATTTAATAAAAATAGCTTTGTTTTGAATTTGAATTTTGCATCCCCTTCAAATTTTTCCAGTTTGGAAAATAAATTCAATCTTTCCATTTCAGCTATGACACTATTATACTCATAATCATTAACAAAAAAATATAACATGTTGCCAAAAATAGCTTTTGGAATTCTATTAGTTTCAATGAGATTAGTTAATTGAGGATAATCTTTAAAATAAATTTGAAGATTTTCCAAGGTTTCAATGAATTCAAATCTTTTAAAATCTACTTTATTTATAGATGATTGGGAATGTTGTCTGTAAAAATAAGTAATGTCATTGCAAATTCCAACAGTATTTCCATTGATTAAATTTTTAAGTGCAAAATCAGTGTCTTCACCATATACTGCATCTGTTAGAAATAATTCTTTTATTAAATCTTTTTTATACATCAGCTGGCAAAAATTAAAAGGATTTTTCATTGTTAATTCTAATTTGATTAAATCTAATGAGTCGATTGAAGTTCCTTCTAGTTTATTTTCCTGAATCGTATTTCTATTTTCATCTATTTTAGAAAGTCCAGTAAATGCAAAGTCATTATTTTCAATAGCTTTGTATAAACATTTTAAATGATTTTTTGATATTGTATCATCACAATCTACAAAGACTATAAATCTTCCATTTGAATTTTCAATTCCTATATTACGGGTATAACCTACTCCATGATTATCCTGTTGAATTATTTTATTAGGTATTGAAGTTTTTTTTAAAATATTTTTAGCTATTTCAAGCCCATCATCTGTTGAACCATCATCAATTAATATAATTTCATAGCTATTAAAATCTTGAGAAATTATAGAATTTAAACATTCAGCTATATATTTAGCACCATTATACAGTGGAACTATAACACTAATATCGATATTATTCAATTTATCCCTCATTATTTAATATAAAATCAACAATTCGTTTAGATGCATTGCCATCAATTTCATTAAATTGTGTTTCTAGAAATCCTGAAATTTTCTGTTTTTCAAAATCTTCCTCTTCAATAGCTTTTATTAACTCATCATCACTATAAACTATTTTACCTGGAACATTTTCATTAAAATCAAAATAAAAACCTCTCTCTGAATTTAAATAGCTATCTAAATCATAAGCAAAAAATAAAATAGGTTTATTTAAAATAGCAAATTCAATCATTATGGATGAATAATCAGTTATTAATATATCGGAAAGTAACAATAACTCTTGTTCATTTTCCCAGTCAGTCACATTAATAAAGTTCTCACAAGAATCTATTTCATCCCCAAAAAACTTTTTAACCTTAGGATGTAATCTTAAAGCTAAAATGTAATCTTGTCCTAATCGCTCATTAAACTTTTTTAAATCTAAAAAATTAAAAACATCATTATTGGCCTCAATCTCTCTAAAAGTAGGGGCATATAATATAATCTTTTTACCTTTAGCTTGAGGAAATTTACTATCAAAATAATTCCTTAGCTTATTCAAATCATGATTTTGAAAATAATAATCAATTCTAGGAGTTCCTAAACTCTTAATTTTAGATTTATCCACTTTAAATGCATCTTCATAATATGGAGAAATATTATCACAACTGCTAATCAAATAATCAATTTTTTCATTAGCTTTTTTAATCGTAGCTATTTCCTCTTGAGATTCAGATGAAGAGGCTCCAAATTTTTTAAAAGCACCTGGAGCATGCCATAGCTGAGTTATGATAGTATCCTTGTTAAAATTCATGAAAGCCATAGCTAATAAATTATCATTTAAAAAAATATATTTAGATTTAGCTAACTTACTTAAAGATGAAACAGTAGGTTTATTTTTATTAAAATAATAATAATTAAAGCTCCCTCTTTTAGAAAGTTCATTTTTAATAAATTCCAAATTACCTTTAAATGAACCGTTATCATCCAAAACAAAAGTAATTTGATTATTATTAACAGATGATTTAGAAAAAATATTAAAGATTGCACCAAATAACTTATGCTTTGTATACATTATAAACAACTCTTAAACTAACTCTAAATCTTTAACCTCGTCAGATGAAGCTTTTTTAGCTGCTTCAACATAAGCATCACAGACCTTATCTACTTCTCCATCCATAACAATTTCTCCCTTTTCAAGCCAAATTGCACGATGACAAAGTTCCCTTATTTTAGCAGTTGAATGAGAAACAAGTAAAACAGTGGTTCCAGACCCCATCATGGATTTTAATTTATTTGAACTCTTTTTCTGGAATCGAACATCACCAACTGATAAAATTTCATCTAATATTAATATTTCAGGATCTACAAGAGTAGCTACTGCAAAACCTAATTTAGCTATCATTCCAGAAGAATAATTTTTAATGGGAACTTCCATAAACTCCCCTAATTCCGAAAATTCAACAATTTCATCATATTTACTTTCTAGGAATTCTTTAGAATAACCTAAAATAGCTCCATTTAAAAATACGTTTTCACGGCCAGAATAATTATGATCAAAACCTGCACCCAATTCCAATAAAGGAGCTACTTTTCCTTCAATGTTAATTTCTCCTTTGGTTGGTTTTAATACACCTGCAAGAATTTTTAAAAGCGTACTTTTTCCTGCTCCATTATAACCAATAATTCCTACACGTTCTCCTTTTTTTATTTCAAAAGAAATATTTTTAAGAGCTTCCAAATGTTCTTTAGGTTTAATATCTCGTTTAAGCCATTTAATACAATATTCTTTAAGATTATCTATTTTTTCCTGTGGCATATCAAATTCCATTGAAACATTGTCTATTTCAATAGCTGTTTCCCTATTTAAAAGTTGAAATTTTTCATCGTCGTCTAATTCAACGTTCCATTTTCCAATCGCCTCTTCAAAAGGATGAATGGAGATTTCAGAATCTTTTGTGGCAACATCTACATACAAATTTGGTGTGTAACCAACTTCCTTATTGTAAGAATTTATAAATTGTTTGCCTTCCTCAACACATTTAAATACTAATCTTAATTGGGAAAGTCCTTTTGACCTTAAACCAGGATACCAAATTGAATTTTCCATATCAAACTCATCATCAAATTTAACAACCTCATCTTCATCAGAAACCGTGTTACTACCACTTGAATGGAAATAAACCTTTTCAATTTTTAGCCCTTCACTATAATTAATTTTAATAGCTTGTTTTTCATGTGAAATACCATTATTATTTCTGAAATAAAGAGTATATCTTACTTCATCATCAAGACATTTTTCAATAGGATTATCGTAAAAGGGAAAGTCTTTATTTGATTGACCGCAGGAAATAACATAAGTTGGAATCTCATAAGTTATTTTAACACGTATAAAATCAAAAAATAAAATTCCTTCATTAGAGGAATCATTTTTATTAAAATCCACTTCAATTTCAAATCCATTGTTAATTTCATCACTAGCTATATTTAAATCTGTAAGAGTGAAAATTGAAGCTCTCTCAACAGGATTGACTGCAGGAGGAACATAAGATTCTTTTTCTAATTTGTGATTTTTGAAATTGATTTTAAAAGCTGGAGGTTCCATTTTTATAGGATTAGGCGATTTATCTCTTTTAAAATCATGTTCCACCGAAATGGATAAAATTCTAGAATTAGGAGGAATATTAAAATTAAAGTCCTTAAGTATAAAACTTGAAGGTTTTTCTTGTTCTTTTAAATTACAACAAGCTAGACTTTCCCAATCATCTATTTTAAGATTGTCTAAATGCTTCCATTTAACACCATCATCTTTTTGAATAATATTACCAGGATATCTAACTTGAGTGACCATAATTTACCTCCTATAAATTAAGTACAAATTTATCTTGATATTTATAAAACACTAAAATACCAATAATTAATGAAATTATTGAAGTTATGATTAAATAAATTAATGGACCAGTGGCAGGAAATGTTCCACCTAGTACAATATCCCTAAATGATGAAACAGCAGCATAAAGTGGATTTAATGCAAATGCTGGCATATATTGTTGAGGAATAATCTCAATAGGATAAAATAATGGAGTCATAAATGATAACAACATTATTAAAACTCCATATAAATATTTAATATCTGTGAAAAAGGTTGTTGCTGTAGCTAAAATCAATCCTACTCCAGTTGTAAGTAAAATTAAGAAAAATATTGGAATTGGAGAAAATATTAATGCAAAGTGAAATGGAGCTCCAGTTACAATCATTACAGCTATTAATACAATTAAAGATATTAAAAAATTAACGAATTCCGAGCAGATAATTCCAATTGCAAACATATATTTTGGAACATAAATCTTTTTAATAATTTCAGAATTTTCCTTAATAGAATTCATAGCTCCAGTACTTCCATTTGAGAAAAAATCAAAGAGAAGTTTACCGCTTAATAAATATACTGGAAAATTTTCAATAGATCCTGAAAAAATAAGTGAAAAAACCATGGTTAAAACAATCATTGATAATAAAGGATTTAAAAAACTCCAAAACAAACCTAATGTAGAGTCTTTATATTTTCCACTAATATCCTTTTTAACAAGTTCTTTTAATAAAAAGGAATATTTGGAAAAATTCTTTACATACTGATTATCATTAAACATTAATCACACTTTTAAAATTTATAAAAAATATCGTTATACAATAATTATATAAAATAACCTATAAAAAGTTACCTAGAAATAGTTCAAATCAAAATTTTTTTAATAATTTTTTTAATCTGCCTTTCCTATTACGAGACTTTTTAATCTTTTTAAGAGTTTTTGTAGCTTTATCGAAATCATCATTTAATAAAGGCTCAGTTAATGGTTCGTATATCCTTTCTCCAAATCCTGGATTAATAGCTAATTGTTTTTTAAGCAATGGATTTAATTCTTTGAAAAGTTCTTTTTTATCCTCATCAGCTATCTCGCTTTTCATCAAACTTGTAATCCAATAAACAAAATGTCTTTCAAATATATTACTGAAATATTTTGATTGATTTAAATCTTCTAAAAGTTCGTAAGTCTTATAATAGCCTTTAATCATTTTAGACAATATTTCTTTGTTTCTAAGATGAATTGTGGATTTATTTCCTCCTTCATCTCTAATTTTATAATTATAACTGTAAAAATCATCTAAATAAACAATTCCTTTTGCTTTTAATAAAGAATGAATATAAAGCTCTAAATCCTCAGCAAGCATCCCCTCCAAAAACCAAATATCATTTTTTAGCAAAAATTCTCTTCTAAACAATTTTGTCCATATTGAAGGACCAATATCAAAAAGTCTTAAATCCTCCTCAAATCTTTCAATGGCTATATTCATATTGTTGAAATTGGTTTTTTCGGGGATTTTTTCATCTTTAAATTGTTTATAATAATTTGTAATTAAGATATCCCCCTCAATCATCAAATACATTGTATCAAATGCATCTGGATTATAGCTATCATCATGGTCTGTAAAAATAATATATTCACCACTAGCTTCTCTTAAACCAATATTACGACCCTCACCAGGAAAACCAGAATTAAAATCCTTATAAATAACTTTCACATTATCATAGCTACTAAATTCCTTTAACAAATCCAGAGTCTGCCTATCAGTTGACTTATCATCAACAAAAATAACCTCAATATTATCAAAACCAATAGTCTGACTCTTTAAAGAATCAAACAAATCATTTAAAAATTTTCCAGTATTATAAGTAGGAACAACAACAGAAATTTTATATTTACTCATGATTTAACCTTTTTAATTTTTTAAAGAAGTTATCTTTAGCTGCCTTTTTAAAATTTTTATTTAAGATTTGTTTAGCTGTTTTTTTATACTTGCCTTTAAAATATGGATCATCAGTATAATATTTATTAAAAACATCATATGCCTTTTTAAACAACTCGAATTTATCCTGTTCAGTTAAATTACTCAAATCAATTGTATATAACCAGGAAGTGAGATGTTTTCTGAAAATATCCTTTCCGTATTCTGTAAAATTTTCTCTTTGAAGCATTTTATCAATTTCAATGTATCCATTTAAAATTGCTTCGATATATTTACGGTTTCTTAGATGTATGGTTGATTTATCATCATCATTATCCCTTATACTATAATTGTATCCATATAACTCTGGCAGGTAATCAATTTTAGATGTTTTTAACGTTGAAAGAACAGCTACATAGACATCTTCTGCAAGCATCCCCTCTAAAAACCAAATATCATTTTTTAATAAAAACTCTCTTCTAAATAATCTTGTCCAAATAGCTGCAGGAAGTGTTAAATAATCATTTTCCTTAATATTTGCATTAAATGGAATAATTTTATCAGGATAAACTTGGTTGAAATTGCAAATTATCATGTCCTTATCCTTTGCAATTTTATACATCTCTTCAAATGCATCTGGATTGTAGCTGTCATCATGGTCTGTAAAAATAATGTATTCACCATCAGCTTCACTTAAACCAATATTACGACCCTCACCAGGATACCCTGAGTTAAAATCCTTATAAATAACCTTCACATTATCATAGCTACTGAATTCCTTTAACAAATCAAGAGTCTGGCTATCAGTTGACTTATCATCAACAAAAATAACCTCAATATTATCAAAACCAATAGTCTGACTCTTTAAAGAATCAAACAAATCAATTAAAAATTTTCCAGTATTATAAGTAGGAACAACAACAGAAATTTTATAGCTATTCATAATTCTCTTAATTTAATGTTGATATTTAAAAAAAATAAAGTTTTAGATATTTGAATAAATATTGTTATATTCCTCAATCATAGTTTCATAGCTTGGAAGTTTGACTTTTGAGATGTTTTCAAGTTTTTTATTATAATCCTCTTCATCAATTTCCAAAATACCATCACAAATTTCTTTAGCATCGTCTTTAAAGGTCCATCCGATGTTGTATTTTTCTACTCTTTCTTTTAAAGCTCCCAAATCTGTTGTTATAACTGGAATTTGTGCAGCTATAGCTTCTGTTAATGTATGTGAATAAGTCTCCATACATTGGGAAAGAATAGCTATGTAAGAAGGTTTTATTTCCTCAACTAAATTATTAAATTCATCACGATTGTATCTTCCATGATTAATTCCATAGCTATTAAGATTTGGAATTGTAGTACCTGCAAAATGTAATTCTAATAGATTATTTTTATCTAATTCTTTAATCGATTTAATTAATAATGATCCTTTATGAGGAGAGATATGACCAGGAATTAAAATTTTTATTTTCTTCTTTTCATAATATGAATCATGAGTTAAAATGTCTAAATCCCGTCCCGGCTCTATAATTTTAAAATTAGTTAAATCTGGAAAAAAGGTTTTATAAATCTCTAAAGTTGAATTTGATGGTAAAATATTAACAAAAGACTCTTTTAAATATTTTTTATTTAAATTTTGCCAAATTTTCAAGATTTCCGGAAGTTCATTCTTATTATCGATGTTTATTCCACAGTTATTACAACAATCTATATTGCAAAAATGTAAGTTTTCATCTAATAAATGGATAGAAGGACAACAATAATAAAAATCATGTATATTAATCAAATACGAAATATCAAAATCTTTAGCACTTTCAAATAAATCAAAGCTATGATTAATTAAATGATTAACATGAATAAAAGAAATATCTAATTTTGAAAGAATTTCTTCATAAATTGATTTTAACTTATTATCAAAAAATTGTTTTTCTCCTTTCTTAGCTATTATCATTTCATTATCATCGATTAGGGAATAATCAGTTTTATGATTTATTTCCCAGTTCTTTAATTTTTCTAATTTAGAGTCAAATTTCCATAATTCAACATCTTCACCATCAGATGTTAAAATATAGGCAAAATCAAAGGTTTTGATAATATCAAGAATTGTTAAACTAGCTCCCCCCATATTAGTGATTTTTTCATGAAGAATTAAAAGAGGGGCTTTTCTATTAAGGATTTCTAAATCTAAATCAGGAGAAGTATAGCTATAATTTTTATCTTTACCTTCTAAAGCATAATGAACTAAAGGATTACTCTTAACGTCATAATGATAGCTATAATAAGCTCCATCAAAATTTTTAAAAGGTTTTTTACCTTCCAGGTATCCAAAAAACAGATAATGAATCAAAGGATCCATTCCAGAATCTTTAACTTTTTTATATTTTGAAAGATAAAACTCTTCATCAAAAAGATTTTGATTTTTAATAATCCTATAAGCTTTAATTAACTCTGTTGATTTAGTTTTTGCTAAAATATAACTATAAGGTAATTTACTAGCTAATTTATTTTTAAATCCCATAATTCTTCACTTGAATTTAACATATCTACAATATTATCCAAAATTTTTAATGGTGAATCAAAATTCATTTTAGATAATTCTGTTTTATTTACTATAGACATTTCATTATTTTCAATTAAAATAATTACTAAATCATCACGACAAATCATATTATTGAAATCATAATCATTAGAAAAACTAATTAGAATATCAGTTGAATTACCAATATATAAATCATCAAAATCATCAATGACATTTACTTCATAACCTGATTGAACATAATATTTAGCTAATTGGTTAACTGAATCATTATTTTTTAAATCATTATTAATAATCATGATTTTAAGATTCTTTTGAGAAAAGAAGTTATTTTTATAAATTTTATCAAGCAAAAGATTTTTAGAAAGATATTCTCCCCATTTATTCCAAAAGACTTTATAATTCTTTTTATCCTTTTCAACATAATCTTTGGATTTGACTCTAGTGCTTGATTCATGATGGAATAACAATGAAGTTCCACAATAAAAAGTATTATAATTATTTTTATGAAGTTTTAAACAAAAATCAACATCCTCCAATCCGTAATCATAATCTTCATCCAAACCGCCTAATTTATCATAAATATCTTTTTTAACAAGTATTACGGCTCCTGTAACAGCTATTGATTTAGTAGTTTGATTTAAAGTAGTATCAAACAAATCCAAATCTTTGTGAGATTTATTGATAGCATATAAACAGCAAGGATACATTCTTTCTGCAAAAATATCTCCACTGTGTTGAAGTGTAAATGATTTTTCTGGATTGTCTGGATAGAAAGGGAAAACCAATTTAGATCCTACAGCTCCAACATTTTCATTATTAAGCATTACAGCCATCATTTCACTTAACCAACCATAGGTAGGCTCTATATCATTGTTCAATAATAAAAGATATTCACCATTAGCTATTTTTGCACCTTGATTATTAGCAAATGAAAAAGACTCATTTACATTATTTTCTATTATTTTAATTGGCAAATCTAGTGATTTTAAATAATTAACAGAATCATCACTAGATGCATTATCCACTACAATAATTTCATAATTAGAATAATTGGTTTTTTTATCAAAATCCTCAAATAAAACTTTTAAATGATTTATACCATCTTTATTCAATATTATGATTGAAACTAAAGGTTCTTCTTTAAAATTAAAATTATTTAACAATACTTTATTAGTGTTTAAAATTTCTTCTTTTCTAGTAACACAGTGAGCTTTTTGAATAATTTTGCCCTCATCTTTCCCATAGGCCATATAATGGTATAAAGGATTAATATTAGCTGCTTTAACATTATCATAAGTATTTAAATAAAACTCAGTATCAAAATCCAAGCTAGGATTATAAGAAAGCTTATAGCCTTTTAATAAATAATGGGTCAATGGATCTTCATTTTCTTTTATATTGTAAGTTCTTCTGTAATAATCTTCATCAAATAATCCTGAATTTTTAATTTGATCATAATATTTATAATATTTCAAACCGGTTTTGGATTTAGAAAAATCCAGGATATTTTTTCCCATTAACTACCATCTCGACGTAAATTACTAGTTATTTTCCAAGAAGTAGAATCTCTTACATTATTAATTTTATCATCAAGATTATTTCTAACTACATTTAAATCTAATGATTCTGATTGAAGACAATCAATATCGTTTAATAGCAATAATAGCTCTTCTTTAGTAAAATCATTAGTTTCTTTTATATTTCCATTAAATTTATTAACAATCTTATCAGAAGTAATGAAATCATCTACTGTTTTTTTATGTTGAAATTGGTTTGAACCTACTTTCCAATAATCATTAATCCAGTAAAACTCTCGAGAAACTGAAGGATGAAAATCATTTTTCCACATTAAATATGCAAAGCTAAGCTGATCCTGATTTGTAAAACGAATAATTTCATCCCACCATTGATTCATTAAATCAACAATTTCAGAATCATTATGTTGTCTAAAAATAGCTCCTAATGCTGGTAAGCCATAACCCTTTGGCATTCCCATTTTCTTATAAAAATTAACTTGTTTATTAATTAAGTATTTAGGGTAACGTGGAAATTGAATAGAACTATTAGCTTCTTGGAAAATGCAATCCCTTTCAGGATGGACTACAACAAGCATTTTTGAGTTTATATATTTGTAAATATACTCTCTTATACTTCCAGTAATTTTAAAAGAACCATCTAACCAAAAGCTATATTTATATTCTGAGAGATATTTGTTTGGAAAAACCTTATACTGTTTTGCTTTACGATTATCATCCAAAAAACATTCTTCCATTGGTCTTATTTCCCAAATATCAGATTTTACTTCTTCATTATCAGTAAAACAAATGTAATCACAATTATCATCAATTATTTCAGGTTCCTTTAATTGATCATAATCTCCAGTAAAAGCTGTGTAAATAGCTATTTTATTCTTTTTAATATCCTCAACCATACTGTTATCTGGAATTCTAGAAGCAGTAAAAAGATTAGATAAAATTAAACTATCCACATTAGATTCATATATTTTTCGTGATACTTCATAAGGATTAATTTTTCCATCAGACATAAAAATCAGTAATCAATAATCTGACTTATCTAACTTAAATAAGTTGTTAAATTTAGAAATCGTGTAGGTTTAAAAAAGTTTTTAAACTATAAAACTAGATTAAAAACTCTTTCAAACTCATAATTACAACATATGTACTGCTTGCAACATTGATTGTACACCTAATATGAAAATTGCAAGACCGCCTATAAATGTGATATAATTTGCATATTTAATAGCAACTTTTGTACCGTAAGTACCAATAGCTAACCACATTACAACGAAAATAAGACTTAAAATTCCTACAACTAAAGGATTAAGACCAGCTACAACACCTTGAGATGCTAAAATTAAATTTTCAATGTTTCCAAGTAACAATAAACCTAAAAATTCCCTAAATTCTCCGCCTGCAGTACTCTTTTTTTCAACGTATCCATCAATGACTTCTTCTTCCTCTTCTACATCTTTTCTAGAATCCCACATTGCTTGAATACCTAAAGCAAAAATAGCAAATCCTCCAATGAATTCAATAACATCAGAATATTGGATAGCTATTTGTGTACCAAATGTTCCGATTAGGAGCCATAATATTACACATAAAATTGAAAGGAACCCTAATCTTCTAGGTTTAGCTCCTGCTACCACTCCTTGTGATGCAAGCACTAAGTTTTCAATATTTCCAAATATTAGCAATCCTAACAATGGCACATATGCTGCTAAAAATTCTAACATTTAACCACCATTTTCCTTAAACTATCTCGAAACATAGTGGAAGTATACTTCCATTCTATGCTCTACTAACTATTAATAATTTAAAGTATATAAATTTAATGTGAATTTTAACATTGACAGAATGGACGACTAGCTAAAATCTTAATAGTTATAAATTATTATACAAATTAAACAATATATTATCCCATTGTTTAACTCTATCCTCTAATAAATAGTTATTGGCAACAGTTTTAGCTGCATTTTTTTGTAATGTTTCTCGAAGTTTTTTATTATTAATTAATGTTTCAATTTTTAAAAACCACTCTTTTTCACCATTAGCTAACAAACCATTATAACCATCTTCCACTACAGAGCTATAAACATTAATATCGCTATATATTCCTGGAATTCCCATAGCTGTAAGTTCAATAAATTTTAATTCACTTTTACAACTGTTAAAGTTAGAATCTTCCAAAGGAACCAAACCAATATCCCAATCAACATAATCATAAAGCCATTTCATGAAATTTTCAAAATCATCAGGATTATCTGGAAGTGGAACTAAATTATACCAATCATCCTCAATATAATCTTCTTGATTAAAACCTCCTACAATTTCAAAATCAAAATCATAGCTTTCTTTTAATTTTTTTATAACATTTTTCAATAAAACAATATCTTTAGAATGGGTAAGAGTTCCATAATATCCTAATTTAATTTTCTTATTGTCCGAAATGTTGTTTTTAATGGTTAAAAAATCAACTAAGTAATTTCTAATAATTTTAACATTGTTATCAGGAAATTTGGCTGCTAAAGTAGGGGTAGAAACCGTTACAACATCAGCATTTTCAATAAATTCTTCAGTAGAATTTCTATATTTTTCAACATAAGAAAATGAAGGACTATTCTCTTCAACTCCTAACATATCATCATCGGTTTCATAAACAATCTTGATATTATGTTCCTTAGCTCTTTTTAAAAGAATGTCTAAAAAGGGTAAAATTCTTTGAACTACAATAATGTCAAATTGTTTTTCCTTTAAAATATTATCTAAATCCATTAAAGGAAATTCTCCAGTCCCATAAAAGAAAAAAGTATATTTATCACTCTTAGCTAATTCCTTTAAAGGATTATAAATTCTGATATATGGACATGGTGCTAATTCATAAACTGGATCTTTAATAAAAACACCTACCCTAATTTTAGAGTTTTCAAATGTTTTGTTGGATTCAATATAGGGAATTGTGGTCTTTTTATCTCTTATTAAATTAAAATTATCAATATCTAGCTGAATTTTAGAATTCTGATGTTTGTAAAACTGAGTTTCAATATTCTCTTCTAAAGTGTCAATATAAACATCATCTAATGGATTAATAAGATTTTCTTTGAAAAATCCGTTTAACACATAATCAATAATAGGATCATCACATTCATAGCTATTTTTATAGAAATTTGAGTCAAATAAAGGACTTATATAAGGCTTTTCTTTATCTTTAAATCCATAGTAAATATAATGAAGTTCTACTTCCAATTCTTCATTTTTACAATCAGGATGTAATTCAAGGTATTTTTGATGATTAATAAGGCCTAAAGATTTAATTCTTTCAAAAGCTTTTTTATTTTCTCTATATTTTGAAAGATTTCCTTTTGATTTAGTAGCTAAAAATAAATTTGAATGTTGTTTGAGTCCCATATTTAATTTTATATAATATTATTTTATAAAATATTATTTATGTCCTACAAAGTAACTGTGATTATTCCGTCTTACAATAGTATAGAGTTCTTAGATGAAACAATTGAATCCATAATCAACCAAACAATCGGATTTGAAAATATAGAGCTTATTATTGTTGACGATTTATCAACAGACAACACTCAGGAAGTTATTAATAGCTATGTAGAAAAATATGAAAATATAAAAACCTATAAAAACACTAAAAAAACAGGAACTCCAGGCAGAGCTCGAAATATAGCTATTTCTCATGCTGAAGCTGATTATATAATGTTCATTGACCATGATGATAAATATCTTCCAAATACTGTAGAAAACCTTTACAATGCAATTACTAAAAATTCAAGTGATGTAGCTATTGGAAAATTTCAAAATTTCGGACAAAACAACATAATAAGTGATGGATGGATTACAGAAGATGTAATTTTAAATTCCATTGATGAAAATAAATTATTTTTCTCAATTAATAACATTTGGAGAATGATTTTTCCAAAAGAATTTCTTAATAAAAATAATATAACCTTCCCAGAAGGAGTTTTTGCAGAAGATTTAGCTTTTATGATCGATGTTTTTGTAAATGCATCTAAAATTGTTTTTATTAATGAGATAGTTTATAATTTCCGATTAAGAACTGGAGATAATAGTTCTACAAGTTTATCTAAAGGAATTCATTATTTAAATGGATTAATTAAAGGTTACGATGATGTGGCAGAGGTTCTTGAAAAAAATAATGCCCCACAATATTACGACACAATTTTTAATCAGCATTTATCATGCTGGTTATCAGATCTTTGTTTAAGTGAAACAATTGATTTTAATACAAAAAAAGACCTTATAAAAAAATCCAATCATCTATTTAATAAAATTGAGAATGTTAAACCATTTCCAGAAAATCAAGCTATTGAAAATATGATTATAGCTATTAATGAAAACAACTTAGATGATGTTTATAACCAGATGAAAAATTATAAAAAAACAAGTGAGAAAACCATACGAAAACAAAAAACTAAAAACAAGATTAAATCATTAAAAAACCGTTTATTTAACTAAATTTTTAAATATGTTATCCCATTGTTTAACTCTTGAATTTAAATTATAATTTTTTAAAATATTTTCACGAGCATTATTTACCATTCCATGTCTCATAGGTGCATCTTCAATAAGTCTAGATAACTTTGCTCCCCATTCATAATTATCCATAGCTAAAAATCCATCAATTCCATCAGTAATAGCTTCTCTATATCCTTCAATATCACTAGCTACTGTTGGAATTCCTAGTGTAGTATATTCAATATATTTTAATTCGCTTTTACATTTATTAAATTCATTATCAACTAACGGAGCTATTCCAATATCCCAATCTACTTCTGATGCTAACCATTTCATAAAAGTTGGAGAAGACATTGGATAATAAGGTAACTTTTTAATTGTATACCAATCACTTTCCCTTAAAGTTCCACCAATAACTTCAAATTCAATATTATACTTTTCTTTAATTTGTTTTATTATTGGTTCTATTAATTTTAAATCTTCATCATGAGTAAAAGTCCCAAAATAGCCTATTTTTATGGTTTTGTTTAATTTAAATGGTTTTAAACTTACAATATTGTTTAATTGATAGTTTCTTATAATTTCTGTATTCTTACCAATCTTTTTAAATTTTTTAGCTATTTCTGATGTACTTGTTGTTATTACATCCGCATTGTCAATAGCTTTAATCATACCAGGTTTAAGTCTTTGCATTTCCTTATATGCAGGATTATTCTTTTTAATATCCAATAAAAAATCATCAGTTTCATAGATAACTTTAATATCTAATTTTTTAGCTCTTTTAAGAATCTCAGTAGCATAAGGATTAGTTCTTTGAAGAACTATCACATCAAATATTTTATTATTAATAATTGAATCCATCTCAATTTGAGGAAGTAATTCCTTACCATAAACAAAAAAATGATATTCATTAGAATTTGAAAGCTCTTTAAAAGGAGTATGAAGTCTTATAAATGGACATGCATTCATATTGTCATATGCATCCTCTAAAAATACCCCTACTTTAATTGTATTGGTATCATAGACTTTATTGCCTTCAATATATGGAATTAAAATATCACTATCAATTATATAATGATTATTATTAATTTCATTTCTTATTTTAGAAATAATATAATTTTCATACTGTTTATCAATATCCTCTTTTAAGCTTTTAACAAAATTTTCCTTTTTTGAGTTAATAAATAAGTTGTTATCAAATCCTTTTGATACGTAATGAATGATTGGATCTTCATCTATCTCATTAGAGCTAATATAATAAAATAAATCAAATAAGGGATTTATATATTCATATTTTTCATCTATAGTATCATTTTTACTTCCATTTCTAATGTAATCTAGAACCACTTCATCATGTTTTATAGTTGGATGAAACTTAAGATATTTTTCATCATTTATTAAATTTAAATTTTTGATAGCTTCATAAATTTCAGTTTCATTGTGATGAATTGCTGACAATTTATTATTTGAAGTAACTTTACGTACATTATCTCCAATTACCCTAAGAGGCTTGGTTATTTTAAGAGAATTAGAAGTTAAAAGTTCCTCATATTCATCTTTAAGAAAATCAATCCTATCAATGGTATCAGTTCTATAACCTTCCATAGCTTTAAAATTATTAATTAAAAGATAAGTTTCTTCTTTTGATAATGTGATTGAATCATTTAACTTCAGATGATCCATTTTTGAAATTAATGTTTCTTTTAAATTATCAATTGTAAGAGGAGTTGGAGGAATCTCATTATGATGATATTCTCCTTCTTCCTTTGCCCAATACTCATTATCCCAATAATAAATTAAACTTACAGAAGGATGAAAATCCTGTTTCCATGCAACATATGCAAAACTAAGCTGATCTTGATTAGAATATTTAATTATTTCCTCCCACCAGGCATTCATCAAATCAATAACATCCTTATCATTATGTTTTCTAAAAATAGCTCCCATAACTGCCAATCCATAATGTTTTGGAAAACCTTCTTTTTTATAGCTATTAATCTGCTCTTCCATAATAGCACGAGGATAGCGAGGAATAATTTTAGAAGCTTTATATTCCTCATAAATACAGTCCCTTTCAGTATGAACTACATTTAACATATTAGAATTTGCTTTTAAATTTTTATAGATGTATTCACGAATACTGCCTTTAATTTTAAAAGAACCGTCTAACCAAAAGCTATATTTATATTCTGGAAGATATTTATTTGGGAAAACCTTATACTGTTTTGCTTTACGATTATTATCTAAAAAAGTATCCTCCATTGGCCTTATTTCCCAAATATCAGATTTTAAATCTTCATTATCGCTAAAACATATGTAATCACAATTATCATCAATGAATTCAGGATCTTTTAACTCATCATAATTTCCTGTGAAAGCTGTATAAATAGCTATTTTACTGTTTTTAATATCATCAATTACCTCTTCACTAGCACTTTCAGAATTATTAAACAAATCTCTATTTATGTTATCCTTTGCAACTTCCTTATATGTTTCATAAATCTCTTCATACATCTAAATCACTTAAGAAACCATATCTTCAAGAGTATCTAATATTTTATTCTCATCTTCTAAAACCAAATCATAATCATTATTATCTTTATTTGAAACTAATATTTTAATTAAATTATTTCTAGCTATTATTTTTGAAATATCATAATTTTCATTGAAAGAAATCAAAACATCACAATCAGAGCCTAAATCAAAGTTATTTAAGTCCTTTATTAATTTTACATTATATTTTTTATTTAAATCTTTAATAAATTTCTCATTGCTTTCATTGCCGATAATAGTAAATGATAACTTTTTATTTGTGAAAAAATTATTTTGATTTAATTTATCTTTTAAAATTTCTTTAAATAATTTATTTTTCCATTTATTATAAAAATACATGATGTTTTGAAAATTAAGATTATTTTTTTCAGCTATATTCTCTTTTCTAGTAGCTGATTCATGATGAAATAATAAAGCTTGAGGATTATAAACAGTTTTATATCCCTTATCATGCATTTTAAATGCAAAATCTACATCTTCGTAACCATAATAATAATTCTCATCAAATCCATCAAGTTCTTCAAAAATCTTTTTATCCACCAACAAACAAGCTGCACTACATCCTACTACCTCTTTTTTAACATTGACTGTTGGGTTAAAAATTAAAGTGTTAAATATGTTTTCATGATAAGGCCCATAAGTATAAGGTGTAATTTCTTCCCTAAATTTAATTCCCCCATGTTGAAGTGAAAATGATTGAGATGATTCCTCCATTTCTGGAAAAACCAATTTAGCTCCAACTGCCTTTACCGATTGTTTTTTAAGAAATTCACCAACTAATTCATTTAACCAGCCATAGGTCGGTTCTATATCATTATTCAAGAATAATAATAACTCTCCATTAGCTATTTTACTAGCTTCATTATTTACTTTTGAAAAAGATTGATTTTCTTTATTTTCAATTATTTTTATCGGTAAATCTAAAGATTTCAAATAATCAATTGAATTGTCACTGGAAGCATTATCCACTACAATAATTTCATAATTGGAATAATTTGTTTTTTTATCAAAATCTTTGAATAAACGTTTTAAATGATGCAAACCATTCCTATTTGGAATAATAATAGATACTAACGGTTCATTTTCAATTTCGAAATTATTCAATAAAGCTTTATTAGTAGCTATTATTTTGTTCTTTTTAAGATTCATAGGATTAGATTTGTTAATAAAACCCTCCTCTTCATTGTTAATATAATGAATTAATGGATTTTCATCTAAATTTGGATGTTTTTTTAAATAGCTATCCTGGTTAAAATATAAACTTGGAAGCTTACCTTCCTTATATCCATGAAAAAGATAATGAACTAAGGGATCCATTCCAGAATTTTTAACATCATTGTATGATTGGAGATAATAATCAAAATCGAATAATCCAGATTCTACAATCTTTTCATAAGCTATTTTATAATAATTAGCTGTTTTATAATCAAATCTAGATTTTTTAAGTATTTGAAAAAAAGGAGCTTCCTTCATGTTATCCCTACTTGTTCTTTAACGTTCTTTTTAAATTCATCTAAGCTATTATCCTTTGAATCTATAACAATATCATAAAAGTCTAATTGTTCTTTCCATTCATCATGATTATCTAAAACCCAAGCTATTTTTAAAGTGTTAATTTTAGATTCTACCTTCAATGGATCATATTTAGGATTAAAAGAAATTATAATATCTGCATCTAAATCAAACTTAAATTTATCTAAATCAAATATATTAACCTCATATTCATTTAATGAATTTACAATATCATATGTATCTATTTTAGAATTATCGATAATAGCTATTTTTAATTTATCTAATGTATAAAAAAGATTGTTATCTAACCTATTTTCAAGAATATGTTTAAATAAATAATCTCCCCATTTCTCATTTAGAGTTTCCCTATTAATTTTGATATTTTCTCTTAAATTATTATCTAATTTTCGTGTAGGTGATTCATAATGAATAACTAAAGAATTAGGACAATATAAAATTCTATAATCAGCTTCATTTAATTTTAAACAAAAATCAACATCTTCATAACAATAATAATAAGTTTCATCCAAACCATCAAGTTTTTCATAAATCTCACGTGTTGTTAAAAAAACCGCCCCAGTTATTCCTACAACATCTGTTAATTCATTGACAGATAAATCCCACATATTAATCCCTTTATATGCATTATCTGGTTTATAACAATCAAGAGCATCAAAAAAGCTATCTCCAGCAGATTGAATAGTGTATGACTCCTCACGATTATCTAAAAAATAAGGATAAATTAATTTGGGACCTACTCCTCCCACATTTTCATTATTAAGTAATGTGCCCACTAATTCATTTAACCAACCATAAGTGGTTTCAATATCATTATTCATTAATAAAATCAATTCTCCATTTGATTCCTTTACACCATCATTATTAGCTTCGGAAAAAGATTTATTTTTATTATTTTCAATTACCTTTATAGGTAAATCTAAAGATTTCAAATAATTTACAGAATCATCAGTAGAATTATTATCTACAACAATAATTTCATAATTATCATAATTTGTATTTTCTTTAAAATCTTTAAACAAACGTTTTAAATGATTTAAACCATTTTTATTTAAAATAATAATAGAAACTAAAGGTTCTTTACTAAAGTCAAAATTAGTTAAATTATCTAAATTCCTGGTTTTAATCTCATCTAACCATTCATATTTATCAACTTTATAGCTATTTTTACCATTGCTTAAAGAATGTAAAATCGGATTGGTATCTACAGCATCAGGATTGTTTTTTAAATATTGAAAACTATCAAACTCAAAACTAGGTGTATTGTGTTCTCTTACACCTTTAAACATATAATGAACAAGAGGATCCATTCCTTCACAATCATAATTATTTTGATAAAAAACTTCATCAAATAAGTTAGATTCTAAAATGGAATTATAATTTTTCATATTTTTAAATAAATTATTTATTCCACCATAACGAATTAAACTTAAAAATGTTTTAAATTTCATTATTTTTACCTTTAATAAGTTTTATTATCCTTGATGATGCTTTACCATCACAGCTAGACATGAATTTTACTTTAAATTCTTCTAATTTTTCATTATTTAATTTATACTTTTTGTTGGTTATAACATTTACAAATTCTGCAGGATTTTTAATGATTTCTCCATAAAGGTCTGTGTTAAAATCTAAATAAAAACCTCTTAAATCTAAATATTGATCAAAATCAGGACAATAATGAATAACAGGTTTATTTAAAAGTGAATATTCAAAAATTGTAGAAGAATAATCTGTAACCATCATTTTTGAGGCAAACATTAAGGAAAATAAAGATTCATCTTCAATATACATTATATTATCATAATTTTTACCCTTTAAAAAATCTTCAATCATCAAAGGATGTCTTTTTATTACAAACACCTCATTATCATCTAAATTCTCAGATAAAGTATCCCAATCAATATAAGATTTAAAAACATAATCATCTCTAAATGTAGGTGTATAAAGTAAAATCTCTTTATTTTTTAAGTTAGGATAATCAGAATATAATTTAGTTAATTGTTCTTCTTTAAATTTTTCATCGAAAAGTAAATCTGTTCTAGGAACTCCTAAAGGTAAAACATCTTCTTCTTTCATTCCATGAGCTTTTGCATAGATTGGTACAATATCTTCAGAACTTACAATAAAGTTAGAATATCTACTAAATTCTTTATCCATAATATTAAGAGTTCCAAAAGAATAATGAGGAGAATCATAAGCTATTTTTTTAAATGCTCCACAAGCATGCCAGATATTAATAACTTTCTGATTTTCATCTAAATCTAAATCAGCTAAAAGTGAAAATCCGCTGTCAATAATAATTGTTTTACTTTTACAGACTTTTTTAAGTAAATCTAATTTTTCACCTAATGCAACAGACTTTTTAGTAAATATGAATTTATTAAAATCCTGGCCAAATTCATCAAACAAAATTTGACTGTTTTCATTAAGTTTTCCATCAATAACATTATCCCAAGGACTATAAAAAAGGATATTTTCATCTTTTACTGGGAAAAGTCTTTTAGTAAGGGGAAAAATCTTAGGATGAACTAAAAACTTATATAAATTGTAACTTAATCTATCTTTTAGAGGTAGTTTTGTTTTTCTTCTTTCTGCTTTACCAAATAGCTCATAATGTGCCAATGGATTGAATGGTTGCATTTTAACATCAGGATTTGCATTTAAATAAGATTTACTATTAAAATTAGGTCCTGGATTTTTTTGGTTAAATCCTCCTTTATGCAAATAATGGCCGACAGCATCCCATGGATCCTCTTCAATATCATAATGATTAAGATACCACTTTTCATCAAAGTATTCTGATTTTCTAATTATTTCATAAGTATGAGCCTCTGCAAGACTATCTTCGAAATTAGGATTTGAAATGACATTATTAAAATCAGCTGGAGATTCATCATAAATAGCTAATAAAATATCCTTAATTTGATTAATTATTCCTTCGCTAGATAATAAATAAGTGTTTAGGAAATATTTTTCTCTAATTTTATTAAAATACTTACTATCTGTTAAGATAATATCGTATTTATCTAGATTTTTACTTTCAAGCCATCTATCAACATTATTTTTAACAATAGCTACTTTTACTTGATGCATATTATTTATAATAGCTTCTTCAGGATTAAAATCATAAATATCAGATATTAAAATATCAGAATTATTTTTAATTTGAATATCATTAAAATTATTATATTTTATAAAATAAAAGTCTACATCATTAATTTCCTCTTCTAAATCTTTTAAAGATATATAAGAAACCATTAAAGGTTCGTTAGAAAATATTCTATCGTTATTAAGTTTATCCACAAATAATTTTTCAGAAATCCATTTATTCCATTTTCTATAAAGATAAAATCTATTTCTTAAATCATTAGGACTTAAATCAAAAGCATCCTTACGAGTAGCTTGATAATAATGATATAGCTGTGCATCAGGATTATAAATGACTTTATAACCTTCATCAATGGCTTTAAAGCACAAATCTATATCTTCATAATTATAGAAAAATCTGTCATCTAATCCACCTAATTTTTCATATAATTCTTTTTTAATTAAAAGAGATGCTCCCAATACACTCCCTATTTCTCTTTCCCTATCCTCTTTAAAAACATTTCCCTCTTTAATATTGTAGGGAACCACATAACCATCTTCTTCATCATAAAATCCATTTAATTCCATGAATTTAATTCCTTCATTTTGCGTGGTAAGTGAAGTTGAATCCCCTTCTCTAAATGGAAAAATTAATTTGGCTCCTACAATTCCAATATCCGGTGATTTTAAATAAGATTGCATCATATGATTAAGCCATCCATAAACCGGCTCCATATCATTATTTAAAAGAACTATGTATTCTCCATTAGCTATTTCAACTCCTTTATTATTTGCCTTTGAAAAAGATTCGTTTGTTTTATTTTCAATTATTTTAATAGGTAAATCTAGAGATTTCAAATAGCTAAGTGATTCATCCTTAGAATCATTGTCAACTACAATAATTTCATAATTAGGATAACAGATTGTATCTTTAAAATCTTTAAAAAGAACTTTAAGATAATTTAGACCATTTCTATTTAAAATAACAATTGATACTAAAGGAGAATCCTTATTAAAATCATATAATTCTTTATTTCTAGCTTCTCTATCAATTTTATCTATTATCTGTGATGCTTCATCTTGAGCTAAGGGTTTTGGAAGATATCCTTTATCTTTGCCAATTTCTAAATAATGAACCAAAGGATTTAAAACATGTGTTTGTGAATCTGGATAATTTTTTAAATACCATGAAGTATTAAATTTTTCCGATGGATTATAACCTTTCTTAGCTCCAATGAAAATAAAATGATTAATTGGATCATCCTTAACTTCTGGATAATTTTTTAAATAAAATTCCAAATCAAAAAACTCTGAATTTTTAATAATATCATAAGCTTCTTTATTTTTAATATTTTGAAGAAATGAAATTTCCTTACCACTATTATCCAATATATAATCATAAAAAGGATTTCCATTAAAATTATAAGTATTTTTATAATAATTAGTATCAAAGTATTTTGTTGGTCTAAAATTAAATTTAGAACCAATGAACATATAATGTAAAACTAAATCATGATTAAAGTCTTCAACTTCAGGATATTGATTTTCATAGAAATTCTCATCAAACAAACCAGAATTTTTAATTGTTTCAAATTCTAATTTATTTTGTTTAAACCTTTTATAGTTCAATTTAGAAGCTACTAATAAATACCCTGTATTTGAGGGCAATTTATTTAAAAAATTATGTTTAAAACCAGCTATTTTAGTTTTTAATTGATTAGGAACAGGATAATAACTTCTTCTCTCATTTTGACCCCATTTAAGATAATGAATTAATGGATTAAGATTAGCTTCCTTAACATCACTATTAGCTTCTATATATCTGTTATTATCAAAATTAGAATTAGGATTATATCCCTGTAAATATCCAACTTTTATATAATGTAAAACAGGATCATCACCTAAATCTACAACATCTTTATAGTTATCTAAATAATATTTTGAAGAAAAGAACTTTGAATTTTTCACAAGATTATAATCTTCTAAAGAAACAGTTTCAAAAAGCTCATCATGAGGTGATCTTTGGCCCTTTAAATTAGAATTTTTAAAAAGTAGCTTAGAGTTTTCTGACATGTGAATTCCTTTAATATATATTAATTAATATTCTATATTTTAGAAATATAAATAACTTTGTAAATTATATTTAATTATTTATTTAACTTTAAAACCGTTTTTCCAAATTTAGAATTGTTATCTAATTCAAAAGCATTGTTAATATCCATTAAATCATTAATTTCAACACAATGAGTAATTAAATTTTCTAGATAGCTGACAATTTTTCCATTGTTTTCTATTAATTTCAATGTGTTTTCAAAATCCTCTCTTCCACTGCGACTACTTCCAAATAAAATCAATCCTTTTTCTAAAATCATTCTAGTATTAATAGCTACTTCATGTTCAGACACTCCTAAAATAGCTATTGTCCCTTGTGGGTTAATGAGATCAATTATTTGATTAATAGCTTCTCCAGAATTATTTCCCCCTACACATTCAAATGCATGATCAATAGTTATACCATCAGGTATATTATCAATGGCATATCTCTCATCTGCAAAGGAAAAATAAGATAATTTTTCAAGTGTTGTTCCAAAAATAATTATTTTAGAATATGGGAAAAGAATTTTTAAAAGTAATGAAGTAATATACCCTACATTACCATTTCCCCACACTCCAATCCTTTCTTTTCTATTATGAGATAAATTTTTAAACCTATCAATCGCATGATAGCTAACAGAAATCAATTCAATAAAAGAAGCTACACTTAAATTTATATCAGGAAGTTTTACAACTCTATCAGGATTTAAAAAAACGTAATCACTTAAAAAACCATCTGTACCACTAGATTTAAATGTAGAACTTCTTAAGTAATTTTCAGCTATTATATCATCATTTTCAACAGGAGTATTTGGAATCATCACTACTTTATCGCCTATTTTAAAATTTCCAGTGGGATCAGCTACAACTTCCCCAATAGCTTCATGAATTAAAGCCATTGGTAATTTTTCATTTAAAATCTCAGTAGCCCTTTTTCCTTGATAATATCTTTGATCAGCTTTACAAATGGATAAATATAGCGGTCTTATAACCACTTTATTTTCTAAGTCATTAACTTCAACAAAAACTTCTTCAAAGACTTTTGGTGCTGTTAATCTATAAACCGTGTTTAACATTTAACCACCAATTAATGTGAAATTATTGAGTTAGCTAATTTAATATCATATGGATAGGTGATTTTAAGATTAGATACTTCTCCTTTAACTAAATAAACCTTTTCCCCTTTTAATGTGAAAATTTTTGCAGCATCTGTTAAACTTTCTTTTTCATCTTCAGTTAATTGATTTAAAAGCTTTTTAAGTTTATTTAAATTAAATGATTGAGGGGTTTGGCCTTGATACATTTTATCTCTTTTTGGAATTTCGGATATTATCTGGCCATCCTCACTTTTAACAATTGTATCGGTAGCTGGAATAACTGTATCACAGGCACCATATTCAGAAGCATATTTTATATTATCTTCAATTATTCTATGGGTTACGAATGGTCTTACTGCATCATGAGTAACGATGATATTATCCCCTTCATCATAGTTTTCTAAAATATAATCCATTCCGTTTTTTAATGTTTCAAGTCTGGAATTACCACTTTCAATAACAATTATATTTCCATTTGGAATGAATTTTTCAATTAAATCTTCAGTGTAATTAATCCATTCTTTTGGAGTAAGTACAATAATTTCATCAAATTTAGGGTTTAATGCGAATTTTTCAATTGTATGAATTAAAATTGGTTTTTCACCAAGTAATAAAAATTGCTTTGGTTTTTCAGTTTCACCCATTCTAGTTCCAGTTCCTCCAGCTAATATTGTTGCAAAAATCAAATTATCACACTTCTATCTAAACTTAAATAATTTCTTTTTTGAATCATTATTTGAATTTTCTAATTCTTTATTTTTTTCTTGATATTTTTTAATTGTCTTATTTTTATTAGTAAATAGATTATTTAACTCATTATCATTTAAAATTCGAAGTTCAAATTTTATATTAACCTCTGAAATATCACTATAATCTCCATTTAAAATATACCAAGGATCTAATGTGGAAAATACATTATAATAATCATTAATATCATTATCACAATTAGAATCTACACTATCTAAATTGGAATCAGCTATATGAACCTTAACAAAAGCATTTCCAATGGGATCAAAACGTAGATTTTTAATATTTTTAAATGAATCTAAATTAAAATTAATAGAATTTAATTTATTAGGGATATAATCAGCTTCAATTGTTTCATTTTCATTGAATCCTTTTCCAGTATCTACATATAATTTTGCAGTTGCATTTTTTAAAGGATTTCTCTTCTTATCTTTATAATAAGGAATAAAAAACTCAGAATCAATAGTTTTTAGTAGTTCAATGTCTCTATCTTTAAAATTTAAATCCTGAATAGCTATTTTTAAATTGTTAATTATTGATTGTTCCTCTTTCTCAAACCATTGATAATAATAAAACCAGAATAAAATATCCTCTACAAATTTGTCAATTAATGGCTTAGCTTCTGGATAAACAGATAAATCTTTAATGGATTCAATTAAATCCAAAACATGTTGAATTGTAATAGTTTGAGTTAATGAATCTAAATTTTTACGGTAATAATACAATCCATCTTTCATCAAAGTTGTATTTTTAGATTTTAAAAGAGTTTTAATAGCTACTTCATTGTCATCATACAATAAATCTGAAAAATTCAAATATTTATAAAGATTTTTATGAAATATTCTATTAGCCATAGAGGTTGAGAAAATTAGATTTTCTTTTTGAGAAATATCTGTAATTATCTGATTATCTGTAATATTAGGTTTATGAATTGATGGTTCATCAACTGGAAAATGTTTCCAATTATAAATTAACATATCGGATTTATTTTGTTTCAATAAATCCAAAGCTATTTCAAATGTATCTTCAGTTATAAAATCATCTGCATCCATAAATGTTAAATAATTGCTATTTACCTCTTTAATAGCTTTATTTTTACTTTTTCCAGCCCCTAAATTTTCATTATTGTTTATTATTTTAATTGAAGGGTAATCAAAAGATTTTATTATATTTAAAGTATTATCTGTAGAATTATCATTAACAATTATTACCTCAATATTTTCAATTCCAAGTGTCTGATTAATAATTGATTCCAAACACTGGGAAATATATTTTTCTTCATTGTAAACAGGTATAATAACGCTAAGTTCATAATTCATGTTTTCACAATAATTAATTTTATTTTAAAGAAATAATAGCTAATTTAATCTATTCTAAATACATTTTACGATAATATTCCTGATATTCTCCAGTTTTAATCTGTTCCATCCAATTTTGATTATCTAAATACCATTTAATGGTTTCTTTAATTCCTGTTTCAAATGTATATTCCGGTTTCCAACCTAATTCATTTTGAATTTTAGAAGAATCAATTGCATAACGTCTATCATGGCCTAATCTATCATCCACATATTTAATTAATGATTCTGGTTTATTTAAATCATCGAGGATTAACTTAACAATTTCAATATTTTGTTTTTCATTGTTTCCACCAATGTTATAAATTTCACCAGTTTTACCTTCATGTAAAACTAAATCAATAGCTGTACAATGATCATGAACATGTAACCAATCTCTGATATTTTTCCCATCTCCATAGATTGGAAGAGGTTTATCTTCAAGTGCATTGGAAATCATTAACGGTATTAATTTTTCAGGAAACTGATAAGGACCATAATTATTAGAACATCTTGTTATATTAACCGGTAAATCAAAAGTTTCATGATATGCTCTTACAAATAAATCTGCACTAGCTTTGGAAGCTGAATAAGGGCTATTTGGAGCTAGGGGTGTAGTTTCAGTAAAATAACCAGTGGCACCTAAACTTCCATAAACTTCATCAGTAGAAATTTGAACATATTTCTCTACATTAGACTCCTTAACAGCATTTAAAAGTACCTGAGTTCCTAATACATTGCTTTTAATGAATATTTCAGGATCTTTAATGCTTCTATCAACATGACTTTCAGCTGCGAAATTAATTACATAATCACAATCTTTAATAATTGTATCAACTAACTCCTTATTTCTAATATTTCCTTTAATAAAGCTATAATTTTCATTAAATTCTACATTTTTAAGATTTTCAAGATTTCCACAATAAGTTAATACATCCAAATTGATGACTTCATAATCCGGATATTTTTCCATCATATAATTAATAAAATTGCTTCCAATAAAACCTGCTCCGCCAGTGACAAGAATTTTTACCATAAAATCACCTAATAGCTAATGTTTGATTCTTTTAAAGTTTTCCAGAGTTTATCTTTATCAGAAAGTATGATTTCATCAATTCCATCTAAAGGCCATTCAATAGCTATATCGGGATCATTCCACATAATCCCACCTTCATCTTCCCCATGATAAAACTCTGTACATTTATATACAAATTCTGCTTCATCAGATAAAACTAAAAATCCATGAGCAAACCCTTCAGGGATAAATAGTTGTTTATTATTTTCAGCTGATAAAATCACTCCAACCCATTCCCCATAAGTTGGTGAGTTTTTTCTTAAATCCACACCTACATCAAAAACTTCTCCTTTGATTACACGAACAAGTTTTCCTTGTGGATAATTTATTTGCAAATGAAGGCCTCTTAAAACTCCTTTAGATGATTTTGATTGATTATCTTGAACAAATGTTAAATCATGCCCTGCTTGTTTAAAATCATTATAATTGTATGTTTCCATAAAATATCCTCTGTTATCTTCAAATACAGCAGGTTCAACTATAAACATTCCTTCTATTTTTGTATCTGTAAATTTAAATTGTCCCATTTTATCACTATTTCCTATTAGCTAATTCATATAAATATTGACCATAATCAGTTTTTTTAAGTTCTTCTGCAGTTTCAAGTAGTTGTTCTTTAGAAATATAACCTTTATTATAAGCTATTTCTTCAAGACAAGCTATATATAATGATTGACGTTTTTGAACTGTTTCTATAAAATTAGAAGCCTCAAGCAATCCATCATGAGTTCCTGTATCTAACCATGCCATTCCACGACCTAATAATTCAACTTTAAGTTTTCCTCTTTTAAGATATTCCTCATTAACAGAAGTTATTTCTACCTCTCCTCTTTGAGAAGGTTTTACGTTTTTAGCTATTTCAATAACATCATTGTCGTAGAAATAAAGACCAGGTACAATATAATTAGACTTTGGATTGTCAGGTTTTTCTTCAATTGACAATACATTACCTTCTTCATCAAATTCTACAACACCAAAAGCTTCTGGTTTGTTTGTATAATAACCAAAAATAACTGCACCTTCTTCTAATTGAGTAGATCTTTCTAAAATTTCTGTAAATCTATGACCATGAAAAATATTGTCTCCTAAAATAAGTGCAACATTATCATCACCAATAAAATCTTCTCCTATTATAAATGCTTCTGCAAGACCATTAGGATTTTCTTGAACTTCATATGAAAAATTAACTCCTAAAGAACTTCCATCTCCTAATAATTCTTTATACAATGGTAAATCCCGTGGAGTTGAAATTATTAAAATATCCCTAATTCCAGCGAGCATTAAAACAGAAATCGGATAATAAATCATTGGTTTATCGTATAGAGGTACTAATTGTTTAGATATTGCTTTTGTAATTGGATAAAGACGAGTTCCAGACCCTCCAGCAAGTACAATTCCTTTCATAAAATTCCTTCCATTAATATTAATTATTAATAATATATTTTTTATAATTAATTAAATTAATTGAATTAATATAAAAATGGCTAAAATGATTAAGAAATCTCCTTTAAAATTAATTATCAAGAAAATCTATGAGTTAAATGATTTTTATAGACTTATATTCTTCAAAAAAAGTTAAATTAATATAAAATTGTAAAACTAATATTTAAAAGTAAAATTATATATGTATTCGAATTTATATAAGAAATATGGATTGTTTCGAAAAAATTTCCGATAACACAATAGGTAAACTTATTTTTATAATTGCAATTCTTGGAGTGTGTTTAACTACTTATATAGCTCTTACTAATCTAGGAGTTTGGACAGATGAATTGTACTCCATATTTACAATTAAATATCCATATGACTATTTTGTAGAAACAATAATAGGAGATGTTCATCCTCCACTTTATTATTATATATTACTATTTTTAAATTATGTTTTTAAAGGAGTAAATCCTATTATAATAGGCCATATTACTTCTATTATTCCTTTATACCTACTTTTTATTATTGGATATTTTACTGTTAGAAAAAGATTTGGATGGCTAACCTTTGGTTTGTTTAGCTTTTTTATTACATTTATGCCTAGATTTATGTTCAATTACATAGAAATTAGAATGTATTCCTGGGCCATGTTTTTCTTAACAGCTAGCTTTATTTATTTAATTGAAGTTATAAATTTACCTAATTATAAAAACTGGATTTTATTTACAATATTTACAATTGGATCAGCTTACACTCATTATTATTCAGCTATTGGATCTGTAATATTATATCTAGGATTTTTAATTTATATTCTATTTAAAAATAGACAACTTTTAAAAGGATTTATATTCTCTGCGTTAATAGCTATTATTTCTTATATTCCATGGATTCCAATAATATTAAATCAGCTTAACAGACATGTTAATTACTGGATTTTACCTATTACTCCAAAAACTATTGTATCTTATTTCTTCTTTATATTTTCACCAAATGAATATTATATCGTAGGAAATGATTTGATTCCTCCTACTATTCTAGGTTCCCTTTTAATAATAGTATTAGCTATTTTAATTATATATTCACTGAAAAAAAGAAATGAAAGTGAAAATAAGTATGCATATGCAGCAATTTTAGTTGCTATTATGATTCCTCTTGTAGGAATTCTAATTTCCATAATTCGCCAACCTTTATTCCATTACAGATACATATTCCCAGGAATGGGTTGTTTTTGGCTAGGAATAGCTATGTTATTAAATAAAATTGAGAATAAAAGAAAAATATTTACTTTATTCTTAATAATTTTCCTAGTTATCGGATTTATAGGTGCCTATAACTTTGTTGACACAGAACAGAACTCAGAAAAAAGTACAAAGGTATTAAACCAAACATTAGATGAAAAATTTGAACCGAATAGTGCTATTATATACTCTCGAAATATGTTTATAAAAATGGCGGAATTTACTCCTGATGAAGTTAATATCCTTTGGATGAAAGAGAATACTTCAAGTGATTTTAAAATCGAAGATAGAAATGTATTTTATGAAATAGATGCTCCTCCAACCAGTAATATTAGCACTATTATAAAAGAAAAATTTAACGTCACTCATGTTTATTATGTAACAGATGATGGTATTTGGTTAAAAGACCATAATATAAGTGCAAAACTTATAAATGACTATGAAATAGATCCTTATGGCCTTCTTTTAGATATACCTGGAATATTTGAGTTAACGTGAAGTTAAATTCCTTTTAACAAAGTAATATAATCTTTAATAGCTTCTTTATAGCTTCTAAGTGGTGTAAAACCACTATTTATCCATTTTTCATTACTTAAAACTGAATAATTAGGCCTTGAAGCAGCTCTTGCAAATTCACTAGCTGTTACTGGTTCAACTTCAACATCCACTTCAGCTATTTCAAAAATAAGTTTAGCAAAATCATACCATGAAGTATAATCTGAATTAGTTAAATGATAAATTCCATATTTATCTGAATCTAATAATTCACCAATAGCTTTTGCTAAATCTGGAGTATAAGTAGGAGTTCCCACTTCATCATAGACAACAGTTAATTTATCATGATTTTCAGCTAATTCTAACATGGTTTTTGGGAAGTTTCCTCCATTGTAACCATATAACCAAGCAGTTCTCAAAATAAAATATTTATCAAGAATTTCTGTTATAGCTTTTTCACCTTCAAGTTTACTTTTTCCATAAACACTTAAAGGACCTAATTCATCAGTTTCTAAACGAGGAGTATCAGAATCACCTTTAAAAACATAATCGGTACTTATATGGATTAGAGGAATATCATTTTCCTTACAAGCTAAACTTAAGTTTCTAACTCCATCTCCATTTACAGCATAAGCTTTTTCAATATTTGTTTCACAACCATCAACATCAGTATATGCTGCTGCATTTATAATAATGTCTGGTTTAATAGCTTTTACATAATCAAGAACTTTATTTTTATTTGTAATATCTAGTATTTTAGAGCTTGCAGCTATTACAATATGCTTATCAGCCAATTCATTAATAAGATCTTGACCTAACATTCCATTAGAACCTGTAATTAATATTTTCATAATATAAATATTTATATAAATTAGAATATAAATTATATCTTATTGCGAGGGGTTTTTTATGAAGATTTGCATTATAGGGCAAGGGTATATCGGACTTCCAACAGCTGCATTATTTACAATGAATGATTGTGAGGTTATTGGTGTTGATGTAAATGAAGAAATTGTTGAAAAACTTAATCAAGGAATAGTCCATATAGAAGAGCCTGGAATAGCTAAAGTTATAAGTGAAGCTTCTGAAAATGGAACTTACAAAGCATCTTTAACACCTGAAGATGCAGATGCTTTTATTGTTACTGTTCCAACACCTTATATTGCAGAAAATTATAGTTGTGATTTAAGTTATGTTATTTCTGCATGTGAATCCATTATACCATATCTTAAAAAAGGAAATGTTGTAATTATAGAATCCACTATAGCTCCTCTTTCTACAGATAATTATATTAAACCTATTTTTGAAAAAGCTGGTTTTGAAATTGGAAAAGATTTATATCTTGCCCATTGCCCTGAAAGAGTTCTCCCAGGTAAAATAATGGACGAACTAGTTAATAACGATAGAATAATCGGAGGAGTAACTCCAGAATGTTCCAAAAAAGCTAGTGAAGTTTACGGCCAATTTGTAAAGGGAGATAGAATAGAATGTGAAGCTAAAACAGCTGAGCTATCTAAATGTATGGAAAATACTTACCGTGACGTGAACATTGCATTAGCTAATGAACTTGCAAAAATTGGTGCTGAAATTGGTGTAAATACATTAGATGTTATTGAACTAGCTAATAAACATCCAAGAGTTAATATTCATTCTCCAGGGCCAGGTGTAGGAGGCCATTGCCTTGCAATCGACCCTTATTTTGTTTATGCTCTTGCACCTGAAACTGCAAAAATTATTAAATTAGCTAGAGATACCAATAATTCAATGCCTGATTTTGTTGTGGAAAATATTCAAAAAATAGTTCCCCAAGGCAAAATAGCTATTTTTGGTGTGGCCTATAAAGGAAATACAGAAGACGATAGAGAAAGTCCTTCTTATGAAATAATAGCTAAATTAAAAGATTTAAATTATAATATTGAAATTTATGATCCTCATGTAATTCCAGATAGTGATTTAAATGAAGCTATTGAAAATGCTGATTTAATTGTAGTTTTATCCGATCATGATGAATTTAAAGAGCTTGATTTTGATTTAATTAAAGGAAAAATGAAAAATCCTATAATATTTGATACAAAAAATATTATAAAAAATGTTCCCCCAGATGTTAAATTATTTAATTATGGAAATCTTAAAAAATAAAAAGCATGTCTAATGCAAATATAAAAAAATAAAATTAGAAATCAATAGATTGATCTCTTTCTACTGGATGTCCACTCCAAGCACTTAAAGAAGTCCATTCTTCAAAAGGATTTGCCCAAAATGGATCATTATATGGTAAACCAAGAGGTAGGAAAATTTCACTACAAATGTATAAACTTCCAGTATCTGTATTTTTATCAGCTAATTCAATTTGATGACCGTTAAGTCCTATGACTAACCATCCATCGTTGCTAAAGTTTTGAGGTCCTTCAAATTGTGTTTTTAAAACTTTTGTAAGGGCACATCTAATTTGTGCAGGATTAATATTTTTTGGAAGTATTTTTAAAAGTGAAGCTTGAGATAATGTGTGGAAAACACCAGTTCTAGCTGTTAGAGCATCTCCAATAAGAGGATAAGTACCTTCAGGAGATATAAAACGTTCAAGTTTAGCTGATAATCTTGATGATCTCATTAATTGTTTGTTTAAAAAATCATTTCCTTCAATATTATATTTTCTCATTACCATCAAAATATCATTCATTAAAGGATGAATCAACATGCTGTTAATATAGCTATCTTTAAATTCTGGTCCATCACCATAAATTGCATCGCCTAAATACCAATCATCCCAAAACTTGAAAACCCCATAACGTAAACGTTCCATATCACATTCGCCTGTAAACTCTAAAAGAGCAGCTTCAATAATTGAAGTATACAATAATGAATGATTCTCAAAAGGAGCTATGATTCTTGTTTTTTTAAGTTCTTCAATAATTCTAGCTTGAACATCAATAGGTAAATTTAACCATACTTGTCTTTGAGATCTTAATAATCCTTGAGCAAGAAAAGCTGCATTAACTAATGAATCTTTTGGCTCTGTAAAAGACATGTAATCTTCACTATTAGGACTAACAACATTTTCAATAGCTCTTAAAGTTAAACCTAAGTATTTTTCTCTGATTCTACCTTCTTCAGTACCGTCTAAACCTAATTCTAACCATGGAGCTATTCCGCTAAATAATCTTCCAAAAGCAGCTAGATGAGTAAACTTTTGTCTATCAGCACTTAAAGCTTCTATTGGCATGTTTTTTTTAAGAGTACCTTTTTTAAGATTGGATAATACAGGATAAGCTATTTTTTCTAAAGTAGAGACCCAAAACACCCTATCTTCCCATACTGAAGGTGCTTCTTCAATCACTTGATTATTGTTATTTTTCTTAAATCGTCCAAAAATAGAATTACTCATGCAGTATACTTTATTATACATAATATATAAATTTTAATAATGTATGTTTAGGAAGAGTTTTTCCTAAATTAATGTTGTAAAGAGGTTTAAAAATTATGTCAAAGACAATGTCTGAAAAGATTTTAGCTAGAGCTTCAGGTAAAGATGAAGTTGAAGCTGGAGATATTGTAATTGCAAATATTGATGTAGCAATGACCCATGATTTAACCGGTCCTCTTGCAGTACAATCTTTTAACGAGATTGGAACTGAAAAGGTTTGGGACCCATCGAAAATTGTTATACCATTTGATCATCAAGTTCCAGCAGACTCTATTGACTCAGCTAACAATCATATTATAATGAGAAAATTCGTAGAAGAACAAGGAATTGAAAATTTTTATGATGTAAATGCAGGAGTTTGTCATCAAATATTACCTGAATTAGGACATGTAGTTCCTGGAGAAGTTATTGTAGGTGCTGATTCTCATACCTGTACCCATGGAGCATTAGGAGCGTTTGCAACAGGTATTGGATCAACTGATATGGCCATGGTATTCTCAGAAGGTCAACTATGGTTTAAAGTACCAGAAACTAATAGATTTGAAATTACTGGAAAATTAAAAGATAATGTATATGCTAAAGATGTAATTTTAAATATCATTGGCCAAATGGGTGTAGATGGATCAACTTACAAAGCATGCGAATTTGCAGGTGAAACCGTTAAGGATATGAGTGTTTCAGACAGGATGGTTCTTTCCAATATGGCTATTGAAATGGGTGGGAAAACTGGTATGGTAGAACCTGATGAAAAAACCATAAAATATGTGGAAAGTCGTTCTAACAAACCTTACAATGTAGTAAAAACAGATTTAGATGCTCCTTCATTAAATATAATTGATATTGATGTTAGTGAACTTGAACCACAAGTGGCATGCCCAAATAATGTTGACAATGTAAAACCTGTAAGTGAAGTAGACCAAGAAATCGACCAAGTATTTTTAGGTTCTTGTACAAACGGAAGAATCAGCGATTTAAGAGATGCTGCTAAAATTTTAAAAGGTAAAAAAATAGCTAATGGAACTAGAATGTTAGTTATTCCTGCTTCCAAAGAAGTTTACACTAAAGCACTTGATGAAGGATTAATAAAAATATTTGTTGAAGCAGGAGCATTAGTTTCAGCACCTTGTTGTGGTCCTTGTCTTGGAGGACATACTGGAATAATCGGACCAGGTGAAGTAAGTCTTTCAACATCTAACAGGAACTTTAAAGGTAGACAAGGAAGTCCCGATGGAAAAGTTTATTTATCTTCGGCTGCAGTAGCTGCTGCCTCTGCAATTGAAGGTAGGATTGTTACACCAGAGTGAGAATATGAAAGGTAAAGTTTGGAAATTTGGAAATGATATTGATACAGATATAATTCTTCCTGGAAGATATTTAATTTATACAGATGAAGATAAATTAGCTGAACATTGTATGGAAGGATTAGATGCTGATTTTAACGAAAAATTCAATCCTGGAGATTTCATAGTAGCTGGAAATAATTTTGGATGTGGATCTTCAAGGGAACACGCTCCAATAGCACTTAAAGGAATTGGAGCTAGTGCTGTTATAGCAGAATCATTTGCTAGAATATTTTATAGAAATTCAACAAATGTAGGAATGCCTCTTCTTGAAGCTCCTGGTATTACAGCTCTTGTAGAAGACGGAGATGAAATTGAAGTTGATATGGAGAATGGAACTATTACCAATGAAAATGGTAAAACTATTACATTTAAAAAATTACCTCCATTTATGTTAGAAATATTAGAAAAAGGTGGTTTAATTGAATACCTCAAACAAAAATAGCTATAAAATTGCAGTGATTCCTGGAGATGGAATTGGTGTGGAAGTTATGGAAGCTACAATTAATGTCTTAGATGGTCTTGATGTTGATTTTGAATATGAATATGGGATAGCTGGAGATAAATGCAATGAAGAAAATGGAACTCCGCTTCCTGAAGAAACCTTAGAGATTATTAGGGATTCTGATGCTTGTTTATTTGGAGCTGCTGGTGAAACTGCAGCTGATGTTATTGTAAGAATCAGACAAGAAATGAAAATGTTTGCAAATTTAAGACCTGTAAAATCTTATCCTAACACAAATGCATTATTTGATGATGTAGATTTTATGATTGTTCGTGAAAATACAGAAGGTCTTTATGTTGCAGGTGAAGAAGAACTTACCTCTGAAGGAGCATTAGCTAGACGTATTATTACAAGAGAAGCAGAAGAAAGAATTATCAGATACGCCTTTGACTATGCAGTTGAAAATAATAAATGTAAAGTCACTGCAGTTCATAAAGCTAATGTGCTTAAAAAAACTGATGGATTGTTTAAAGAAATATTTTACGAAATAGCTAAAGAATATCCAGATATAGAAACTGAAGATTTCTATGTTGATGCAACTGCAATGTATTTAATAACAAATCCAACTAACTTTGAAGTTATTGTAACTACCAACTTATTTGGAGACATTCTTTCTGATGAAGGAGCTGGACTTGTAGGTGGTCTTGGACTTATACCATCAGCTAATATTGGACAAGATGCAGCATTATTTGAACCAGTTCATGGATCAGCCCCTGATATTGCAGGCCAGAAAAAAGCAAATCCTATAGCAATGCTACTTTCTGCTGAAATGATGCTTAGATATTTAGGAGAAAATTCAGAAGCAGACAGATTAGATGCAGCTATTTTAAAAGTCCTTGAAGATGGAGAAAATTTAACTGGAGATTTAGGTGGTTCTGCTAACACCTTCGAAATGGCAGAAGCTGTGAAAAATAATTTATAAGTGATAAAATGAGTTTGGAAGAAGGAATATCAGCAATAGTACCAACCTATCAAGGACAAGATTATATAGAGAAATTGCTAGATTCTTTAAAAAATCAAACTCTAGATTATAATCTTTTTGAAGTTATTTTCATTGTAAATGGGGAATTAGATAATACACCTAAAATAATTGAAAAATTTATGGATGAAAATCCTAAAATGAATATTATTTTAACTGATAGTGAAAAAGGAGCTTGTAATGCTTTAAACGTTGGGATTGATTTAGCTAATCGTCAATATACTATTTTTATTGATGATGATGATTTTATAAGTCCAAATTTTTTTGAAATACTTTTAAAATATGCTAAACCTAATAGAATAACTATTGGTACTTTTTATGATGTTGATTATAATACAGGAGAAATATCTAATTCTTATCTAACTCCACCTTTACTTCATAAAAGTGGCATTATTGATGATGCTTACAATTATATAAAAAATATTCTTATTGTTACCACAGATAAATTAATTCCTACTCCTGCAGTTAAAGAGAATTATTTCAATCCTGAAATTCTTTGTGCGGATGTAAGTTATTATTCTAGTCTATATACAAAAAACGATTTTGAATTCTTTATTGTAGATAAATCATTGGAAGCTAACTATTATAGATTATTAAGAGACAATTCACTTTCAAGACGACCTGTTTCTTATGAATTCAATGTTATTGATATGCTAAAAATTATTAATGACATAAATAAAAATTTAAAAATAGCTGAGACTCCTGAAAAAATAGCATTTTTAAAATCTATTACAGGAGGTAGAGTTGTTAAGATTAACGAATATCTTAATCAACATCCTGAGGATTTTGAAAAGGTTTTGAATGAAATAAGTTCTTATAATTTTGAATTTTTCCCGTATAAATATTTAGCTGAAAATATTAAAAATTTAGATAAACCCAATGATGAGCTAGTTATATCCTATGCATTTACCCCCTCATCTACTACCTCAAGTAATGTAGTAGCTAAAAGAATTTTATCTAATAAAAAAAATGTTAATGTTATATCTGCTAGTTTAGAAAATGTTCAAAAAGATTTTGAATTAGAAAAACTTGTTGATCAATTTTTATTAGAAAAAATGGTGATTGATGTTCCTTATGAAAATAACTGGGAGAATATTGAAGAATTTGTTCAATTTGGAATGGCAAAACTAGAAGATAAACAAATCTACACCACTATTTATAGTAGAGCTCATCCAGTGCATTCTCATTTTTTAGCATATGCATATAAAATAAAACATCCACAAACATTGTGGAAAGCGGAATTTTCTGACCCCTTAATTTATAATTTTAACCATCAATACTTAAGTAGTACAATCAATGATGAGAATGTGATTAAAAACTTTAACCAAACTTTAGAAGAAGGTTACGATCCAATTAAGCTATCTGATACAATTAATTATATTGCAGAATATTTAACTTTTATTTCAGCTGATGAGTTGATTTTCATAAACCAAAATCAAAAGGAAGTTATGATTGAAAATTTTCCTCAATTAGAAGATTTAATAAATGAAAAAGCTATTATTAAACCTCATCCAACTCTTGATGAAAAATATTATTATGTTAAAAACAGTAGCTATGACATTGATGATTCTTATGTGAATTTCGCTTATTTTGGAGTTATTTTTGGAAATAGGGATTTAGAAAATTTTATAACTGCATTTGATAATATGGATGATGAATATAAAGATAAATTCAGATTACATTTATTCACTCCAAATAAAATCATGTTTGAACAAATTTTAAGTTCGGATATTTTCGAAAAAACCGTTATTAATCCGCCAGTAAGTTATTTGGAATTTTTAAACCTTACAACAAAATTTGACGTATTATTGGTGGAAGATAGTGCTACTAAATATAGCTATACTAAAAATCCATTCTTACCTTCTAAAATTTCTGATTATAAAGGTGGAAAGGCAGATATTTGGGCTATGACAGAAAAAGGTAGTATAATGGATAATTTAAATCCAAAATATAAAACTCATTTAAACGATTTTATAGCTAATAAAAACATGATTAACAGAATTATGGAAGAAAAACTTAATGAAAAATTAGGTAATGGAGATATTTTTAAAAATTACAAAATAGAAGAAGCTGAAAAGAATATTGATTATATTCAAGAGGAATTCAATAAAATGTCCGAATATATGGGAATGCGAACAACTCATTTAGCTCAAAAAATTGAAGAATTAATTCAAGTAGCTGAAAGAGAATTTGAAAAAGATAAACTATATGAAAATAGAATTAAAGAGTTAGAACGAGAAAATGAGGAATTAAGGAATAGAACCAATGTAAATAATAACTCTATTTTGAATAAATTTAAAATATTTAAATGAAAAAATATTATAAAGTTTAAAAACAATTTATAAAAATAGGAGCGATTTTAATGAAAAAAATTCAAATGGCTGCACTATTTATTATTCTAATTATGGTTTTAAGTGCGGTAGCGGCATTCGTATTGTTAATAGTATAATGGAGGATTAAATTATGGTAAAATATAAAATAGGAGCTGTAGTAGCTGAATTTAATTATGATATAACCCAAATGATGTTAGGACTTGCAAAAGAAGAAGCAAGGTTCCATGATTGTGAAATTACTCAAGTAGTAACTGTTCCAGGAGTTTTCGATATGGCTTTAATTATTAAAAAACTTCTTGAAAAAGATGATATTGACGCAGTTGTTGCTATTGGAGCAGTTATTGAAGGTGCAACCGATCATGATCAAATAGTAGCTCAACATGCTTCTCGTAAAATTGCAGATTTATCATTAGAATTTGAAAAACCTGTTACTCTAGGTATTAGTGGTCCTGGAATGACAAGATTAGATGCACATCGTCGTGTAGATATGGGTAAAAAAGCAGTTGATGCAGCTATTAAAATGTGTGATAGATTAAACGAAATTTAGATGATTAAATTGGAAATTCTAAAACCTAATCAATTAAAAGAAAAATTTAACGATCCCTGGATTGCACCTTATGAAAAGGTTCTTACAATGGTCGATGGTGATAAAGTAGAAATTGTAGAATTTCATCCATGTATTTCAGGTTCTCACTGGCTTTTAAATCAATATAGAAATAATAGTAAACTTATTGATAGTGCATATAGAGATGGAAACAAACATGTTTACTCCTGTCATGTTGGAAGTTCTCCTCTTGACTTAAAAGCTAGTTTTAATGCAGCTGGAATTGATGAGATTACTGTAGAAGGAGAAGAAGTTAAAGTAACTCATGCAGGTCTTGCTGGAGCCGGTGTTGGAGCTGGAATGTGTAGAGGAATGGGGGAAGGAGTCAAATATATTGAGCTATTAGAAGTTGGTGGTGGGTCAAAACCAGGTAAAGCTACAGTGGTAACACCAAAACTTGAAAAAGTTGTCATTGGTATTGATGATACCGATACTAAAGATGCAGGTGCAACATGGACCATGGCTCATAATCTAGGAGTTGAACTTAAAGAAGAAGGTTTTGAATATCTAGATCATATTATTGTACAACTTTATCCACATAATCCTCATAAAACTCAAAATTGTGTTTCGATAGCTTTAACTTTTGCTGTTGAAAGCAAAAGAAAAGAAGAATTAATTGATAGAGTTATAGAAATTCTTAAAAGAGATACTTTATCTGATAAAACAGCTATAGCTATATTAGAAGGTCTTGAAATTCCTGAAAAATTAAGACAATATTCTATTGACACCAAATCTGGAATGATGGATGTGGAAACTGCTGAAAAAATAGCTGAAGAATTAGATATTCCTTTAATAGCTGTTACTGGAAATCAGGGAAAAGTAGGTGCTCTTGCAGCTATTGGTCTTTATAATGATGTAGAAGAGGCTGTAAAAGCATATGACAAAAAATAATTGAATCTAAGATTCAATTATAACTTATTTTTTTAAAAAAATGAATTTTATTTAATTCGTTCAATATCTAGGAAATAACCTTGTTCTGCAGTTAAAAATTGTTGAATAGAAGTTACATTATCATTTGTAACATTAATTTCTATTTCATGATTATTTGAGTTAAATACATAGCTATTATTTGAAAATGAACCATTATTATAATTTAAACTGCCTATTACATTTCCCTCAAATTCCACTTCATATGTCTGATTATCAACAAATATTCCAGTTACTGATTGTAAAGACTCATTATCTATCGATACTGTCAATTTATGACTTTCTTGACGTGAAGATATAATATAAGAGTCTAAAAGTGTGAAATTATTGTTTGTGGAAACATTATGAACCGCTACAGATCCTTCAAAGATTTGTGTAAGGCGACTATTTTGAATTACATCCCCATCATTTAATTCAAGAGCTTGTTTTACTTCAGTTGGTAATCTTAATATATATACTTCATCTAATTTTGTTTCATTTATTTCATAAGGTCGATTATCTATAATTAATGTATCACCATAATTAAGACCTAAACTATCTAAAGCATCTACTGGAAGCCTTAATATATTTGATTCATTATCAATTGCACCATCAATAGAGTATGGACCTCTTACAGAAATAGTATCATTACTATCATCTGAAAATAAGATTAAATTTCTTGAAGAAGGTTCTATGGATATTGTTCCATTATCAAAAGTAGCTGCTCCTAAAAATGTTGAAATCATTAAAATTAAAATAATAGCTGAAATTAAAACAGGAAAATGAATTTTAATAAAAGATTTAACCAGATTTCCTCTTGGGGTCTTTTTAAACATATAAATGGATTTTACAATGACTTTAATTAAATAATAAATAGTCATTGCAATTCCAATAATAGCTATAACAACCCCAATTTCTAATGGGAAGAATTTTACAAAGAAAATTGTAAATAATCCAAGAATAATTAATGAAAGTCCTACAATAGTCATTCGAATAAAATAACCAATATCATCAATCATTATTACTCTACCATATTTATTAGCTCTATTTATAATAGTTCTTACAACTTCATTAGCCATAATATGTAAGTCAGATAAAGGTGACATATCATGTTGAATTTCACCAATGTCCACTTCCTGAATAGCTATTCCTTGAACATCAGCATCTAAAACAATTCCAACATCAACACCATAATCAGGTTCAAAATTAATTTTTTTAAGAGCACTTTTCTTAGCTGCAAATTGACCGCTTAAAGGTTGTTCAAAAGAAATTTCAGGGAAAAAGAAGTTTAAAAGAGGTTTTGCAGTAAGTTCTGTTACACGTCCACTTTCACGAGCAAATTTTGTTTTGGTAATTTCAGCCTTTCCATCTAAAATAGGCCTTATAATAGCATCAACCTTATTTTTAGTTAAATTTTGAATATCAGCATCAATAAAAGCTATTATATCCGCATCACTATATTCATAACCAGTTTTAATAGCTTCACCCTTTCCTTTATTTTCTTCATGTGTTAAAAGAGTAGCTGAGGTTTTTTTAACTTCCTCTGCTGTATTATCAGTTGAACCATCATCAACAACGATGATTTCATCAACATAATCAACTTTCTTAATCACATCAATAACAGCAGCCACATTTTCTTCCTCGTTAAATGCTGGAAGTATAATAGCTACTTTTTGATAAACCTTGTTATTAGGTTTTTTTGATTTAAATGAAGCTAACAAAAAAGTCAATAATACTATTAACCAAGACAAAAATTCACCCTCAAATTTATTTATATGATATTAAATATGTTATTTAAATAGTATAAAGCTTTTTGAACAATTACACAACTAAATTTATTTAATTTATTTCTTTTCTTTAACTATGTAAATTGGTCTATTTTTTACTTCCAAATAAGTTTTAGCCAAGTATTGACCTAGAATACCTATTGTAAGGAGCTGAATACCTCCAATAAATAGAATAATGCTTATTGTAGATGGCCATCCTTCAACAGGATCACCGAAAAGTAATGTTCTAATCACAATAAAAATAATTGAAATAAAGGCAACAACAGAAAAAATTATACCGCAAACAGTTGATATATGAAGAGGAGCTGTGGTAAAGGATAAAATACCTTCTACAGCATACTTAAACAAATTCCAAAATGACCAGCTACTTTCTCCAACATTTCTTTCAACATTTTCATATTCTAGCCATTTTGTCTCAAAACCAACCCATTGAAATAACCCTTTGGAAAAACGATTATATTCATTTAATTGTAAAATAGCCTCAACTACTTCTCGATTCATTAATCTAAAATCTCTAGCTCCATCTACAATGTCTATCTTTACAAATTTATTTATTAACTTGTAAAATAATCTAGCAAAAAGAGATCTAATAACAGGTTCTCCCTTCCGTGTAACTCTTCTAGTAGCTACCATATCATAGCTATCAATATTTTTAAACATTTCAATAATCATTTCAGGAGGATCCTGCAAATCCACATCCATTATTATAACATAATCAGAATTTGAATTTTCCAAACCTGCAAAAATAGCTGATTCTTTACCAAAATTCCTAGAAAATGAAATAAATTTAACATTATTATTTTTTTCAGATAATTCCTTAATCTTTATTAGAGTACTGTCATCAGAACCATCATCAATAAAAAGAATATTCCACTCTAATTTAGACTCTTTTAAAATTTTAAGAACTTCATTATAAAAAGGTTCGATTAATTCCTCCTCATTATAACATGGTACTATAATATCTAAATTCATTGTAAAACCTTTTATTTTGATGATAAAAATATAATAGTACATATATATTCTAATTTATAAAAAAATTTCTAAAATTTTAGAGGTAATAGATTAAAAATTACCCCTTTTTAGGAGTATTTACAAAATTATTTTTAGATTAAAAACTAAAATATTTGATTAATGATTAATCAAACATTAGCTGAAGAACTTAACCTTAAAGAGTGGCAAGTTCAAAAAATAGTATCCCTTATAGATGAAGGTAATACAATTCCTTTTATTGCCCGATATAGGAAAGATATGACTGGTTCTGTTAATGATGAAACACTACGAAAATTTAATGAAAGATTAAAATATCTTAGAAATCTTGAAGATAAAAAAGAAATTTATCTAAAAAGAATTGAATCGCAAGGAAAATTAACGAAATCATTAAAATCAAAAATATTACATGCAAAAACATTAGTGGAACTTGAAGACTTATATTTACCTTACAAATCTAAAAAACGAACAAGAGCTACAATAGCTAGAGAAAAAGGACTGGAAAAACTTGCAGAAATTATACTAAAACAGCAAACAACCATACCAATTGAAAAAATAGCTGAAAAATTTATTTCGAATGAAGTAAAAGACATGCAAAAAGCTATTGATGGTGCAAAAGATATAATAGCTGAAATAATAGCTGAAAATTGTGATTTTAGGAAAAAAATTCGTGAAAATACTTATTATCATGGAATTATTCAAACTAAAAATAAAAAAAATGAACCTTCCGAATATGAAATTTATTATAATTACCAGGAAAAAATATCAAAAATTCCCTCTTACAGATTGCTAGCTATTAATAGAGCAGAAAAAGAAGACTACTTAAAGGTAAAAATTGATATAGATGACAAAGACATTCTAAATTATTTAAATAGGCATGTTTTGAAAAACATTTCAAAAAATCCAAAAAAAATCAAATATAATCCATATACTACTGATATTTTAAAAGAATCAATTAAAGATTCCTATAAACGATTAATTAAACCATCAATCGATAGGGAGATTAGAAATCAACTTACAGAAAAGGCTGAAGACAAATCTATTGAAGTTTTCTCAAAAAATCTTCATCAGCTTTTAATGGAAAGTCCTCTTGAAGGAAAAACAATTTTAGGTTGGGATCCGGCTTTTAAAACTGGATGTAAATTAGCTATTATTGATTCTACTGGAAATGTTTTACAAACAGCTTTGATTTATCCTACAGCCCCTCAAAGAAAAGTGGAAGAATCTAAAAAAATTGTTAAGGATTTGATTGAAAAACATAGTATTGATGTAATAGCTATTGGAAATGGGACAGCTTGTCAAGAATCTGAAGAGGTGGTAGCTGATATAATAAAAGGAACACCTGTTGAGTATATTATTGTTAATGAAGCTGGAGCATCTGTATACTCAGCTAGTGATATTGGAAGTGAAGAGTTTCCTGATTTAAATGAAGGAGAAAGAAGTGCAATTTCAATAGCTAGACGACTGCAAGATCCATTAGCTGAGCTTGTAAAGATTGACCCTAAGTCAATTGGTGTAGGACAATATCAGCATGATATGAATCAAAGGAAATTAAATGACTCTTTAGAAAATGTTGTTGAAAAAGTTGTAAATAATGTTGGAGTTGATTTAAATACCGCTTCAGCAAGTCTTTTAAATTATATATCTGGAATCAACAAAACAATAGCTAAAAATATTGTTGAATATAGAAATGAAAAGGGAGAATTCAAATCTAGAAAAGACTTGTTAAAGGTTAAAAAATTAGGTAAAAAAACATTTCAACAATGTGCAGGATTCATTAAAGTAAATAACTCTTCAAATCCATTAGATAATACAACTATTCATCCAGAATCATATGAAAGTTGTAAAAAATTACTTGACAAATTAGGGTATAGTTTAGAAGATATTAAATCAAAAAATATAAAATTTAATCAAATAAATTATGAAAAATTGGCTCAGGAATTGGAGATTGGTGAAATCACATTGAAAGATATTATTCAAGAGCTTCAAAAACCTTGTAGAGATCCTCGAGAAACAATGCCTAAACCTATTTTAAAGAAAAATATAACAACTATAGATGATTTAGAAGAAAATATGATTGTTAAAGGCACTGTTCGCAATATTGTTGATTTTGGAGCTTTTGTGGATATTGGAGTTCATCAAGATGGATTGGTTCATATCTCTCAATTAGTAGAAAATAAATTTGTTAAACATCCATTAGATGTTGTTAGTGTAGGAGAGGTTGTAGATGTTAAAATACTAGAAGTAAACAAACTAAAAAATAGGATTGAATTATCGATGATAATATAAAAATTAAAGCTAGAATTATTAAATCAATCCTTTTTATTTAATTTTAAATTTGTTAGATAATTTTCAAATTCTTGATTATGCTGCTTGTTTAGAACATGTAAAACTACACCTGTGAAAAATATTATTACAGCTATAATCACCAAACCAACAACCATTATTAAGGTAGGAATTTTATCAACATATCCTGTTTCAAGATAAGTTATAAAAATTGGTAAGAAATAGATTAGGCCTATTATTAACAATATTAAAGTTAAAAGAGAAAAATAGAAAAGGGGTTTAGTATCTCTGAAAAAATCAAATAACACTTTAATTACTTTAATTCCGTCTTTATAGGTATTTAGTTTAGATTCGCTTCCTTCCATCCTATCTCTATATTCAATAGGAATCTCTTCTATAAGAAAATTATGAGTTAATGCAAAAACACTCATTTCAGTTTCAATTTCAAATTCTTGAGATAAAATAGGAAAGGATTTTGCAAATTCGTAACTAAATCCTCTCATTCCAGTTAAAATATCAGTTAAATTACTTTTAAAAATTACGTTTATGAATTTACGAACAAACCTATTTCCTGCATTGTGAAATGGTCTTTTATTTTCTTCAAAATAAGTACTTGATAACCTATCTCCAATTACCATATCGGCTTTTCTGGATAAAATAAGTTCTTCAATTTCTGTAGCGGCTTCAGCAGGATAAGTATCATCTCCATCTACCATAATATAGCAATCAGCATCAATATCCCTGAACATTGATCTAACCACATTTCCTTTTCCTTGTCTATATTCCTTTTTTACTATAGCTCCTGCATTTTTAGCTATCTTATAAGTGTTATCAGTAGAATTATTATCATAAACAAAAATATCGGCTTCGGGCATCACTTTTTGAAAATCTTTAATAACCTTTTCAATTGTAAGCTCTTCATTGTAACAAGGAATTAGAATAGCTGTTTTCATAATTATTCATCTTTAAATCCTAATTCTTTTTTCTTTAATCTAGTTATGTTATCTGCCACTGCGGATTGCTTTTTGGCAGTTGTTTTTTTTAAATGATAAGCCCATTTGCCTTTTTTGATGGAAGATTTTTTATTTTTCATGATAACCCCACTATATAGACCTATATAATAATTTGTATATAATAGTTTCTATAAATAAATTCTTATTGATTATTTTATCTTAAAATGAAGATTTTATCTTAATAATTTAATAATAATACGGTAACTTCAAATAAATATAATATTACTGGGATATAATGAAAGATATAATGTATAAACTATTTAGACAGGAAACTGACAATTTATTTCTTCAATTTTTCAGATACATATTTGTCGGAGGAACATCTTTTTTAATAGATTTTGTAATTTATCTTGCATTAATAAATTTTTTATCAGTTAATTATCTAATATCTGCAGCTGTTGCTTTTTTTATTTCTGTACTAGCTAATTATTATTTAAGCACTTCCTGGGTATTTAATCAAGATGATATTGATAATAGAATAGTAGAATTTAATTTGTTTATTTTAATAAGTTTAATTGGCCTAGTGTTTACAGAAATTTTATTATATATATTTACAGGTATATTAGATATAAACTATATTTGGTCAAAGATAATAGCTTCAATAATTGTCCTTTTTTGGAACTTCTCAGCCCGTCGTATAATGTTTTATGGAAGAAGTTAAAATTTCTCTTTTTACCACCAAAAGAGCTTAGTTGCAAACCTCATATTTTTTACATTTGAAATTTCATATCGATGAGTTTTTTATTTTGTTTATTCTTTATTTTAGCTATAACAATGTATTATGGTTAATATTTTATATTATAATTGGCATGATTATTTTTTTTTAAAAAAATAGATAATAATTTATTTATGTTAAAATGAAAAATATTTATTATTATAAATAGAAAAAACAAACATTCTCCAATTGTATTTAGTTGTTTAAGACATTAAAATCTTTTGGATTTTGGTGCGAAAAAATCCAAATTAAAA
>CAYPCR010000002.1:0-102840 GCA_964409285.1 uncultured Methanobrevibacter sp. | reverse complement strand
TAACTAAAAAATTTTTTCGCGAAAAAATAAAAAATCAATTTTGGCGAACACTCTTTAAAAATATCTTTGTTGGAATTATTCAGTTGTTAGTTGAATTGTTCTGTAGGTTATGTCTCATTTCTTTATTCCTTAATCTTACAGATTTATCATTTACATACATTTTCCTCATGTAATATAATATTTAAACTAAATCCATATTATTTTCACTAGAAAAATATGATGTTTACAACTGAGCTACTAAATATTAAAATATTATATAATATAATTCATAAAAATTAAGTATAAATTACAACTTTGGTGAGTAAATGAGAATTTTATTAATTCATTCTGATTATTTAAATTATAATGTAAAAAAGAAAACTCCTGTTGCGGAAGAAATAGAGGAGGCAAAAAAACAAGGAGCCTTTGATGAGTCTTTAGTTGTATTTACAGCAGTAGAAAAAGAGGATGAAAATAATCCAGAGGCTATTGTTAAGAATTTAGTAGAAGAAGTTAAAAAAACAAATTCACAAGTAAAAGCTGAAAATATTGTATTATATCCTTATGCTCATTTATCTTCTTCATTAAGTTCTCCAAAAACAGCTGTAGATATTTTAAAAAATGCAGAAGAAGCTCTTTTGGAAGAAGATTTTAATGTAAAAAGAGTTCCTTTTGGATGGTATAAATCTTTTGAAATTTCATGTAAAGGACATCCATTAAGCGAATTATCAAGAACTATCACTGCTGAGGTTGAAGATGATGAGAGTGAAGAGAAAAAACCATCATCATGGTATGTTCTTGATGGAGATAAAATAATTGATATTGATAAGTTTAATTTTGAAAATCCTCAATTTGAAAAACTTGTTAAATATGAGCTTGGAGAAGGATCTTCTGATGAAGGTGAACCTCCACATGTTAAATTAATGAGAGAAAAAGAATTATGCGATTATGAAAGTGCTTCTGATGTTGGAAATCTTAAGTGGTATCCAAAAGGAAGATTAGTTCGTGATTTACTTTCAGATTATGTTTATAATTTAGTTGTTGAACAAGGAGCAATGCCAATTGAAACTCCAATATTTTATGATTTAGAAAATGAAGCTATTAATGTTCATGCAGCTAAATTTGGAGAAAGACAATATAAAACTGATACTAAAAAGAATTTAATGCTTAGATTCGCATGTTGTTTTGGAGCATTTAGGGTAATGGCTGATTCATTTTTAACCTGGAAGAATTTACCTGCTAAGTTATATGAACTTTCAACCTATAGTTTCAGATTCGAGAAAAAAGGAGAAGTTGTAGGACTTAAAAGATTAAGAGCATTTACAATGCCAGATTTCCATAGTTTCTGTGCTGATGTTCCTGCATCTTTAGAAGAGTTTTCAAAACAAACTGATATGTGTATCCAAACTGGAATTGATTTAGGAGTTAGCTATGAAGTAATTTTCAGAGCTACACAAGACTTTTTTGATGAAAATAAAGAGTGGATGTATTCCATAGCTGAGAAATGTGACAAGCCAGTATTACTTGAAATTTTACCTGAAAGAAAACATTACTGGGTATGTAAAATAGACTTTGCAGCTATTGACTATCTTGGAAGACCTATTGAAAATCCTACAGTTCAAATTGATGTAGAAAGTGGTAAAAGATTTGACATCACTTATCTTGGGAAAGATGGTAAAGAACATTATCCTACAATTCTACACTGTAGTCCAACTGGAAGTATTGAAAGAGTAATTTGCAGTTTACTTGAAAAAACAGCTATTGAATTAGATCAAAAAGCTCCAATGTTGCCAGTATGGTTAAGCCCTATTCAAGTAAGAGTTATCACCGTTGGTGAAAGTCATAAGGAATTTGCAAATGATTTATCTAACAAAATTTCAGCTGCTAACATACGTGTTGATGTAGATGATAGAGATGAAAGTGTTGGTAAAAAAATTAGAAATGCAGCTACTGAGTGGATTCCTTACACATTTGTAGTAGGTGACAATGAAGTTGAATCTGGTGAGTTACAAGTGACTGTTCGTGAAACTGGTGAAAAGGTTAACATGACAGTTGATGAATTGATTGATGAAGTTCATAATGTAACTAAAGGAATGCCTTATAGAGGATTACCTTTACCAAAAGATATTTCAAAAAGGATTAATTTCCAATAATTAATTTTTAAAGTGTGAATTTTTCACATTTTTTTTATTTCTATTTCTTCATGAAGTTTCAATATCAGATTTCATGCTAATATTAATTTTCAATTTTTAAAAAATCTAAGGTATTTAATAATAATAAAAACTAAAATAATTAATGTATTAATATACGGAGGAACTTTATGTACAATATTGGAGAAGCTCTTATAGGAGACGGTGACGAATTAGCTCACGTTGATTTAATAATTGGTGATAAGGAAGGACCTGCAGGACAAGCTTTTGCAAATGGTTTGTCTAATCTTTCAGTAGGACACACACCTTTAACAACTGTAATTAGACCAAATTTAATGACAAAACCAGCTACTTTAATTATTCCTAAAGTAACTGTAGAACATATGGAAGATGCAAATAAAATTTTTGGACCTGCACAAACAGCTGTTGGACGAGCTGTAGCAGATGCTGTAGAAGAAGGTTATATTCCAAAAGAAATAGTGGAAGATATTGTAATTAATGTTAGTGTATTTATAAATCCAGCTGCAACAGATTACAGAAAAATCTATCAATATAATTATGGAGCAACCAAATTAGCTATTAAAAGAGCTATGGAAGGATACCCATCAATCGATAAAGTTCTTGCAGAAAAAGATCGTGGAACTCATCCGATTATGGGTTTCAAAGTACAAAAACTTTGGTCTCCACCATATTTACAAGTTGCACTTGATTTAGATAATTTAGATGCTATGGAAAGAATTGTTAAAGACATTCCAGATAAAGAAAGAGTACTTCTTGAAGCAGGAACTCCACTTGTTAAAAAATTCGGTGTTGGAGTTGTTGGAAAAATACGAGAATTACGTCCTGATGCATTTATTATAGCTGATTTAAAAACTTTAGATGTTGGAAGAGTTGAAATTAAAATGGCTGCTGATGAAACTGCTGATGCAGTAGCTATTTCAGGTCTTGGAACTTTAGAATCAATTAAAAAAGCTATTCATGAAACTCAAAAACAAGGAATTTACTCAATTCTTGACATGATGAATGTTGATGACTTTGAAGATAAATTAGCTGCACTTCCTGATGATTTAAAACCAGATATTGTTTTATTACATAGAAATGTAGATTTAGAAACTTATCTAGCTGAAAAAGGTGAAGATACTAGCGATTTATCTGCATGGGGTAACATTAAAGCTATTAAAGGCATCATTGATGATGGATTAGTAGCTGTAGCTGGAGGAATAACTCCAGATAATGTTGATGAAGCATTAGAGAAAGGTGCAGATATTATTATTGCAGGTAGATATATTATTGGTTCAAGAGATGTTAGAAGAGCTACTCAAGATTTCTTAGCTCATTTTCCACCTGATCCTGATAATATGAGACTTGCATTAGATGAAGATGAACAAGTAGAATAAGTGTTAATACACTTATTTTTTTTATTTTAAGGTGGTATTATGGGATTTTGTAATTCATGTGGAAGGCCAATTGTAAAAGCAGATTATGGAACTAATAAAGATGGTAGTCTAAATCCAGACTATTGTAAAGACTGTTTTCAAGATGGTGAATTTACAGAACCAGATATAACACTTAACGAAATGATTGTGAGAAAATCAAAAGAAATGATGGAAAAAAATCCAGATTTACAAGAAACAGTAGCTACAGGAATTACAACAGGTTTTTTACCAGGTTTAAAAAGATGGTATAAAGAACCAGAATATGATGATTTTTAATCTCTTAGGATATATTCTTTAAATTTACTTACAACAAAATCATTTTTTTGATTTTTATTTTCTAATTTTTTAGCATGTTTTTCTAATGCATTATAATAATCGACTAAAGTATTATAATCATCTTTTAAACTTTCATAGCTTTTATCAAGTTGGTTATTTTTCCCTTTTAAAGATTTATTTTCTTCTAAAAGTTTATTATATTTAATTTTTAAATCTTCAAAAGCATTGTCTTGTGCAGCTTTGTTTGATTTTAGGTTGTTGAAATTGGTTACGAGGCTTTCGTGTTTTCTGTTGATTTCTGATATTTCGTTTTGTAGTTGGTTTTGGTCGTGGGTAAGAGCGTTGTTTTCTTTTAATAAGTTTTCGTATTTGAATTTCATTTCTTTGAATTCTTCGTCTTGTTTTGCTTTGTTTGATTTTAGGTTGTTGAAATTGGTTACGAGGCTTTCGTGTTTTCTGTTGATTTCTGACATTTCATTTTGTAGTTGTTTTTGGTTTTCTATTAGATTTGTGTTTTCTGATGAAACTTTAGAATATTTGAATTTCATTTCTTTAAATTCTTCATCTTGGGCTGCTTTGTTAGCTTTCAGATTATTAAAGTTTATAACAAGACTTTCGTGTTTCCTGCTAATTTCTGACATTTCGTTTTTAAGATCATGTTGATTATTAGTAAGATTGTTATTTTCAGTTGAAACTTTTTCATATTTATTCATTAATTCTTTGAATTCTTCGTCTTGTTTTGCTTTGTTTGATTTTAGGTTGTTGAAATTGGTTACGAGGCTTTCGTGTTTTCTGTTGATTTCTGACATTTCATTTTGTAGTTGTTTTTGGTTTTCTATTAGATTTGTGTTTTCTGATGAAACTTCTGAATATTTGTTTTTCAATTCCTGAAATTCTTCATCTTGGGCTGCTTTATTAGCTTTTAAATTATTAAAATTAAAAACTAAACTTTTATGTTTTCTTTCAATTTCAGCTATCTCATCTTTAAGCTTATTCTGGCTTTCGGTGAGAATTTTGTTTTCTTCATTCATAGTTTTATTCTCTCTTTTGTATTTTTCTGCGATATTTTGACAAGTTTCTAATTCTTCACCTAATAACCTAACCTTAATATCTAACTCATCTTTATCTGCCATTTCTTCTTTTAAATTATTAGCTCTTTCCATTTCATTTAAAACTTGTTGATTTAACTCTTCAATCCTTTGTTGGGATGAATTAAATTCATTTTTTAATTCATCAAAATTAGTTTTAAGATTTTTATATTTTTTATCAGCTTCATTATATTCATCAGTAAGTAAAAAATTAGCTATTTCAAGAGCATTTAAATAATCAGAATCTAAATTTAATGAGGATTCTTCACTTTCAGGTATTATTAAAACTTCTTCTCCATTTTCAAAAACATTTTCTTGTTTTGGAACAGTTACTTGAATCTGTTCTGTTGTATATTTCTTTTTTGAACCATCTTTTAACGTTCTTGTGTATTGTCTTGGATATTTTTTAACAGTACCTCTAGAAATTCGCATATTTTAATCCTCATATATTCATATAATTTTTATTTTATTTAAATTTCTTGTATTTCTTATTTAAATTTAAGAGAATACTAACATTAAATGATATAAATTCTTTAAAATACTCTTTTTTATATAATATATCCATAATTTTATTTATTACATTTTACATTAGTTTTATTATATTTACAAATAAAGCGAGGTAACAAGATGAAAATTTTCGCAATATGTGGAAGCCCAAGAAATGAAACTACAGAATATGTTACTAAACAAGCACTAAGTATATTAAAAGACGATAATTTTGATGTAAAATTGTTTAGCTGTGCTGGAAAAACAATTAACCCTTGCAGACATTGTGATTATTGTTTAAAACATAAAAAATGTATTCAAAATGATGACATGAATGAAGTTTATAAAGGGCTTCAAGAAGCTGATGGCTTAATTTTTGCAACTCCTGTTGAAAGTGGAGGAGTAAGCTCAATTACTGCAGCTATTATGGATAGGACAAGAGCATTGGAAGCTATTGATTTCAATATTCTAAGAGGAAAAATAGGAATGAGTATAGCTGTTGGTGGAGATAGAAATGGTGGGCAGGATTTTGCTCATATTAAAAACATTACATACTATATAATCCATGGAATAATCCCTGTAAGTGGAGGTCCATTTGGATCTAATTTAGGTGCTTCTTTTTGGTCCAAAGATAGTATGGATGAGATAAAAAAAGATAGCTATGGTATGGAATCTTTGAAAAGAACCTTGAAAGAATTTGAAAATTTTTTAAATAAATATATTAATGATTAAAAAAATAATAACTATACAATTAATTTTTTAAATGATGTGATAAAAATGGACATAGGAGATATATTCAAAGATTCATTAAAGTATCCTCTTAGTGATGGAAAACAATTTGCTATATTAGGAATATTAGGCCTTATAGGAATGTTAGGAACATTTTGTGCTGAAATTGGTATTAATAATTCGGCAGTATCTACAATATTTGAAATAATTGCCATTATTGTTATTTTAATTGCAGGAGGTTATGAATTAAAGATTATTAAAAATGCTATTAATGTAAGTGATGAGATTGCTGAGTTTAACATCTCAAAAGATTTTGTTGGTGGAATTAAATATTTATTTGTTAATATAATTTATTTTATAATCCCATTTATTATTGCTTTAATTGTAGCATGGGCAACTGGAGCTTTTAATAGTGGTTTTGAGTTATTTAGCTATGCAATTAATTCTACAATATCTAATACTACAGTTCCAGAGTCCGTAGCTAATTCATTTGCTGTTTCATTTGCAATTACTGGTATTATTTCAACTATTGTATTTTTAATATTTGCAATTTTCCAATCAATTGCGGTTTGTAGATTAGCTAACAGTGGAAGCTTTAAAGAAGCCTTTGCTATGCATGAAATCGTAGATGATTTAAAAAATATAGGTTGGGGTAAATTTATTGCATGGGGTATAATTTATTTAATTATCTTGTTTATTTTAGCTATTATATTTGGTTTAATAAGTGCTGTAATTCCTTATGTAGGGGCATTGATATATGGATTTATTTTTGAAGCTTATTTAGCACTTTTCACTGCAAGATCTCTTGGATTGATTTATTCTAATGCTTAAATTCAATTCTTTTTTATTTTTTTAATATAAAAAGTTACTTTTATAAATGTCAAAAAACATATTTATCTTTTGATATTTAATTTATCGAATTTTAATTTTAACCAATTTACAAGGAGAATATTAATATGAAAATGTATTATGATGCAGATGTAGAAACTGATGCTCTTGACGGTAAAACTATAGCTGTTATTGGATATGGAAGTCAAGGTAGAGCTCAATCCAGAAACATGGCAGATAGTGGAGCAGATGTAGTTATAGGTGTAAGAGAAAATGGTAAATCATGGGATTTAGCTAAAGAAGATGGTATGAATGTAATGTCCATTGAAGATGCAGCTAAAGCAGCTGATATTATTCACATTTTACTCCCTGATGAAATTCAAGAAGATGTTTACAGAGAACAAATCGCACCTTATGTTGAAAGTGGAAATACTATTTCATTCTCCCACGGTTACAACATTCATTTTGGTTTAATTGAACCTGATGAAGATGTTAATATTGTAATGTTCGCACCAAAAGGTCCTGGTTCAATGGTAAGAAGAACTTACGAAGAAGGATTTGGTATTCCTGGATTAGTCGCAGTAGAACAAGATGCTACTGGTGATGCATTACAATTAGCTTTAGGTATGGCAAAAGACACTGGATTAACTAAAGCTGGTGTTTTAGAAACTACTTTCCAAGAAGAAACTGAAACCGATTTATTCGGTGAACAAGCTGTTCTTTGTGGAGGAATCACAGAATTAATTAATTCAGGATTCCAAACTTTAGTAGAAGCTGGTTATCAACCGGAAATTGCTTACTTTGAAACTTGTCACGAAGTAAAACTTATTGTAGATTTAATCTATGAAAAAGGATTCGGTGGAATGTGGGAAGATGTAAGTAACACAGCTGAATATGGTGGTTTAACCAGAAGAGAAACTGTTATCACTCAAGAAGCTAAAGATGGTATGAAACAAGTTTTAAAAGAAATCCAAGATGGAACTTTCAAAAAACAATGGGCTGATGAAAACGCAACTGATGGTGCTAACTTAAAAGAAATGAGAGATGCTGAAAGTCAAGAAACCATTGAAATTGTTGGAGAAAGACTTAGAAAAGCTTGTGGATTACAAAAAGATGATTAAGTTTAATTTTAATCATTACTCTTTTTTTATTTTAAATTTTTAAATAGCTATTTTTTGAGAAGCTATAAAAATAAGGTCCTTTAAATATACTTACATGGTATTTATAGGAATGGATCATGGGACAACAGGAATTTCTTTTTGTATTATGTCTGATGATGGGGAAGTAGTTGATGTTTTTAAGATTGGTAGAGAAGAGTCTAAAGCTGGAAAAGTCTCTGCTGTAGAAGAATTAGCTAAAAGAATAGATTTAAATTCAATTAAATTAATAGCTATTACTTATGCGATGGGTGATGGAATCAATAAAATTTTACCTATAGAAAAGGTAAAGGATAGGGGAATTTTGTCCATTAATGGTGCAGGAAAAGTAACTGGAGGAGGAACTTCAGTTTTTAGTGAAATTGAAAATATGGATATGCCTACCATTATGATTCCAGGACTTCATAAAGATTCAGATTCTCTTGATGAATTGTTTAAAGCAGCTTATTCTCACCAGGCCAGTCCCGAAAAGGTAAGTATTTGTTATAATGCAGTTAAGGAAACTGGTTGGAAAAATTTAATTGTAGCTGATTTAAGTTCTAACAGTGTAGATATTTTAATTGAAAATTCTAAAATTAAAGGAGCTATGGATGCTTGTGTTGGTGCAATGGGTATTGTGCACGGTCCAATTGATTTACAGATGATTAGAGATATTGATGATGGTAAAATTACTGCAAATGAAGCTTTTTCACATGCAGGAGCTGTTAAAATAGCTGGTATTAATGATAAAGTAGCTAATGTAAAAGATATTTTATATGAAAATTATAGAAACGAGGATGAAAAAGCAATTTTAGCTATTGATGCTTTAATCATGACGGTTGCTATGGAGATTGCAGGATTAATAGCTATTTCAGAAAATGAAATTGAGGGTATTGTTTTAACTGGTTCTTTAGGATCTACAACCGAGCCATTTAATTTTCAAAATAAGTTAAATAAATATTTAAAAAATAGATATCCTATCAAAGTTATTTCTTCTGAATCTGGTGCAATTGGTGCAGCTCAAATAGCTTATGATGTTTATAATGGTAAAAAAAATATTTTAGGAATTGAAGTAGTTGATTAAATTTATTCATTTAAAATAATTTCAATTACTTTACCACCTTTTAAGGTTAGTAATCCTCCATCTTGTTCTAGGACTATATTAAGGTAGTTGTCAATAGAAATTAATTTTCCTTCATATTCACTTCCATCTCTAAGTCCTACAATAACATTTTTTCCTTTGAATTGTAAAAATTGTTCATTTACTTTAAAATCTTCTTCTTCCATTCTTTCAGCCTTTTTATTTTTATATTAACAATAATTCTTTTATATGTTTTCATTTAAATATTTTGTATTGACTATAATATTTATATGTAACATATTTTATACATATACATAATAAACAATTGAAACAAATATTATTTATATATTAAATTTGAGAAGTGAAAAATATGGCTTGGGATGATACTGCAAGTAAAGTATGGATGGATGGAGAAATGATAAACTGGGAAGATGCAAAAATTCATGCACTTTCTCATGTAGTTCATTATGGTACTAGTGTTTTTGAAGGAATTAGAGCTTATAATAATGATAAAGGAACTGCTATTTTCCGTCTTAAAGAACATGTAAAACGTCTTTTTGATTCTGCAAAAATCTATAAGATGGATATTCCATTTTCTGAAGAGGAAATTGCAGATGCAATAATAGATGTTATTAAAGAAAATGATTTAAAATCTTGTTATATTCGCCCAGTTGTATTTAGAGGATATGGTGAATTGGGAGTTAATCCATTGAATTGCCCAGTTAATGTTGTAATAGCTGCATGGGAATGGGGATCATATTTAGGAGAGGAAGGTATGGCTAATGGTGTAAATGTTGGTGTTTCCTCCTGGAGAAAACCAGCTCCTGATACATTTCCAACTTTAGCTAAAACAGGTGCTAATTATATGAATTCTCAATTAGCTAAAATGGAAGCTATAGATCATGGATATGATGAAGCTATAATGCTTGATTATCAAGGACTTGTTGCAGAAGGAAGTGGAGAAAATATTTTCATTGTTGAAGGAGATACATTACATACTTCCCCTTTAGGATCTTCAATTTTAAAAGGAATTACAAGACAATCAGTTATTCAACTAGCTACTTCACTTGGATATGAAATAGTTGAAGAAACAATTAGTAGGGAAAGGTTATATATAGCTGATGAAATTTTCTTCACTGGAACTGCAGCTGAAGTAACTCCTATAAGATCTGTTGACCATAGAGTTATAGGTTCTGGAAAAAGAGGCCCTATTACAGAAGAGTTACAAAAAACATTCTTTGATATTGTTGAAAATAAAAAAGAAGATGAATTTGATTGGTTAACTTATATTTAATAACTATTGGTGTAATCTATGGATATAATACAAGGAATTATTATTGGTATTGTTCAGGGTTTGACTGAATTTTTACCGATTAGTAGTTCTGCACATTTAATTTTTGTACAAAGACTTTTAGGTGTTGAAAGTTCACTTGCTTTTGATACTTTTCTTCATTTAGGTTCTTTGTTAGCTGTTTTATGGTTCTTTAAAACAGATATTTATAAAATGCTTAGGGCTTGGTGGTTAAGTATAGGAGATATCTTGCAACATCGTTTTAAAGAAGGATTTTATGCAGATCCCTATAAAAGATTAGCTTGGTATGTAATTTTAGCATCTGTTCCTGTAGGAATTGTTGGAATTTGCTTTGAAAGTCAAATTGATGCATTATTTGGAGGTGCATTATATGTTCCTGCATTCTTCTTATTTGTAACTGGTACTATTCTTTATATATCACAAAGAATGAATAGTGGAAGAGTTGATTTTGCAAATATTTCAGCTAAAGAATCATTATTTATGGGTTTAGCTCAAGCATGTGCAATTTTACCTGGTCTTTCTCGTTCAGGTACTACAATTGCAGCTGGTCTTGTGATAAATTTAGATAAAGAATTTGCAGCTAAATTCAGTTTTATATTGTCTATTCCTGCTATTTTAGGAGCATTTTTGGTTCAAGTTGGTGATATTGGTGCTGCAATGGATGTAAACTTTGCAGCTATTATATTAGGTTTCTTAGCAGCATTTGTAGCAGGATATATAGCTATTAAATGGGTTTTAGATTTAATTCAAAAAAGAAGTTTGGATATATTTGCATTTTACTGTTGGATAATGGGTATTGTAATCTTTTTAGGTTCAGTAGCTCAAATATTTTAAAATAAGAAATATGTAAAGTTTTAAACTTTACAAAACTTTTTTTTATTTAATTTGTACTATTACAAACTTTTTCTATTTTTTTTCTAAGTGTTTCTTTAGAGGCTCCTCGAACCAGTGCAGTTAACATAGCTCCACCAGCTCCAGCTCCTTCTTTAACATATCCATCAATATATAATCTAAGTCCTTCATCTTCAGATTTTTCAAATTCAGGATCAACTACATGAAGAACTATTTCAGGATCAATTTGTTTAAGTAGATTTAATAAATCTGCTGTTTCATCTTCTGCAACATATACTGTTGTAGCTAGATTTATTTTTGAAAAATCAAAATTTGGATTAATGTTTTTTATAATAGCACAAACTGCAGCCATTTGGGTTCCACCTGCTAAAATAATTGGTGTATCAGATGCTCCAAGAACAAGTCCTGCAATAGCTGGAAGAATAGGATCCCCTACAGCTCCAATAGCTTGAAATGCATCAATATCTTTTTTTCCTTCTAATCCTGAATTTTTAAGTCCCTCTTCAACGGTTTTAATTTTTAAATCATGAGGATTAGTTGGCATACTTCCACTTACCTTTTCATTAGCATCATATCCTAAAGCTTTTAAAACTCCTAATGCAGTAGTGGTTCCTGCAGCTATACTTTCTCCTATGACTAGATAATCATGGAGTCCATTTAATCTTAATCCTAATTCTTTTCCATTTTCATAGATTTCAAGTGGATTAACAACACCTTTACCGGTTCTAATGTCTCTTCCGTATTCATGACCTAATACATTACATTCTAAATCAGGTGTTATTTTACTTCCAGCATTTACAATTACAAAAGGCACATCTGCTAATTCAATACATGCTTTAGTAATTGTAGCTGGAGTATGTGCAGCAGCTCCATTAACAACAGTTTGAGCTATTCCATCCATGCATCTAACCTCTCCATGCACCATTAATTCCACATCTGCTGCAGGAGTGTATTCTGTCATTTCGGGAGTAGCTCCTGCTCCTGAAATTCCAGGAATTCTAGAAGTTTCTGTAGTTCCAATAACACACATAAATACAGGTTCCATATAACGAATTGTATTTAGTAATTCTTCAGAGCCATGTGTTGTTATTCCGTCTATCACTTAATCACCTAATTTTTTCAATTGTTGTATTATAATTTTATTTTGATTTATGATTTTTTCATTTTGTAAAACCATTTTTTCTAAAAGTTCTCTGTCTGTCATTTCTTTTTGTTTAGCTAAATCTCTGCCTTTTGGCGGAATAAATATTTCTTCTTTTGGAGGTAGCTGTGAAACATATCCTTCTGGAGGTTTAATTTCCTTAGGTTTTGGAGGTACTCTAGTTGCACCTTCACAATTACTACATTTATCAGTATAGTTGGAAGTTACATCATTTTTGGTATTTTCATTTAATAATTCCATTAAACGTTCATCCACTTCTTTTTGATTGTTTAACTTTTCTTCTTCAGCTTCAAAAATTAATCTTTTTTGAATGTTATATGCTTTATATAAAGGTATTCCTCTTGCTTCAGTTTCAGTTTTAAATTCATCAGAGAGCTGAACGTCTCCAGTTAATTCTGTTATTCTCCGCATTGCAGGAGATTTAGTACTATAAAATCCCATAATATCATCAATGTTTTTTTGCTAATTTTTTGGCAGATTTCAAATCATTATTGTAAATATGTCCTGAGGTAGAATGATAATGAATTCCTCCAAAGTTTATTTTTTCCCCTACTAATTCTTTATTTATCTCATTCATTAATTTAATTCCAATATAAGCGATGAAAAACATATTGGAATAGAAAGCACCATAAATATCATTAGAACGGAATAAACAGTGGATGGTAAGTTCTCCATTTCTTACAATGCCTTGAAGAAATTGCAAACAAGGGATATCTTCTCTATCTTGATCTAATTCAGGATCATATGTAATTGCTACGGCCCTGTTACTTCCCATTGAGTTTAATATTCTTTTTTTCATCACATCAAATTGATTTACATTAAAATGTTGTAAAATACGGTTAGGATAATCATATACAAATCCTTTATCGGAACCATCTTCAAATGATTTTACATATTCATATAGAGCATCACTTTTAATAGGGCATCCATCTATATCATACTTTCCAGATTGAATTTCATTTAACATTATTTCTGGTGTCATATTTTGATACTTGGCTTTATATTTCAAATCTAAAGGGTCATCGATATAATAATAATTACCAAGACTTTCAATTAAATGATGATTACTATCTTTATATGTCTCCTTACCATTATTTACGATATCTTTTACAAAATCAATGTAACATTGATTAATACTTAACATAATTAAAACCTGAAAAAATTGTTAATATTATTTATGTATTAAAGATTATAATACAATTACTATTTATATTCAAAAAAATGATAGGGAATATTAATTTCCCATTTTATTTTAATTCATAAACATTGTGAACATCAATCATTAATCCAAAAGGATCATAATTACTATCAACTATTTTTTGATAAACTATTTCATGGCTTTTTAGCCAATCATCATTATCTCCAGCTAAGTAGACATGATCCACCTTAAATTTTTCTTTTAATTCTTTTGTTAAATTAGAAGTTACATTCATTTTAATTCTATGAATAGTATTCATATCATGGTCTTCAATCGTCGTTGTATTTGTCTCTTCAATGAAAATACAGGTACTATTGTCTAAAAACATATTTTCAGCATAAGAATAATAACCTGGTTTATAAATTATTATTGAATTATCTTGATAATAACTATTAACACTTTCATTCAATGCAGTGCTGCTGTCAAAAGCGTTATTTTTCATGTGTACAAAATCTAATGTAGCTACACAACCTATTAATAATATTATAGCTACTACAACAGTGGCAATTAATTTATAATCTTTTTTAATTTTATTTATTAATATACAAATTCCTAACCAGAAACATCCCATTGCAGGATAGATATATCTATAATGTAAAATAGGGTGGGTGAGGAATGAAATTATTATTCCAACAGCACATGTTAGAATGACAATGGATATTCCTAGATATGCATATTTTTCATTAAAATTTGTTTTACCTTTAAATGAGAATATTAAAACAAATAATAAAACAAGAATAAAAATGGTTCCTAATACTGTAGGACTAATAAACTGATTACCGATTATATAAACGTCAGTTGGGGAAAATACATAATATAGATAACCAACAACGGTTTTAAATTCAATCGGTAGAATCCAATAATCTTGGGTATTGTTAATTTGAGATAAAACCACATTAACCCAAGGTAAATATGCCACAATACAACAGATTACAGATAAAATATAGTTTTTAAGTAAACTTCTATTTTTAAAAATGATATAAGCTAAAAATAAAACATATAAAATTATTGAACCAATAGCTGCAAAATAATGTGTATATGCAGAACAGATTGTTAAAATTGTGAAAATCGCCCAATTTTTAAAGTTAGGTTTTTTAATAAGATTATAAAGATAAATGAAACTAACAGTTAAGAAAAACATTGCCCAACTGTACATCCTACACTCAATACTGTTAAACATGAATTTAGGCATAAATACAATACAGAATGAGAATAATCCACAAACAAACCATCCAAAGTTTTCTCTAACTTTATAATAATTTACTATAAGCAATAAAACTATTGGGATTAAAGAAACTATCTGAACTGTAGAAACAATGTCTACTCCTACAAATGAAAAAATATCCACAAAGAACCTAACAATTAAATAATATAAAATAGGATGAACATCATTGCATATTTTATAAATAAAATCATCAAATGGAAATTGTATTACATTTAAGGTAAAAAATTCAGCTTCCCATAAGCTTGGTTTAGTTAAAGCAATCCATAGACAGATTAAAATACCAATGATACTTAAAGAAAATAATATTTTTCCTACATTATTTTCACTAATTTTTTTTAAATTCATCATTACATATAATATTAAATTTTTTAATATAAAAAAATTCATGTCAATTTGATAGTTATATTTTTAAGATTATGAATTTAATATTAGTATTATATAATTGATTTTAGTGATTTATTTGATTTGTTTAGGAATTGAAGGAACTGCAGAAAAAACAGGTGTTGGAATTGTTGATGATGAAGGTACTATTCTTTCAATGGCTGGAAAACAGTTGTTCCCAGAGGAAGGAGGAATTCATCCAAGAATAGCTGCAGAACACCATGCTCAGTGGATTCCTAAATTAATTCCTCAAGCTATTGATGAAGCTGGATTAAATTATAAGGATATAGATTTAATTTCATTTTCTCAAGGGCCAGGATTAGGTCCAGCTTTAAGAATTGTTGCAACCTCAGCAAGAAGTTTAGCATTATCTTTAAATAAGCCTATAATCGGAGTTAACCATTGTATTGGTCATGTTGAAATAGGAAAACTTGATACTGGAGCAGTTAATCCTGTTTCATTATATGTTAGTGGTGGAAACAGTCAGGTAATAGCTTTTGAAAGTGGAAGGTATAGAATATTTGGCGAAACATTAGATATAGCTATTGGAAATTGTCTTGATCAGTTTGGCCGAGATACAGGTTTAGGCCATCCTGGAGGTCCAGTTATTGAAAAATTAGCTAAAAAAGGAAGCTATATAGATTTACCATACAGTGTAAAAGGAATGGATTTCTCATTTTCAGGATTACTTTCAGCTGCTTTAAGAGAATTTAAAAAGGGAAGCTCTATTGAAGATATTTGTTATTCATTACAAGAAACTGCATTTGCAATGTTAGTGGAGGTTACAGAACGTGCACTCTCCCACACTCAAAAAGAAGAAGTTATGTTATGCGGAGGGGTTTCTGCAAACAGTAGACTTCGTGAAATGTTAAATATAATGGCTGAGGAACATGGAGCTGAATTTTACCTGCCTGAAATGAAATTATGCGGTGATAATGGTGTCATGATTGCTTGGTTAGGTTTATTAATGAATAAATACTATGGTCCTGATGATTTAAAAGATACAGGCATAATACAGAAGTTTAGAACAGATGAAGTTGATATTCCATGGATTAATAATGAAAAACATTATTTAAAATTAAATGAAGGTTTAATAGCTAAAGGAGCAGAATCCAATATTATCAAAGGTAAATACTTAGATTTTGACTGTATAATAAAAGATAGAATATCTAAAAACTATAGAATTCCTGAAATTGATAAGCAAATTAGAAAATCAAGAACAAAATTAGAATCTAAAATTTTATCAGATGTTAAAAAATCTGGAGTGATTACTCCTGTTTTATATGATATTAATTTAAAAGATAAGCAAATAGCTATGGAAAAAATTGAAGGTGTAATTGTTAAAGATATTATTGACAAGGATATTGCTTTTAAAATCGGCTGTCAAATTGCTAAATTCCATAATCAAGATATAATTCATGGAGATATTACAACTTCTAATATCATGTTAAATGAAAATAATGATATTGTCTTCATTGATTTTGGTCTTGGAAGATATTCTGATTTATTAGAGGATAAGGCCGTTGATTTATTGGTTTTAAAGAAATCCCTTCAAAGTATTGATTATAATTTAGCTATTGAATTATTTGATGAAGTTTTAAAAGGTTATAATAATCCTAAAATTATTAAAAAGATAGATGAAATTGAATCAAGAGGAAGATATACTCATTAATTATTTAGCTATTTAGAGGGATTTTATTTCGTTTAGTGTAAGGCCTGTTATTTTTTGGATGTACTCTTGTTTGTTTCCATCTTCTTTCATCATTTTAGCTACTTCTTTTTTCCCTTCTACTTTTCCTTTTTTCATTCCTTCTTTCATTGCGTTTCTGTAGAAGTCGTTTTTCATTTTTATTTCCTCCAATATTTTGTCTTGGTATTTTTCTTCGATTAGGTTTTCGCAATTGTTTGATTGGTAATATTTGATTTCTTTTATTGTGTTTTCATCTATTAAAGTAATCTCTTCTTCTTTTTGTATTTTTATTATTTTATTAGTTAGTTTAACTACTTTCATTAGTATTTCGTGTGGTTTATAGCTGGAATCTGTAAGTACTGCAACCATTAAGAATGTCATGTCATTTACATCAAACTTTTCTCTATTTTTAATTTTATTTTCAACTATATTTAATTTTTTATCTCCATCTATATTCTTCAAAGATATTGTATAGATTCTATGACGGCCTCCGCAGGTGGGATGGTAATCATAGTAAGGTTTATCAATTCCACTCGTACAAATCATGTAATTTTTCACTTTAGCGTTTTTTCCTGTTTTTCCATTTTTCTTCAGATATTTGTGTATTCTACTGCAATAATCCCAACTTTTAAAAAATTTATTTTTATTAAGTTCACCACTTTCATATTCAGCATTAACTACATATCCATGTGTACTTTCAGCTACTAAATCTGCTCTTCGCTCACCTTCTGCTATGGAGGTGTACTCCGTAGGTAATTCTTTTATTAATTTTTCATCAATATCTCCCATTTTAAATATTGAGTTTATATATTTCAAATCAAGACCTTTGAAAAGTTTATCCAAATATTTATCAATCTTTCTTGATGTTTTTTCTGACATTGTTCCCCCCTAATTCTGAATTTTTATTTTAATTACACTTAATTTAATTTATAATTATTTAAATTTTTTTATTTTTAAATTTAAAGCTATTTTAATCATTATATTATAATTTTATACTTTTAAATCAATTTTTTAAACCCGAATAATTTTTATATTTCAAGAACAATTTTTACTTCATTTGAAAATTATCTTTAAAAATGGGCAATTATAAATAAAATAGATGATAGAAAGGTTTTCATTGAATAGGCTTAAAACAATCATATTGAATATTGGTTTTTAAATTGGTAATTACTATGAAAACAATAACATTTATTACTGGAAACAAACATAAAGTAGAAGAAGCAGAGAATATTTTTAAAGATTATGACATTGATTTAGAGCATATTGATTTAGGTTACTGTGAACCTCAAGGAACTCTTGAAGAAGTAGCTAAATCAGGTGCAAAATATGCTAGTCGTAAACTAAATAAGCCTGTGATTGTTGAAGATGCTGGTTTATTTATAAAAGCTCTTAAAGGATTTCCTGGAACTTATTCCTCTTATGTTCAAGATACATTAGGAAATGAAGGAATTTTAAAGCTTTTAAAAGATACTGACGATAGATATGCCGAATTCAGGTCAGTTATTGGGTACTGCACCCCCAATTCTGAGCCCAAGGTCTTTTTAGGCAAAGTCAGTGGAGAAATAGCTCATAGTGAAAAAGGTAATTTAGGATTTGCCTTTGATCCAATATTTTATGTGCCAGATGAAGATAAAACATTTGGTGAATTAACAACAGAGCAAAAAAATCAGTTTTCACATAGAAAAAATTCTTTAGAGAAATTTATTAAATGGTATTCTAGTCAAGATTAGCTATTTTACTAAAGAATTAAATAATATATTTATATTTGAGGTAATATTTATGGCAAAACCAGATTGGGTAAATTATAGTAATGAAGAAATTGAAGAAATGATTTTAAAATTTACAAGAGAAGGTAAATCAACCAGTGAAATTGGTATCATTTTAAGAGATACCTATGGTATTCCTAGTGTTAAAGATGTAACTGGTGAAAGGATTAATCAAATATTAAAAAGAAATGGTCAAGCTAAAGAATATCCAGAAGATTTAATGAATTTAATTAAAAGAGCTGTTAATATTAGAGATCATTTAGAAGAAAATCCAAAAGATTTACACTCAAAAAGAGGTTTAACCATTATTGAATCTAGAATCAGAAAATTAGGTTCATATTACGTAAATGATGGAGTATTACCTGAAGGTTGGAGATACGATCCACAAGAAGCAGCACTCCTTGTTAAATAGAGCTAATGAAGCTACCAATATGCTCAAGGAGCATATTGATAAAGATGATACGATTCGTATCATCTCTCATAATGACGCTGATGGAATTTCAGCAGCAGCTGTGATAGCTAATGCTTTAAAAGAAGAAAAAATCCGCTATCACACAACTATTGTTCCTCGTCTTACTGATGAAGTTGTAAATAAGTTAAGACACGAACAATATCCTTTATTTATTTTTTCTGACATGGGAAGCGCTTATGTTAGTGAACTTAATTCATTTAAAAGTGATGTTATAATAGCTGATCATCACCAAGTTAGCGATGTGGAAGCCGAAAGTAATTTGGTACATATTAATCCTCATTTATTTGGAATTGATGGAAGTAAGGATTTAAGTGGAGCAGGCTCTAGCTATTTAATGGTTAGGGGACTTGATAAAAAACATTTGTCTTATTTTGCACTTACAGGTGCTTTTGGGGATATGCAAGGACAAGATGGTTTCACTGGTGTTAATGAGATGATTGTTCAAGATGGATTAGATTCTGGAAATCTTGAAATTACAGAGGGTCTTAAAATTGTTTCTAAATCATCTGAACCTCTTTTTAAATCTTTAGCATATACATTTACTCCTGCATTGCCGGGCATTACTGGTGATTTGGAAGGATCTATGGCATTTTTAGAAAAAACTGGAATTTCCTATGGTATTAAGTTTACAGATTTGGCTCCTGAAGAGAAAGATGCATTAATGGAGAGATTAATGGCTATTAATCCTAAAATTTTTGGAAATATCTATTCCATTCCTAAAGAAAACCCTCTTTTAAGGGATTTGGAAGAATATGCCTATATTTTAGATGCAACTGGAAAGAATAAGAAATCTGGCTTAGGATTAAGTATAGCTATTGGAGAGAGAGATAAGGCTTTAGAAGCAGCTCAAAATCTTCAAAGAACTTATAGGGATAATATTGTTAAGGGTCTAGAATGGATTAAAAATACTGGAGCTACAGAACTTAACGCTATTCAATATTTATATAGTGAAGATAAAGTATTCAAATCTGTAATGGGAACAATAGCTAGTATTGCTTTATCTTGTAACATTATTGATTCTTCCAAACCTGTTTTAGGTCTATCTAGACTTCATAAGGATATTAAAATTTCTGGAAGAACTACTAGGGAGTTAGTAGATGAAGGAGTAGATTTGGGGAAAGTTCTTCATGACAGCTCTAATAATTTTGGTGGTCAAGGTGGAGGTCATGATATAGCTGCAGGTGCAATGATTTCTGCTGAATCTAAGGATTTATTTTTACATTTAGTAGATGAAATGGTTGAATATCAGTTAAACGGTGAATAAAATAAATATTCATTTAAGGTGATTTGTTGTGTATTTAACTAAAAGCGAAGAAAAAATGTGCGAGGGAGAATTGGGAGAAACAATCCGTAAAAGTATGGATATTCTGGTAGCATTAGGTGATATATACAATGCACCTAAGCTTGTAGATATTACTTCTGCCCAGGTATCTGGTGTTTCTTATAAAACTATTGGAGATGCTGGTCTTGAATATCTGGAAGATTTGGCAAATGATAAAAAAGCTGAAGCTAAAATTAATTCCACTTTAAATCCTCCTGGAACTGATTTGGATAATTGGAAGGAATTAGGTTTTCCAGAAGATTTTTCAATCAAACAAAATAGGATTGTAGAAGCTTATGGTGAACTTGGAATAGTTAAAACATGTACTTGCACACCTTATTTGGTAGGAAATGTTCCAAGATTCAAAGATCACATATCTTGGTCTGAATCATCAGCTGTTGCTTATGTAAACTCAGTTATTGGAGCTAGAACTAATCGTGAAGGTGGTCCCGGTGCATTAGCTGCAGCTATTGTAGGAAAAACTCCTCTTTATGGGTTTCATTTAGACGATGCTAGAAAAGCTGATTGGATAATTAATGTTGATACTAAATTATCAGGAGCTGATTTTGGTGCTTTAGGTTATATTATTGGTCAGGAAGTTGGAGGAGATGTTCCATATTTCATTTTAGAAAATAAACCTGATAATAATGATTTAAAAACTTTAGGAGCCGCCCTGGCATCATCTGGTTCTGTTGCACTTTATCATATTGAAGATGTAACTCCTGAGTTTAGTATGGCTAATAAAAATGAAGTAGAAAGTAATTTAGCTATTAGTAGGCAAGATATTTTACAAACTCGTGAGAAATTAAATACAACAGATAAAGAAGCAGATTTAGTTTGTTTAGGTTGTCCTCATGCTTCATTAGAAGAAATTAAAAAAGTAGCTAATATTGTTAAAGGTAAAACAATTAAAAATAAATTATGGATTTGTACATCAATAGCTGTTAAAGCCTCTGCTGATAGAATGGGTTATACTTCTGTTATTGAAAAGGCAGGGGGAAATATTGTTTGTGATACTTGTATGGTGGTAGCTCCTATTGAAGATATGGGTTTTGAAGTAATTGGCGTTAATTCAGCCAAAGCTGCCAACTATGTTCCTTCAATGTGTGGACTTGATGTAGTTTACGATGATGTTGAAAATTTAATTAAGTTTATTTAAATTCAATATTGTCTTTTTTATTTCTTTATTTTTTATATTAAACATTTATTGAATATTGAACATGAAATTTTAAAATAACTACAATTTTGAGGTTAAAGATTGCAAGAAAATGAAAACATTAAATTTATAACAGGCGATCCTAAAAAAGCTATTCAAAAATTAGCTTATCCATTGGTTATTTCAATGTTATTACAAATGTTTAACAATTTAGTTGATAGTATTTGGGTAGCAGGCCTTGGAGCGGAACCTCTTGCAGCGTTAGGTTTTATTACTCCTCTTTATCTGGTTTTAATAGGAATTGGTAATGGTATTGGAGGTGGTGTTAATTCTCTTTTATCTCGTTTAATTGGAGCTAAAAAAAACTAAAGATTTGGATAATGCAGCTATTCACTCAATTTTTCTAAGTATTGTAGTTTGTGTGATAATAACTTTCTTTTTCACATTCTTTTTAAAGGATTTACTTTACATTATGGGAGCCGGTGAAGTTATTAGCTATGGAATGGATTATGGTTATATTTTATTTTTAGGTTCCTTTGCAATATTACTTCCAGGAATTTATGGAGGAATATTTAGAGCTGAAGGGGATATTAAAAAAGCAACAGTTCCAATTGCTGTTACAGCGATAATTAATATTATTTTAGATCCTATTTTTATTTATATTCTAAATTTTGGAATTAAAGGAGCAGCTATTGCAACAGTCCTAGCTTCTTTAATAGCTTTAATTTTAATGCTTTACTGGATGTTTGTTAAAAAAGACTCTTTTTTTTCATATGATTTAAAAAATTTCAAATTAAATTTTTCAATGTATAAAGATATTTTAAATGTTGGAATTCCAGCAAGTTTGGAAGAAATTTTAATGTCAGCAGTATCAATTATTATAAATTTCTTAATTCAAGTTGTAGCTGGAACTACCGCTGTTGCAGTTTTTACAGCAGGATGGAGATTATTAGCTATTGCAATAATGCCAACTATAGCTGTTGCAACTGCCTCTATTACAGTTGCAGGTGTAGCATATGGTGCTCGAAACATTAAAAATATTCAAATAGCTACTAGATATTCAATCAAACTTGGTTTTATATTTTCTGTAATAATAGCTATTATTTTTATTGTATTTGCTGATCAAATTGCTTATTTATTTTCCTACTCTGCAAATAGTGCTGATTTAGCAGGTATGATAGCTGATTTTTTAAGATTAATGTGGATTTATGTTTTGCCAGTTGCATTTGGTGCAACTGCAGGTTATGTTTTTCAAGGGCTGGGAAAAGGGATTACCAGTTTTATTCTTACAATGTTGAGAGAATTAATATGTGCGGTAATTTGTGCATATATTTTTGCAGTCACACTTGATTTTGGACTTTTAGGTGTTTATATAGGGTTGATTGTTGGAACTGTAATTGGTTCTGCAATAGGGGTTATTTATGTTGAGTTTTATATTAAAAAATTAAAAGAAGAATTTGATGTAGTTTCATAATTATGTGCTTATTTCTTAGTTACATAAAGGGATAGATAAACGGTATGAATTAATTAATGTTATTTAATCTCTGAGAAGATTATTTGAAAATAAAAAAATAATGTAGATTACATCTTTTCAGGTGCATCTACTCCTAAAATATTTAATGCATTTTTAAGTGTAATTCTTGATTTATCAACAAGAACTAGTCTTGAATCTTCCATACTAGAACCAATAACCTGTTCAGATTTATAAAATTTATTAAAGCTATTTGCTAAATCTTGACAGTATTGGGTTATATTATGAATTCTTTTCTTATTAGCTGATTCCTCAACTACTTGTGGAAATTTAGCTAAAATTCTTATTAAATCTTTTTCATTTTCATTGGCAATCCAATCATCTGATACTTCTAGATTTTCAATGTCTTTATCTGATTTTTTAAGAAGCTTACAAGCTCTTGCATGAGCGTATTGAATAGAGGCACAACCTCTTTCAAAACTTAATGCTTCATCCCATTTAAAGGTTATATGTTTTTCTGGTGAAAGTTTAGCTATAAAAAATCGAATAGCTCCAATTCCAATTTGTTCAGCTATTGGTAAAACTTCTTCAGGACTTAAATCAGGATTTCTTTTTTGAATTTCTTCAGATGCTCTTCTAACTGCTTCATCTATTAGTTCATCAACTGAAATAAATACTCCTTTTCTTGTAGACATTGAACCTTCTGGAAGGGTAATGAACTCATAAAATATAACTTCTGGATAATCCTCTCTTAAAATTTCTTCAAAAATTACTTTAATCTGTTTAGCTGCTAATTTATGATCAGAACCTAGAATATCTAATACAGTATCTCCAAGTTTATTTTTATATCTATGATATGCTAAATCTCTTGTTGAGTAAAGTGAAGAACCATCAGCTCTTTTTAAGATAAATTCTTTGTCTATGTTAAAATGACTTAAATCAATGTAGTCTACATCACCATGGGTTACAAATCCTTCATTTTCAATGTAATCTACAAGGTCTTTAACTTCACCATTTCTAATGAATTGTCCTTCCCACTGGAAGCTATCATGATTTATATTGATTCTTTGAAGTGTTTGCTTGATTCCAGTTAGACAACTTTCAACTACTTCTTCAAAGATTCTATTTAATTCAGGATTGTCACCATTTTCATATTCTTTAATTAATGCATCTACCTTTGAATTTAAATTTTCATCTTCCTTTAAAGCTTCGTTTGCTTTGAAGTATAGCTTACCAATTTTATGGTCTATTTTTTCTCCTTCCTGATCTTCTATTTTCAAACCTAGTTCGGTAATACCTAAAACAATAATAGCTATTTGTCTTCCCATATCATTAACATAATATTGTGTTTCAACATCCCTACCAGCTAATGTTAAAAGACGATTAAGAGAATCTCCAAAAATGGAATTACGAACATGTCCAATATGTAGAGGACCATTAGGATTAGCTGAAGTATGTTCTAAAACAATTTTTTCATCGACTTTTGGAAGATGGCCATAATTCTCATCGATTTTATCTAATTGTTGTTTTGCAAATTTAGAATAATCAATATAAAAATTCACATAGGGTCCAGCAGCTTCTACTTTTTCAAATATTTCTGGAGCTTCAATATAAGAAGCTAATTCTTCAGCTATTAAATGTGGGGATTTTCTTAATTTTTTAGCTAATACGAATGAAATTGTACTAGCTAAATCTCCTAACTCAGGGTTTGGAGGAAATTCTAAACGAAATTCTTCATCAACTTCACAATCAAAATTTTCAATTCCATCATTAATAGCTTCAATTGCTTGTTGTTCTATTTCAAAATACATTTATTCACCTAAAAAAATTAATAAAAGGATTTAAAGTCCTTTTAACCAAAGATTTATATTTCCAATATATGGAATTACAACAGGATTGTCATTGATAGTTATTACTCTATCAGTAATTTGATCAGCTTTTACATAATAAGGATCAGGGGCATTGTTATGGTCACCTTTAATCATATAATAGGTAGTCCCATTAATTTCCGTAATATTAATAACTCTATGAATTACGGATTCATTAACCCAATGAGCATCATAAACAACTATATCGCCCACTTGAACATCTTCCGGATTAAATTCTTGAATTCCCAATCCTAATAAATTAGCTTTTTCAACTGCAACAATATCTCCTCTTGAAAAAACAGGCTCCATACTACCAGAAACTACTACATTTAAATGTTGAGCAGCTATTATGGCGATGACAATAATTATAATATATGTTGCAATTTCTTTTTTATTTGTCATGAAAAACACCTATTATATAATAATTATTAATTATATTGTATTTATAATTAATTTAAAATAAAGAAAATTATAGACATGTTTTACGATGTCTTTAATTTTATAAAAGAATATTTTCTAATGAGGATATATTTATATTTTCTTAGATTTTTATTTTGAATAAGCTATTTTTAAAGATTCTTCAGCAGACATTAAACTAGCTTCTAAATCTGTTTCATTATGCGCACTTGATAGGAAGTTACATTCAAATTGGCTTGGTGGTATAAAAATACCTCTTGAAAGTAATTCTTTAAAGTAAAGTAAAAATCTCTCAGCATCACTATTTTTAGCATCTACTGCATTACAAACTTCATTTTCATTGAAATAAATTTGAAACATTGATTGGTCTCCAGCAACATAAACTGGTAAATCTAAATCCTCTTTAATGTCTTTAAATCCATCTCTTAAGAAATCTCCCTTTTTAGCTAATTGTTTGTAAAATTCATCATCTAACTGTTGTAAAGTTGTAATTCCAGCTTGAGAGGAAATTGGGTTTCCACTAAAAGTTCCGGCCTGATAAACTGGTCCAATTGGAGCTACTTTTTCCATTATTTCCTTTTTACCACAAAAAGCTCCCATTGGAAGACCTCCCCCTACAATTTTTCCCAAGGTGGTCATGTCAGGAGTTACACCATAATACTCTTGGGCTCCTCCTTTACTCATTCTAAAACCAGTAATAACCTCATCAAATATTAAAACAATTCCATTTTCTTCAGTTATTTTTCTTAAAAATTCTAAATAACCTTTTTTAGGTGGAATAAATCCAAGATTTCCCATTACAACTTCCATGATGATACATGCAATATTTTCCCCTTCCTTTTCAATTAAATCACTAATAGCTTCTTCATCATTAAATGGAACTGTTAATGTATTTTTAGTAGTTTCTACTGGTATTCCTTCACAATCTGGAAGACAGGTGGCTCCAGATCCACTTTTAACTAAACAATAATCATGAGCCCCATGGTAGGCACCGTCAAATTTTACAATTTTATCCCTTCCAGTATAACCTCTAGCTACTCTAATAGCACTCATTGTAGCTTCAGTTCCACTATTTACAAAACGAACCATTTCAGCTGATGGAATTCTATCAACAACTTCTTTAGCTAAGATTATTTCATTTTCTGTAGGTGCACCATAGGTAGTTCCTAATTCTGTTCTTTTTTCAAGTGCATTAACTACTTTCTCATTAGCATGACCTAAAATAAGAGGGCCATATGCTAAACAATAATCAATATAATCATTGCCTTCAACATCTATTAAATGAGAACCTTTACCTTTTTCAACAAAGAAAGGATAAGGTTTAAAAGCTCTCAAAGGAGAGTTAACTCCTCCAGGAATATATTTTTTAGATTCTTCAAATAGTTCTTTAGAATTCATATTTTATGACCTCATTGTTTGAATTAATGAATTGACACAAGCTACAGCTATTGGAGTTCCTCCTTTAGGACCTTGTGTAATAATATTCGGAATATTGGAATTTTTTAAAGCTTCTTTACTATCAGCTGCTCCTACAAAACCTACAGGGGCACCGACTATAGCTTTAACATTCAATTCATCCTTTTCAAATAAATCTATAGCTTGCCAAACAGCGGTTGGAGCATTACCAGAAACTATAATTCCTTCAAAACCTTCATTACTCGCATATTTAACTGCAGCAGCTGCTCTTGTGATTTGGTTTTCCTTAGCTATTTTTTTTACTTCTTCGTTTTTAATATAGCACTCAACTTCTCCATCATATTGGGTTATGCCTGATTTAACCATATTAATGTCAGTTAAAATTGTTTCATTTTTTTTCATAGATTTAATAGCTGCATCAACAAAATTTGGGCTAATTTGAACTAATTTTGCATATTCAGGATCAGCTGTAGAATGGACAATACGCTCTACAATATCTTTTTCTGCTGGATTTAAATCTTTAATTTCTTCACCAATTAATTCACGGATTATTTGTCTACTTTTAGTAGCTATATCATAACCTTGTTTAGTTGAAGCACCCATAAACATTTGATGGTTGTCTTCTTTCATGATTTATTTGTATGTTTGATATCGGTTTAAAATATTACTATTTTTTTAAAGTAATGTTGTGGTGAGTTGATAATATTCATTTAAATGTTCTTGAAATTCATTGATTTAATAAAGTAGTGGTCTTATTAGAAGAGATAGACAATATTTCCATGTTCAAATTTAAAAATTGAGTGTATTTTTAAAAGATAATGAATAAAATTAATGACATTTATTCAAAAAAATAAAAAAATGGTTAAATTTTATATGTTTTAGGTATTTCTCTGGAAAAATCAGCTATTGTACCTTCTCCAGAAACAGTAAAAAGTACAAAAATAGGGTTATCTGCAGTTTGATAAAGACTTTTAACTAATTCATTAATATCTAAAACTTTTTGTTTAAGTTCCAAATTATCAACAATCTCTACTTCTCCAGATATTCTTAACCATTCAAATTCAGGAGTAGCTACACAGATTTCAATGTTTGGATTATTTTCAATCTCTTTATACATTGGTTTGGTGTTAGCAGTACAGAAAAATGGTTTTCCATTTTCTTCAAAGTAATATAGAATCGGTCTTACTTTGGCATTTCCATCAAGACCTTCTGTTGCTAAATACACTAATGAGTTGTTTTCTAAAAAATTTATTACTTCATTCATACTTATTCATTGTTTAAACATTAATAAAGCCTTTTTGTACCCTATTGGTTACTGGTATCCATTCAGAAACATAAAGTATAAATAAAGATTATATAAATATTCATTATGGATAAAAAAGTAGTGTGTCCCGTTGATCAAAGTTTAAGATTATTTTCTAAAAAGTGGAGTATACAAATAATACGTGACATGTTTTTTTGGTAAAAAACATTTTAAAGAATTTAAACAAGATAAAAAGATAACAAACAAAGTTTTATCAAATTGTCTTAAAGAATTGGAAAGCAATGGTTTAATAGCTAAAAAAATTATTTCTATTAATCCTAATATTACTGAATACAGTTTAACTGAACGTGGAAAATCATTAAATAAGGTTATATATGAATTAGCTATGTTTACTTTAGAAGATGAAAATAATAATTATGATGAGAAGACTACTCATGAGTTAAAAGAAAATTTTAAAAAAACTTTAAAAATTAATTAATAATTTTTATCCAATAGCTAAATTAGCTTCCATGTCAGGAACTTGGAAATTATTAATAATTTCTTTATTGAAATCATTAGACATCTTTTTATCATGTATTTTATAAAAAATCCACACATGGACTTTAATTACATTTTTATTAATTTGGATGTTAACTTTAAGTTCGGGATTTGTTAAATATTGTTTATCTATTTTTAATAATTTAGAAGCTTCTAAAATTTCAAGATTAATTGGATAATTATTTTCATCAAAATCTAAATAAATGCCTGTGTCTAATTGAATAGATTCTTTATATTTCCCTTTTTCAGGGACTTTCATATCCATTATGTCAAATTCAAAATCGTAGGAATAATTAATATCTGCATTTTCTTTCATGTTATTGTTCCTCTTTTTCACTGATTTAAAAGATAGATTTACTAGCTGATAGTCCTGCTAGATAACCAGTTGAGAAAGCTATTTTTAGATTGTATCCTCCACTAGGACCAACGGGAGATAATATTTCGCCAGCAAAGTAAAGTCCATCAATTTCTTTAGATTCCATGGTTTTTGAATCTATTGAATCAATAGCTATTCCACCAATTGTGATTTTACTTTGAGGAGCATTAAAACCATCAATTTTTAGGCTACAACCTTTTAAATTTTCAATTAATGTTTGGCGGTCTTTTTTAATCACATTAGCTAATTTAACTTCTCCGTCTAATCCTACATGATTAAGGAAAAATGAAATAAAACTGTTAGTTAAATATATTTTAAGATAATTTTTAAGTAGGGTTTTTCCTTTAGCCTGAAAATCTTTGTTGATTTTCGCTTTAAGTTCTTCAGCACTATATTTTGGAAGTAAATCAATAGCAATAGCTACATTATCTAATGGTAAATTATCATTATTTAAGAGATTATAATCTATGTCTTTTGAAATTTCATTACTTATATTTAAAATTACAGGGCCAGTAAGGCCATTATGAGTAATTAGCATATCTCCACAATAATTTTTATCTTTATAGCTTACGCATACATCGTAAAGAGTAATTCCTGCAAAATCTTCAAAATGATAGTTTGCTATTAATGGGACAAGTCCCCATTTAATTGGAGTTAAACTTTGATTTGTTAAGCTATATCCAGCACCATTTGAGCCAGTCTCAGGAAAAGTAATTCCTCCAGTAGCTATTATTACTTTAGATGCCTTGATTTCATTGTTAATTACAAAATAGTCATCAGTTTTCTCAACACTAAAAACATCTGTGTTATATTTTATTTCAACATCTTCAAGATATTCCTCTAGAATATTTAAAACAGATTCTGCTTTTTCAGTAGCTGGAAAAACACGATTATTGTCTTCTTCAATAAAATGAAGACCTTTATTTTCAAATAATTCTAATAATTTTTCATTGGTTAATGTATAAAAAGAGTGTTTTAGAAAGTTTTTATCTTGGTAGGAATTTAACAGAGCTTTTATAGGTTTGTTGTTTGTGATGTTACATCTACCACCACCAGTTAAAAGAAGTTTTCTACCTAATTTTGATGTTTTTTCAATAAGTACAGTGTTTTTATCCTTGCAGGCAATAGCTGCCATCATTCCTGCAGGACCTCCTCCTATTATAGCAATGTCAAATTCATCCATATGTATCACCATAAAAAATAAGGGAGTTTAACCCTTATAAATTTATGGGGTTAATCTATGTCTGTCTCTTGGGAAGAGTACTGTTTCACGGATGTTGTTAACGCCAGTAAGAACCATTGTTAATCTATCTGCACCTACTCCCCATCCAGCATGAGGCGGCATTCCATATTCAAATGCTTTTAAATAGCTAGTAAATGCATCAGGGTTTAAATCACGCTCTTCAATTTGTTCTACTAGAATATCATATTGGTGAACACGAGTAGCACCTGAAGACAATTCTAGGTTTTTATACATTAAATCAAATGCATGTGATTTTGTAGGATCATCAGCACATGGCATTACATAAAATGGTTTAATTGCACTTGGCCATTGAGTTAGGAAGTAAAAATCATCCATAGTATCTCCTAATACTTTTTCAGCTGCACGAGATAAATCTTCTCCCCATTCCATTTCAACACCTTTTGAGTTTACAATATCTACTGCTTCATCATAGGTGATTTTTGGAAATGGTCCGTCTGGAATTGGTAATTTATGGTCTAGTAATTCTAACTCAGAGCTGCAGTATTCGTTTACATCGATGATAACTTGTTCAATCATGTTGTTTAAGACTTTCATCATGTCATCACCGTCCATAAATGAAGCTTCAGCATCAATAGAGACAGCTTCATTTAGGTGTCTTAAAGTATCATGTTCTTCTGCTCTAAAGATTTGACCAATTTCAAATACTCTATCAATTCCACTAGACATCATAATTTGTTTATATAATTGTGGAGATTGTCCAAGAAATGCTTCTTTTTCAAAGTAAGTTATTGGGAAAAGTTCGGTTCCTCCTTCAGTAGCTGAAGCTACAAGTTTTGGAGTGTTAATCTCAACAAATCCATTTTCATAGAAGAAATCTCTTACAGTGTGAAACATTTGACTTTTGATTTTAAAAATAGCACTAATATTGGATTTTCTCAAATCTAAAAATCTTGAATCTAATCGTGTATCGATTTCTGCTTTAACTTTTTCTGTTGGATCCATTGGTAAAGGTTGATTAGCTAAGTTTAAAATTTTAATTTCCTTTGGAATAATTTCAACACCATTAGGTGCTTTATCAGATTCTTGTACGGTTCCTTCAATAGCTACAACAGATTCTTTTCTAAATTCACGTAATTGTTCAAGGATTTCAGGGTCTACTTTTTTACTTGGTGCAGTAATTTGAATCATTCCACTTGTGTCTCTTACTAAAATAAAAATGATTCCACCTAAGTCACGAATTTCATGAACCCAACCCATTACAATAACGTCTTCTCCAGTTAATTCAGGAGTAACATTCTTTGTATAGTTTGTTCTTCTCCAATTATTTAATAATCCTTGCATCGATTCACCTCTAGGTTATAAAAATAAATATAATATAAATATTTTAATTTTCTTTATTAAAAAAACTTTTTGTAAATTTAGCTACATATTACCTTAATATTTTAATAAAATAACTATTATAAATTATATTAATTTAATTTTGAGGAATAATCATGTCAAATCTTAAATTAACAAATTCTAATTTTTTCTTTTTAAAAGATAGCTATCCAATTTTATATAATAAATGTAAAAAAATGGATTTAGCTATTGTAAATGAGGAATATAATAAGTCTGTAGCACTATCTGGAGAAATTTTAAGTGATTTAGTTAATATTATTTTAAACACTGATAATTCTAGCGATGATTTATCAAAACTTATTGAAAGAATATGTAAATTTAACAATACTGCATCTGAAATTTGTATTTATTTAAATGACATTAGAATTAATAGTGAGGGAGCTATTAATCACACCAGGCACTTTTCCCATAAAAAGGCTGTTGATAATGCTGAAAAGGTTCATGAAGTTACTGCTTATTTTTTAGTTGATGAAAATATGGAAGAACCTGTTGATTTTTATAATATTCCTGCTTCTGATGATGATTGGGTTAAAATGGAAAAAGCTAATTTAAGATCTTTAGATGAATTTTCTTCTTCTGAAGTAATTTCTAAATCTCAAAAAAGAAGCGATGAAATTGGTGTAAATAAAAATAAAAAAGTCGTTATTGAACTTAAAACGGATAATAGTCCGATTATAACCATTACAATGCCCGAAGAGATGATGGAAGATATAAAACCTACCATTAATATTGATTATCTAGAGGAGGATGATTAAAATGAATTGTTTAGTTGTTGGTGCAGGAAATGCAAGTAGGCCTGTTGCAAGATTACTTAATCATGATGGATATGATGTTACCATAACTGATTTACAACCATTGGAAAATTTTAGGCTTAGATATCAGAATATATTAAAAGAAATGGAAAAAGAAGGTGTTAAAGTTGATTTAAATAATCCTTCACCTGTTATCGAAGGATTTGATAATGTTTATATTCCTCCTTCATTAAAAAACTCTAAAATAGCTAAAAAAATTCAAGAATTAGACATTCATGTAATTACAAATGAAGAATTTTCTCAAATTGTAAATAAGTATATTCCTATTGATATCATTGGAATTACAGGGACTATGGGCAAAACAACTACAACTTATTTAACTACAACTATTTTTAAACAGGCAGGTTATAATGTTTGGAATTGCTCTTCATTAACAAGTAATTTAGTAAGTGAAGGAATCATTGATGGAATTATTAAGAGAAAAGGTGAAGAGTGTGATATAGCTATTTTTGAACTTCCTCATGGAACTTTAGGGCTTTTAGATAGATTGGATGTTAAAATTGGACTTTTAACAGTTGTAGGTGCCGATCATTTAGAGGAGTTTGATAATTCAATTGAAAAATATCATGAACGTAAAAAGATTTTAGAGTTAATTAGTGATATTTTTATAGCTAATAGCTCCTGTAAAAGTTTATTTCCAGATAAAGAAAATGTTATTTATTATGAAATCGGACAAAATGCAGATTTTAATGGCCAAAAAGGAGAAAATAGCTTAAAAATTAGCTATGAAGATAAGGAATTTACCACTCCTTTTAATATGATGAGTTATTTTTTTGAAAACTCTGTTGGAGCTGCTAGTATAGCTTTAACATATGGAATTTCTGAAGAGGTTATTATTAAAGCATTATCTAATTTTAAAGGAATGCCTTCTCATATGGAAGATGTTGGTTTGTATAATGGCAGAAGAGTTATTTTGGATTGTGCCTTTTTATATGATGGGATGAAAACTACTTTGGAGAATTTTAAAGATGAAAATCTAGTAGTTTTTCTTGATTATTTTGATACAACAACTGAAAGGGATAAAAAGGAAGTTGGAGAGCTTGTAAATCAATATAGTGATGTAATTATTACTAGTGGGTATGATGAAATTAACGAACGTGTAAATATGGATGGAGCATATGAAATTTTAGATGCTGTTGATAATCCTGATGCTGTTAAAGTAGCTTGTGAGGATATTGATGATGCTGCAGAGATGGCTTTAAAATACTCAAAACCTGGAGATGTTCTTCTTCATATGGGTCCAATTTTACCAACTGATGTGGAAGGAGTTACTAATAAGATTTTAGAAGGTCTTAAAAGAGGTATTGAAAAATATGATTGATAAAAATTCTGTCATTGGGGTGGTGGGAATTTGTGGAGCTAATGGAAATTTAATAGCTCGTATTTTATCTCAAAGAGGATTTAAAGTTATTGGAACAGATATTTCATCTAAAGAGGATTGTAGGTTTATAAAATCATTGGATAGATATGATATTGATGTTTTTTATGGAAAAAATCCAGATGAGTTCTTCCAAGCTATTGATTATTTAGTTCCTCCTGCCAGTCTTTCAAAGGATAATGAGATATTTAAAATAGCTAAAGAAAATAATATTGAAATTTTAGAACTTTCAGATATAATAAATGAGTTCAATTCAGATAAACCTGTTTTTGCAATTACTGGAACTAATGGGAAAACCACATCTACCACTTTACTTAAAAAGATAGCTTATGATAATGGAATTTCACCTGCAGAGCATGATTTAGAGGATATGCAGGGAAATGCAGAGTATATTCCACTTTTACAGTCTCGTTTAAATGGTGATGTTGCAATTTTGGAAGTGGGTACTTTTGGTGTTAATGGAACTATTAAAAGGATTACTGACAATGTTGATTTAGTTTCTGGTTTGATTACAAACATAACTCATGATCATCTAACTGAAGATAGTGGATTTTTAGATTATGCTCTTGTTAAAGGTGAGCTTATTCAATCACTTTCAGGTAAGCAAATCATAGTTAATGCAAATGACCCTACAATTATGGGACTTTTAAGAGATTTAAACTATGATGGTGATGTAATTACATTTAGAGTTGATGGTGATGTATGTGGAGTAGCTCAAAAAGAATGTGTTTGTGGTGAAATGATTGAAATTAAAGAGATTATTTCAGGTTCTGGATATTATTTTTGTAAATGCGGTCTTACCACTCCACAAACTGATTATTTAGCTACAAATATTGATTTAAAAAATCAAACTTTTGATTTATTTACTCCTGATGGAAAAATCACAGTCAAAATGGCATTAAATGGAATTCATAATGTTTTTAATGTTACTGGTGTTATAATAGCTGCACATGAATTTTTAAATCTTCCTTATGATAAAATTTTACCTTCTGTAGAATCATTTAGCGGCGTGGCAGGTAGAATGGAACATATTAAAAATATTGATGGAAAGGATATTATTGTTGATTATGCTCATAATCCTGCGGGAGTGGAAACAGTATTAAGAGAATTTAAAAAGCTATATGGCGATATTACAACAGTTATTACAATTTCCTCCGAGTCTGGAGAGGATGGAGATAAAGAGATTTTTGAAAGTGCTTTAGACTTTTCAAAATATATAATTCCAACCTCTTTAGCATCTCAAAAAATAGCTAATAAATTAATTTCTAAAGATTCTAATCTTAAAGAAAAGATTATTTTAGAAAATATTGATGAAGATTTTGTTAAACAGGGAACTTTAGGATCAACAAAAAAAGATGTTATAAAAGGAATAGAAGAGGCTTTGAAATTAGATTGTAATAAAATAATAGCTATTGGTGAAGCAGCTGTCAAGTTTAAAGATATAATTTAATACTTTTCAATCGCTCTCACACTAGTTTATTTAAATATAAAAGATAAAGAGTAATTTTATGGCAAATTATATTAAACATTCATTAATCAAACCTAATACTGTTGAGTCAAGATTATATCAACAAGTATTAGCTAGGGATGTTTTACAAAAGGGAAATACTATGGTAGTTGCACCTACAGCTTTAGGAAAAACTATTGTAGCTATTTTAGTTGGAGCAGATAGATTAGAAAAGGTGAAACACTCTAAAATATTAGTTCTAGCTCCAAGTAAACCATTAGCATTACAGCACGAAAGTAGCTTTAGGGAATTTTTAACCGTTCCGTGCACTTCTATTACTGGATCTATAAAAACAGATGAAAGAGTTAAAAGATGGGAAGAATCTCAAGTAATTTGTGCAACTCCACAAACTGTTGAATCTGATTTATTAAACGGCAGATATAGCTTAGAGGATATTTCATTAATGGTTTTTGATGAATGTCACCATGGAGTTGGAGCTTACTCCTATGTTTATTTAGCTTCAAGATATGCTAGAGAATCTAAATTTAATTTAATTTTAGGCCTTACAGCTTCTCCAGGTTCTGATAAAGATAAGATCAAAGAAGTTTGTGAAAATTTATACATTCAAAATGTTGTTGTAAAAAGCGAAGAAGATCCTGATGTTAAACCTTATTTTAATCCAGTTAATATTGACTGGGTAAAGGTAAAAATGACTGAGCAATTAGGTAAAATTAAAGATTTAGTCAATAAAGCTTTAAAAGTAAGACTAAAAGCTCTTAAAAACATGGGAGTAATAAACACAGTTTCTGTAAGTAAAAAAGATATTTTAAAGGCTCGGGGAAAAGTTCAAAGTAAAATAGGCAGAAGTGTTAATCCAAAAAAGGAATGTTTTCAAGCAATTTCTATTTTAAGTGCAGTTATTAATCTTCAACATTCTTTAGAGTTAATTGAAACACAAGGTGTTGTTACTTTTAATAAGTACGTGGCACGGTTAAGAAAGAAAAAAACAAAGGCTTCAAAATCATTATTGAATGATCCTAATTTCGGTAAAGCTGTGGTTTTATCAAGAAATGCTGAAAAAAATGGTTTGGAACATCCTAAACTTAATAAACTAACTAAAATTCTTAAACAAGAATTGGGATATGATGGACAAACTAAACTTCAATCCTCAAGAGTAAATAAAGAGGATGAAAGTTCATCTAAAATAATGGTGTTTACTCAATATAGAGACACACTAAACATGATTCATGAAAAACTTGAAAGGGAAGGAATTAAATCAGCTAAATTTTACGGTCAGGCTCAAAAAGATGGCCAAAAGGGATTAACTCAAAAGGAACAAAAAGCAATAATCAAGTCTTTTCGGAAAGGAGAATATGATGTTTTAATATCTACAAGTGTAGCTGAAGAAGGAATTGATATCCCGGCAGTTGATTTAGTAATTCTTTATGAACCGGTTCCATCTGAAGTTAGAATGATTCAAAGACGAGGAAGAACTGGAAGAAAAAGAACTGGTAGAGTTAAAGTATTAGTCACTGAAAAAACAATGGATGAAGCTTTTTATTATTCTTCTATAAGAAAAGAAAGAAGGATGAAATATCAGTTAATTGATAACGATGTTTTAGAAGAACTTAACAAAACAGCTGCTCAAAGGATGGACGATGAAAAAAGAGTTAAAGTTATTGAAAGAGAAGTTACAAAAGATGAAAGACCCCTTGTTTTGGCAGATACTCGTGAAGGAAACTCTAAAGTTATAAGACACCTTTCTGAGATGGAAATTGATGTTGAAGTTAAAACCATGTCTGTAGGGGATTATCAGGTTAGTGATGAAGTAGCTATTGAGAGAAAAACTGCAAAGGATTTTGTAGATTCCATTGTTGATAAAAGACTGTTTAAACAAGCTAATGAGCTTAGAGAAGAATTTAAAAAACCTATAATGATACTTGAAGGTGATGATTTATACAGCGGTTTTATAAATCCAAATGCAATAAGAGGTTCAATGGCTTCAATTGCATTAGATTTTGGAATAAGTATAATACCTACTAGAAATGCTCAAGATACTGCAGCTATGATTAAAAGAATAGCTATTAGAGAACAAAAAGGTGAAAAACCAGCTATAGCTATTAGAACAGAGAAAAAACCAACTAACATGTGGGAACAACAAACATATATTGTTGAATCTCTTCCAAATATTGGTCCTGTAAATGCTAAAAAGTTATTAGAACATTTTGGAACAGTTTCTAATGTTATTAATGCTTCAGCAGAGGAACTTCAAGAAGTAGAGGGAATTGGTAAAAAAACAGCTGAAAATATTCGAAAGGTTGTTGATACTAAATATTTACATTTTCAACAGGAAATTAAAGATAAAAAGCTATTTTAAGTATTTTTGAGTGTGAGGACAGATGTAAATACATTTTCCACATAATTTATATTTTTTATTTTCATCGAAAACCATTTTTGCACATTGTTTGTAGTCAAAAAATTCAGCTCTGTCTTTAGTTACATCCCAGTTAGGTCCTAAAACAGCATTAGATGGACAAATATCCATACATTCTGTGCATTTTCCACATTTTGATTTTGTAACAGGTTTTCCATAGCTAAGTGGAGCATCTGTTAATATTGTTGAAAGTCTTAATCCTGATCCATAATCTTTATTTACAAAAAGGGCGCATTTTCCAATCCAACCAAGACCACTTTTAGTAGCTACTGTTTTATGTGGAATTTTACTTCGTTTATCCTCGCTTAAAGTAACTCTTTTTTGAGTTATTGCATAAGCATCATAACCTTTATTTTTAATAAATTCTTCTCCTTTAAGAATAACTTCATCTAATTTATCGTTAATTTCATTATAATGTTTAAAATAAGTTTCAGGATCATTTTTATCAATAGCTAGTATCATTTCTTTAGGTAATTTAATAAAAATTGATATTCCTGAGGGATAATCACTATCTGGAAAATCCCTTAAATCTGCATAACCTACTTCAGTAGCTCCACATTCTTTTAAATAATTTTTAAGTTCACTATCTAAATCCATATTATCACTTTTATATGAAATTTTAAAGTTAATATAATTAACAAATAATTTTTTTAAATTTACTTTAATTTTAAAATGATTTAGATAATTACATAAAGCTATATATAAACTTAATATTCTATATATTATTATATGAATATTTTAAATAATTTAAGGAATCATTCAACTAAATTATTTATTTTAATTTTAATAATTTTCTCTATAATAAGAATATATATGGAGGAATGTCTTCCAATTTGTATTTTTCTTAATTCACAATATGATGATTTGTTAATGATTAATTATTCAAATTTAGGTTATCATTTTTCACATTGGGATTATTTAAGTTTAGTTAAACCTATGTCTTATCCAATATTCTTATTTTTTGTTAAGATAACTACTTTACCTTACACTTTTTGGTTAGGTATTTTATGGGTTATTGCAGCTTCATTAACTATATATGCTCTTTACAAGTTCAAAATTAAAAATAAAATCTTTCTTGGTTTAATATTTCTATTTATATTATTTTTACCAATTGGTTTCTATATAGGTAGTTTTAGAATTTATAGAAATGTAATACAACCACAATTTGCTATTATATTTTTATCTTCACTGTTTATTTTTGTTGTTTCTTTATTTTACAAAAATTCATCCAAACAAAGAATTTTTTGGGGAATAATCGTAGGATTAGTATTTAGTTTTAATTTTTATATTAAAGAAGATGGAATGGCTCTTATGCCTATTCTTTTAATAGCTATTTTAATTCCTATCATTTATAATTTATATAAAAATAAATCAATATCCATTTTAGCTATTGGGTTAATTCCAATTTTGATTTTCGGAATTTCTACTGTAAGTTATATGGAAATTAATAACTATTATTTTGGAGTAAGTGATATTAACACAAGAAGTGATGGAGAATTCGGTGAATTTTGGAATAATTTGCTTTTAATTGAAGATTCTAATAAAAATGTAACTATTTGGGTGCCACTTTCAACTGTAGAAAAAGCTTGGAATGCTTCACCAACATTAAGTTCACATCCTGAAGTCATCGATTCTTTTAAAACTTCGCCATGGGCTGAGGGTAATATTTCACAAAATCCTATTCAGGGCGATCTTGTTAATTGGGCTTTAAGAAAATCTTTTAACGATGTGGGATTGTATAATAATGAAAAAGATTTTTCTATGTTTATTTCTAAAGTTAATGGAGAATTAGAAGAGGCATTTGATAATGACACTCTTCAAAAAGTAGATAAATTATTTTTTACCTCATCAATTACAGGTAAAAATTTTACAGAAATAATGGATTTAAAACCTTTTATTAAAGTAGGCTTAGAGGACAATTTATTTTATAAATCAATTGACCTAGATTTAAACGATTTAAACCTGTCAGATGTATCTTCTACTTATTATTATGTTGATAATTTTCCGGATAAGCATTTGCCTTATAATATAACTAATGAGAATGTGGTTATAGGTGTAAAGAGTGTTATTTCTTTTTATAAAGTTATCTCCTTTGTTATTGTAGCTTTATCAGCTATTGGATTTATAGGTGGATTAATAGCTATAATAAAAACAAAATTTAAAAACAAGTCTCTTAATATTATAATAGGTTTTGAGATTTTGGTTTTAGGAACTTTCGGCGTTCAAATTTTTGCCGTAGCTTGGTTTACATCGTGGATGAGATATAATATAGCTATTATGATGCTTATTTATACTTTTCCTTCCCAAGGATTCTTTGCAATTTTTGAAGTTTTAGCTATTGTAACATTATATATGTTAATAAAAAATAGAAAAGCTATTTTTTCAAATAGTTAAGACTCTTTTTAACAGATTCTTTATCATTTACCTCAATAGTGTAGATGCCTTTATAGTTATTATCTTCATATTGACTAATGACCTTTTTTAAATCAATAGATCCTTCACCTAATGCCATGTGCGAATCATCATTTCCATTATTATCATGGATATGTATGTGTTTTACACGGTCAAAATACATATCTTCAGCGCTATATCCTGAATGATAAGCATGGCCAATGTCTAAAGTCATATACATATCTAATTCTTCTAAAATGTTATTCAAATCAACCATATTTTTATAGATATGGCCTTCAAAATTAGGCATATTTTCAATAGCTGCTGTAACACCTAAATCTTGACCATATTGGCCTAATTCTTTAAAAGCTTCATGGGCTAATCTGTAAATCTCCTCTTCAAAACCTCTTCCTAAAAAAGGAACCATACCAGGGTGTACAACAACAATATCAGCATTAATTTCAGATGCTAAATCAATTGATTTTTTAATTTCATTTATAGAAGCTTCACGAATCCCTTTATTCAAACTACCAATGTTAATGCCCATTAATGGAGAATGAACAGAATATTTTAGGTTATAAGAGTCAAGAACATCTGTGTTTATTTCATCGTTAGGGTATTGATGTACTATTTCAGCATATTTTAACCCTAATTGCTCAAAATAGTCTAAATTACTTTCTAAATCATCTTTAAATCCTGATAATGTTGAGGCACCAATTTTCATAAATATCACATTTTATTTTCTAGTAGCTGTAAAATTACTGTTAAGTTCTAATCCGTCATTAATTCTATCAGCTAATTCCACTCCTTTTTTAATTTTTATTTCTCCTTTTTTACTGGTAGTAGCAGTTAAAAGATAATCCCCATCAACAAACACATCAAAGTTTCTTCCACCATTATCTTTTCCCAAATCTAAAATAACTTGTTTTTTAGTTTCAAAAATATCTACTGGAATTTGTTTACCTTTTGGAGCATGATTATCTTCTTTTTCAAGAACTTCAACACCTAAACTGATTCCAATTTCTTTTTCAATTTCAGCTATTCTAGATCCGTTTTGACCAATAATTTTAGGAATATAAGATTCTTTAATGTAAATATTAGCTCTGTCTGGAGAAATAACTTCGACTTCAATTGGAGATTTTGGAATAATCTTTTTAATTTTTCTTAAAATTTCTTTTTCAGCTATTTTATCTACAGAAGATTTATTTTTTGCTTCATTTTCATGTACAAGGCCAATGTCCATCACAATTGTTTGTTCACCGTAGGTGTAAATTTCATGTTTAAGTTCTCCAGTTTCAAAATCACGAATTTCAATAACAGGTCGTGCAAGATCTGCTTCTTGCATTCCTGATGGAACTTTAACAGTCATTTTTGTTTCATAGACACTTTTAATTTCACCGTCTTCAATGTAAATACTCGTATCTACAATTGAAGGAATTACACCAAGTTCCACTCTAGTTGAAATCCTTTGAATAGCATCAATTGGACGTGTAGCATGAACAACTCCAATCATTCCTACTCCAGCCATTCTCATATCTGAAAATATTGAGAAATCTTTGGTTTTTCTAAGTTCATCATAAACTGTATAATCAGGCCTTACAAGAAGAAGAACATCAGCTGTATTTTCCATATCTCCATCTAATGGAGCATATTGTGTTATTTCTTTTGGAAGTTGTAAGTCTCTTGGAGACTCCATTGTTTTAACAACTTTGTTTAATCCATTATAATGTGTAGCTAAGGCCTGTACAAAGGTGGATTTACCAGCTCCTGGAGATCCGGAAATTAATATACCTTCTGCATTTTCATTTATTCTTTTCATTAATTTATCTGAAATATTGTATTCATCTAACCCGATATTTACAACAGGTCTTACAGCAGTTATTTCTGATCCTTCTGAAAATGGTGGTTTGGCTAGTGAAATTCTATATGGGCCAGCTTGAATTACAGCTGAACCATTTCTTTGAGATTCTAAAAAGGTTTTTGAATCGTTTCTAGCTCTTTCCATAATTTCAGATGAATATTCCTCCATTTCCTTTTCAGTTAATGGTTCATCACTTAAAGAAACAAGCTTTATATTTCCGGGAGTTCCTTTTTTAGCCATTGGAACAACACCCTCTTTAAGATGAACAGACATGGTTTCTTCATCAAAGAGGTCTTCTATTTTAAGAGCACCATAATCCTTTTTTTCTTGTTGGAAATATATAACAGCTATTCCTTGAGCTTTTGCAGTTTCTGCTTGAACTTTATCATTTGTAAGAAGGGTTCCAAATTCTGATCTAGCTACGTCTCGAATAATGGCATCAATTTCTCCACTTTTTGCATATTTTATATCGTAGTTTGTTGGACGTTTTCCTTTAAAAGTTACAGCTATTTCTCCATCATATTCAGCTTCTTGTAATCTTTGAAGTTCTTTTAAACCTTTCAAACCCTCTTCTCGATTTGCATTAGCTTGGTGTTCTAGTTCACAGACTACAGCTTCAGGAACTATAATTTCAGGATAATCTAAATCATTTTCATTTAATAATTTAGTAACTGCCCCTTCAATTACCGCACTTGTATCGGGTATTATTGTTTTTGTTTGTTCTACTTGCAATTTCATCTCCACCTAATATATATCATCAGGATTAAACAATCTTTCAGATATTACTTCTATATCCTCATTGTCTAATTCAAATATATTAGGTTTGTTATTTGTATTAAGTTTTCTGAAAAAACATGAATAATATCCTTCATGACAAGCTGCTCCATTCTGTTTTACTTTTAGAACTACTGCATCCATATCACAATCAACTAAAATTTCTTTAACTTCTTGAAAATGTCCAGAACTTTCTCCTTTTAACCATTGTTTTTGTCTGGAGGTACTCCAATAATGTGCTTTTCCTGTTTCAATAGTTTTTCTAAGAGCTTCTTCATTCATATTAGCTACCATTAAGATTTCATTTGTTTCCCAATCTTGTGCAATAGCTGTGATAAGTTTTTCTCCATTTATTTCATGTCTAAAATTAATATTCATTTATAAATCTCCTTTAATATAGTCAACTAAACCATCAATTTCAATTAAATCTTGTTTTCCACTGTTCATATCTTTCACAGTTATTTTTCCTTCTTCTAAATCTTGAGGCCCAACAATAACTACGTAAGGTACCTTAATGTTGTTTGCATGGTTCATAATCTTTTTAAACTTCTTATTGTTTAAATCCACTTCACTGGCTATGTTATTTCTTCTAAGGGTTTGTGTTATTTTAAAGGCTTCTTGTTGAACAGAATTATTAATTGGAGCCACATAAACAGTAATATGAGAATCTAACTCTTTTTGTTTGTCTTCTAATGCATTCATTAATCTATCAAATCCAAATGCAAACCCTGTAGATGTAACGTCTGCCCCTCCAAATACTTTAATTAAACTGTAAGTTCCTCCTCCACAAACTTGTTTTTGAGCTCCAAGTTCAGGAATATAAACTTCAAATACAATTCCAGTGTAATAATCAAGACCTCTAGCTACTCCAAGATTTATAGTGTAATTTCCAACACCGAAACTAGCTAATGTGTCAATTAAACTTTTAAGTTCTTCTACACTTTCGTGAGCTTCAGGATAATTTTCAACTAAATCTTCTATATCCTTGATAATTGACTTATCTCCTACTAAATCAATTAATTTTAATAATAGATTTCCTAACTCTTCATTAGCTATTATTGCATCCTCACCATTTAAAGCTTCTTTTAAAAGGTCTTTATCTCCTTTATCAATAATAACCATAATTTCTCTTTGTGTGTCCTCATCAATGTTAAAATGTTCAAATAAACCTCTAATTATTCCTAAGTGATTAATATTAATATCTGCAGTTGTAATTCCAAGCTGATTTAGAGAATCATTACACATAGCTATAACTTCTGCTTCTCCTTGAGGAGATTTAGCTCCGATTAACTCACATCCAAATTGCCAGAATTGTCTAAATCTACCTTTTTGAGGTCTTTCATATCTAAAACAACTTCCATAATAATAAAGTTTAATTGGCTTTGAGGCGGTTTTTTCAAGTTCATTTAAATATAATCTAGCTACCGGGGCAGTAATTTCAGGTCTTAAAGCTAGCTCTCTGTCGGATTTATCTTTAAAATTATAAAGTTGATCTACTATTTCTTCTCCAGATTTTGTAGTAAATAATTTTAATTCTTCAAATAGTGGGGTTTTTATTTCTTGATAGCCATAATTTTCAAAAACATTTCTAAGAGTACTTTCAGCATCTTTTCTTGTTCTCATTTCGTCAAAAAGAAAGTCTCTTGTTCCTCGTGGTTTTGTAAATTCCATTTAATATCTCCTAAATAAATTATAATAGTAAATTTTTATGATTTTTTATTTATATAATCTTGGTTCCTATGAACAATAATTAGAAACTCAAATTTTTCAATTAATATTTGTTCTGAATTTAACTATTCTAGATAAATTAAGTTAAAAAGAGGTAAAATCTACTCCTAAAATTAATTGCTAAAAATATTTTTATAATTTAAAATTTAAATTTTCTACTATGAATATCAAGGGAAGTACCAATATTGTTGGTTTAATTGGAGATCCAGTTGAGCATAGTTTTTCTCCACCTATGCATAATGCAGCATTTGAAAAATTGGGTATGGATTATGTTTATGTTCCATTTAATGTTAAAAATGTTAATTTAAAATCAGCTATTGAGGGAGCAGAGAGTTTAAACATTAAAGGATTAAATGTTACTATTCCACATAAAATCAATGTAATGAACTATCTCAAAGAATTAGACCCAATAGCTAAGTTAATTGGAGCTGTTAATACTATTGATTTTAAAACATTAAAAGGTTATAATACTGATGGGATTGGGTGTATTAAAGCTATTGAAGAGATAACTTCAATTAAGGATAAAAATGTGGTGTTGGCAGGTGCTGGAGGAGCATCTCGTGCAATTGCATTTTATTTAGCTCAAGGAAAGGTGGAAAATTTAAATATTCTAAATAGAAATGTAGATAAAGCTAAAAATTTGGCTTTTGATGTTAAGGAATCTAAATTGATTGATAATGTTGGATATGATAGTATTGAAAATATTGACAATCATCTTAAAGATGCAGATATTCTAATAGATAGTACTCCTTTAGGCATGGATCCACATATTGATGATAAACCAATAGCTACAGCTGACATGATGCATGAAGAGTTGGTTGTTAATGATATTGTATACAATCCAAATGAAACCGTTCTTTTAAAAGAAGCTATTAAAGCCAATGCTTCTATTGTATATGGAATAAAAATGTTATTATATCAAGGAGCTGAAAGTTTTAAAATTTGGACTGGAAGAGAAGCTCCGATTGATGTAATGGAAAAAGCATTAAAAGAAACTCTAAATATAGCTGATTAATATGGATTTTATATTTGATTTTATACCTTCCCAAGAAGAAGAGAGTTTTAATAATTCTAAAAAGGATGTTTTAAAATTTCTTAAAATAATTGGTGTTGATACTAGATTTATTAGCTATACAGATAATAAAATTTATATTAACAACTTAAGATTTTCTAAATTTTCAAGAAAAAGAGAAAAGACTTTTAAAAATCAATATTCAAATATTGAAGTTATAAGATCCACTCTTTTTCAAAAAATCTGTTCTAAATCTTCAAAGGTTTTATCAGCAGTAAAGCCTGGAGATAGAATATTACTTTCATCTGAAAAATCCCCTTTAAATGATTTGATGTTTGTTATTTTAGAACCTTATACTCGTAAATATGGATTAAAATTGGTTTATGAGGGGGATTATGATTTGATAGCTAATCCTTTATTATTAGATGAACGAACAAATAGAATATTCTCTGAAATTTTTAAAGGAGAGGGTATTGATTTTGATTTTAAAGAGGAAAATATAATTTATCCTTTAATCAATATTCCTAAAAAATGGGTTGAAGATTTTTTAGATATTAAAATTGAAAATAAAAATGAAGATAAATTAGCTACAGATTTTATGGAGTTTTTAGAAACTGTTTCTCCACAGTATATGGAAAATGTTTTAAAAGCCAGTGAATTTATAGAAAATCAATTAAAAGCTAAAAAGTGAAGTTTGTTTGGTTTCTTTCTTTTTAGGTTTATCTTCACTATCAACATTTTCTTCTTCAGCTGAAGTTTCATCTTCCATATCCTCAGCTATTTCGTCTCCACTTTCGATAATGTTTTCAACATCTTCCACTTCATTTTCAGCTAGCTGGCCAGCTTCTTCAATGATTTTTTCGGATATTTGTTCCTGATATTTTTCCTTTTCAGCTTCACGCATTTCATTTTTAAGCTTTTCCATTTTTGTTACAACTTTTTTAGGAATTTTCTTTTTACGGAAGCGTTTAATTTCATCATCCTCTAAATCTAAAAAATCAGATATTTCCCAAGCCAATTCATCATCTGCAAACATTATCTCCAAATATGGAAACATGGAAATAGCTACAGCATGTGAAATATGCATTTTTTCAGACATTTTTTCAGCTATTTTATCTCTTAGATTTCTTTTACCTCTATTTTTGCTCATTTTAGTAAATACGGTAGGAGAGGTTATTTTAGTGAATTTTTTATAAGTTTCATCTTTTGCATCAGCTACTCCAACACCCATGAAATCTGTTGCATATTTCCAGTAACCGTAATTTCTACTTTGTTGGGCTCTTCCAAAGTATAAATCTGCTTTAGCCAAATTTTCATAAGCTTTTTGGATTTCTTCTTTTTTCTTATATTCTCTTGGAACATTTTCTGCAATATATTCCATTACCAACGTAGGATCTTCTTCAGTAATTAATGCTTTTTTTACTTTAGCAGGAGTTTTACTTTTCATTACAGCAGTTACACCATTTATGATATTTGAACGGTCATCTTTAGAGCTTATATTTTCAACATCTTCCATTTCTAATGTTTCACTTTCATCAGCTATTGCTTGAAAACTATTTAATGCTGAACGTAAATCTCCACCAGCTCTTTTAGCTAATTCTTTTAAAGCAGCTGGATTTGCTTTTATGCCCTCTTCTTTTGCAATTTGTTTGAATAGTTTATTAATTGAAGGACTTCTAATCTTCTTCATTTTAATAACATCACATTTTGTTTTGATAGTTGTTAAACGTTTACTATACAAATCATTAGCTATTAAAATAAGAGGATGTTTTGAACTTTTAATAATCTCATTAATAGCTTTTACTCCGCCACGATCATTGGTTCCATGAATCCCATCTACTTCATCAAGAATAATGCACTTATAAGACTCTCCAAATAATGACATGCTAGAAGAAGATTCTCCAACAGTTCTCATTATTTCATCTTGTGAACGTTTATCACTTGCATTAAGTTCAATGGATTCATCGAACTGATCAGCTATTAAATGAGCTAGTGTTGTTTTTCCTATTCCTGCAGGACCAACGAGTAACAATGGTTTTTGAGGATTTCCCTCTTTCCATTCATTAACCCATTTTTGAATTTGTTCTTTTTCTTTGTTGTTACCAACCACACTATCAATTGTTTTTGGCCGGTATTTTTCAGTCCATAACATAGCAGTCATCTACAGTTATAAAAATTTAGTTAAAAGTGCTTCAAGTTGTATTCTTGGATTAGCTCCTTCTCTTATTCTAAAGTCACAATTAGCTATTGCATCAATTAATTCGATGTAAATATCTGCATCCATTTTTCCTTCATAAACTCTTTTAGATACATCGGTGTAAATTTGAGTTACCATGTCTTCTCCACTTGTTCCCTGTAGAATCATAGTGTCTCTAAGTAAATCTCTGGCTTTCATGAAATCGCCAGATAATGCAGCGGTTATCATTAGATTTATATCTTGAGGTCTTGCTTTGGATACTACTTCATAAACAGCATCTTCTGTTATTCCTTCACCTTCACTTGCACATGCTTGAAGAATATTAATAGCTTTTCTCATATCTCCTTCAGCAAAATAAACAATGTTTTCTAAACCCTCTTTTGTAAATTTAACTTCCTGATTGTTACAGATGTATTCTAATCTTTCTACAATAGCTTCTCCATTGATTGGGGCGAACCTAAAAATTGCACATCTTGATTGGATTGGGTCAATAATTTTTGAAGAATAGTTACAAGACAAGATAAATGAAGCTGTTTTTGTATACATTTCCATTTCACGACGAAGTGCATGTTGAGCATCTTTAGTCATATTATCCACTTCATCTAAAAATATTATTCTAAATGGAGCTCCAACTGGTTTTAATCTACAGAAATTTTTAATATTATTTCTTACAGTTTCAATTCCTCTAGCATCAGATGCATTTAACTCTAAGAAATTTTGTCTCCAATAATCCCCAAGAATAGCTTTTACTAATGCTATAGCTGTGGTTGTTTTTCCAACCCCTGCAGGCCCAGTAAACATTAAATTAGGCATGCTTTCTTCTCCAACATATTTTTGAAGCCTGTTAATGATTGGTTTTTGTCCTACAATGTCATCTAAACTTTGTGGTCTGTATTTTTCTACCCAAGGTCCGCTCATATAATCACCGTATAATTAAAATTATGTATGTTTTTTAATTATTATAATCTATTTGGTTGTATGAAAATTCGATTTTTTTAATCAAATTTAATTTTCTTAAATGGATTTATTTTTAAAATAAATAACATAAATAAAAGATTTTTTTTAAATCAATTTCAAAAATTCTACATTTAATAAAAGTAACAGCAAAATCTTTAAAAAAATAGATGAGGAATTTATCCTCATAAAATAGATTTAAATCCTGTAAATCGTTTAAAGAATGGAATTTTGCTCATTATATAAATCATCATATTCGTAGCTATGAAAACAACTATTGCAAATATTGGAATTGTTATTAAAGCATTGTTTTCAATTGAAAATATGGATAATTTTTTCAATACTCCAATTACTAATAAATGAGATAAATAAAAACCATAAGATTCTAAACTTATTAAAACTGCAAGACTATTTGTCCTGTCAGATAATTTATTGAAATTAGTATTTTTAATAATAATAAATAATCCTATAGCTTGTAAACATGCATTAGGGGTAATATCTCCTACAGACATAAACATGAATGTTTGAGCACCTGTGTACATTGGAACAACTATGCTGCCGATTATTCCAATTAAACTGCCAATTATAAATAATAGGAATCCAAATTTCCTACTTCTAAGATATTTGGAATCTTTAATTGTTAAATAGTAACCTAATACAAAATATCCTACAGCTCCACTAAAATATCTTAAATAATCGTATATTATTGTATGTATGCCAGAAAAATGAATCATCATTACAATTGCCCAAATTATTAGAAAATATTCAATTTCAAAAGTTTTAGCATTTTGAATCCATTTTGATAATATTGGAGCTAATATGTAAAGTCCTAAAATCATATAAACAAACCAAAAAAGAAGACAAACACTGGTAGGATCTAAAAATCCATTTATGAAATATGTTATAAAACCTACAATGTTTAAAGGATTTTTATCAACTAAAAAATAGTAAAATACAGCATATACAAACATCCAAAATACAAAAGGAACTACAATTCTTTTAAATCTTCGTGGAACATTTGTTATTGGTTCAGGTTTTCTTAAAATTAAAAATCCTGAAATCATCACGAAAAATACAACTGCATATCTACAGAAAGATTCAAAAATAATAGCTACGTACCAATTAAAGCTAAAAAGCAGATCTTCTTCTAAATAGCTTCCGCAAACATGTATTATAGCAACTGCAATAACAGCAAAAACTTTAATCCAATCTGCCCATAAAATTCTATCACTTTCTTCAGTATAATACATATAATTAATAATTATTTATTATTAATATATAAATAACTTTTTAAGATAAAAATCCCATTTTAACTATCATAATTTAACTTTTAATATTAAAGTTAAAAAAGTCGGATTTATTTAAAAGATAAACTATATATTAATAACTAGATAAAAATAATTTAAAATTTAAAAGGTGAAATAATATGAATGGACGATGGAAACTTAGACTAAGACAATGGTTAGTCATGTTTTTAATGTTTATTGTGCTTTTCGCATTAATTTATGCAATAGCATATCTTGCAGGAGTTAGAACAGGTTTAGGATTTTATTTCTTTGCAAGTTTAGCTATTATTATACTTCAGTATTTACTTGGTCCTACAATGGTTAAACATACAATGAATGTGAGGCCTTTAACACGTGAAGAAGCCCCTAATATCTATGAAATGGTTGAAGAACTATCTAAGGAAGCTAATATTCCAATGCCAAAAATTGGTTTGTCTGAAGTAAATATTCCTAATGCATTTGCATATGGAAGATCCAAAAGAAGTGGCCATATAGCTATTACAAGACCTATTTTAGGTTTACTTGATAAAGACGAACTAAAAGCTGTTTTAGGTCATGAAATGGGACATATTAAACATAATGATATGATTGTAACAACTATTGCAAGTGTAATTCCTATGGTTTGTTATTATATTGCATTATCTTTCATGTTCTCAAGAGATGATGACAATGGAATAGGTTTTATAATAGGAATTGTTGGTTATGCAGCATATATTTTAGGTCAATTTTTAGTTCTTTTAATATCTAGATTAAGAGAATATTATGCAGATGAAGCTAGTGTTGATTTTGGAAATAGGCCTGCTGCTCTTGCATCTGCACTTTATAAATTATCATATGGAGCAGCAAGATTAAATGATCAAGAAATAAAGGACGTAGGTACTTTAAGAGCTTTCTTTGCTAATGATATTAACAATGGAGAAAGAGATGTAGCTACTTTTAGACAAATTGATTTTGATGGTGATGGTAAAATTTCTGATGAGGATTTAAGAAAATTCTATAATGTAGGAATTAAATCAGGATTAGGAGATAGTTTTAAAGAAATACTTTCAACTCATCCAGATAGTTTAAAACGTGCAAAAAGGTTAGCAGAACTTGATCATGAAAAATACAATTAAAGTGATAATATGAAGATGATTTTAGATGAAAGAGGTAAAAAATACCTTCTTAAAGAAGTTAAGGAGTTCCAAAGTGATTTGGGAATTATTACAGAAGAACAGATTGCCAACGCAGAAATTGGTGATGAACTTAAAAGTCATCTAAATCATTCTTTTAAGATTGTAAAACCAACTGTTAATGATTTTATTGATTTAATGGAAAGAAAATGTTCAATATTAATTCAAAAAGATATTGGAACAGTTTTAGCTCATACAGGTTTAGGAGCAGGAGATGTTGTTGTGGATGCTGGAACTGGTGCTGGAGCTATTGCTTTAAATTTTGGAAATGTTGTAGGAAAAGAAGGTCAAGTCTACACTTATGAGATAAGGGAAGATTTTGCAGAAATAGCTTCAAGAAATATTGAAAACTTTGGAATTACTAATATTGAAGTTAAAAATCAGGATATTAAAGAAGGAATCAATGAAAAAAATGTTGATTTAATTTTTCTAGATTTGCCTAAACCATTTGAGATATTTGAGGAAGTTTATGATTCTTTAAAGTTAGGTGGCTGGTTAGTTGTTTATGCTCCATATATTGATCAAGCTGAAACTTCATACAGAATAGCTAAAAAATTAGGATTTTATAATATTGAGATTATTGAAACTCTTCAAAGAGGTTTAGAAGTAAGACCCCAAGGTGTAAGGCCTCAAACAAGAATGGTAGGCCACAGTGGCTATTTACTTTTTGCAAGAAAATTATAAATAGCTAACATTAAATTAGCTATTCTTTTCTTTTTAATTTTAAGGGAATCATTAAACAATTTATCAATAACATTATTAGCGGATTTCCAGTTTTTTGACTTATTTTTTCACTTATATTAGAAGGTTTATTGTCAGCTATTTCATTCCAATCTGGGTCAGTTGTATTAGAGTAGTTATTTTCAGCTATTTGAGGTTTATCGAAATTAGTTACATTTTTATTTTCTCCTGTTGAATTTGTTGAAGGTATAGTTTGATTAAAACCTGTTATATTTTGTTTTAATATATTTAAACTTATTTTTTGATTGTCAAAAGTTGCAGAAACATTCTCTCCATTTTCAGATATAAATTTAACTAAACTTATTCCATTGGATAATTTAGCTATTGTATTAAAATCTGAAGATTCAATTTTAACATCTCCATTAATGGATGTTGGTGTAGGAGTTATAGTTTTTGTAATATTGTCATACAAATTATTCAAGCTAATAATTAACACAGTGCTTTCATTTTGGGTTATATTATTTGATTGGGATGAAAATTTCATTATATACCAGTTAGATGCATTTACATTATTTTGGATTAAAGGATTTTCATTATTTCCCCACCAATTATATAAAGCATTTATAGGAGTTTTTGATGAAACTGTGTTATTTACAATAGAATTGTTTACAATTAAAATTTCTCCATTTAAATTATAAATTCCGCTTCCAAATTTTCCTTGGTTATTTGTTATTTTGGAATTTTTTATAATTAATGAACCTAAAGCATTATTAATAGCTCCTCCATAGGTTGCAGTGTTCTGGATAAATGTAGAATTTATGATTGTTATGTTGTAGAAATTATATATGGCTCCTCCTTCATATGCACCATCATTATCTATAAAAAGAGTATTATAAACAGTAGTAGTTCCCCAATTTTTAATAGCTCCTCCAAGACCAGAATTATCATGAATTGTATTCCCATCAAACACTGAGTTTTCTATATTCATTGTTCCATATTCATTATAAATTGCACCACCTCTTACAGCACAATTATTAGCTATTAATGAATTTTGAATCTTTATGGCCCCATATTCTGTGTGGATAGCTCCTCCTTGAGAACCTGCATAATTATCTGAAATTGTTGAATTGATAATATTTACTGTTCCCAATTCATTATATATTGCTCCACCATAACTAGTGGCTTTACAATTATTTATTGAACAATTAATTAAGTTTAATGTTCCATAATTATAAATTGCACCACCATAAAGGTTATTAGCATTTATTATCTTGATTCCTTTTAAGGTTAATGTAGCTGTTTTTGATATGGTAAATACATTATGTTGATTTGCATCAATAATCGTATCTTTTCCTAGAATTACTAAATCCTTATTAATATTGATATTTGTGTTGTTAGAACCTGAATATATTCCATTTTCAATGAGAATAATATCCCCATTAGAAGATTTATTCACAGCTTCTCCAAGTGATGTATATGAATTTGTATCTGTTGAATTGTTATCTACTGTAATATTGTTAGCTGAAACTGCACTTATTGTTAGTGTAAAAATAAGTAAAATTAATAAAATTTTTTTCTTTATAATTTCACCTCCTTCTCATCGATATTAATAGTATTTTATTTCGATGTTATAAAATTTTTTAAAAAAATGTGAAAAAGGAATAAAATTATTTATTCCATAAAAATAGCTGGTTTATATGGCATAGCATTTTTAGCTTTATTTTGAGGGTCGTAACTATCATCTGTATGGATTATTATTTCACTACCACTTTCTTGGCTGATATAATCAATGGCATCATTCAATATTTGATTTTCATCAATTTTTCCAATATAATGGGTTTTAGTCATTTCACGACCTATTTTTTTAGCTACTGCAGCTATTTCTTTTTTATCATCATAGATATTATCTTTAATAGCTTTACCCATAATTTGACCAATATCAGGTTTTCCAACTTCATCAGCTATTGCATATAATTCCCATTTCCAATCAGGAGCAAGATAAACATGTATTTTTTCAACATCTCCATCTACCATGTTTTGGATTTGAGATATGTCTTTTATTATATTTTGAACGAGATTTTCTGAACGTTCAATTTCTTCACTTATCAATTCTTCGTCGTACTCTGGCCATTTAGCATTAGAGACAAAACCTTTTCCTCCATATTTTTCCCATAATTCTTCACTGGTGTGTGGAGTAAATGGTGCTAGAAGTCTAATCCAATTTTCAAGGACAGTTGAAAGAACGTATATCACTGCAGGGTCTTGTTTATCAAGTAAATTTTTTACTCTATACATATAATGGTCAATATCTTTTTTAAGTAAAAATAAAGCTTCTTGAAGTGCTTTTCTAGTTTGGAATACTTCCAATGCTTCTGTAGCTTCTTTAATATGTTTATTAAGCTGTGATATCATCCATCTATCAATAGTTCTAGAAAGTTCTACTTCTTCAATATTACTTAAATCTAAAGGAGAACCTTTAATTTCTTCAACTTTTGAAGCAAATTCTCTAAACCATTCAAGTCTTCTTTTGGTTCCAAGAACTTCTTTTTCTCTCCAGTCAAAATCTTGCCATGGCTCAGCTGATGCCATCAAAAAGAGTCTTACAACATCTGCACTGTATTGATTGATAGCATCTTTTAAAAGGATTACATTCCCTTTAGATGAAGACATTTTATTTCCTTCAAGTAAACCCATTCCAAACACTACAGTTCCTTTAGGCCATTTTTCAGGAGGATAAATTGCACTATGATGGAACATTAAAAAACTTAAATGGTTTCCTACTAAATCTTTTGCAGATAATCTCCAATCAAGAGGATACCAATAATTGAATTCTTCTTGAATTTCATTTGTAAGTTCCTCATCAACTAAAATATCTTCGCTATCAATATTTAAAAAGACCTTATCAAAGAAGGCATCATTTAAAAGCTCAGGATCAATATCTCTTAGATACTTAGCTATTGTATAGTAGGACATATAAATTGTAGAGTCAGTTAAAGGTTCAATTAACCATTTATTGTCCCATGGAAGTTTTGTTCCAAGCCCAACATTTCTAGAACAAGCCCAATCATTTAACCAATCTATATAATACTCAAAATTATTTCTAATCTCTGAAGGGATAATTGTTTCTCCTTCAAGAACTTTTAAAGTTTTTTCAGTCCATTCTGGATTGGAATATTCCATAAACCATTGGTCATCCATAATTTTAACAACACATCTTTCTCCACATCTACAAATTACAGGCCTTTCAGCAAAATCATACATTATAGCTGCTGTATTGTCTTTAAGCATTTGTTGTTTGAAATTTTCACGGGCTTCTCTTACACTTTGTCCGCCAAATCCAGGAACATGGTCACTTATTTTACCTTTACTGAATTCAATTTTATAAAGCTCATTTGTAGCTTCTTGAAGTTTAGGATCTTCTTGACTTTTGATTCCTAATTTTTCAATGATTTCAGCAGCTGGAATTTCACCATAACCTTTTACAGTACAGACGTTAATAGGTTCAACATCTTTAATAATGTCTTCTAATCCATATTTAGCTATTAATTGAGAGTTATTTTTTAAATCTTGAAGTGCAATATAATCTGCTGGAGCATCAGCAGGTTCTGAAAATACAACTCCGCTTCCATATTCTCCATCTACAAAACTAGCAGGTAAAATTGGAAGTTTTTCTCCAGTGAAAGGATTTTCAACATATTCTCCAATCAAATCTTCAGGATTAATTTCTTTAATAATTTTTAAATCGTTTATTTGATTTTCTAGATTATGATAAGCATCTTTAGTTATAATCCATTTTTCTCCATTTGCATCTACTTCAACATATTCAATGTCAGGATTTAACCATATATTAGTCGCTCCAACAATGGTTTCAGGTCTTAAAGTAGCTGTAACAAGAATTTGGTCATCATGTTTAAATTTAAGAAGTGTTAATTCATTAACTCCCACTCCTTCTCCTTCTAAAAGATCATGGTCTCCTACAGGATTTTTATCTCTAGGACAATATTTAACTGGATGCTCTCCTTTTTTAATTAATCCTTTATCTTTAAGTTTTCTAATTTGCCATTCAATGAATTTTTTATAGGTAGGGTCGATTGTTCTAAACTCTCGTCTCCAATCAATAGAAAATCCCATGTCATGCATCACATCATGATATTCGCTACTGAAATATCTCACAATATATTCTGGATCTTCCATTTTTGCAAGTTCTTCTTTTGGAACTTTATGGACATTTTCATATAAATCTAAAGTCCATGGAACTTTTCTTTGAATTCTACTAGCTATTCCAATAACCGGAGCTCCAGTTACATGCCATGCCATTGGGAACAATACATTATAACCTTCCATTCTTTTAAATCTAGCATAAACATCTGGAACAGTATAGGTTCTTCCATGTCCTATATGCATTGCTCCACTTGGATATGGGAAAGCCACGGTTAAAAATAATTTTTCTTTTTCATTAGGATTAGATTCGAATAATTTTTCTTCATCCCATTTTTTCTGCCATTTTTTTTCTATTTCTGTCACTAAATCACCGTAATTTAATTATTCTTGAGGAATCGCTGGGGTTTGGCTTTTATGAGCATTATTTTTAACTTTTGTAATAATTCTTTCAACTTCATCTTTTGGAATATCAAGTTCTTTAGAAATATAATTGCTATCTTTATCTAAATCAATGTATAAATAAAGGATTCTATCTAAAAGTTCATAAGGCATTCCAATTTCTTCTTCATCTGTCTGATTGCTCCATAATCCTGCACGTGGTGGTTTATCAATAATATGTTGTGGAACTCCAACATAATCAGCTAATTGTTTAACCTCAGTTTTATAAAGTTTGCCTATTGGTTCCATATCACAAGCACCATCTCCATGTTTTGTAAAGTAACCAATCAATAATTCACTTTTATTTCCAGTTCCGCCTACGATATAATTCATTTCATTAGCATAATAATAGATAATCGCCATTCTAATTCTAGCTTTTAAATTTCCAATAGCTAATTTTGATGCATTTCTCTCGGTATCTGTAACTTCTAAAAATTCATTTAAAATACTATCAATAGCTATTTCCTTGTAATCAATTCCAAGTAATTGAGCTATATCGCTACCGTGAACTTTATCTTCGGTAGGAGTTGTAGTTGAAGGTAATATTACTCCAAACACGTTTTCTTTTCCAACTGCTTCAGTAGCTAAAAATGCTGTTAATGTTGAATCTATTCCTCCACTTAATCCAACTACAATTCCATCAGCATTAGCTTCACTGACTTTATTTTTAATAAATTGAATAATATTCTGTTTTGTTATTTCTGAATTTAATTTTGGAAGCTCGCTCATTTTAATCACGTAAATTTTTATAATAAGTATTAATATGTATTTTATTATTAATATAAGTATATTATAAAGTTCTAGTTTAGAAATTGTTTTTTCGATGATATAGTTAATAATAGAAACTAATAGTTTTTTGTTAATTTTGAGAAACCATTAATTAATATTACCTAGTTTAGATTTAAAAGAAATAATTGGTAAATATTAGGAAACTTCTTCTAAATAAAAAGATATTTTTATATAGTTAAAATGATTAAATAACAACAAGTTACTAAAAACAATACTTTTTTATATGGAGGTAATTATTTGGCTTTTAAAGATCATTTTAAATTTAACAAGGATAAAACTACTTTTATATTTGTAGGTGGAAAAGGAGGAGTTGGAAAAACTTCAATATCATCAGCTACAGCATTATGGCTTGCAGAAAGTGGTAAAAAAACTTTAATTGTTTCAACTGATCCCGCACATTCTTTATCAGATTCTCTTGAAGTTCCAATTGGACATTATCCTCGTGAAATTAAAACCAATTTATATGCAGTTGAAATAGATCCTGATGAAGCTATGGCTCAAAAACAAGCAGCATTAGAGTCTCAAAAAACAATAGCTGATGCAGATAAAATGATGGGATTGGATATGTTATCTGATCAATTAGATATGGCATCTTCTTCTCCTGGTGCTGATGAAGCAGCAGCTTTTGAAGTATTCATGTCTGTAATGACATCCAATGAATATGATGTTGTTGTATTTGATACTGCACCAACAGGACACACCTTAAGATTATTATCCTTCCCAGAAGTAATGGATACTTGGGTTGGAAAAATGATGAAAGCTAAAGCAAAATTAGGTTCTGCAGCTAATAAACTTAAAAATATTATTCCATTTATGGATGCTGATGAAGATATCCAGTCAACTGAAGAATTGGAAAGAACTAAAAGACAAATTAATGAAGCTAAAGCAGTCTTATCAGATCCTGAAAGAACTACTTTTAAAATGGTTGTTATTCCAGAAGAGATGTCTATTTATGAATCTGAAAGATCATTAGAAGCTTTAGGAAAATATGATATAACTGTAGATAGTGTTATTGTAAATCAAGTGATGCCAGATATTACTGATTGTGACTTTTGTCATTCAAGACATAAGCTACAACAAAAACGTTTGGCTTTAATTAATCAAAAATTTCCAAATCAAACAATAGCTGAAGTTCCTTTGTTTAAAGATGAAGTTAAAGGTCAAGAAAAACTTTTAAATTTAGCTGATATTCTTTATGAAGGAAAAGACAATGATGAATTTAAACAAGAAGCTATTCAGCTTTAAAAAATATGAATAAGTTAAAATAATTAATTATTTTAACTTATTACTAATAATGCAAATATTGATGCTGTTAAACCAAACCAGATAATTAGAGCATTCCTGAACTTTTTTTTATCGTGTTTTTTAAGATATTCCAATGAAGTTTTGCAATCATCACATTTTAAGTAAAATCCATTCTGTTCTATTGTTACAATGAGAGCTATTGAAAGAATAAAGATTCCAATAGAGTTATAATAAACTTCCAATGATAAATATGTTATAGTCCAAATAATAATCAATGCGCACTCAAGATATAAATCTATCATGCTCCTATTTTTCACATATTTTTCATCTTCAGGATTATCTTTATTTCCCCATCTCCATGGTTTATAAAGGATTACAACTATGGAGAGTAGTTCATAAACTGGCACTAAAAACTTTGTTTCCATTATATTGTTCGTAAATTTTAACTCTTCGTAAAAAAGTATAATCCCTAAAATAATGAAAATTAAAGTTATTATTCTTCTTTTGGTTTTAAATTGCATAATATCATTCTAATTTAAAATATCTAATTATATTTACTATCGTAATTTTTATATTTTATTTTCTCTTGTTCTGTTAACTTCCGAGATCCTGTTTTTCCATCAATGTAAATTGCATTGTCCATATCCAATCCTGTGAAATCTTTTATTGGTATTTCTACACAATCTACACACCCTGTTTTTTCATTTAAAACATGTATTGTTTTAGAACCTATGCTATTTGGATGATAAGAAAAATATTGGTATGTGTCATGACTAGCGAATTTATTTCTATAATCTACTATTAATTCTCCTTCTGTTATTAAAATTCCTATTATACTGAAGTAAGCTGCCGGTTTACTTATCATAGATAAACCTTTTATTGCCGGTCCTATGGTTGATGCACCTCTAACTCCATAATCTATCAGAAGTGGTAAATTTCTCAATGCTTGTGACATTGTTTTTATAATTCCTTTTACTCCGTGTTTAAAACTGCTTAATGTATATCCAAAAGTTGTTGTGGACTTAATTTTATTTACAAGTTTAAGTGCTCTGGCTCCTTTTAATGTTTGAAAAGGAAGATAATTTATATTGTCTAAAATTACTTTTGTTTTACCTGTGGTTGTGTTGATTTCTATTCTATTTGTAGAATTTACAAGTCTTAAAATTATTGAATCTTTATTTTCTTCAATAACAAAACTTTCATTTTTATTTAAAATTCCGTCAAATATTTCACTAACAGCTGATACAGCATAGTTTCCTGTAAATTGTATTCCTAATTGCTCAAAGGTAGCATACATAAGCCCATAGTTTAAATAAAAATTTTTCACATCTGTTTCATTTCCATAGGCATTGATGTCTCCTACACTATGACAACTTAAACCTAACCAATCTCTAGTTATTAATACTATATTCTCTTTTTTGTTCCAGGTTATATTTAAATCATTTCCTATTTCATTAGCCCAATTGTCTGCATAGAAAGTTGTAATTAATCCAGAGATAAATAATTCATAGGCATATTCTTCATAATCAGGATTATGATTCCATCCTTTCTCAATTGCATCATTCATCTGCTTATCTGTTATTATTTGAGATGATATTGCAAATGATTGGATAACTTCATATGGTTCATCAATTTTCTCTTCTTCAAGTAAAGGATCTCCATAGAAAATTTGTAAAACCCTATCCACAGTATTTTCTTTAGTTTTTAATACTGTCTGAACATCTTCATCAGAAATTAATAATGGAGGATTTACAGCCATTAATTCATCAATATAATAATATTTGTCTGAAATAGCTATTTTAGCAACTACTTCATTATTTAGTACAATATTTATATACTCCCAATAATCTTGTGAGCTATAGATAACGCTAAATTGGTTTAAGTCATTAAAGAGTTTGCCAGTAAATGTTATATTGAAATTATCATCATTAATTTTTACATTTAAACCTTGTTTTTCCATATCATGATTATATTGAAGACCATAGGCTGTTATAAAATAATCAACTCCTTTTTTAATTGGAGTATAACCTTTCTCATCTACTCCATAATCAAATTTATATTCTTTGTTATCATATTCACAGACTAATAACCTATAAAAGTTAAGTGTTTTATTGTTATACACTTTATTTGTTGGAATAGTTAAAGAATAGCTAAAATCAGCAGTTGTATTCACTATTAACATATCAGAAATTGAAAAACTTCTAAACAAGTTATTTCCATTAAATTCAACTGTAAAAGGATATTTCCCATCAAGCAAATTGATTTGTAATTTAGCTATACCATTTTCATCGGTTTTAATAGTGTAAACTTTATTTATAATATGGAACTGAACATTCTTATTTTTCAAAGCTATTCCATTTGAATCAGTAAGTTTAACCTCTAGATTAGTTCCTCTTCTAAGTATATCAGTGTTTAAAATTTCAATATTACTATCGAGTATTTCATCATTTCTTACAATACAATTTAATCCAATTGCAGGAACATATCCAGGATTTGAGCTGAAATTATATTTTACTGTATAATTTCCATTGTTAAGATTAATAGGAAGTTTAGCTACTCCAAAATTATTAGTAGTTATGGTATATGTTTTTGAGATAATAGAAATGTAGACTGTTTGATTAGCTAATGGATGATTGTTCATAGCATTTCTAAATTCAACACAATAATCCTCCCCTTTTCTATTTAAAACCAAATCCTTACTTTTAACTACAACATCTGTTTGATTTATTTTAATACTCTGAACACTTTCCCCAATATAATTGACATTAGATGGACTTGTTTTCAAGGTATATGTACCTGGCATCAAATCAAACACGATTCTAGCTACTCCATCCAAACTTGTTCGAGCATCATAAGTTTTAACTAAACCAGTAGAATCATATACTCCAATTTTCAAATCAAGATCAGCTATATCTTTATTGGAATTTGAATTTTTAACAGGTATTAAATATTGATTTACATCACCAAAATAAGTTTCAAAATAATCATTAGTAATGTTAATTTTATTTTTTTCAACTGTTATTTTATTTGTAGTTGTTATTGGGCTGTATCCTATGTTTCCTGTGAATTTTGTGGTGATTGTGTAGTTTCCAGGTAGAAGATTAATTGGCAAACTTGCCTGTCCTGTATTGTTTGTGGTGATTGTGTATTTTTTTCCTATGATGTGGAATTCAATTTCTGTATTTTTCATTGGTTGGTTTTTTGAATTTGTAAGTATAGCTGTAAAAGCTCCATTTTTATATTCCAATATGGGGTCATCTGTTATTAGAGTTGTATCATATTTTTTAACTGTTATATTGGTGTTTATTTGATTTGATTTTTTTATATTATCTTCACCTTCATAATATGCGATTATTTGATAGGTGCCTGGTATTAGGTTTATTGGGAGGCTTGCTTGTCCGTTGTTGTTTGTGGTGATTGTGTATTTTTTTCCTATGATTTCGAATATTATTTCTTTATTCTGTAATGGTTTGTTGGTTGTGTCAAGAAGTTGTACGGTGTAACTCTCTGTTTTGTATCCTAATTCAAGTTTTTCTTGACCAATTAGGGTTGAATTCATTTTTTTTACATTGATATAATTTGTCATTGATAATTTTTTATTATCACAAATACAGCTTGTTACAATTGTATATAAATTTGAATCCAATTCTATTGGAAATTTAGCAGTTCCATTTTCATCTGTATATATTGTGTAGGTTTTTCCAAGTATTGTGATATTTATCGGGTGGTTTGATAATGTTGTATTTTCATTAAGTAGTTGAACTATGTAGGAGGTGCCATCATTATAGTACATGTCTATATCTTGACTAATCAATTTATTTCCATTATAACTTTCTTCTTTCTTTTCAATTGTAAAGTTTTTCTCTTCTGCATTTTGATAATTTTTTACTACTATTATGTTGTTAGTGGTTGTTGTTGGGTTGTATTCTATGTTTCCTGTGAATTTTGTGGTGATTGTGTAGTTTCCAGGTAGAAGATTAATTGGCAAACTTGCCTGTCCTGTATTGTTTGTGGTGATTGTGTATTTTTTTCCTATGATGTGGAATTCAATTTCTGTATTTTTCATTGGTTGGTTTTTTGAATTTGTAAGTGTTGCGCTAAAAGCTCCATTTTTATATTCCAATGTTGTATCGGTTGTTATTAATGTTGTATCATATTTTTCAACTGTTATTTTATTTGTGGTTGTTGTTGGGTTGTATTCTATGTTTCCTGTGAATTTTGTGGTGATTGTGTAGTTTCCAGGTAGAAGATTAATTGGCAAACTTGCCTGTCCTGTATTGTTTGTGGTGATTGTGTATTTTTTTCCTATGATGTGGAATTCAATTTCTGTATTTTTCATTGGTTGGTTTTTTGAATTTGTAAGTGTTGCGCTAAAAGCTCCATTTTTATATTTCAGTATTGGGTCATCTGTTATTAAAGTTGTATCATATTTTTGGACTGTTATTGTTGCTTTTAATTGATTTGATTTTTTTATGTTGTTTTCACCTTTATAGTATGTGGTGATTTGGTAAGTGCCTGGTATTAGGTTTATTGGGAGGCTTGCTTGTCCGTTGTTGTTTGTGGTGATTGTGTATTTTTTTCCTATGATTTCGAATATTATTTCTTTGTTCTGTAATGGTTGGTTGTTTCCGCCGAGAAGTTGTACAGTATAACTCTCAGTTTTGTATCCTAATTCAACTTTTTCTTGACCGATTAGAGTCGTATTCATTTCTTTTACATTTATTAAACTTTTTATGGATAATTGGCGATTATCAAAAATACATGAACTTTCTATTGTGTATTGTCCTGGCAATAAATCTAAGGATAGTTTAGCATAGCCAGTTGAATTTGTAGTTTTTAAATAAGTTTCTCCAAGAATGCTAATATTTACTTTTTGATTGTCTAATGGTTTCAAACCATCTGTTATTTGTACTGTATAATTTGTCCCATCTTTATAATACATTTCAATATCCTTTGTTACTAAGATAGGATTATCATATGTTTTTTCTGCGTAATTTCCAATATTTTCATTTGAAATTTCTGATATTTCACTTAATTGTGTTAAATCATTCTCAGTTGTTTTATTTTCAATATTTTCTGCTGATACAGATCCTATCAACAATAAAAAAAGAAAACAAAAACAAAAAATATGTATTTTTTTAATCATATTATCAACCAATTTTCATTACTAATTTTAGTAAATTAGCATGAAAACTTTGTATAATATGATATTTATGGTTTAATCAAATTTATTAATGGTAATATTTAATAATATTAAATATTTAAAGTAAATTAATAAAAATAAGGTAAATAATTAGGTTATATTATTAATATACACATATAAGTAAATTCACTATTTGCAATATCCTTTAATGTTGAGTGAACAATTTTTTCATCTTCATAGCTTAAACGTTCACAAACAGTAACTTCTCTAGAAGGAGAAAGTCCATTATCTAATAAAAATTGAGCCATATCTTTAACCTTTCTAGAAGGCAATGCAATGGTAGTTTTTCCATTATTTACAACATCTAAAATTTCTTCAATATTTTCCCTACCATGAAATGTCATAACATTACAGTTATCCCATTGCAGATGATTTTTAGCAGCAGCTAGTTGTAGAGAACTTATTCCAGGTATTACTTCAATATTTTTTTCAGAATATTTTTTTTCATTAGCTATTTTTAAAACAGAGTTTAAAACTCCTGAAAATCCAGGATCTCCTGTAGATAAAATAGCTACATTATTACCATTTATTGCTAAATCTACTCCTTCTTCTAATTTTTCCATTAAATTGTTTACATTAAATGGTAGTTTTTTTCCTACATTTTCAAATAATTTTATAGCTCGCTCGCTTCCAACTACAATATCTGCATTTTCTACAGTTTCAATTGCTTTTTTTGTAAGATATTCTTCTGCTCCAGGTCCGATTCCAACAATGTAAATTTTTGATTCCATTTTATTCCTCTTTTAATTTTGTCAATTCATTTTTTAAAAGGTTATATATTGATTGTGCACCTACTAATTCATCAGGAACATCCCAATAAGATGGATACATTATAAAAGGTTGTGTTTGAGTTCCCCCTAGACCTCCATGACTTCCAATAAGTTCTTCAAAAGCACATATTTCTTCATTTTCAGGATCGTAATAACTATTTACTAAAATATCTGGCATATCTTTAAATTTATTGTGTCTTTTAATATGTTCTGCCGCTCTTTTTCCATAGTCTTTAAGAGGGTTTTCTCCTTTTATTTTATCTGTGTTGAGGTAGTATATTCCTTTATCACCAATAACTAATGGTCCATCTCTTTTTGAATCTACAACTATAAAGCCAATATCTTGATTTTTTACAAGTCCTGGAATTAAATCTGGAAAATTCATTACAATTTCTTCATAGCTGAGTCTGTGTTTCCATTGACTAAAATAGATAAGTGCAAGATTTCCAGATCCTAAAACAATTAATTCAGAATCTTGTGGTTTTTTAATTTCATGTTTTTCTGCTTTATGTGTAGTGATGTATTCTAAAATATCATCATATTTTCGTTTTAATGTTCGTAATTGTTCATTTTGATTTATTATTTCAATATTTTTAATATAGTCAATTCCTTCCCCATATTTTTCTTTTAAGTTTTGTAATGATTCACTTTCTTCTAAGGGATTAATTTTTAAATTATCCATTTTTTCTTTTAAATTTTCTACATGTTCTGGGGGTTGATAGAGTAAATCGTTAAAATGATCTAAATTTGAATTCATTTCACTGTATATTTCCATATTTTCAGGTAAAAGACTTCGTACAAATTTTGGAAATGAAATTCCATTTTTCTGTTTAAAAGTAGCTCCATTTCCCTGTCCATGGTCAGAAAGTATTACAAATTCATACATTCTGTCTCCAATCTCAACGGCTTTTTCTAGTCTGTTAAATTGAAGATCAATCATTTTTAAAACATTCCAAACATCTTCATCCCTTATTCCAGAATGGTGAGCTACTTCATCGTATCCCATATATGATGCATAAGCTACATCGATGTCGCCTATTAAAATATCTCCTATTAATGTTTCTGTAGTTATTTCTCTTAAAAATACATTTGCACCAGCTCTTGTAGATGCATAGACCAATCCTCTTCTTAACCGTGGTTTTATATTTTTAATTTCATGTATTATCTGTGATTTAAATTCAATCAATAATTCCCAAACAAAAAGTATACAAATTCTTTGAAAATTATAGGAATTTGAAAAAACAGCATACCATGATGGATTATTCATTTTTTTTACATCTCTAAGTTTACTGGAAGTAAATATGACATTATCAGTATCACCAGAAAACATATTTGAACGACTAGCTCCATTATCACTAAGTAATCCATTTCCGTTGGAAATTTCCTGTTCTATAAGTGGTGTTTGCTTAAGATTAGATGAAACAATTATTTTATTTCCATTTTCTTTACTTACCCAGCGATAAGCTACTAATTCTTCATTATTTCCATGAAGAATTCCTGCTTGACTAGCTCCTGTTTGTGAAGATAAATCAGTTTCCCACTCTTTTACGGAATATTCTCCTGATTCTAACCAACTTTTAAGTTTTGGCATAGAATCGTTTTCAATAGCTTCCATTAGAATATCTTTCGCTAATCCATCAATTTCCAGTATAATCATTCCAGGATATTGTTTCTTGTTCTTTTTCTTTCTTTTTTTAGCTTGATTGGATATTGATTCCATATAAGAGCCATATAAATCAATATGAGCAATATTAGAAACTAAAGTTGATGCAAATGCCATAGCTAGCGGAACTTGTAGAATAGCAGCTATTCCTATTTCAATTCCAGGTAAGTAAAAACTTGCAATATAAAAGATAATATCGTTTAGTACTAGAGCTCCAATTCCAAATGTATATACTAAAAAAGGCATAAAGATTTTAGCAAAGATTGGCCATAATAATGTATTTAAAATAGCCACTACTGTTGCAATTATAATCGCATTGTACCATGGCCCTAATGTAAATTGGGTACATATATATGACATGCCAATTATTATTAAAACATTTGCAATCCACATTAATAAAATGTTGAAAATTCCTTTAATAATTGTGGAAAAGGAGTAACTATTCTTTTCTGACATTTTTTATCAATTTCTATTTTTTAGATTTTAAAGTAAATAATGTTATTTCAGGTTTACAATTTATTCTCATCCAAAATACATTGGTTCCTAAACCTTTGCTAGTGTATTGTAACATATCTCTTATTTTATACATACCTACTGGATAACAAGTAGAATAGGAACCTCTAAAAATTGTTGTATCTAATCCAGGAATTATAAATTGTCCACCATGTGAATGGCCAGAAATTTCAAGATCAAATTTACCAGTTTTTGAGGAAATATCTGCAAAATCTGGTTCGTGAACAAGTAGGATGGAAGGTCCGTTTTCAGGTAATTTATTAAGTACCTTATCAATATCATCTTTTCCTTCCATATAACTATCTACACCTGCAATATTTAATATAGCTCCGTTTTTCTTTTCAATTGTATAAACATCATTACTCAAATCAAGAACATCAGCTCTTTTCAAGATTTTTCTTATTCTTTCGGCTCCTAACCAATGATCGTGATTTCCAAGTACAGCAACTTTTTTATCTTTTGCTTTTAGTTTTCTAAAAGCTGTTTCAAGAGTTAGTTCGTATTTATCAATAATATATGAAACATAATCTCCAGTTAAAGTAATTAAATCTGGTTTTAAAGTATTAACATATTTAACTACTCCATATAAATAAGTAGGATTCATCCATTGTCCTAGGTGGATATCACTCAAATTAATAATTTTATATCCATCAAAAATAGAGTCCAGGTTTTCTAATTCAATTTCAACCTCAACTAATTCAAAATCATCCTTATTAAATTTAACATCAAAAAGTATATCTCTAGAGTTGGTTAAGAATTCTTGTATTCCTTGACGTAACCATAAGGCATTCGGAGTTTTTTGTTGCATATATCATCACCTTCATTCCATAATAAAATAGTTTGGGATAATATATAAATGTTTAAGAAAAAAATAAAAAAAGATGATTTTTATTCTAACAAGTTAGATTTTCACCTTTTTTTGCCCATTCAATTACACGTACGGTAATAGGTTGAGCTACAAATGTCCAAATAAACATTATTGTGAAATGTACAATAATCATAATTGCTATATTGTACCAGGACACTGTAAATGCAAATGCCATGGAAATAAATATAGTATTGTCAATTATTTCTCCAATAGCTATTGCTGCTATGGTTTTATAACCTGCTTCGTTATCTGCAGAACTTTCCTTAATCATTGTGGTTAATTTAGCATTAACAAAATTACCCACTAAATAAGATGTAAATGAGGAAATTAACATTCTAGGAGTTTGTTCGAAAATGTAAGCAAAACTTTCTTGACCTTCCCAAAAAGGAGCAGGTGGAAGAATAAGTGCGATTGTTGAAACTACAACAAATAATAAATTACATAAAACTCCAAATATAATTGCTTTTTGTGCTGATCTTTCTCCATATACATCAGCTATTACCGATGTGAGAATAAATACTAAGGGGTAAATTATTACTCCACAAGGAACGGTTAAACCCCAAAAACCAATATTTAAAATTTTTATTGTTACTATGTTTGTAGTTATAAATGCTACACAAAGTAAGGTAATAAGAATTATTTTTTTTTCAATATAATTAAAATTTAAATTTATTTTTATTCCTCCTTTTATAATTATTATTATATTTCATTTATTTACTTAAAAATCTAATGATTTTTCTTATATTTTCTATTATTATAATGTAATGAAGTTATTTTTATTTTAAAGCTTTATTGATAAAGTTCAAATGTATTTTATTTTAATTTAAAAATAAGTGTAGTAATTTATGGTATTTTTAACACTTGTTAAATAAAATATATAATATATAATTTCCATATATTCTAGTAACTAAATAACTAAAATAATGTAATGTAATAACATCATGTAATTTATTTACATTATAGTTATTAAATGAATTAAAGTAAAGTAAAATGGGGGGAGTTTAATAGATAATCTTGCCTTTGACAATAAAGATTATTATTGGGGATAAACATGAGTAAAAAGGTTTTTTTAACAAATAATGATTTAAAAACAATTATTAAAAACTTAAAAAATTTTCATGAAAAGGATTATGATGACTTTTCTACTTCTCAAGAAGAAGTTAATAAAATAATCACTGAATTAGAATCATATATTAACAAAAATGAGGGGTGTTATTTAGATGATTTGGAATGTGGTTCTAGATTAGAGAATTTTGGTTTAAATAATTTTAAAAGAGGTAGACAAAGTATAACTTCAATTGAAGAATTTGGATATAATGAAGATAGTCTTTATTTTCTTCAAGATGAGTTAGAAATAGAATTGGATGAGGATGTTATTAATAAATTAATTTCTCCTCTTATTAAAAAAATTGAAATAGATAATATAGATAATTTAAATATATTTAAAAATATGATTCATGGAAGTGTATTCTTTTTAAATCATGCTGATTTTTTAAATGATGTATATGAAATGGGATTTTATAGTCGTAAACTTAAGGAAATATTAGAAAAAGAGGATGAAACAACAATAAATAAATATATCGAAGAATTGAATAAAGGTAATGATATAATTCAAAAAATTGATGATGATTTATATATTCATATAATCTAGTTTTTTTAAATAGAAATTTTAAAAGAAGTGATATGATGGGATTTTATTGTTCCCATCTTTTTCTATCAAGAAGTTCTTGACGTTTTCCAGGATTCCATCCACCGGAAGAGGATTTTGCACGACCTACTTGTTGAACATATCCAGTAATACGATCATACCATTCAACATCGTCTTTTTCACCACAATTTGGGCATTGGTTGTTTAATCCTTTCATTAAGGTTTTACATTTAAGACAGAAACTCATAGCTGAGCTATAAGCCCAGAAACCAATATCTGATTTTTTAGCAATTTTATTTGTAAGACTCATTAAAGAATCAGGATCAGCATAGGATTCTCCCATAAATGCATGGAAAATATGTCCTCCTGGAGTTAAACTGTGGTATTGTTCTTCGATTTTTATTTTATCAATTAATGAAACTCCAGTATCTACTGGAACATGTGAAGAGTTTGTATAGTAATTTGCATTACCATCACCTTGTACAATAGCTTTGTCTCCAAATTGTTCTTTGTCTAATGTTGCAAATCTATAAGCAGTAGATTCTGCAGGGGTTTGGAGAACAGACCATCTTAAGCCGGTTTCTTCTTGTAATTTTTTAGCTCTTGCATTTACATACTCAAGACATTTTACACCGAATTTATTTGCATCTGGATTGTCTATTCCTTCACCAAATAAGGATAGTAACATTTCATTTAAACCAACAAAACCAAATGAAAGTGTTGAATTTCTTATTCTATAATATGTGTCTCCATCAACATCTTGATCAAGGAATGGTAAGATTTTAAATTGATCTAAACATTTTAATCCTTGTTCTCTTCTAATCATTAATGTTTCAACAGCTAAATCCATATATTCATCTAAATACTCAAATACTTGATCTTCATCTTTAGATTGATAACCGATTCTTGGGAAGTTTAAAGTTACATAAGCTAAATTACCAGTTCTAAGACAATCTTCATCCCAATCTCCGGTCCAGGTATCTTGTAAACAAGTTCTACATCCCATATAATTTGCCATTTCATTTCTATAATCAGGAAGCATATTTACAAAATAAGATGAACCGTATTTAGCTGACAATTCATGGACTAAGTGTAAATCTTCATCATAATCTCCTTTTAATGTTTCTTTACGAAGAGTATAAATTGTATTTGGGAATAAATGAGGTTTTCCTTCTTCATCTCCAGCTAATAATGTTTCAGTGAAAGCTCTTTGGATTAATCTAGTTTCTTCTTCAAAGTCCCCATATGTTCCAACTACTTCTCCTTTAGGTCCATAAGCTGTTACATCCTCTAAAAATTTAGGAACTCCAAATTCTAAAGCCATACTAGTAAATGGAACTTGTGAACCACGAGCTGCATAAGCCATATTTAAATTGTAAATAAGCATTTGTACAGATTGTTTTATTTCATCATAAGTTCTTCCTCTTGCAAATGGAGCAACAAATACATTCCAAAGGCTCATACCTTGTCCTCCAGACATGTTTTGTTGAGCAGCTAACATGATTTCTCCTGTATGGTTCATTAAAGTTTCCATGTGATTAGGAGCTCCTGCCACTGAGGTATGGTCTCCAGTTCCATCTACTTTAAGACCATAGCGAATAAAAGTTCTTATATCGTGTTGCATACAATTTAAAGGTCTTCCAGCAAAAAATTCTAAATCATGTATATGAATATCTCCTGACATGTGTGCATCAGCTAAATGAGATGGAAGCATTTTTAGAAGTGCATATTGTTTTAATGCTTCATCTGCAACATATTTGTGAATACTTTCAGGATTATGAATCATATTTGCATTATCTCTATTACCATTTTCAATTAATGAAGTGATGTTATAAACTGGAATACCTAAACGGGTGTATTTGCTTCTTAAATCTTCTAATCCATATTCTAAAAGTTTGGTGTTAACCATTTCCCTTATCATTGGAGCTGTTAAATATTCAACATTTAATTTTTTAAGCTCTTTCCATACTTCAGATGCAATGTTAAAAGCAGTTTCTTGGCTTGCTCCAGTTTCTTCAACTAATGTATTAGCTATTTTTGTCAAATCAAAAGGTTCAATAGTATCCCTTGAAGTACGAACTTTAAGTTGTGCAGTAGCTAAATATTTATTAGCTATTTCATTGTCTACATTTTTTAAACTTTCATAAACAATCTTTTTAAGTTCTTTAGTGGTGATTCCATCATAAATCTGACTTACTACATCTCCAATAATTCTGTCAGATTCAAAAAAAGGAACTTCTACCATAATTAAAGATTTGACTAGTTTTTCATAGCTGAATCTTTCTGTAATACCATTATTTTTAATTACATTAATATTATTTGATTGTGTTAATGTATTTGCAAGATCAGAACTTCTATCCATAAATATCACTTCCTATTTTTGAAAGCCTATTATGACCTTCTTATTGATTAATTATTTTATATTTCGTAGTATATTTTTTGTTCGTATATATTCGAACTAATCTAATTGTTAAAATTCACTTTTAATTTTGAACAATATAGCTATAAAATATTAAACTTTTAAAATAATCAATAAATCCTTTAAACTTTTTTAAATAAAAAAATTATAAGAATTTTTTCATCTCAAATGAGTAATATTAATTATGATTTTCAAGACTTTTAAAGTTATTTGTGGTATTTAAATGAAAATAAAAAATGAATAAAAAAAGTTTTTTTTTAAATTTAATCTATTAAACTTCCTAAAATGTTAGAAAAAAATATCTAATGAACTTTGTTTTGATTTGTCACTTTCAAATAAGGAATTAATACCAAATTCCTGAATTTCTAATCTTTGTCTTAGATAATGAGAAACCGGATATCTATTTACTAAATCTCTAGAAATTTCAAGATATTTAACTACAGAACCTTTAGAAACACTTAAAATTAAGTTGCCTCCACATTTACATTTCCCAGTTAAAGGCATTCTTCTATATTTGGCTCCACATTTTGTGCATCTAACTTTTTGTTTAGAGAATGCTCTTGAATTTCCCATAATATCTGGCAAGAAATGAGAAGATAAAACTTTTTCTACAACTCCTCGTTGGTCTACAGCTCGAATATTTTCTGCTAAGGAAATTTGAGCTTCTACTTTCTCCTTCATTGAAGGAAGTCGTTTATATAAACATACAGTAGGTCCAGCATGAATGCTAGAAGTGTGATGTGAAAACATGAGGCCTTCATATTGTTGTGGTGTTCCTAAGTGCATTTCTACATTATCAATAAGATCTAAAACTTCAGCAGGCTTTAATGGATCTTTTGTTTTTTCATAAAATTCCACAGGGAATCTTTCAAAAATATCTAAGTTATGTGACTCATCATCTATTTCTTCGGGGTCAATTCTTGAAGATAAAACTAAAGGAGCATCCATACTTCCTCCACGTGTATTTGGCAAATATGATTTAGAGAAGTTAATCAATGCATCTAAAAGTAACATTATTGCATCTTCATCACTATCACAGTTCCTACGTTTAGCTGAATGGAAATAAGGATGAGCATAGCAAGCTAAAGCTTTTGTAAATCCAACAATTCTTCCAAGTACTCCTGCAGATGTATGGGGAGCTAAACCAGCTATTAGATGTCCTATTAAATCAGATTTTTCTTTAACATTATAGAATGCATCCATATCATAAAATCTTACTAATTCATCATCAATGAAATTAGCTACATTAACTAAATAATCAGCACAATTATCAGAAATTACAACATCTTGAACTTTAAGTTCAATAATCTGGTCTTCATTAGTGATAGGCTGACCATAACAGTCATGTTCATATCCCATTTCAAGAAGTTTTTCAACTGTAACTCCTACTTCTTTTGGAATAAAGTGTGTTAGAGGTAAATCAGTAGAATCATGTCTAATAGTAGCATCTTTAAAGGTGTAAACTTCATTTTTAGCTCTTAAAATTCCTTTTTCAAGAGGTTCTGGAAGCTTTGATTCGGATATCATTCCAACAACACCTTTTACTTCATCAACTTTTCTAACTCCTACATTATCAGAAGCTTTTTTAAGCATAGCTGAGAGGTTTATATTTTTTGTACTAGGTTTTCCAATTTCAGTTGGAGCTCCACAATGAGGACAAATAGAACCAAATGAGCCTAATTTACATTGAGTACAAATTCTTCTTGATAAATCAATTTTAATATTACCTTTTTTAGCTGCAGTAGCTATTAGTCTTCTACTTCCCCCATAATTTCCAATCGGAAATAAACTGTGAGGTGCTGGTCTCATTAATCTTTCTTTAGATTTTTCAGGTCTTCCAACACGAGTACCTATATAAACAGGTGCTTTATTTTTAATTTCAATATCTAATGTTTCATTTAGAGCTTTTAAAGTTGAATCAGCAGGATTTAAAGGTATTACTAAAGTGTTAATTAATGCATAACTATGATTTTTGTCGATTAAAATTTTATTATCTTCAATAGTGTGTGGAACTCCAATTATCTCAAGAATCCTTTTTCTATAGTCTAAAGGTATTAATAATCCTTTTTCATCATCATAATCATCTTTAAATTCAATAATTAAATTTATCAATGAATTTAAATCTTTGATGGTTATGTCATTGTAGCAATAAGTATATTTTGGATGAAGAGGTATTGAATATTTTTTGGATAGCTCAAATGCTTCTTGTGCAGTTAATTCACCATTTTCCAAAGCATTTAGATCTAAATCATTATTTTCAATATAGAATTCATTACTTTCTTGAAGGGTTCCAATCCACCATTCTTCACACCATCCAGATTCAAGTAATGGTTGGTTGTTTCTTAAAAATTCCCCAAATGCAACAAGCATATCTCCTAAAAAAAGTATTTCACTAATTTGATTTTTATATTCTTTAGCTTCTTGTTGTGTTTCAATTTTTATAACATTTCCATTTTTAAGTTTAACTAAGGGACCCTCTATAGAATCAACAGGCACTACACAGTTTCCTTTACCAGGATGTTCTATTTTAAGTTGAGTTCCTACTGCTAGAAAATCAAGAAGAGTCATTGTTGCAGGATGAACTCCCATAGCTGCTAATCCTGTATTTCGAGATCGACCATATCTTAATCTAAAAGCACCCTTTTCAGAAGGATAACCTAAAACAGGCCTTCCACCAATGATATCTTGAATATATTTTGGTTCAGTTACAATATCTGATTTATTTTCTTCCTTTTCCTCTTCTTTACTTTCATTTTTAGGTTTTGAATATTCTGAAAGCCAACCCCAGCTATTTAAATTAAGTTTTTTAGAAATTTTGAGAATTTTTTTAGATTTTTGGATAACTCCTTCTACCATTGCTAAAAGAGCTCCTCCTCTAATACTATTTGTTTCAACCCTTTCCAAATCTCTATGTGATACTTCTACTTGATCTGTTGTTTCCCCTGTTACTTCAACAGGAATATTATTAGCTGCAAATCTAACTTCTTCAGGAGTTGGGGAATATTGTAAGTTTGTGACTTCTGATTCGTAAAGTTCAACTTCTTCTACATATCTTTCTATTTCATCTTCAATTGGTTTGAAATCATCTACACCAATAGCTTCTTTAATTTTATCTCCTAGAAGTACTGCAAGAGCTGCTGCTGTTCCTCCTGCACTTCTAATTGGTCCTGCAAAATAAACTGCAATGTATTTTGTTGAATCAAAGTTTTGTTTAATTTTTACTTGGGAAATTCCTTCTAAAGGAGCTGCTACTACTCCTTCAGTTAAAATAGCTAGAGCTGTCCTTAGACCTTGATCACATCTTTGTTCTTCTGTATAATTAGCTTTCTCTCCTACAAGTTCAAATTTCCCTGATGCAATTTCTGCAGCTATTTCAAAAGCTACTTCTTCTCTTGTTAAATCTTTTTCTAATTCTTTTATTCTTTTAGCAACACCTTCAGGACCTACTAATCCTTCTACTCTTTCTGCTAAATCCTTTGCAAGTGGAACTTCAGTTTTTGTCTCTACATCTAAACCTTTTGATCTTGCTTCATTAGCTATTTCATATAATTTTTTAGTATCTGCTTCTAATCTATCAAAATAATCCATAATATCAGTGTCAATATATCTATAAAATTTAGTATTTAATTTTAGTGCAAGTGTGATTTATCATAGTTTCATGAGTTAAATTTTCATAAAGCTTTAAATATGTTCAATTTAATAAATATAATTTTAGTATATAGTTGTTAAATTTTAAAGTTATAGAGACTAATGAAATGGTGGTCTTATGACAGAAGAGAACATGTCAGAACTTGAAATAAAAATTAAAGAAAAAGATGAAAAATTATCAAATCAATCTCAGGAATTAAATTATTTAACAAATGAAATTATTCCTAAGTTAAAGAAAGAAAATTCTGAATTAAAATCAGTTAAAAAAGAACTTTCAGAAGCTTTAAAAAATAGTACTCAAAAATATTATGACCAACTAGATATTAACGCAGACTTAAGTGATAAGTTAACTAAAGTTGGGGCAGAACATGCTGTTAATAAAGTAAGAATTGAAAAATTTGAAGATGAAATAGCTGAGGTTAAGAAAAACGCTAATTCAAAGGTGGAAGAATATAAAATTAAATTAGAAAATTCTAATCCAGAATCTATTGATCAATTAAGACAAGAAAATAATAATCTTAAAGCTCAATTAGATGAAAAATTAGCAGAAATAACTGATATGGAAGAAACACTTCCTAAACTTCAAGCTGAAATTGATGGGTTAAGAAAAAATCTTATTGAAATTGGAAATTATAAGGAAAAAGTTAACTCTGAAACAAAAGCTGAAATTAATAATTATAAACAAGAAATTGCAAGGCTTAACAGCGATTTAAAATCAAAACAAAGCAATTATGATAAATTATATAATGAATCTCAAAGAACTATTGGAGATTTAAAAAATCAAGTTAATAAACTTAAAAAAGCTATTGATGATCATTCAAATAGAGGTATTTTAGATAGACTTTCTAATAAACCTATTAAATATGATGAATAGAAATCATCATATACTTTTTTATGAATTCTAATGAATATTTTATGAAAGCTGCTTTAAAACAAGCAGAATTATCTTTTAATCAAGGCGGAATTCCTATTGGTGCAGTCTTGGTTAAAAATAATAAAATTATATCTGAAGGCCATAATCGGTTAGTTCAGGATTCTTCTGTTATTTTACATGCTGAAATGGATGCAATTGAAAATGCTGGAAGATTAACCTATCAAGATTATAGGCAATGTACATTATATACAACTCTTTCTCCCTGTCCAATGTGTGCTGGTGCAATTATTCTTTACAATATTCCTAAAGTAGTAATAGGCGATAATATTTCATTAATGGGCGCTGAAAATTTATTAAAAGATAATGGTGTCGAAGTTATTGTTTTAAATGATTCTAAATGTATGGAGCTTTTTGATAAATATTTAAAAGAAAATCCTGAAAAATGGAATGAAGAATTAGCTAAAGTAGGTAACACTACTGAGATTTAAAAATAAGATAATGAGGATTTAACCTCATTTAAGCTTCTTGTTTTAATCGTTTTACAACAAAATCTTTGTCTAATGATAATAAAAATGAAGCTGCTCTTGGACCTTGTTTTTGACCTAAAATCATTTTGTATATTGCTTGGAATCCTTTTTGAGGTTTTAAACCTTGACTTTCTAAGATTTCATACATTCCATCATGGAGTTCTTCAGCAGTAGCAAATTCATTTTCTTCAATTAAAATAGCTAAGTCATTTAAGAATTGAGTTTGTTCATCGGTTAAAGGAAGTTTTGGAATATTTTTCTCTTGAACTTGGAATTTTACAAATTTAGGAGCATATTCATCTAACCAATTAACAACATTATCTACTCTATTTTGGAATTGTTTTACCTGTAGGTCAGTTAAATCATTGAATTCTTTGTTTTCAAAACTTTTTGTTAATTGTGAATTTCTTTTAAGAATTCCAAATATTTTTTCTAAATCATTTCCAGCTATTTGATAAGCATTTACTAAAAATCTGTATGGTGGTCTGAAAGGCAATGGAGAATCTTCATTAATTTGAGCTATTTCGTATATTTTTTTGAATTTTTTACCTTCTTTTTCAGATGGAGCTTCTTCTTCTCCATAATATACTTTTTCTACTTTATCAAATTGATCCATAAAGTCTAAGAAAGGCATTTTTGGTGAAAAATCTTTTGCTTTCATTGGTTTACTTCTAAATAAATAATAATTAAGACTTTCAGCAGGACCAATGTCTAACCATTCTTTAGGTGTGAAAAATACTCCATGTGATTTACTCATTGCTTCTCCATCAAGTGTAATCCATTCATATGGTACTGGATATGGTGCAGGATAATTAAATATTTCTTCTGAAATCACACTACTTACATCGTAGGATCCTCCACTTGCTGCATGATCTTTTCCAAAAGGTTCACAGGTAATTCCAAATATTTTCCATCTTGCAGCCCATTCCACTCTCCATGTTAGTTTTCCATTTCCACTTTTAATATCCATTTCGCCATCATGACCACAATCACATCTATATTTAACTATATCTCCATCGTAGTCATATGCATAAGTAGTATTTACTCTTCCACATTCTTCACAAATTGGATTGTAAGGTAACCAATCATCATCTAAAGGTTCTCTTCTATATTGATTAAAAATTTCTCTGATTTCTGGAGCTTTTTCAAGAGCTAATCGAATATAATCATTGTATATGCCTTCTTTATACATATTAAAACCAGATTTAGTTTCAATGTCTATTCCATAATCATCTAAAACTTCTAAAAATGGTTTTTCGAAATGTTCTACAAAACTATCACAACAGCCATTAGGACAAGGAATATTTGAATAAGGCATTCCTAAATATTTATCATAGTCTTCAGGTAAAGGATAAGGAACTTTTCTTAAAGGATCATGATCATCAGCTATCCAAATTGTTTCAGCATTTTTTCCAAGTTTACGTAATTCTTTTCCAATAGCATTAGCTATAAATACATCACATGAGTTTCCAATATGGATTGATCCAGATATAGATGTACCACTAGCTATTATATGATTGTCAACATCTCTTTTACTTAAATCTTCAGCTATTCTTTCAATCCAATGTTTCATTACATCACCAAAAATTAGTATACTATAATATTACTGTTTTTTTATTATAAAAGATTATGTAAAAAAGAAAAAAGAAAAGGAGAATTATTTGGATTGTAAAATTTCTGTTTCTGATTGATCAAGCCATTCATTCACAATTTTTACAGCACAAAAGTTTCCACACATAGTACAGGCATCAGAATCTTCAGGAGGTCTTGCATCTCTTTTTGCTCTGGCTGCTGCTGGACACATTGCAATTTGATATTGTTCTTCCCAATCTAAATTTTTACGTGCTTTTGCCATTTCTAAATCTTGTTCTCCTTCATGAACCCCTTTAGCCATATCTCCAACGTAAGCACCAATTCTTGTAGATATTACTCCTTCTTTTACATCTTCTGGTGTTGGAAGCGCTAAATGTTCAGCAGGTGTTACATAACAAACAAAATCTGCACCAGCTTTGGCTGATGCTGCAGCTCCAATGGAAGACACAATATGATCATATCCCGGTGCAATATCACATACAATAGGACCTAACATATAAAATGGAGCATTTGAACATAATTTTTTCTGAATCATCACATTGGCAGGAATTTCATTTAACGGAATATGTCCAGGCCCTTCAATCATTGTTTGAACTCCAGCTTCTCTAGCTCTATCTACTAATTCTCCAAGAACAATTAATTCCTGAACTTGTGCTCTATCAGTTGAATCTGCAATAGCTCCTGCTCTCATTGCATTAGCTAGAGACATTACAACATCATGTTCTTTTGCTATTTCTAAGATATAATCATAGTTTTTATACAATGGATTTTCCATTTCATTTTCTACTATCCATGATGATATAAATGCTCCTCCTCTTGAAACAAGACCAGCTATTCTTCCTTGTGTTTTAAGTCTTCTTAAAGTTTCAATGTTTACACTACAATGGATTGCCATAAAGTCTACACCATCTTTTGCTTGTTTTTCAATGGTTTTAAACATTACATCTTCATCCATATATATTGCAGAGCCTTCATTTCTTATTGTTTCAATAGCTGCTTGATAAATTGGAACTGTTCCTACTGGAAGTGGGGACATTGCAAGAATTCTTCTTCTAATCTCATCTAAATCTCCACCAATACTTAATTCCATTAGACAATCTGCACCATTTTCAATAGCTACTTCTGCCTTGTATTCTTCTTCATCAAAATTTACTATATCTGTTGAGGTACCAATTGTTGCATTAACTTTTGTTCTAAGTCCAGCACCAATTCCGGTAGCTTCTATATTTCGATGAATATTTGAAGGAATTACTATTTTTCCTTCAGCAACAGATTTAAGAATGAATTCTTCATTTACATTTTCCTTTTTAGCTACTTGTTTCATTTCAGCTGTTAAAACTCCATTTAAAGCATCAGTTAGTTGGGTCATAAAATCACGTTTAAAATATATTTGATTAAAAAGTCATTTTAACTTTATTATTAATAATTGACCCTTATTTTATATAAATTTGTCTATTATGCTTTAATTTAACTCAATTTTACTTTTATAAAGTTTATTTTATTAATAAAACTCATTTAACTTGAATTAAGTAAAATGTATTTGAAAAAAAGATTAAAAAATGAAAATTTGAATATTTGAAATTATTTATAAAATTCACTCATTCTTTCATAAGCTTCATCAAAAGTTGGGGCTTTAGTTTGACAACCTTGTTCTTCAATAATAAATGATGAGACTGTAGAAGCAAATTTAGCAGATTCTTCTAAAGATTCTCCATTTAAAAATCTAGATAAAAATCCTGCTCTATAAGCATCTCCGGCTCCAGTCGGATCAACGGCATCAACTGGAATAGCATCTATTTCAATTTTTTCATTTTCAGAATAAATTTGACTGCCTTGTTCACCACATGTTTTTACAATGATTTTTGGTCCTAACTCTTTTAAACCATTTATATCTACATCTAGATTATCACAGATTCTTTCAAGTTCATAATGATTTGAAAAAAGAATTGTTGTATTGGAAATCACTTCTCTAAGTCTTTCTTCACTATACATTCCTAAATCTTGTCCTGGATCAAACGATACTAAAATATCAGCATTTTTAGCTTCTAAACTACATTTCCAGTTGAAATCAGGATCTCCAGTTGCTAAATGGATAGCTTGGGCATTTTCAATAGCCTTTGTTGGAACTTTTGAATCCTTGAATTCTTTTGCAGCTCCCCAGTAAAAATAGCTAATCTGATTATTATCTTTATCAGTTAAAACAAAAGCGGTTGGAGCTGTTTCTCCTGGCACAAAAATCATCGAATCGGTATCAATTCCTAAATTTTCCATTTTCTTGTAATAAGCACTATCTTTAAAGTCACCACCTACAGCAGATACTAATGAGGTAGATATGCCTAATTTTGCTCCAACAACAGCCACATTTGCAGCAGCTCCCCCATCAAAGGTTTTCATATCTTCTATTGGAGCAGAAAAGTTAGCTTTTGGAAATTCATTTAATTTAATAATATAATCAAGAGCAGTATGACCAACTGCAAGTAAATCTGTTTTTTTCGCCATTTTAATTACCTATATCTTATATTAGTATGTGTATTATTTTAAATTTTTGAAAAAGAGTTTTATCATATAATACGTTAAAAAATAATTATTCATTTTAATAATAACACATTTAAAGTGTGATGAAACCTTGTTTTTTAATCTGATTCTGTCCTTGTGAAGTTAAATAATTAATAAAATCTTCAATTTCTTTTTTATTCTCATTTATTTGAACTAAACTAATCACATGTCTTGTATCATGTTTTAAAATATCATTTCCTTTAAAATAACTTGCATTTAAAAAACTGTAAAGGTTATCAGAATTTCGGACTTGTTTAAATGCATCAAACTGTGAGTTTACTTTAGAAACAATGTTATAATCAATATCATAATGTTCAAGTGTGTTCCATGCTAATCTTTGAGCAGAACCGTTTACTTCTATGAAATTAAGATCTTTTAAATCATTTATACTATTGATTTGCTTAGAATTTTTATTAGCTATTAAAACAAGATAATCAAAAGCTATTGGCGTAAAATTAAGATCTTTTTCAAATGCAAGCAATGGATCATCTAAAGCTAAAATATCTATTGAACTTCTTTTAGCTAATTTATAAGCATTTTTATCACTACTACTATATATGTCTAGTTTGTATGGTGTATTAATAGATTCTAACAATCCAGAAACAATATGTCCTCCTCCAATACTAATATTTTCACTTTCAGATATTTGATTTTGATATTTTTCAAATTCGTTTAACAATTCAATTCCATATTGGGTTAAATTACTTCCACGACCTTTTTTTTCTACTAATTCATAACCTAAATCATTTTCAGCTTTTTTAATTCTTCTATTAAAAACAGCATGAGATATTCCTAATTCTTTAGCAGCTTTTCTTTGAGAATGAGTTTTGTTTAATTGTTTTAAACTTTCATGAATTTTATAGCTATAAATTTTATCATCAATATCTAAGCTAATAAGGGGGTTTGTTTTAAGATTCATAATTAATTATATATAAATAAAAATAACATAATTAATATTATCGATATTTTTAGGTAAGATAAACATGGAATTAATGAAAAGTTCTATCAATGCAATTTTAGACAATATTAAAAATGCTGAAGAGTATTTAGACCCAGAAGCTATTTCTAAATTTTTAAATATAATAATTGAATCAAAAAATGTTTTTCTAATTGGGGCTGGAAGATCCGGACTTGCTGCTAAGGCTTTTGCTATGAGATTAATGCATTTGGGAGTAAGTGCATATGTTGTTGGTGAAACTATTTCTCCAGCTATTTATGATGATGATTGTATAATAGCTATTTCTGGTTCTGGTGAGACAAATACAATAGTTTCCGCAGTAAAAATTGCAAAAAGTAGAGGTTCTAAAGTTTTGGCTTTAACTTCCTATCCAGAATCTACATTAGGCCAATTAGCTGATTGTTATATTTTAGTTAAGGGTAGAACAAAATTAGAAGCAGACGATGAAAATTATATGAAACGTCAAATTCATGGAAATTATACTTCATTAACTCCATTAGGAACAGCTTTTGAATTAACAACTTTAGTATTTTTAGATGCATTGGTATCTGAACTTATGGAAATGATGCATCAAACTGAAAGTGATTTAAAGGCTCGTCACACCGTTTTAGAATAAATAAAGTAATATTAATCATCAAATATTACTCTATTTAAATTATTATAGACATTAAATCTTTGTCCTCTGATAAATCCAACTAATGTTACTTTTCCTTTTTTAGCTATGTTATATCCTGAATTTGCTGGAGCGGCATTAGAGACTAATAACGGTATTCCTACTCTAGTTATTTTTATTACCATGTCTGCAGGCATTCTTCCACTATAAATTACATAGGAATTTGATAAATCAAAATTATGTAATAATCCATAGCCAATAACTTTATCAACAGCTACATGACGACTAACATCTTCTTTAACAATAAATTGGTCTTCATATACAATTCCTGCTACATGTGTTCCTCCTGTTGCTTGCCAAACTTCAGCGTTTTTTTTAAGTTCTTCAATCCTTGATAATAATTCTCCAGATCTTACTTGAAAATCTGATTTGACCTCTTTAACATTTTTAATTTTTGTTCTCCAACCACCAGCTGAATCAGAACAAAGAACTGTTTCATTACTTTTTAGTAGTTTGTCATTTATTGTTACTTTAATCAGGGTATTTTCCACTTCGATATTAATTATATCCTCCATCGTATTTACCAAATTTTCATTAAACAAGTATCCTACTGTAAATTCTTCAAGGGAATCTTCAATAGCTGATAAACTTCTACTTATTTCATTATTTATTATTAAAGTGATTGTTTCATCTTTAACAACATTTTCTTCTACTTCTTTTACAATACTATCATTGTAATTTATCGCAGGTATTTTTTCAATTTTTTTCATTTTAAAAACCCTTAGAAACTTTTTTATAAACTGAATTATATATTATTTCATATCATTTGATATGTTCTTTTTATTCTAATATCTCATGTGTTATATAAAGTTTTTGTGATTAATATGGAGAAGAAAAGTAAGATAATTATCTTAATATTAGTTATTTTAGTTATTTGCGGGGTTGGGGTTCATTTGTTCTTAACTCCATCTACTATTGAAAACAGTGGATCAAAAGAAGTGACTGATATGGCAAATAGAACAGTTCAAATTCCAGCAACTGTTAATCATGTGGTTGCCACAGCTCCGCCTATGACTACTATAATATATATGCTTGACCCGGACAAGCTTACTGGTGTTAATTTCCAATGGACTGATGCAGAGTTAGAGTTTGTTCCTAGTAAATATCAAAACATTCCTGTGGTTGGTGGTTGGTATGGCTCACAAGATGGTAGCTATGAGGAATTTATAGCTTCAGAACCTGATATTGTAGTGGAATCAATTGATGAAGGAATGGGTGTTGATTTAGATACCGTAGAAGAACGTCAAAATAAATTTGGAGAAATTCCAGTTGTAGCTGTTGTTGATGCTAGTGATTTAAAAGAAATGCCAAAATCAATTACATTTATGGGCGAAATTTTAGGAACCCAGGATAAAGCTAAACAGCTATGTGATTTTGATGAAAAATATCTAAAAATAACAAATGAAACTGCAAGTCAAATGTCAGATTCTGATAAAAAATCAGTTTATTTTGCCGAAGGTAATGATGGACTTCAAACAGTTCCTTCAGGATCTTCACAATCTCAACAATTGGAGTTAGTAGGAGCGAATAATGTAGCTGATGAATTGGATCAAGGTAATACTAGTTCTGGTTTCCAGGTATCAATGGAACAAGTTATAAAATGGAATCCAGATATTATTATTACAACTAGTCCAGATTTTTATAATACAGTAAAATCAGATTCAAGTTGGAGCCAGTTAGATGCAGTTAAAAATGATGAGGTTTATCTATCACCTCAATCTCCGTTTAAATGGTTTGGAAGACCAGTAGGAGCTAATTTAATAATTGGACTTCCGTGGGTTGCTAAAGTAGTTTATCCTGATCAATATACCAATATTAATATGGTTGAAGTTACTCAGGAATTTTATTCAGACTTCTATCACACTGATTTAAGTACAGAACAAGCCAAACAGATTCTATTAGATTCTGGTCTGAAAGAGAGTAATTTATGAAGGAATATCTATGGAATCTAAAAATAAGGATTATGTAACTATTCCATTGTTAATTCTCCTTCCTATTATTCTTTTTTTCATATCTTTTATGATTGGAAGATTTCCTATTGATCCTATTGATGTGATTAAAACAATTTTAAGCCCAATTTTTCCGCAATTGGCCGTATCTGCGAGAGTTACCACAATTGTATTTCAAATAAGGCTTCCAAGGATAATAGCTGCAATTTTAGTAGGACCCTCTCTTGCAATGGCTGGTGCTGCTTTTCAAGGAATATTTAAAAATCCACTTGTTTCATCAGATTTATTAGGCGTATCTAATGGAGCGGGATTTGGAGCGGCTTTAGCTATTTTAGTTAGTGGTGCTGATGCAATAATACAATTATTCTCATTTATTTTTGGAATAATTTCAGTAGCTATTACTTATCTTATTTCAAAGGCTTATAAAGCAGGAGGAATTCTGGTTTTAGTACTTTCAGGAGTAGCTATTTCTGCATTTTTCAATTCGTTGATTTCTGGAGCTAAATTTATAGCTGACCCTAATGACAAACTTCCTGAAATTGTTTATTGGTTAATGGGAAGCATAGCTAATGTTAATATGTCTCAAATATTTATGATAATAATTCCTTTATTTATTGGATTTATTATTCTTTATTTACTTCGTTGGAGAATGAATTTATTAGCTATGGGTGATGAAGAAGCTCAATCTTTAGGTATTAATCCTTCAAGGATAAGATTGCTTGTAATTATTGGAGGTACTTTATTAACTTCAGCTGCTGTATCAATTAGTGGTATTATCGGATGGATTGGTTTGATTATTCCGCATATGGCAAGAATGGTAGTTGGTCCTGATAATAAAGTTTTAATTCCAGCTTCATTAAGTTTAGGAGCAAGCTTCTTATTATTAATTGATAATATTTCAAGAGCTTTAATTACTATAGAAATTCCAATCGGTATATTAACAGCTATTATTGGTGTTCCTTTATTCTTATACTTGCTTAGAAGAGGATATTCTGAATGGTCATAGGTGGTTTGATGGAAAAGTTATTAGAAGTTAAAAATATTTCATTTGCATATGATGAAGATAGAAAAATATTTGAAAATATTAGTTTTACTCTTGAAAAAGGAGATGTTATGTGTATTTTAGGTCCTAATGGAACAGGAAAAACTACACTAATTAAATGTTTAAATGGTTTGCATGATATTGATTCTGGAGAAATACTTCTTGAAAATCAAAATATTAAATCTTTAAGCTTTAAAGAAATATCTAAGTATATTGGATATATCCCTCAAACTCACACCCCTACTTTTCCATTTTCTGTAATGGATGTAGTTATAATGGGAAGAGCACCTTATATTAGTCTTACAGAATCTCCACGTGAAAAAGATATTAAAATAGCTGAAAATGCTCTTAAAGATTTAGGAATATATAGGCTAAGAGATAAAGAATATACAAATTTAAGTGGTGGTGAAAGACAATTAGTTTTTCTTGCCAGAATATTGGCACAACAACCTGATATTTTAATTTTAGATGAACCAACATCTCATTTAGATTTTGGAAATCAAATTAAATTTTTACAAATCATAGATAAATTAGCATCATTAGGATTATCAATTATAATGTCTTCACATTTTCCAGACCATGCCTTTCTTAGTTCTAATAAAGTAGCTATTATGAAGGATGGAACATTCATTGATTTTGGAGTTCCAGATGCTGTGGTAACTGAAGATAATCTTAAAAATGCCTATAATATTGATGTTAAATTAATTGAATTAGATGAAAATAGAAAAGTTTGTGTTCCAATGAAAACAAATTTATCTTTAAATATAGATATAGAAAAATAATGGTGATAATATGAATGTAGAAGAGTATGATGAACAATTAAAAAAAGCAGGAGAATTTCATGGAGAAATTTGTGGAGGTATAGCTATTGGGACAAAATTAGCTATGTATGGTCTAGAATTAATGGGAATGGAATTAAATAAAAGACATAAGAATTTAATTGTATTTCTAGAAATAGATCGTTGTATGGCTGATGCAGTACAGTCAGTTACTAAATGTTCAATGGGTAAAAGATCTTTGAAACAAATGTATTATGGTAAATTTGCAGCCACATTTTATAACATGGATACTGGAGAAGCTATTAGAATAACTGATGCTGATGCAAATAAAAAAGATAAACCTCAAGAAACTGTAGAAGAAATGAAAAAAAGATTTAGAGAAACTCCTCCAGAAGAATTATTTACAGTAGAAAAAGTTAAAGTTGAATTAACTCCTTCACAAATGCCTGGAAAACCTCATACTTCCGAAAGATGTTCAATTTGTGGTGAAAGAGTAACTGATGGTCGTCATCTTAATAGGGGAGGAAAACCTGTTTGTATTCCATGTGCAGAAGGAGCATATTATGAAATTATTGATGATGAGTAATTCATTAATAATTTAATTTTTTTTAACTAATAAACACAATATAAATATAAAATAACTCTTTTTGATTATAATTTTTAATATATTTTAAAAAATAGAAAAATGGAGAAATGTTATTCTCCAAAATTGTTTAAGCTGTTACAGTTACAGTTTTAGAAACATATAATCCGTTGTTTGGATCTTTAGCTGTTACAATGTAACTTCCAGGGATTAAATTAATTGGTAATTTAGCTACTCCATTAGCATCTGTAGGTAAAGTGTAAATTTTACCAATAATATTGAATTCAACATCAACACCAGCACAAGGGTTTCCTTGACCATCTACAATTTCAACATCGTAGGTTGTAGCTGAACCGTATTTTTTAGTTAAATCACTACAAAGAATAGTAGGGAGTACTTCAATATTGTTGGAATACATTTCACCGTTAGTAGGATTAGTAGCAGTAATAGTATAGTTTCCTGGGTTTAAATTAATTGGTAATGTAGCTACACCATTAGCATCAGTTTTTATTGTGTAGAGTTTACCGATGATATTGAATTCAACATCAGTATTTGCTAATGCTTTACCTTCTCCATTTAAGAAAGTAGCGGAGTATTGTGTTCCATTTTTGTAGTATTTGGTAATATTTTTACCTTCTACAGTAGCTAAAACATTAACAGTATTTGTTACTTTTACACCATTGTATTCAGCACTTACAGTATATTTTCCTGGGTTTAAATTGATTGCAAGGGTAGCTATTCCATTTGCATCAGTTGTTACAGGGTAATCTTTACCTATAACGTTAAATGATACTTCTTTGTTTGCTAATGGATTTCCAGCACCATCAACAAGTTTGATTTGGTATTGGGTTCCATTTTTGTAGTATTTAGTTATATCTTCACTGATAATAGTAGCATTAGCTCCTACTGATTGAAGTTTAATTTGAGCAGTTGAAGCAGTATATTTATATCCGTTTACAGTATTTCCAGCGTAATTTGCAGTTATAGTATAATTTCCTGCTGGTAAATTATTTTCAAATTGGATAATACCCATTTTATCAGTGGTATAAGTTGTAGTATTTCCATTAATAGTTAAGGTAATTAATTGATTAGCTAAAACAAAACCTTCTGCTGTTAATTGAATGTTCATTAGAGAGCCACTAGTTAAATTGACTTCGCTTGCAGGGAAGGTAATTTCAGTGGATGAAGTGTATTGGCCAATATTTACATCACCGTTATCGTAATTCCAGGAATCTTCAACAAATACAAATCTGTCAATTCCATCATCATAAGTATTGTTTAAAACTTGGAAAGCACCGTTGGTTTTTAATGAACCTCCAGCACTTACTACTTCTACAGCATAAAGAGTTTTTCCATCAAGAGTAGTATCATTAGCTATTGAGAATGTGTTATTTTTAATATATACATCACCAATTTTAGTTGCAGCTCCATGAGCGGTGTTACCTTGTTCAAGATAAATAGCTGCAGTATTGTTGGTTACAGGATTTACTTCTCCAAGAATGAATTTATTGTTATAGATGTAGGAAGTTTGTGCTGCTTTTACAAGACCAACTGAATAAACTTTATTTTGGTAGAATGTGTTGTTAATTGTACTAATATTTTCTAATCCACCACCATAGAAAATTCCATACCATACATCAGCTATGTAATTATTTTTTACTAAAATATCTCTTGAATTAGAAGCTATGGATATCGCATCAAGAGCATCACCTGTAAATGTATTATTTTCTATTGTAATGCCTTCTCCACCCATAAGATTTATACATTTGGTACCTGCTTCATTTTTTGTACCTATTGAACTAGTATTAGTTTTACCACTGAAAGTACAATTTGCAATTAAAATGTCACCTATGGAACCTCTTATATAAATTCCAGAGTGTCCGTTTACAAATGAACAATCGGTGATTGTAATATTTTCTCCGCCTCTAATATCGATTGCACGACCATTCCATGCTGTATTGGTTCCAACTGTCTCATTAGGTATTACAAAGTTGAATCCAGTAAAGGTAGTTCCTGAGATACTGTCACCAGATACATAAAATCCATTTCTAATATTAAAGGTTGCATTATTTCCTACTAAGTTTAATGCTTTATCTATGTTTATCTGTTCATTTTCCCCTAAGGTGTATTGACCGTTTTCAGCAAATGTTATTGTGGCACCTTCAGATGCACCATCAATATAATTTTGAATTGTGGTTGCATTTGCACCATCTTGTATTTCAATGTTTGTAGTAGGGGAAATGTCATTTACATCATCAATAGAAACAGCAGCTACATTGTTATCTGCTGCTACATTGTCTGTAACATTATCTTCTGCAGAAACACAGGATAGTGAAACAGCTGCAATGAAAATGACTAACAAAGTTAAAATCATTTTATTATTAATCTTCATTTTATCTCCTAATTTTTTAAATTAAATTACTAATAAAGGTTATTAGCATTAATTATATAAAATCACATTAATATATAAATATTTTCATATCGTTAGTTTTTATTAGTTTTATTTATATTTTAATTTATTTAGTTTATTTTAGAAATAATTTAATAAAAAGGATTATTATTTTAAAAAAGTTATTAATTTTTGTATTTATTATATTTAATATTTAATTATTATTTTTTAAAAAAAATTGAAATTTAAATTAATATAATTCGTTTAAAAAAATAGAAGTAATTAAATTAAATTAATTACTTCTTGGAATTTCATTATCTGGAACAGTATATGTAGATATTATATTAAATGTTCTAGTTGTGTCAAATAAAGAACCTGAAGATCCTTCTATGATATTATCTGTTTCATAATAGTTATCTATTGGAAATTCTACTATTCCTATTCCGTTATGTATTGTAATTTCTTTTTCAACCTCTTTATCTGTGTAAAAATTAAGAGTGAAGAATATTGTAAAATCTGGAAGTTCATTAGCTATTGTTTTGTTGTTATAAAAGGTAACTAAATATCTGCCATTCTCTATGTAAGTTAATTCATATTGGATTAAATAGGTGTGGATTCTTGGACATATTGTTCCTGCTCCAGTTACATTACCCCATGTAATATATTTATTTTGACCATACCAATTTGCCCATAATACTAGTTTTTCACTATCATTCCATTCTCCAGGACCATAAATACCTGCAGGATTTGCACTAACTTCTCCTAAAACAATCATACTAGGGCCTTTAGCATTATTATAAATAGCATTGTTTGTTACAATAGGTTGGATTGCATTTTCACAAAATGTGTAATTTTCATTAAATGTTAACCCTTCAATTGTGCTGTTAGTAATTTCATTTCCTATTATTGTAATTCCAGTACAATTTTTAGCATCAATGAATATTCCCATGTAATTATTATTAATTTTGTTATTTAGGATAGTAACATTAACACCAGAATGTTTTAAACTAATTCCATAACCTAATGGTCCTTCCACTTGATCCATAGTGATAACTCCAATATTTTCATTAATTTTATTATTTTTTATTAATGTATTGGAGCTATTATATCCAAATTCAATACCATAATTGTTTTTAACAATATTGTTGTGTGAAATGGAAGTATTGTTAGAATTTTCAATGTATATTCCTTCATAATAATTGCTAATGTTATTTGATTTAATCAATGTATTTTTAGCATTAATAATTTCAATACCTTTTCCAGGCATTAATATTGTACCTGCAGTATATTGATTTAATAATTCACTAGATAGATTATTTTCAATATTACAATTAGCTATCTTGTTATTATTAGAATTCACTTTTATGGCATTGCCATTGTTAGCTATTACATTAAATCCATCAATAGTACAATTATTTCCATTTAGTGTAATTACAGTCTTATTTTGAGCACCAATTAGAGTAGAAATTGTAGTGGTTAATATCACTGGTTTATTTATATTTATTGAAATATTATTATAGGTTAAAGCAGCTAATTTAATAGCTTCATTAGAAGGCCTATTGTCAATTAAGTTTTGTAGCTCTTTGTTACTTAAATCTCCCACAATATTCACTGATAAAACATTAACTGTTTTTTTAAGAGTTGAAACAGAATTATAGAGCTTATTTCCTCTGTAACTAATTTCTATATCATAACTGCCGGGCATCAAGCGTATTGGTAATTTAGTTACACCATTACAGTCAGTATAAATTTTATAGGTTTTACCAATAATCAAAAATTCTATTTCTTGGAATGCTAAAGGTTTATTGTCTTTATCTATTAGCTGAATTTCATAGAATTTGTTTTCCCCATATAATTGGGTAAAATCATCAGCTATTATTGAGGTATCGATTTTTTCATTGTAATCATATATGAAAACTGTATATCTTTGAGTAGCTACAGATTCATATAAAACATTACCATCATAAGATACTTCTATATCATATGTTCCTGCTTTTAATTTTATAGGTAATCTAGCTATTCCTTCTGCATCGGTTTTTTGAACGTAAGTTTTTCCTATAATTTTTAAATTAATTGGTTGATTTTCAATAGGATTATTTTCTTCATCTAATAGTTGAATTGAGTATTCATTGTAGTCTCCATCATATTCAAATAAAATACAACCAATTATATGTGTTTTAATCTTAGTGGTTTTTGAAGTTATAGTAATAAGTGATGTTGTTTTAGTAGGTTGATATAGGTTATTTCCATCATATTTGGTTTCAATTTCATAAACTCCTGGTGATAAATCGATATTTAAAAAAGCATTTCCATTTTCATCAGTTATTTCATTATAACATTGATTATTAATGATAAATTGAATATTTTGATTTGATAATGGTTCTTTTGCATTTGTTAAAGTGATATTAAATATTTTATTTTCTCCATAAAATGATTTTAGATCATTAGCATTAATATAAGTAAAATCTCTTAAATCACTTTCATTATTAGAAATTTCCCTATTTTCATTTGAATAGCTTGTTGTGGTAATATTATCATTTGTATTAATAGAAGTTTTGTCAATAGCTATTTCATTATTTGCAAGATTATCATCATTTATTGGTGATATGCAAATATTTTCATTGTCTTCATTATATATTGAACTTTCAGTATTCAAATCATTAGCTACTACAGATGATGAAAATATTAAAAAAACAAGTGTTAATAAAATAAGGGTTATTCCTTTTTTCATATTCTCCCTCACATATTTTATTTATCTTAAAAAAAAATAAAAATGGATTATTACAATTAATTTATTATTATAGTATTAGATACTGTGTAATAATTGTAAGTTGAGCTTATAATATATTTTCCTTTAGGAAAATTTATATTTAGGCTTGCAATTCCATTTTCATCACTTTTGACATGATAAATGTTCCCATTAATATTAAATGTGACATCCTGATTAACAGCAGCTTTCCCTTGGCTATATAAAACTTTTATAGTATATGAAACCTTGTTGGAAGAGGTCATAGTGATATCTTTATTTTCAATAATGATAGGAAGAACTTTGATAGTATTGGAATACATTAAATTATCAGCTGGATTAAGTGCAGTTACTATGTATTCTCCAGGGTTTAAATTAATTGGTAATACTGCAACACCATTAGAATCAGTAGTTATTGTGTAGAATTTACCTATAATGTTGAAAGTCACATTTTTATTAGCTAAAGCTTTACCTTGACTATCAACAAAAGAAGCTTGATATTGAGTTCCATTACGATAATATTTTACCATATTGTTTCCAGACACTGAGCTTAAAACTTTAATAGTATTTGAAAACATTAAATTATCATTAGGATTGGTTGCAGTTATACGGTATTCTCCAGGGTTTAAATTAATTGGTAATACTGCTATTCCTTCATTATTAGTTTCAATATCATAAAATTTACCAATGATATTAAACGTTACTTTTTTATTAGTTAAAGGATTCCCATTAAAATCAAGTACTTTAACTTGGTATTGAGTTTCATTACGGTAATATTTCACTATATCATTTCCAGATATTGAACTTAAAACAGTTACAATATTAGTGCAGGTTTCATTTGTCTGAGAATTTTTAGTTGTTATAGTATAAGTTCCAGGATTTAAATTTATAGTTAAAGTAGCTATTCCTTCATCATTTGTAGGCACTGTATAATTTTTACCAATAATGTTGAAAGTTACTGGTATATTTTTTAAGATATTTCCATTATTATCTACACATTTTACGCAATATTGTGTGTCGTTTTTGAAATATTTGGTGATGTCATTTCCAATGATGGTAGGTTGGGCAATTTCTCCATTTGGAATATGAGAATCTTCAATGAAAAATATTTGGGAGGGTCTAGAGCCAGTAGCTCGATAGGTAATAATTCCACTTCCAAGGCCAACTGCAGTAATATTGTTCCCAGTAGATAAATAAGTTTCATTTCTAAAATCAACTATTGCAGTACCATTTACAACTCTTACAGTTTTATATATTTCTCCTTCTTTTGGAGTAGCAGATGTATTATTTTTATTTAAGAAAAATGTTACATTAACAGTATTTAAATCCGTAGCTATTTCTCCAGTATCTGCTCTTACAAAGGAAACTGAATATACTCCATTTTTAATTTCTGTAATGTTACTCATTTTTAAATCTCTTTCGTGGTTACTAATTAAAATTCCAGGCTCATAGGAGGTTCCTCCACAAAAAAGTTCATTTACGTAATAATTACTCCATACATAAACAACATCTGTGTATCCTTCTGGGTTAGCATGAAAAATAGCTCTTTCCATATGATTCATGAAATAATTTCCATTAACTATTTGAACATATTGATCAGCCATATTTGTGAATTTTGGACTATCATAAATTCCATACAAACCATTAGAACTTATAAAATTTCCTAAAATTTGTAAATTTGTAACGGTTGTATCAACATAAATTCCAACACCTTGATCAGCTCTTTGTGATACTACATTATTTCTATTTTCTTCGATAATATTGCTTAAAATAAAAGTGTTATATGCATAACCAAGATAAATCCCATAATAATTATTGGATTTTATTGTGTTATTTTTAATATATAGATTTGGACAATTATTGATAACATAGATTCCAGCATTTGAATTTGATTTTACAATATTGTTATTTATTGTAGCACTAGGACTATTATCTAGATAAATCCCTTTTACAGAATTTTTAACAATACAATTATTTATTAATGTATTTGTACTGTCTTTAATATAAATTCCAGGACCTTTTGAAACTTTCTCGATGGTACAATTTTCAATTGTTACATCCTTGGCTCCATTTATATAAATTCCATAGGGATTCACAGTTCCGCTTTTATATTCTTCATTTATTATTGTAAATCCTGAAATTACAGTTCCAGAAGCTTCAGGAGTTATATAAAATATTCCAATACCATCTGAACCTTGAGTGTTAGATGGACAAGTACTTAATGTTGTCCCAACAGTACTTATAATGTTTAATTTCTTATCGATAACAAAATGACAATGTTCATAGTCTGTTCCAGTAATCTCAATTGTGTCTCCAGATTTTGCATTATTTATTGCAGTTTGAATTGTAGGATCAGACATTTGATTTTTTGATGATCCATCTACAATATGTGTTTCGGATATTCCATTTACAGCAGCTGTTTGGTTATTTATATCTTCTGCACTAGCAGCTGTTGAAAATGCAAGAAAAATGAAAACACATAATAGGATAATAGATATTTTTTTCTTCATTTTACACCTCTTATTATTTATTTTATATGTGTATTTATTAAATTTAATATTTATTCATATCGAAAAAAATTTATAAATTTTTTTTAAAGTTATTTTAAAGTATATATATTTAGTTTAGACTAACAAATAGTTTATATTTTAATTTAAACATATTTGCTGCTTTATTTTTTAATTTATTTTTAAAATAATAGCAAATTATTTATATACTCGATTGTCTATATTACTTAATGTATTAATCGGAATTAATAACAATTTAGACGGAGGTGATAATATGAAAAAAAGATTACTTCTTATGGTATTACTGTTATTGGTTTTTAGTTTAAATTCAGCATTTGCATTTGAAGATTCAAATAATACTCAAATTTCAACAAACACATCAAATATATCAATTAATGATGATTTAGGTAGTGTTATTTTAGATACTCAGGATATGTATGTTGATGATAAAGGAAATTATTTCGATGCTTTTTTAAGTACTCAAAATGGAACACCATTAGCCAATAAAGAGATAACATTTAATATTATTTCATTAAATTACACTATGATTACTAATTCAAATGGGATTGCAAGTCTTCAAATTAATTTAAATCCTGGTGTTTATTCTATAACAACAAGTTATGGCAATATTATAAATAAAAATACAATATTTATAAGAGATACTCCTACTACTTTCATTGATAATGGGCTTACTAATGATGAAATTCAGTCAATCATTGATTCTGCTAAAGAAGGTGATACGATTGAATTCATTGGAAAATCTTATGATAATATTTATTTAACTATTAATAAAGCCATAAATCTTATTAGTTATAATGGAGCTACTTTAAATGGAATTTCAGGAAAACCTATAATCTCAATTTCTGGAAATTCTGCTTCAGGAACTAAAATATCAGGATTAAATCTAATTGGAGGTTCTTCAGCTATTGAAATCATTAATTCGCAATATGTTAATATTTTTAACAACAACATATCCAAATCTAACAATGGAATAGTTATTGACAATGGTTTATCTGCAGTAATAGAGAAAAATAATATTTTAAATATTTCTAATAATGCGATTTCACTTAAAAATTCTCTTAATACTAAAATAGTTAACAATACTATTTCTAACAATGTTAATGGAATTTATTTTGATGAAGGAAATAAAAACACAGATATTTTTGGAAATACCATCAGTAAATCTTCTAATGCCGGAATTAATTTAGATAAATCAGGAGAATATTCTAATATTTATAATAATTCCATTTATGACAACGAAAAGGGTATTCAAGTCAATTGTAAAGCTGATGATTTAAACATTGAATATAATGCTATTAGCAATAATAATTATGGAATTAATATTGGTAAGAATTATGAGAAAACTTCTGGAGGAAAAGATTTAGTTATTAATATGAATTCTATTCTTTATAATAAGGAATTTAATATTCTTGCAAGAGAAAGTGATTATCAATCTTTAGATAATGTAGGTATTAATTGGTTTGGAACTGATAAAATTTCTCAAGCTAAATTATGTGGAAAAGTTAAGGTTGAATTAGCATCCTTAAAAGTTACTCAAACTGGATCTGGTTCTATTGAAGTATCTGTTGTAAACTCTAATGGGGCAGTATTGGATGTTCCTTCATTTACTTTAAAAGTAGGATTTGAGGATAATAAACATTTCAATACCTATACAATTTCAAATGGACAAGGAACAATTTATGTTACTGGAGGTTCTGGTTCTGTTTATATTAAAGGAGAAGATACCCATTATTCAATAACTTTAGATGGATTTGTTCCTTATGTTCCACCTAGTCCTGATGTGCCTATTGTAAATCCAGTTACTCCTGTAAATCCTGATAATAATGAGAATTCTGGAAATGGAACTTTTAATCAAGGAACTGGAACTCAAGGAAGTTCTACTAGTGGAAGTTCAAATTCTAATGGTAATGTAGGAAGTTCTAGTTCAGCTGTTAGTTCTAGTTCAAGTAGTAGTGCTCAAAGTACTTCAACTTCACAATCTACTCAGGCTGCTAGTGAATCATCAGATTCATCTACATCAACTGGTGAAAGTTCATCTAGTTCAAGTCAATCTGTAACTAAAAAAATTGATATTGAAGATGATGAAATTGTAAAAATAGCAGGTATTGCTGTAATTATTCTATTAATAATAGCTATCATTGGAATTTATTACAGAAACGATATTAAAGATATGATTAATAAGAAAAATGGAAATTAATTCTATTTTCTCTTCTTTTTTTTTAAATTAAGTCGATATGTTTATATATTCATTTTGTTAAATCTATATTTATATAAAGAGTTAATGAGCTGTTCAAATGTTTGATTTAATTATGGGATATTTATTAATTTTTATATTAATGTTAGGCGCAAATATAAATCTTATTTTAAATGAATATAATACTTCAAAAATTAAATTAATAGTATTTTCATCAATATTATCTATATTAACATTTGTTTGTCTTGTTTTTTCAAGTAATTTTTACAATGCATTGTTTTTCTTAAATGATAATTTTGGATGGTTATTTATAATTATAGCTATTATTTTATTTGTTGTAGATATAATTTATTTAAAATATAAGAGTTCTAAATATCTACCTTATGGCATTTCTATTATCCTTTTAATTTTAGTGTTTACATTATCTTCTCAAATTGTAAACTTATCTTTAGTGGATTGCTTATTATTGACTTTATTCTTATTTGTTATTTTAATAATATTATACCCAGTTTCTTCATTATTACATTATGCAAAAAGGGATTATTCTGTGATTGTAGGTGAATTCTTTTCAACAGAAATAGTTTTATTTTTATTAATAGGAGCTACTTTTTGGTCAGTTAAAAACTTAGATTATACAATGTTTAGTTCATTTTTAATTTTAACACCTACTTATCAATTAGTTTATGTAATAATTGGATTGTTTGTAATTTTATTAATTGGTTTATATTATAATGACAAACAACTAAAAAAGAGGTAACTTATGATTATTCAAGGTACGGAAACTTTAACTTCAATAATTCATATAATTTCTGAAAGTCTTTTAACACCTGTTATTGTACTTTTAATTATATTTGTTGTTGTGGTTATTTTATGTCTTGGAGGATTAATTAATGAAAAAATTTCTAGAAAGCCTGTTGATTCTCAGGAACTAGAAAAATTAATTAGAGAAATTTCATTTTCAAAAACTCCAAATGAAATAGAAGAATATATAAATAATAGTAATTTGTTTGACTATCAAAAAGAAATTCTTATAAGATTAGCCAAAAACTCTGATATTGGACCAGAAGCTAGAAAGGCATTAGCTCAAGAAATGATTTCTGAAGCTGAAACTAAATTAATTAAAAACACCTCTAAAACTGACATCCTTGTTAGAGTAGCACCTATTTTAGGATTATTAGGAACTTTAATTCCTTTAGGTCCTGGACTTGCAGCTTTAGGATCTGGAGATATTACAGTATTAGCTGAATCATTAACAATAGCTTTTGATACAACCGTTACTGGATTAGCTATTGGTGCATTAGCTTATTTAATTTCTAAATTTAAAAAACAATGGTATGAAAGTGATTTAATAGATACTGAGTCTTTAGCAGAGGCAGAATTAGAGGCATTAAATAATCAATAGAGGAATTAAAATGCTTAGAAAAAGACGAAGAATGAGTGATTCTATAGATGATGATCCAATGGCAGGAATGGCAAATTTATCTGATGCAATGTTAGTATTAGCATTAGGATTTTTAATTTTTGCAATAATGGCATTATCAGCTAATCCTGATTTAATTCAACAATCTTCCCAAACTACTCAGGATGTTTCTTCTGCAGAAACTTTTGATCAAAACTATTCTGACGCTGGAAGTATGGAAGATAGTGGATATAGTGAAGTTGGAAAAGTTTATAAAGATCCATATACAGGCGAACTTGTAATGGTATCGGGTTAAAAATAATTTATTTTTATTTTTTTTACTTTTATTCTTTTTTTGAACTATTTTGAACTATTTTGACTCGATTTTTTTTAAAAAAGTTATTTTTAGGTATAACAAAAATTATTTGTCATGATTTATAATTATCTATTGTTTATTATTAGTCATATATAAGTATTTCTTTTATATTCTAATGACAAAACCTTTTTATAAGGAGTATCAAAGATAAGGTATATAATAGCTATGAATAAAATTATTAGGGGAGTTCATAGATATTATATCGATTAAAATTATAGGAAGAGAGGTTGAAAAAATGAGTTCATCTTTTAAAAGTCCAGGTGATACTGCGAGGGCAGTAGCAACAACAGGTGGAGTTAAAGATAAATCTAAAATTTCACATACAATTTTACTTGGATTCGTCGCAGGTGCATATATTGCATTCGGGGGATTATTAGCAGAAATAACTAATGCTGGTATGATTGCAGCAGGATTCCCTGTTGGATTATCCAAATTCGCATTTGGTGCTGTGTTCCCTGTCGGATTGATTCTTGTTGTTATTGCTGGATCAGAATTATTCACCGGAAACGTAATGTATATGACCATGGGATTATTACATGGTAAAGCATCATGGGGAGGACTTGCAAGAAATTGGATTGTAAGTTGGATCTTCAACTTTGTTGGAGCTTTATTTGTTGCTTATGTATTAGCTTACCTCGGTGGTGTTATTTTAGCAGACCCAGCTATTACTGCAGGAGCTATTAAAGTAGCTACAGGTAAAGTAAACCTATCATGGGACGTAGCATTCATTAGAGCTATTGGTTGTAACTGGCTCGTATGTCTAGCTGTATACCTTGCATTCGCATCTGATGACATAATTGGTAAAATCTTAGGTATTTGGTTCCCAATTATGGCTTTCGTAACTATTGGATTTGAGCACAGTGTTGCTAACATGTTCTTCATTCCATTAGGTATGTTCTTAGGTGGAGAAGGTATTACATGGGGTACCATGCTTTGGAACAATATTATTCCTGTTACATTAGGTAATATTGTCGGTGGTGCTATCTTCGTAGCATGTATCTACTGGTTCGTATATTTAAGAGATACTGACGAAGCAAAATAAATATTTTGAATATACATCGTATTTTGAACTTTAGAAAACAAGGAAGCTTAGAAAAATTCTAAGCTTTCAATTATAATTTTAAATAATTTTGGAGATTATAAAATGGTTGAGATAAAATATGTCCCAACAATTTGTCCATACTGTGGTACTGGTTGTGGAATCAACTTTGTTGTAAAAGACGAAAAAATTGTTGGTGTAGAACCTTATAAAAGACACCCTGTAAATGAGGGTAAAGTATGTCCAAAAGGTAACTTTGGATATGAGTTTATTAACAGAGAAGACAGATTAACTACTCCTTTAATAAAAGAAAATGGTGAATTTAGAGAAGCATCATGGGATGAAGCATTAGACTTAGTTGCTAACAAACTTAAAGAAGTATCTGATGAAGATCCTAATAAAGTTGGATTCTATGCATGTGCACGTTCCCCAAATGAAAATATTTACATTACACAAAAATTAGCTAGAGTAGCTTGTGGAACTCAAAACGTAGACCACTGTGCACGTATCTGTCACGGTCCTACTGTAGCAGGACTTGCAACCACTTTTGGTTCAGGTGCTATGACTAACGGATTTGACAGTATTAAAGAAGCTGATGTAATATTCTGTATTGGATCAAACAACATGGAAGCACACCCATTATTCGGACGTAAAATTATTCAAGCTAAACAAAATGGTGCTAAATTAATTGTTGCTGACCCAAGATACACTCCTACAGCAAAATTAGCTGATGACTACATTGAATTTAAAACAGGTACTGATGTAGCATTATTAAATGGTATGATGAAAATTATCATCGACAACGATTTACAAGATGATAAATTCATAGAAGAAAGAACCAAAGGTTACGAAGAAATGAAAGAAGTCGTAATGAAATACGACGTAGAAAAAGTTGCTGAAATCACCGAAGCTACTGTAGAACAAATTACTAACGCAGCATTAGATTATGCTAAAGCTGACAAAGCAGCTATTGTTTACTCCTTAGGTATTACCGAACACTCTCACGGAGCAGACAACGTTATGTCCTGTGCTAACTTAGCTATGTTAACTGGTAACATAGGAAGAGAAGGTACTGGTGTAAACCCATTAAGAGGACAAAACAACGTACAAGGTGCTTGTGATATGGGAGCACTTCCTTCAGATTATGTAGGTTACAGAAAAGTAGAAGATCAAGAAACCACTGACTGGTTCAATGACTACTACGGAACCAACTTACCAGCTAAAAAAGGTTTAACCCTTGTAGAAATGATGAATGCTGCTCACGCTGGTGACTTAAAAGTATTATACATCCATGGTGAAGACCCAGTTCTTTCTGATGCAGATATTAACCATACTAAAGAAGCATTAGCTAACTTAGATATGTTAATTGTACAAGAATTATTCATGACCGATACTGCTGAATTAGCTGATGTTGTATTACCAGCAGCAGGTTGGGGTGAACAAGAAGGAACTTTCACTAACGGTGAAAGAAGAGTACAATGCTTACATAAAGCACAAGAACCTCCTGAAGGAGCTAGACTTGACTGGAAAATTATGGAAGAAATCGCAGTTAGAATGGGAGTACCAAGAGAAAAATTCCATTACGAATCTTCTGAAGAAATCTTTGATGAAATCAGAGAATGTGCTCCAATCTTTGCAGGTATGAACCGTGAAAGATTAGATACACCTGAAGCTCTCCACTGGCCATGTCCTTCAGTCGATGATCCATGTGAACCATTAATGCACAAAGATAAATTTGCACACCCAGATGGATTTGGTGTATTCCAAGCATTAGAACACATTGGTCCTGTCGAAGAACCAGACGAAGAATACCCATTATTATTAACAACCACTAGGGTTTTATTCCACTATCACGCTGCAATGACCAGAAGATGTGAAACTTTAGATAATGAGGTAAAAACTGGATTTATAGAAATCAACACTGAAGATGCAGAAGAATTAGGTATTCTCAACAATGAAATTGTTAAAGCAAGTTCAAGAAGAGGAGAAATTGAAATTCCTGCAAGAGTAACTGATGATATTAAGAAAGGAATTGTAAACATTCCAATGCACTTTACCGAATGTGCAGCTAACATGTTAACTAATTCTGATTCTTTCGATCCAAAAAGTAAAATGGTTGAATTAAAAGCTTGTGCTATCAAAGTAGAAAAAATTCCAGAGGTGTAGTTAAATGGCTGTAAAAGAAGGAGATATGTATTACGCTTACTCCAAAAACCCTGAAATTAAAGAAAATGGAGAATATGGTGGAGTAGTAACTACTATCATGAAATATTTATTAGAAAATAACATTGTTGATGGTGTTGTTGCAGTTGAAGAAGGAGCAGATATGTATGACGCTGTCCCATGTCTCATTACCGACCCAGATGATATCCTTAAATCTGCTGGTTCAATCCACTGTGGAACAATGAACATGGCAAAATTTGTTTCAAAATATTTAGATGGTTGTCGTGATATGAAAGTTGCAGTAACATGTAAACCATGTGATGCAATGACTATCACTGAATTAATTAAAAAAGGAAAAATCATCGGAGATAACATCATCATGATTGGTGTAAATTGTGGTGGAACATTCTCACCAGTCCCAACAATTCAAATGATTGAAGATGTTTACGAATTAGATCCTAAAGATGTTGTTAAAGAAGAAATTGCAAAAGGTAACCTTATAATGGAAACAGCTGATGGAGAAGAAAAAGGTATCAACATCGAGGAACTTGAAGAAGAAGGTATGGGAAGAAGGAAAAACTGTCAAAGATGTGAACTTAAAATACCTTCAAATGCTGACTTAGCTTTAGGTAACTGGGGAGTTATTGGACCTTTAGCAGGAAAAGCAACTTTCGTTGAAGTATTCTCAGACAAAGGTGCAGAAGTATTACAAAATGTAATGGATGCAGATCTTATTGAAACTGAAGAACCTATTGAAAAAGGTGTCGGAATAAGAGAAAAAATCAACAATGTAATGCTTAAAAATTCCGCAAAAGCTAAAGAAGAACTTATTGGAGATCTTACTGGAGATATTATTGAAGCATTCCACGCATATGAAGATCAATTCTCCAAATGTATGAAATGTTATGGTTGTCGTGAAGCATGTCCACTTTGTTTCTGTGAAGACTGCTGTCTTGAAGCAGAAGGTCCTGAATGGGTACCTGGTGGATACACTCCTGCAGCTCCATTCTTCCATTTAACTCGTATGGTACATATGGTTGACGCATGTACTAATTGTGGTCAATGTTCTGAAGTATGTCCTTGTGAAATTGATGTTGCAGGACTTTGGGACACTGTTAACAACAAAGTTAGAGAAGAATACGGATACGTCAGCGGATTCAAAACTGGAGAACCTATTCCATTCACTGAATATCCTCCAAAAGATAACAAACATTAGAAATAAAGTTTTTAACTTTATTTTTTCTTTTTTTAAGAGTGTTCGCCAAAATTGATTTTTTATTTTTTCGCGAAAAAATTTTTTAGTTA
>CAYPCR010000001.1:0-125646 GCA_964409285.1 uncultured Methanobrevibacter sp. | reverse complement strand
ATTCTGGACACACAAATTCGGAAAACAAAAAACCCTATAAAAATTTACAATCTCCAATGAAATTGAAAATTAATAAAACTATAAATAATACAACTGGTTATTTAATAGTATAGGTGATAAAAATGGCAAGTACCGAAAAAGAAATTAATGTAGTTGGCATGCATTGTCCATCTTGTGTAGCTGCTGTAGAGCTTTCACTTAAAGACGTTGACGGTGTAGATGATGCTAAAGCAGATTTAGAAACTGGGGCTGTGGAAGTTAAATTTGATGCTGATAAAGTATCTGATGCTGATTTAGCTGAAGCAGTTGAAGAAGCTGGTTTTAAAGTAGAATAATTATTTTCTACTCTTATTTATTTTTATTTAATGTCTAAAATATTCATATAATACTCTTTTATTGAATCTTTAAACTCCTTTTCGTAGTTTTTAGTACCATCCAATTCATTAAGGCCATATAAAACAAATTCCAATAGAATTCTATTTAAAGTTCTTCCTTTCTGTGTTAATTTATATTCCGTTTTAATAGGTTTTTCATTAACTTGTTTTTTAAAATCAATCCATTTCTTCCATCTTAGATAAAGTGTTTGACAAAACTTTATTGCTTAAATAATCCTTATCCTTTTTAAATTCGCTAAAATGTTTTTTGCACATAAATAACCCATAATAATTTGAATAACCCATTTTCTATTAATCAACATTAATGTTTTATCAATAGGCAGACCATTCTGAAAGGTTATTGGGAAATGGCTTTTTATCGCTCATTAATAATAATTTAGTTATAAAATAGATGCCTACTTAAAACTTACAGGTAATCTAAAAGTAACAAAAACTATTTAAATTAACTAAATTAAGATACAAACCAAAACTTAGATAAAAATGTGATATCTATGGAATTTGATGAAGTATTAAAAAATAGGTTTAGTGTTCGTGAATTTAAAGATCAGCCAGTGGAAAATGAAAAGCTTGAAAAAATCACTGAAACTGCAAGGATGGCTCCAAGTGGAGTTAACTTTCAGCCATATAAAATAGGAGTTTTTAAAAAATGCGATGAATTTAAAGACTTATTCATGCAGGAAAACTTTCATGATGCACCAGCAGCAATAGGAATAGCTATAAATTATGATGAAGGCTTTGAAATGCCTGATGGCAACAATCTAGCAGATATTGATGTAGGAATTCTTGCATCATATATAGCTCTTGAAGCTACAAATCAAGGTCTTGGAAGTTGTATTATTGCATCATTTAATAAGGATATTGCAAGGGAAATGATGGGTTTAGATGAAAAATACAATCCAATATTATTTATTCCAATGGGCTATAAAAATTGTGAAAAGCCTCCAATGGTTAGAAAAGACCTTAAAGATTTAGTAATTTAATTTAAAAGCATATTTTAAAATTTTCTCTTTTTTATTTTTATTTATACGTCAATATCAAATTTTATATAATTTAAATTATAAATTTTAGTTTATAAAAAAATAATTTAGGGTTATATAAATGAAATCTGTAGCTATTAATGGATATGGTACTATTGGAAAAAGAGTAGCTGATGCAGTAGCTGCTCAGGATGACATGGAAGTTATTGGAGTTAGCAAAACAAGACCTAACTTTGAAGCTAAAACTGCCGTTGAAGAAAAAGGATATGATTTGTATATTGGCATTCCTGAAAGAGAACATTTATTTAAGGAAGCTGGAATTGAAATAGCTGGAACCGTTGAAGATATGGTTCAGGAAGCAGATATTGTTGTAGATTGTACTCCTGGTAACATCGGACCTCAAAATCTTGAAATGTATAAAAAAGCTGGAGTAAAAGCAATTTATCAAGGTGGAGAAGACCACGATTTAACTGGTTTATCCTTTAACTCATTTTCAAATTATGATGACTCTTATGGAGCAGATTATGCAAGAGTTGTATCATGTAACACCACCGGCCTTACCCGTACACTATCCACCTTAGATCCTTTAGTAGATATTGAAAAGGTAAGGGCAGTAATGGTTAGAAGAGGATCTGATCCTTCTGAAGTTAAAAAAGGACCTATTAATTCAATTGTTCCAAATCCTCCAAAAGTACCATCTCATCACGGACCTGATGTAAAAACTGTAATGAATGGAATTGATGTAACTACAATGGCTTTACTTGTACCTACTACCTTAATGCATCAACATAACTTAATGGTTGAAATTAACAATGATGTAACTAGAGATGAAGTAATTGACGCTTTAGAAAAACGTTCTAGAGTACTTGTTGTTGATGCTGCTGACGGACTTGGTTCAACTGCAGAGTTAATGGAATATGCTAAAGAACTTGGAAGAAATAGAAATGACTTATATGAAATTCCAGTTTGGAGAGAATCCATTAATGTAGTTGGAAATGAACTTTATTACATGCAGGCAGTCCACCAGGAATCTGATGTAGTTCCTGAAAATATCGATGCCATTCGTGCTATGCTTGAAATGGAAAAGGACAATGAAAAATCAATAGCTAAAACAAATAAGGCAATGGGAATTTTATAATGAAAAATCAAGTTATTTTCGGTCCTGCGGGAAAACCATTGAAATACAAAGGAGAAGCCTTTAAAGCACCAAAATTCATCCATCAGGAAGGATTGGACTCCTTTGAATATCAATGTTCCTATGGTGTTAGGATTAAAGAAAAATCAGCTACTATTCTTAAAAATGAAGCTGAAAAAAATGATGTTTTAATATCAATGCATGGGCCATATTATATTAATTTATGTTCTAAAGAAGAAGATAAAATTGATAAAAGTATTGAACATTTGATTAAATCTGCACAAGCTGGAGAATGGATGGGAGCATATCGTATCGTTTTCCATCCTGGTTTTTACACCAATAGAAAACCCGATAAGGCAATGGAAATTTCTAAAAATACAATAAATAAGCTTCTTGAAAGATGTGAAGAGGAAGGTATTGAAAAATTTACATTTGCTCCTGAAACTACTGGAAAAAGAACCCAACAGGGAAATGTATCTGAAATCGTTGAATTATGTTCTACTTTTGAACATTTTGAACCTACCATTGATTTTGCTCATGTCCATGCAAGAGGAAGAGGATTTTTAAATTCAAAAGAAGATTATAATTGCATATTTTCCACAATTGAAGACCATTTAGATATTGATAGACTTCACTGTCATTTTACAACTATTGAATATGGAGATGGCGGAGAAATAAAACATCATACATTAGCTGAAAATGATGAATATGGACCTAACATAGAAGATTTATTGGAAAATTTAATTGACAATGGCTGGAAAGCTAATATAATATGTGAAACTCCTCAAAGAGATGAAGATGCTTTAATAATGAAAGAAATTTATGAATCTTTAATTTAGATTTTTTAAGCTATCCAAACAATTAAAAGTTACTTTAAATAAGAATTATGATTATTTAGTTAAAATAAAGGTCTTAACGATATATTTATATAATATGTAAATTTTATATTACACCACATAACAATTATTGTTATTGAATTAATAATAAATGGAGAGGAAAAAATATGGCAAAAACTGAAATTCCATTAGCACCGGTAGGAAGAATAATTAAAAATTCTGGAGCTGAACGTGTAAGTGACGATGCAAAAAAAGAATTAGCTGAAATTGTAGAAGATTGTGCTTCCAATATTGCTTCTAAAGCTGTAGCTATCGCTAGACATGCAGGTCGTAAAACTGTAAAAGCAGAAGACATTAAAATGGCTGCAAAAAACAACCATAAAGGTTGTTGTTAGGTTAAATAAACTTTTAACCTCTTTTTTTATTTTAATTTAATAGGTGATTTCATGAAAACTAATAATAAAAAAATAGAAATTAAAAATAGCTCATCTGCAAAATCTTCCAAACAATGTGAAGAGAATGAAATTTGTGAATCACTTATTTTAAAACCTGTAGGTTATCCATTTAATTTTAGCTTAATGGAAAATGATTTGGAAATTACTAACGAAGAATTATTCGAAGAATATGCTCGAGAACAATGGCTAGGATTATTTGTAAAGGAAGATTCCTATTTATTTGATCAAAAAATTGTTCCTGATTATGGATTTAAAATCTTGACAGCTATTCCCAACAATTCAATCATTGGTGAGGAAACCAAAATAGCTTTCATTAAAGATGAGATTGCAAATAATTTGGATTTACCTCCAATAAGCACCAACATCAAATTTGAGGATGTAATAGGTCAGGAAAATGCTAAAAACAAGATAAAGGTTTTAATGAAATTTATTGAAAATCCGGACAAATTTGGTCTATGGGCTCCAAAAAATATTTTATTTTACGGACTTCCGGGAACCGGCAAAACCATGCTTGTTAAGGCATTAGCTAATGAACTTAACATTCCATTATATTTGATTAAATCAACCTCCCTAATTGGAGATCATGTAGGTGATGGAGCTTCAAAAATTCATGACTTATTTGAAAAGGCTGCAAAAAACAGTCCTGCAATAATTTTTATTGATGAAATTGATGCAATTGCATTACACAGAAGCTTTCAGTCTCTTAGAGGAGATGTAAGTGAAATTGTTAACTCCCTACTTACAGAAATGGATGGCATTTCAGAAAACAATGATTTAATCACCATTGGAGCTACAAACAATCCAACATTTCTGGATTATGCTGTAAGAAGCAGGTTTGAAGAAGAAATAGAATTTAAACTTCCAAATGAAAAGGAAAGAGCCGAAATTATTAGTAGGAATATTGAAACTTTTCCTTATGAAACTGATTTTAATGTAAATCATTTGGTTAATTTAACTAAAAACATGTCTGGAAGAGATATAAAGGAAAAGATATTAAAAACCTCCCTTCATCATGCCATATCCCATGATAAAGAGATTGTAGATATGGAAGATATTAATTATGCCTTAAAAGTTAGCAATATAGCTAAAAATGAAGTTAAAGGAATGTTTGAATAGCTAATCTCTACTAAAAATATACTCAGCCGCTTCAAGTACATTTTCTTCATCATCATGAGCTGCTTTTTTTAATTTTTTATTTATATCAAAAAAGATTTTATTAACAATAGATTTTGTTAAATTATCTAAAACTTTTACACTACCATCTACATCAGATAATTTAACAGTTGCTTTTTGAGTTTCACGTTCACGTATGTCTTCCATTGACCTTCTTAAACTACCAAGTATTGAATCAATTTCCATTATTTTAAATGATTCTTTAAGTAAATCAAATTCTTTTGCAATGATACTTTCAGCCTCTAATGATTCACTTTCCCTTAAAGATTTGTTGAATTTAGCAAGTTCTCTTAAATCATCAATATTGCATAATTTAACACCTAAATCCTTTACATCACTACTAATATCTCTAGGATTAGCAATATCAATCATGAAAAGATTTTCATAATCCAAATCTGTTTTTAATAATCTTTCTTTAGTGATTATAGGATGAGGAGCTCCAGTGGCACTAATAATAACATCGGCAGTTTTTAGATATTCGTTTAAATCATCAAAAAAGATTGCTTCACCATTTAAATCTTCAGCTAATTTAACAGCTACATAATAAGTTCTATTAGCTACAAAAATAGCCTCTAAATTCTTCTCTGCCAATGATTTAGCTACCAAACTTCCCATTTTTCCTGCCCCTATAACAAGAACAACCTTATTTTCCAAAGTTCCAAAATGTTTTTCAGCCAAATCCACAGCAGCAGAACCAATAGAAACAGAACCCTTATTAATATTGGTTTTATTTCTTACAACCTGACCAACATGAATAGCTTTAGTAAAAATAGTATCCAACACATTTCCGCAGTGATATTGCTTTTCAGCTAATTTTTTAGAATCTTTAACCTGCCCTAAGATTTGATCTTCTCCAACAATCATTGACTCTAAACCTGAAGTCATTCTAAATAAATGATTAATTGCATCATCACCATGGTCTATTAGAATGTTCTCACTAGAATTTAACTCCATAACTTCCTCTAATGTACAATTATCATTATGAATGTAATACTCCTTACGATTACAGGTGGATATGTCAATATACTCATCAATGGAATACTTCTTCTTTAAAATCTCAAAAAGCATATCCATTTCTTTAGAAACATTTTCCATTGTCTCTACATCAGCTATTGTATAATCCACTCTTAAATTTAAAATCAAAATTATTCCCCATTAATCTTTTTATCAATATATTCCTTAGCCTGTTGGATTTTATTTTCATCAATCAAATCTTCAAGAGTTTCATCTTCAAAAATCTCATAAAGATAGTCTTTTCGATTTTTCTGACCTGCAACATTTTCCTTTAGACGTTTTCTTCCATAATCCTGAAGTTCAATTTTAATAATATCTTTTTCTGTAATAATACTTTGAATTTTACGTCGTAAATACTTAGACACCAATGGGCTTTTACCTTTTGTAAAAATTGAAATTTCAACATCATCAGAAATATTAAAGCTATTAGGAACAATCACATTTCCCTTTTTTGGAAAATCAGCTCTGTTTAAAAGCTTATTTTTAGCTAATAAAGAAACTTCCTCTGCAAGTTCCTCATCTCCTGTAGCTATTACAACAACATCTGCCCACTGAACCAATTGGTTAATATTTTCATGAGATTTTAAAATAGCTCCCTTCTTTGTCAATTCTGGATTTAAAGACTCTCCAACAAGAATTACATTAGCACCGTGATTTAAAAATTTATGAGCCCTTCTTGTGGCAACCTCTCCAGTTCCTAAAATAAAAACATTCGAATTTTCTGTTTTTAGATAAATAGATGTCCAATCCATCTTAATCAGATTCATTTAAAGATTTAACTTTTAATAATTTAACAGCAGTTCTTAAATCATTATTACAATCATCTAAAACTTTTAAAGCTTCAGTTTTAGTGATATCAAAAGCTTTGGTTAAAGCTATTGCATTATCCTCAATGGAATTTCCTTCCTTTCCAACTAAATTTTCAGCTAATTGTTTTTTTAAATCCAAATACTCATCATGAGTCATATTAATATTTTTTAAAGTCATGTCTCTTAATGGACAAGGTTTAGATGGTTTACAACACCATACCAAAGATCCAAAACAAGTTCCTGCACCTTCACCTAATCTAGTTTCTTTTGCAAATTTATTTTTAATTTCAATATATTCCTCAGGGGTTAAACCAACTTCTTCTAATGTGCCCATAATTGGACATGGTTTAACTGGAGGGCAACAAAAAGCCAATCCTCTTTTATCTCCGCCTCTACAAATATGTGATGGTGCATCTTCCCAACTCATAACAAACCTCCAAATTTAATTCAATATAAATAATTTGATAAAATTAACTATTTAAATATATAGTTAAATTAAGTTAGGTTTTAGAACTTCTATTTTTTGAGTGTTGAAATTTTAAATCAACGAATTTATTTATTTTAGATATAAAAATTCATCTTGTTTAATAAGTTATATGGAAATTCATATAGTTGTTATTTTTAAAAAAAAAGAGTTATAATGTTAATTCCATAATATTTTAATTTTGAACATAAATTCTATAATATATGATAGAAACCTATTATGTTTCACTTAATGAGAATTCTAGTACAGAATACCTCCCTATTTTGTGTTTAAATAAGTTACTATAATTATTTATTTAAATCATAATTTTACAGTGTTAATTCTTGTTAAATTTAAGTGTAAAAATAGTAGATATACAACATACTTTTTAAATTAATTTTTTTACGGGAAACCAATTTCAAAAATCGGTTGATACATTATATTTTCTATTTCATTCTAATGAAATAGTTTTATAAACAAAATTAATAAAAAAATTAGTATATGAATATTTGGAATCCTATGGCTTTTTTTATAAGCCTTATAATGAGTTTATTAATGCCGTTGATTTTTGCAACCCCTATGGGAATGCCTTTAACAATGTGTTTTCAATTGTGGCCTCTTAGATGGGTTGTTGCCTACTTTTTAGTTGTAGTAATCGTAAATCCTGTCAGCTTTAAACTAGCTAATAAAGTATTTAATTTTGAAGGATGGTAATTAAAAAAATTTAAAAAAAGAGAGGATAAAAAGGAATTAATTATTGAACATTCCTTCTTTTTCATCTTGTGTGAGCTCTTTTACTATTTCTTCAGGAGTTCCAATATCTAATATTTTTCCTCCTCTCATAATAGCTGCCCTATCACAAACATCTAAAACAAATTCCATATCGTGGGAAATGATGACAAATGTTTGTTCTAATTCTTTTCTTGCTTTTATAATTGAATCAGTAACAACCACTCTTGTAACAGGATCCATTGTTCCTGTTGGTTCATCTAGAATAATGATTTTTGGTTCTTTAATAAGAACTTGTGCTAAAGCTACCCTATGTTTTTCTCCTACACTTAACTCATCAGGGTATTTGTTTAATAAACCTTCAGCTACTTTTTGGGAAAATCCTACGGCGGTTAAAACTTGAATAGCTTTCATTTTTGCAAATTCAGCAGGTAACTCAAGACTGATTGCATCGGTTAAGTTTCCAATAACTGTTCTGTGAGGATAAAGTGAATATTCTTGATGTAACAATCCCATATATGGCATGATACGGCCTCTATGAAGAGGTCCTACTTTTGTCATGTCAATCCATTCATCACCAAGTTTTGCTGCTATTCCTCCGCTACTTGGTTCTGTTAATCCTATAAGCATTCTTGTTAAGGTTGTTTTTCCAGCTCCACTTAAACCTACAATACCAAAGATTTCATCCTTATGAATCTCTAAATCCACTCCATCAACAGCCTTTACAACTCCTCTTTCAATTGAGAAGTAGTGTTTTTTAACATCTTCAATTTTAATTTCAACTTCACCAATAACTGGTGCATCAGATTTATCAGCTGTTGGAACTGTTTCAAGGAAGTCATTAACTATTTGCTCTGCTTCGCCTTCCTCTTTAATTTCTCCATCTTCCAACCAAATTACATGATCTGCTAATTGATTCATTACTTCTGGCCAGTGAGAAGTGATTAACATGGTGATTCCTTTATCTTTAACTCCTTCAATTAAGGTTTGATGTAATTTAGCTGCAGTTTTTGGATCTAATGTTCCAGTAGGTTCATCTGCTAAAAAGAGCATTGGATTTTTAGCAAGTTGTCTTGCAAGTACAACCCTTTGTTTTTCTCCCCCACTTAAGTCTCTTGCAATGTGGGTAATCCTATGATTCATTTGAACCATTTCAAGAATTTCTAATGCTCCATATAGTTTATCCTCATATTCGGTTTCATCATCCATTGCTCTCATTACATTTTCAATTACGGTTTCTTCATCATAAAGAGCAAAGTTACGTTGAAGCATAATAGCTATTCTTCTTTTAATAGCTGCGAATAATTTTCTATCACAATTAAAGAAATCTACTTCTTTAGCTTCGTAAGTTCCACCACAACTGCATTTTTCTCCAACATGGGATGGTGAATCAACAGATAAACAATCAGGGCATACTGCAAGATTAAGAATAACTTGACCTTCATCTGGGGCATATTCTAATGTACCTCTAAGCATATTAATTAAAACAGATTTTCCACTTCCACTACGACCTAAAATACCTAAAGTCTCTCCTTCGCTAATTTTTAGGTTAATATCTTTTAATACATCTACGCCACCAAATGTTTTTGTAACATTTTTAAGTGTAATAAATTCCATGAAATCACCTTTTGATTAAATAAATTAATATTAATTATATTGAAGTCTATTTATAATACTTTCTAATAATAATTGTTATACAACAATGTTATATCTAATAATCCAATAAAATAAGATAAAAAATAGAATAAAATTAAAAATTACTGATATCAAAATCTAAATTTTTAGAAATAACTGCTCTAGCTATAGAAAAACCAGAAACACCAGTTTTTAGCATTTTTAAAATTTTTGATTCACTATCAATCGAATTGTTTCCTATCACAGGAATGTCAACATTTTTACAAATCTCACTTAACAATTCATAATCAGCATCTGCAACTCCCTTTTTCATTGCATCAACATGTAAATAATCTGCTCCTGCATCTTCAATAGCTGAAGCTATCTTTAAATTATCAACACCTTCAACATTAGCTCTAATTTTTACACTGACCTTTGAGTCTGCATTATCTACAACAGCCGAAATAAACTCCTTTAAATCCTCTTTAAAAAGCATGTTTTGACCACAATTAATATCTAAAAATTCCGGTTGTCTACAATGACAGTTGATTTCCACAATATCAACATCATCAATTTTACTAACCTCAACAATAGATTCTGGAGTGGTGGATCTTAAATTTACAGAAACTAACACATCATGTTGATTTTTAATCTTATTAGCTTCTTTTTCAATATGTGAAAAAATAAAATTTTCAGGAAAATAAAACTCTTTTCTTCCTCTTTCAAGAATTTTTTTGGAAGCTTCAATAGTTGGAGCATCTAAATTATATCCTCCTAAAGTAGCTACATCAAAACCAAAAGGAATTACAGAATTTAAAAAATCAGCATCGGTAATTCCAGCCATGGGAGCAACTACTTTAATTTAAATCACCTTTATAATGTATCAACAACTTGAGTCCATAATTCATTATTTTTATCACGAATTTCTTCAAGTCCTAAATCTGCCATATAAGCAGAGTCTTCAGCATTGTCAGATCTTCCGATTCCTGCTTTCAAACCAATTCCAATCTCATCATCAATTTCAATTAAAATATCTTCAATATCCTTTTCAGTTAAACCATTACATGGTGACATGAAATTGTCTCCTCCAATGAAGAACAATAATGCTCCTTTTTTAACTAATTTTGTCATTAAGTAATGTTGGGTTTTATTAACCATGAAATTAGTATCAAAAGCAGATTCAATGTCGGTTAAAGTATCTGTTACACTATTAATATCAATATGAGCCACTTGAACAAAACTATCCTCTGGTTCCACTAAACTGTCAATAGCTAAAATTTCTTTCCTATCTGAAGATTGTGCTCCCCCTTCATTTTGAAGAGCCATGGTAGCTAATTTCTGAGCTTCATGAGGAGTTTCAGCTGCTCCAACACCCATACTTATTGTGATTGGATATCTATTTTTAATAGATCTTTGAATTCTTAAATGATCTTCACGGTTAAGACCATTTGTAATAGCTAATAAATTATCAAATCTTGTATAAAAAACCAATCCTTTTTTAGCAGCAATTTGTCTTTGTAAATCAGCATATAATTCTGCTTGTAAAATTTGAAGATCAGATTCAGTTCTAGGCCTTGGTGTTACAGTCCATGGACCATAGTTATCAATTTGTATTAAAGTCATTTGTATCATTAAGCTTCCCTCTTAATAAAATTCTATTAGTTTATACTATTTATAATTAATTCAGAAAGATTTTTTTTATCTTCTAAATTTTTCATTATTGTGTTAGTAACAGTTACTTTATTAACACATTTATTCAATTCATCCTTAATTTCTACGTCCTTATTATCAATTATAATTTCATCTAAAAAATCACTGTACAATGAAGCTACACCAACTGAAGAAACATCAACCCCTAATGCTTTCATGAATTTAGCTGCAGGTCCTGAAACAGAATCTGTTCCGATAATTGGTGAAACAGCTACTACATAAGTATTTTTTAAAGCTTCTTTTACTCCTTCAAGAGATAAAATAGGCAATATCGAGGTAATTGGATTAGATGGACCTATAATCACCATTTCAGAATTTTCAATAGCTTCTATAATTCCATCTGTAGGTGAAACATTAGAAAATTTAATATCCAAAACTTCTGGTTTACTTTGATGTTTAATTAAAAAATCATGAAATTCCAGCTCGCCAATATCAGTTATAATTTTCACTTCAGATTGTTCATTGCTCATTGGAATAATTTTTGATTTGATTCCCATTTTTTCTGCTTGGATATTTACAGCTTCCGCTAAACTATAGATTTGCATTAATTGTGTTTTCTGTATTTTAGTGGCTCTATCAATATCCCCTATTCTAAGCAACTCTGGAGTTCCTAATTCAGCAAGCCTTTCATTAGTTATGAAAGTATCACCAGCTACCCCATACCAAAACTCTTCATTTATCATATTTGCCATAGTATATAAAACAGTATCGATATCTGCCGAGACATAAACTCCAGAAAAATAGTCATTTTCCAAAGTGTTTACAACGATAGTCAAATCTTCAGGATTTATAATTTCCTTTAAACCTTGTAATAATTTAGGAGTTCCAGTGCCTCCAGAAAAAACAGTAATCATTTTATTCCTCTATATCTTGATAAAAACAGTAAAAAAAGCAATCATTTCCTAAATACATCAAATTCTTTAGGTCTTAAAAGCTGTGCAATACCACTCTCGGTATCTCTTAAATCTTTAAAGTTTTCAAATCCTCTAATAATAACAGCAGGAATTCCTTCATCAGCCTGACCCATCAATAATGATGCAGCCGCAGCCAATTCATCTCCAGTAGCTACTTCTGTAGTTTGAAGTTCTCTTCCATATAAATCATTTTCTCCAGCTCTACGCCATAAAGGATTAATTCCAGAACATCCAATAGCTACACCAACAGCACCATTTCTAAATGCTCTTCCTTGAGTATCAGTAATGATAACCGCCAAATCCAAATTAAATTTATTTTCAAGAAATTCTCTTATTTTACTAGCTGATTTATCTGCATCTTCAGGCATTGGAGTGGCAAGGCCTTCATCTACATTAGATTCATCAATTCCTGAATTTGCACAAACAAAACCATGTTTAGTTTCAGTAATTACAAAATCAGGACCTACTTCAACAACTTCTCTTGATTCCTGAATAATAGCTTCAACAAGTTTAGGATCCTTTCCTGATTTTTGAGCTATTATAACAGATTCATCAGAAGGAATAATATCTCCTAGTTTAAGAATGTTACCTTCAGCTTTAGAAATTAAAGTTTCAGCTATTAATAAAATATCTCCGTTTTCTAAAGAAATTCCTTGTTTATCTAAAGCATTAACAATCAATTCAGAGATTTCATCTCCTTTTTCAACCAAAGGAATCTCACTAATACCAATTAATTCAATTGACATAATAATCATCAAAAAAAAATAAAATTATGGAATAACAGACTCAATCGTCCATTCTCCATCAAAAACAGCAGCACCTGAAGTTACAGGTTTTTTATAATTAGCAAAAACACCTTGATCAAAAATATATTGTGCTGCCTCTTTAGAATTTTTAGCTTCAAATTCTACCTTATCATAATCCTGTGAACCATAAGTAGAAATAAAAGCTGCTTCTCCATATGGTACTTTATCAACCAATAATTTTTCATCGTTAGCTATTCCAATATAACATTGATAATCATCCTTATTGTTAGTGGAAGTAACAACACCAGCTATTCTAGGAGTATGATAATCATCTTTCTCATAATCCATTGTTAATAAAGAATAAGCAATGGCATCTTTAATATTCATTCCTAAAGAAATCTTATCAGCTATTACATCAGTATGTGATCCATTAGAGACAATAGCTATACCATTTACAATGCGAATACAATTATACGTAATATACGTATTTTCAAACACATCTTTTTCAAAGCCTTCTTTTGGAACAATAGCTGCTCTATTATCAAAAGTTAAACATTGCCTATTAGGAAAAGATCTACTAGACACTCTATAGGCAACATAAGGCTTACCATCTGTATTCATCCCGATTGAAATAATTCTCCCCGTATATTTCATTTTACCTCACCAATTAAGTTTTTGGAACATGAACAGCTTTTGACGCATCAAAACCTGATGGAGTTTGAATATCAATCTCACCAGGTTTAATCGACACCTGCCCATTATCAATAACTTCAGCGTGAACACCAATTGCACCATTTCTAATTTCACTAGACATATCCTGACCATTAACTGTAACTGTATGCAAATTAGCTACTGGTACTATATAATATTCTTCCCCACCAGAAATATCAGATTCAGGTTTTCCAGAAGCTGAATCATCAGCTGCTTGCATATCCACTGCAGTATTAAAACTACTGGTTACAACTAAAAATATCATTAAAGTGAATAGAATGTCAATAAATGGAACCAAATTGAATGTTGGTTTTTGATCTAAAACCTTTTTTTTATAACCTTTAACATCAATTGCCATAAAATCACTATTGTCTTAATTTACTCTCAGTAATCTCTGCGTTTGCATTACATTTTTCTAGAATAATATTAGAAATACTTTTATCTAACATACTAGGTTTAAATGAAACTTTAATATTAGCATAAGGATCTGAAATAATTCTAGTGTTAACGACACCTTCAGCTTCTTGTAAAGCTTCCAAAGCACATTCAACATTTGAATCTACCCTAACTTTAACAATAGCATAACCCCAATTAGTCATTTTAGTTGCTAATTCAATTTTATCCATTTCAGTTTCAACTAATCCTTGAATATAAGTATAAATCGGTAAAAGCACAATAGCTACACATAAACCCATAATAGTAGTAATAAGAGCTACATAAATACCTTGTGCCATTGTAGCTGCATCTGCACCGACACCTAAAGTTTTAAAGGTCATCCAAATACCAATTACAGTACCAATAAGACCTAAAAAAGGAGCTAATTCTGTAATTGTCTTAATTGTGTTTAAACCTTTAGTCATTTTACTAACTTCAACAATGAAAATCTGTTCCATACTCTCTTCAACTTCAATTTTATTTTTATAACCGATTTTCAAAGTTTCAGATATAATTCTAGAAATAGGATTTTTAAAACCATTAATTTGTTTTAAAGCTTCAACAGCTCCTCCTCTTTCCATGGAAGCTGTTACAATACCGAAGATTTCAGTAGTATCCACCTTACTAATACGTCTAAGATACAAAATCTTCCTAATTGAAAGAATTAGGCCATATATACCAATGAAAAGAATTACATAAGTGATAATTCCCCCTTCAGTAAATATCTCCATTATCATTTCAAAAAACTGACTAAAATACTCAATTATCATATATTATCCTCAGTTCAATAATAGTATAATTAAATAATTTATTTATTCAAATACTTAAATTTAGTTAAAAATCATTTCATTTTTTCAACGGTTGCCCAGGACTTTCTCACGCAATCAGGCATTTCGTCGTAAGTAAAATTAGTTAAGAATTTTTTAGTTTTTGGATCACTAGGATAACCAGATCCTACACCGCCAATTTTTCTAAAATCCTTATTGAGTTGTTCTATAAACTCATCACGAGTTCTTTTAGCTATAATAGAAGCTGCACTAACTTCAATGTAATTGTCATCAGCTTTATGTTCTGCTATAACATCAATACCTGTAGTGGTTCTTAATCTTTCTTGAAATCTTTCAGCTTTAATATCTACGGCATCCACAATAGCTTTTTCAGGCTTAAATTTAGAAATTATTTTTTGATAGGCTATCATTTCAATTTCATTAAGATTGGTTCCTTGGGCTCTTAGATTATCAATATCTTGAGCAGTTATAACGACAGCTTCATAATCAAACATTTTACGAAGTTTACGGCCTAAAATTCTTCTTCTTTCAGGGGTTAGTTTTTTAGAATCCTTAACTCCCATTCTTTGTAAAACTCGTTTCATTTTAGTAGGTATTAAAACACCAGCTACAACTAAAGGACCTAATACGGATCCTCTTCCGGCTTCATCAATACCTAAAATTTCCATAATATCAAAAAAAAGAGAAAAAAAAGATTATTTCATTGCTCTAAGACGAACTTCTGGTTCTAATGCGAGAGGTTCTGCAGCTACGATAGCTGTACCTTTTGCAACTACGGTCATTGGATCATCGGAAATTTCAATAGGGATTGATACTTCATCATATATCCTTTCTTTAATACCTCTAAGTCTAGAACTTCCTCCAACAGCGACGGAATTATTATAAACACCCATCATCAATTCTGGAGATAATCTTTCTAAAATAACATTTAAACCATCAATGATTTTTTGCATAAATGGTTCTACTGCATCAGCTACTAACATTGAATCAATAACAACTTTTTTAGGTCTATTGGTTTCTAAAGATTTACCAATTATTTCAACGCTTAAGTTTTCAAGTTGTTCACTGCAATGAACCATTCCAACTTCCATTTTAGCAGCTTCAGCATCGTGAATACCAATAGCTACATCATATTTTTCAGCTACAAGTTCAACTATTCTGTTATCAACATCATCTCCTCCACATCTAACTGTTTCAATATCGTTTATTCCTCCAAGAGAGATGATGACAATATCAGTAGATCCTGCTCCAATATCTATAACCATTGTACCATTAGGCTCAGCAATAGGTAATCCTGCTCCAATAGCTGCAGCTAATCCTTCACTGATAACAAGAACATATTCAGCTCCCGCTTTTCTTCCTATTTCTTCAGCTGCATTTTTTTCTACTTCTGAAGAGTCACCAGGAATACCAATAACAATTCTACCTACACTTTCCCCTTCATTAATTCCAATTTGCATTGCTTTAATGAGAAGAGCTTGAGCTTGAACCACATTTTCAATAACTCCTTTTTTCAATGGCCTTACAGCAAGAATATCTTCCGGGGTTCTTCCAAGCATTTTTTTTGCTTCTTCTCCAACAGCTAATACCTCAGAAGGATCATCCTTTTTTACAGCAACTACAGAAGGTATTTGATATAAATCAAATTTATCCCCTGATGGTTTAGCAATTACAGTGTTTAAAGTTCCCAAATCTATTCCCAAACTATTACTAATAACTCTAGTGTTATTTACTTCTGGTTCTTCTTCATTTCCAAAAATACTCATTCCCTAGCCTCCTTATTAACATCATTAAAGTCAATGACAAAAATTTTATTTGATGTAGCTATACTTTGAACTTTCTTAACATCCTCATCATTTTCAACTGAAATTAGAATGGTAGATAATACAACATCAGTTGCACTATACAATGGTTTAAGAGCTGATTTAATAAATTTAGGAAGTTTAATATTAGAATTTAATTCAACATCAATAAATCCAGTAGTTTGAGATTCCAATAATATTGCAAATGGAATTTTTGATCTTTCAATTGTAGTAACCGTTTTTTTAATGGTTTCATCGGGAGCTACCCAAATCATTAAATTAGATTCCTGTTCTAAATGAATTGGAGAAATTTGTATGAAAGCTCCACCTCTTTCATCGCAAGCTATCTTAAACTCTTGAATTTTTCTAGAAGTACCATATAGCATGATAAAATCAAATTTTTTGCTTGTTTTATCCTCTTTTAATATTACATGCTCTCTGAATAGAATTTTGACTGTATGTTTAGATGCTATCGCTTTATAAGCCATTTCATCTATAAGCTCCACATTACCTGCAATAACACACCATACCTTTTCCTCTTGATGGTCTTTATCTGATGATATTCTTGCAGCTTCCCTTAGAACTTGTATTTTATCTTCTATCATTTAACTACTCGCAATCATTATTAATATCATAATTTTACTAAATAAAATTAGGTTAAATCATAATAACAACTTATTTAATGAAGATTATTTAAAAAAATTACAACCCAATTTATTAAAGTCTAACATTTAATAATTACCTATTATTATTATATATATTTTATCTTTGATTAAAAAGAATGTTAATAATTTATTATAAATAATAAAGTAGTTTAAAAATAAAAAATATTAAATAAATATAAAAAGATAATTAATATTAGATAAAATAATTGAAATGAAGTATTTTTTAAAAATTAAAATAAATTTTATTATTTTAAAAAAATAAGCCAACAAAAATCATTTGATTTCTATTTTAATAGAAATTATAGCATTTAGAAGAGAAAGTTAATAATAAATGAACATAAAAGTAATACTGGAAGTTAAAACATGAAACTTGAAAACACAAAAATGAGAAATTTTTTTGCACTATCAGATGCAATATCCTTATTGAATATGCTCTGTGGATTTTTTTCCATAATAGCAAGTATAAATCATGATTTTTATATTGCAGCTATTTTAATGATAGGTTCACTCATGTTTGACTCAGTAGATGGTTGGGTAGCTAGAAAAATTAATAGAAATGATGAATATGGATTTGGAAAAAACATTGATTCTTTAAGTGATATTATTTCATTTGGAGCTTCCCCTGCATTATTTTTATATTGCATTTCACAAACCATTCCTAATTGCCCCACTATAGCTACAATTATAGTAGGTTTATTAATGATTACTTGCGGAGTTCTTAGATTAACTAGATACAATGCTATTAATGATTATATTTCATTTAAAGGATTTATCGGTTTTCCTATTCCTGGAATAGCTATTATTCTTGCTTCATATTATTTAACTGGAGCATTTAACATCTATATTGCAATGATTTTAATGGTCATCATATCCCTATTTATGATAAGTGATGTTAAATATCCTAAACTAGACAATGTCACTACCATTCTAATAGCTGTAGTATTAATTATATTAATGCTTGCTCCATTACCCCTAAATATTTTTAACATTAATATTCCAGCGTTATTTTTATTAATTATTTGTTTATATTACCTTATCAGTGGTTTAATTAAATAAAGCTATGACTATCTACTTATTAAATTAAGTAGAGGTAAATAAATGAATCGAAAACCAAAAGATCCGCTATTTCCAAACGATGATGAAAAAGAGTTAAAAGAAAAAATTCAACGACAAAATGAACTTTTTAGACCCACAGAAAAAGAAACAAACAAAAAAGATGAAAATTTAACACCGTTAGAAAAATTAAATAGAAAAGTTTCAATTTTTCTAAATCCTGGCTCTATAGATATTTCCGAGGATGAGAAAAAGAAGAAAATCGGGATTTTAATAACAACCCTAATTGTAGTTGTTCTTATAATATCTGCATACTATTTTTTTATTTATGAACCTTCTCAAAAAGAACTTCAAACTGCTCAAAATGAAAAACTTAATGAACTTCATACACTCTACAAAGGAGCATTGGCTTCAGCTCCAGAAGCTTTTAGCTTAGAAAAACAAATTAAAAAGGCTAAAAATGCTCATCAAGTAGAAATTATCGATATTATTGGACCCGCTACTAAAGATTGGAGAGATTTTCAAAAAAAATCAATAAACATGAATCAGGATAAATTTAACAGAACAATGGCAGTTTACGAAGCTAATGATTCAAAAACTGTTATAATGCCTATTAGTGAAGCATTAAACATTGTAAACAGCCAAGATGTTTATGTTATTTCAAATATTAAATTCGAAAAACCAGATACGATATCTGTTCCGATTTTAATCTCAAGACTTCAGGCAGGAGCGGGATTAGTTTCAGTAGGAAGTATTGTTGATATTTACCTACAAGATACTCTAAACTCAACATCCGCTAATGAAAGCAATACAACACCTTATTTAAGTGGTTGTACCGTTCTTTCAATAATGAGATGCAGTGAAAGTGGAGAAATAGAATCAGAATATGGAAATTCTCAAACTTTAGTGAATGGCAACGTTACAAACCCTACAGAAAATACTGAAACTTTTACAGCCAATGTAATTGAATTAATAAAAGGTTCACTTGCAGGAGGATACGATGAACAGGGAACTATGAATATGCTTAAACAATATGGAGTTAGACTAGATAGCTACGAACGGCAAATAAATTTGGCTGAAATGGATGCTCAGTATTTGTTACTTGTAGAAGTCCCTCATGATAAAGTAAATTTTGTACTAAATCATATGGAAAATATAATTCTTACAATTCCAACAAATAATGCTCCTGATTGGATGGTAAATGAAATTTCATCAACTTATGGATAAAAAATAATTTAAGTGAAAACAACAAAAATTCAACTATGAATAAACCAACAATCTCAACAATTATTTTAATAATTGTCTTAGCTATTATAGGTTTATATGCTGCAGGAGAAGTAAATTATTATTCAACTAAAATAGTTAGTGAAAATAATATAGACTCACCTGTAGTAATTATACCATCTATTGGAGTAAATGAAAAAATCAATAATGTTTCTATTTCACAAGGTGTTTATCATGAAAATAAATCATTTACACCAACCAATGGAGAAGTAGTATTATTCGGTCACCGGACACTACAAGGTTCACCATTTTTAAGACTGAATGAGTTGAATATAGGAGATACAATAACTCTGGATTGGCCAGGAATAGGTGAAGTGAATTATACTGTAATAAATAAAACAGTTGTTCCAGAAAGCACCATTATGAATTATTCTAATGAAGATAACAACATATTCTTAATTACCTGTGATCCAATAGGCTCAACAGCCAACAGACTAATCATTGAAGGGAATATGACTTCAGTAGAAGATTTAAATATGAGTGTAATTCAAGACAATCCTCAACAATACAATGCATTAATAATAATTATAGTATTTTTAGCATTTGGATTGGTTCTTAGCTATTTCTATTCAAAGGAAAATAGAATCTATTTATTAATAACCGTATTAATAATAGCTGCAATACTGATTTATTTCTACTTCTACCCAATACCATCTGACATCATATATTCAAAAATTAGCTGGTTAAATGGAGGATTTATAGAAAATCCATAGGAAGTGTTAAAATGGACGTTGATAAAAAATATTTTTCAAACATAACAGAAAGAGAAAGAGCAATCTTTGAAGGAGCTATCAGTATGGGAGCCCTCTTTCACCAATTTATTGGAACACCCATCAATAATAAAACAAAAGAGAGTTTAATAATAGCTATTGAAAATTCCCTAAAACTTCAGCCAGCTATAGAGGATGTTGAAGTTGAAATAAACTTTGATAGATTAGAAAATGCATTATCTGAATTTGAATATACGTCCCTTAATGGAGATATGTTAGATGTTAAAATTTACACAAAAGTAGGAAATGCAAAAGCAACAATAAGAATGGAATTTATAGAAGAGTTAAATTATCCTTTAATGTATGTTGAAAATATTGAAGATTAGAATATTTCTTCTAAATCTTTTAATAACTCTTCTAAATGTTTTTTTTCAATATGATTCATTAAAACAACCCTAATAGCTAGAGGACAAGAAGCTACTGAAACTCTCCAACCTAAATCTTCTAAAATATCTGCTAATTCTTGAGTTTCAATTTCAGGATGGTTAAAAGCTACAATATTAAGTTCTGGTTCAACAACAAGTTCATAACCAATTTTTTCTAAACCATTTTTAAAAAAATAAGTATTGTCCATCAAATTCTTAGCTAATTGAGAATAACCTTCTTTTCCAAGATACTTCATAATTCCATAAGTAGCTGCTGAAGCTGCTCCTAAACGAGTTCCAACAATAGTGGACTGAGTTTTAACAGTTAAATAAGGAGAATCAATGGCCATAACCTCCAAATATTCTTTTTCTCTAAAAAGAATTCCTCCAGCAGGTATTGGAGCTAAACCCATTTTATGAGGATCAACTGTAATGGAACAAACACCAGGTAGGGAAAAATCAAATTTAGGAAAATCATAACCAACCTCATTTAAAAAAGGGATTGAAAATCCTCCAAAAGCTGCATCCACATGAAAATAAATATTATTTTCTAAAGCTATTTGTGAAATCTCTTCAATAGGATCAACAAGACCTAATTCAGTAGTTCCTGCAATAGCTACAATAGCTACAGTATTATCAGAAATATTTCTTTTTACAGAATCAACATCGATTTTATAATTTTCATCTAATTCAGCTTCAATAATTTTAAGATTCATCATATCAGCTGCTTTTTTAAATGAAAAATGAGCGGACTCAGGTATTATTATTTCACCATTTTTAATACCTTTATATTTGCGAGCATGATTTCTAGCTGCTCTAATGGCCATTATATTAGCTTCAGTCCCTCCAGTAACAATATTTCCATAAACAGTATCTGCAGATAAAAACTTACCAATATCTTCAATTACCATATCTTCAATTTTTTTAGTTCCTTTAAAAAGACCAGGATCTCCTAAATTCGAATCTAAAAATTTACAATAAATTTCTTTAGCAAATGGATGTGCTTCTGTACACATTGACCCTAAAATTCTTCCATCACTATACTTTAAATCCATTGATTGTAAATCATCTAATTCTTCAAGAATTTTTTCTTTAGATATTGGTTTATCATCCATAAAATAACCTAAGATTAGTAATTTTTATTAAAAAAAGAAAAATAAAAGAAAAAAAATTAATTAAAGATTTTTACGAGCAGCATCTAAAATAATTTTTTTCTCAGCTCTAGCAACAGTTTTTCTAACTTCAGCTACAGCATCAGTATTGGAGGAAACACTTGTAATTCCATATGCAACAAGTTTTTCAACAATACGAGGTACACTACCTGCTTGACCACAGATACTACATTTTACACCTGCTTCAACACATTTTTTAATAGTTCTTTCTATTAATTTCATTACAGCAGGATGTTCTTCAGTATAATGTTTTGCAACATATTCATTATTTCTATCAACAGCTAATGTATATTGAGTTAAATCATTGGTTCCTAAACTTACAAAGTCAATTCCTACATCAATATAATCTTCAATTGTTAAAGCAGCTGCAGGGATTTCCACCATCATACCAAAATCAATATCCTCATGTGGTTTAAGTCCTACTTCAAAACAAAGTTCTTTAGCTCTTCTTAACTCATCAGGATGTTGAGATAGTGGAATCATAATTCCTAAATTAGTGTATCCTTGATCAAATAACTTTTTAATAGCTTTAAATTCACATTTAAGAATTTCTTCTTGATCAAGTTCTCTTCTAATTCCTCTCCAACCTAACATTGGATTATGTTCAATAGGTTCGTTTTCCCCACCTTCTAAAGTTATAAATTCATCAGTTGGAGCATCAAGAGTTCTATACCAGACAGGTTTTGGATAAAATGCATCGGCCACAATCATTACATTTTCAGCTATGATATTAATTAATTCATCTTCTCTTCCATCAGCTATGAATTTTCCAGGGTGAATACCTGCAGTTAACATCATATGTTCTGTTCTAAGTAATCCTACACCATCAGCACCAGTTTCAGCTGCTCTAATAGCTGCTTCAGGCATACTTACATTAGCTTTAACTTCAGTCACAGTAATAATTGGAGCAGATTCTACATTAGTAACCTCAACATTTGCAACTTCAGGTTTGGTTTGGGTTAAACCTTCAAATACCAATCCTTTTTTACCATCTAAAGTTACTCCACTATTTTCTTCTAATACTGTAGTAGCTGAACCAGTTCCTACAACACAAGGAATACCAAGTTCTCTTGAAATAATTGAAGCATGACAAGTCACTCCACCTTCATCAGTAATAATTCCAGAAGCTCTTCTCATAGCTGGAACCATATCCGGAGTAGTCATTGTAGTAACCATAATGTCCCCATCTTCAATTTTATCTAACTCATCAATATCCTTAATAATTTTTACAATTCCTGATGCTGTTCCTGGGCTTGCTCCAAGACCTTTAATTAATACTTCTTTTCCTTCAATAGCAGATTCTTCTTTAGCGTCTCCACTATCACCTAAAGTTGTAATAGGTCTTGCTTGTAAAAGGAATAAATTACCATTTTCAAAAGCCCATTCTGTATCCATCGGTTCACCATAATGTTTTTGAACTCTTTTACCCATATTAGTTAATTCAACAAGTTCTGCATCGTTTAAAACTCTTGCTTCTCTTAACTCTTCAGGTACTTCAACTTTAATACTGGTTCCATTTTCATCATTAGTGTACATTACTTTTTTATCACTTATAGTAACATTAACTATTTTGTCATTGCTTTTATCAACAGCATAGTTATCTGGTGTAACATCTCCAGATACAACAGCCTCACCAAGTCCCCATGATCCTTCAATCAAAGCAATTTCCTCTCCTGTTGAAGGATTTACAGTGAACATAACTCCAGCTTTATCTGCGTTAGCCATTTTTTGAACAACAACAGCTATTAATACTTTAGAATGTTCAAAATTATTTTCTTCTCTATAAAAAATAGCTCTTGCTTCAAATAAAGAAGCCCAACATTTTCTAACATAGTCAATAACTTCCTCAGGTCCTGAAACATGTAAAAAAGTATCTTGTTGACCTGCAAATGAAGCTTCTGGTAAATCTTCAGCAGTAGCAGAAGAACGAATAGCTACATCAGTGTCATCTTCACCAACTCTTTGACATAATTGATTGTAAGCTTCAATAATTAAAGTAGACATGTCTTCTGGAATTGGAGTAGAAACAATAATTGATTTAATTTCCTCAGCAGCTTCTTGAAGTTCTTTAGTATTATTAATATCAATATTGTTTAATATTTCCATGACTTTGTCATTAATTCCAGCATCTTCCATGAATTTTTCATAAGTTTCCGCAGTTACTACAAATCCTGGTGGAACAGGAATTCCAGCTTGAGTAAGTTCCCCTAAATTAGCACCTTTTCCACCTGCAATTCCAATATCAGATTTGTTTAAATCCTCAAATTTTACAACATACATGTATTATAACCTCTTGGTTTGAAAAATATATTTAAAAATTGACAATACCAAAAAATAACTGTCAACATTAATGGTATAATATTTAATTTTTTTTATTAATATATTTATTTAAAAGTAAAAATAGTAGCTATTAAAATTGTTGTAAATTATAAAGGCATTTAATAAAAACAATAAAACGAAATTTGTCTAAATGATTTTAAAAAAAAGTAAAAGGATTGTAGAATTATTTAATTAAATCTGCACCTTTGTCAACGACAATTCTACATGGTACAGGTAATTTCATTGAAGCTCTTTTTAATGCTAATTTAGCATCCTCAAAGTTTTTAGCATTAACATCAATAGTAATAACTTTTTGACCTGCATCTACAATGGCTTCAACACTAATAGGCTTACCAAATGCATTTCTCATACCACTTTGAACCCTATCTGCTCCTGCACCAGTTGCCATTGGATTTTCTCTTACAATGTGATGCGGATAGGTTCTTAATTTTAAATGATAACCTAATCTTCCTGCTTTTCTTTGCATTAATCTGTTAGAAGCAATCCTTGCAGCTTCCAATGAATTATGTCTTAAATGTGCTGGTTTTTTAACAGCTAAACTTACAGATACCGGGAATTCTTCAGATAAATTACCCATATCATATTGTACAATTCTTGAATTTGGGACTTTCCTAATATAATCTCTTCTTGTATAAGCACGAACCATTATTAATCCTCCAAATAGTATAATGAAAAAATAGCTATATTATTTTAAAATAAAAATGTAGATGTAAATAATCTTACTAGCTATGTAAATAGAATATTAAATTATTTCATTTTAATAATTAATAAATGTTACCATAAAAATAAGAAAAGAAAAAAATCATTTTTGATTAATGATTTTAGTTCTTTCTAATAGTTTATCAACAAATTCTGTTTTAGGATGATTTAAAACATTAGCTGGTGTATCATATTGTTCAATGGCTCCATCTTTCATAACCAATACTTTATTACCTAAATATAAAGCTTCACCAATATCGTGGGTTACAAATAAAATTGTAATACCTGTCTTTTCATGAATTTGTTTTAATTCTTTCTGAAGTTGATTTCTAGTAATTTCATCAACTGCACTGAAAGGTTCATCCATGAGCAATATTTTAGGAGAAGCAGCTAATGCTCTTGCAATTCCTACTCTTTGTTGTTGGCCTCCAGACAGTTCATGAGGATATCTTTCAAGTAAAGATTCATCCAATCCAACAATATTAAGCCATTTTAATACATCAGCTTCAGTTTTTTCATCGCTTTCATTGATTAAGTTTGGAACATAAGCAATATTTTCCCTTATTGTTAAATGAGGAAAAAGAAGAGTTCCTTGAATAGCATATCCAATTCCTCTTCTAAGTTCTACTACATCAACATCAGATATTGGTGTTCCATTGACATAAATCTCTCCATCTGAAGGTTCGATAAGTCCATTGATCATTTTTAAAACTGTAGTTTTTCCACAACCGGAAGTGCCGATGATGGTAACAAAGTCTCCATCTTCCACTTCTAAATTAAAATCATCAATTAAAAAATCACTATCTTCATAATGTTTATCAATATTTTTGAACTCAATAGCTGTTGACATTTTATCCCCCTATAATACCTTTACTAACTAAAAAGTCATGTGCAACTTCAGATGGCTCTTCACCCTTCATATCAACAAGATAATTCATATGAATCATATCTTCAGTTGTAATTTTACCCGTTAATGCATCTAATGCTTTAGCTAATTCAGGATGGGCTGCCAATTCTTCATTTGTAATTACGGTTCCAGCATAATAAGATGGGAAGAAATGTTTATCATCTTCAAGTATTACAAGCTCAGTATCTTCCAATCTACCATCAGTTGTATATATTTCAACAACATCAATTTGTCCCTGATTTACAGCATCATATTTAAGACTTACATCTAAATCCATCGTATCTTTGAAATTCATACCATAAGTATCAGATAAAGCATCAATACCGTCTTCACGAGCAAAGAAATCAGACTCCGCTCCAAATGTAAGCTGATTAGAAACAGCAGCTAAATCAGAATATGTTTTTAAATCATATTTTTCTGCAACTTCTGGGGTAACAGCAATTCCATAACTGTTTTCAAATCCATACTTATTATACCATGTCATATTATAATCATTATTATAACTCTGATTCAGCGTGTTAAAGTCCGAATCTTCCTCATAAATTCCAGTATTTTTAAGAATTGACATCCAAGCTACGCCTGTATATTCTGGATACAGATTAAAGTCTCCTTTTTCAAGACCTGATTGAATAGTTCCAGATCCTCCAGCAACACCATCCGTCAGCTCAACATTTAAATCAGTTTTATCTTCAATGGTCTGCTTTAATATTTGACCTAATACATATTGTTCTGTGTATGATTTACTTGCAATGTGCACTGTATTGCCAGGATTTTCTTCATAAGCAATATACCCTCCAACAACAACACAAATTACAATAATAGCTGCAATAACTTTTTTATTTTTAAATGCGTTGAAAAATCTTCCAATATGAGCTCCAGTATCTGATAATTTTTCAAGATAACCTAATATTAAATCAATACCAATAGCTAAAATTGAAATTAATAAACTTCCTGCAATGATTAAAGTAATATTATTAGTAGTAATTCCTCTATAAATCGCAACACCAAGACCACCAGCACCAATAAATGAAGCGATACCGCATAATGCAATAGTCATTACTGTCATGTTACGAATAGCTGCCATTATATGAGGGAAAGCTAATGGGAGTTTAATTTTAAATAATATCTGTCTATCAGTACTTCCCATACCTTTAGCAGCTTCAATTATTTTATCATCAATCGTTATAATACCTGTATAGGTATTTCTCACCATAGGGAGTAAACCATAAATTGTAAGAGCTATAATCGCACTTGTATCACCGACACCTGTTACGGGTATCATAAAACCAAATAATGCAATTGATGGAATAGTGTAAATAAGATTAACCAAAACTAATATCCATTTATTTTTTGGATATTCGGCAATGAAAATCCCTAATCCTAATCCAATGATTATAGCTAAAATAACTGCAATTAAAGAAATTTCTAAATGTTGAATTACTAAGTTAAGAAAAAAATCACTTTGAGTGGATAATAACGTCCATAATTCTTGTAACATCTATGACCTCCTTATATGCATAAAAAAAATGTTTTTAAAATAAACAAACGATGTACAAAATTGTTCAATAACAATAAATTAAATAAAAACTTTCAATTTTTAGTAAATAATGTAATATAACAAAGTTATAAACTATATTTTATTCAAATTGTTTATTAAAAAATATGCATTTTTGTAATATTATTTAGTTTTATCACAGCTTAAAGGTTACTATTTAAATGAAAAATTGAAATTAAAAAATTCATTATAATTATAAATAGTTAAAAAAACATATTTTTTAAACGTTGATAATTTATGAAAATTAATGGAAAAATTCAACTAAAATATAAAAACAAAGAAGATGCTCGAACTATATATGATTCCTTAGAAATTGACAATGAAGGATATATAAAATCCAAAATAAATCAAAATGAAATAACATATACAGTTTCTAGTTCTTCACCAGGTAGCTTTTTAAACACCATAGATGATTTAATAGCTTCTGAAATTGTTGTTGAAAAAATAATTACTTCCACTAATCAATGATTAATTAAAAAAGGGCCAAAATATGAAATTTAAATTAAAAGGAAAAATAACATTTAGTAAAGATGCGAGCGAAGCAGAAGAAGAAATAGCTGAATTTATCCAAACTGCTAACAATGAAATATTATTAAAAGGACTTGGACAATCTGATGAAAGTGAAGCTTCTAAAATTACAGATTGGAGCTTAGATAATGATACATTGAATGTTACCATAGAATCCGGACATAAAATAAGAGCTCATGATGGATTACTAAGATTAAAAAATCCATTAAGCCAACTTTTAGGAAAAACCTACCACTTAGGAGTCAGAAAATTACATATTGATGAATATCAAGTAACCATTCCTACTGGAGAAGGAGAATATGAATTTGATTTAAAAGCGGCAGATAATTTTGATCAAATCGAAGATTTAAAAATTAAAGATAACAAAGTTACATTCCTTCTCAAAAACATTGACGAATCTACAATTAAAAAACAATCAATGAACAGAATAATTAAACAGGTAGCTAAAAAACAAGAAAATATTGTTAAAGATGAAAATGGAGAAGAATTAGATATTACTTACCAATTAAATTCTACACCAGGAGAAATAATAGCTACTAGCGATGAATTTGAAACTTTCTTTGAAGGAGATATGACTGAGAAAGCTATTGAGCTTGGATGGGTAAAACCATTCCCTGGAAAAGGACAATGGTTTTACGGTCCCGAAATAACTGCATTAGAAAGAGTATTAGAAGAAATAATTGTAGAAAGAATTGTTGAAAAATTAGGATTTCAGGAATGTCTCTTTCCAAAATTAATTCCAATTTCTGTAATGGAAAAAATGAAATATCTTGAAGGACTTCCTGAAGGTATGTATTATGTAAGTGCTCCAAAAAGAGATCCTGAAATATTTACAAAATTCAAAAATGATTTGATTGTAAACAAAGAAGTCCCTATTGACCTTTTAAAAGAAGGTTTAAAAGATCCATCTTATGTTAATGCAGCAGCACAATGCGAACCTTTCTATGAATTTTTCTCACATGAAGTTATAGACGAATCTGAATTCCCAATTAAGTTTTATGATAAAAGTGGATGGACTTACAGATGGGAAGGTGGAGGTTCAAAAGGTCTTGACCGTGTTCATGAATTCCAAAGGATTGAATGTGTATGGTTAGCTGATCCTGAAGAAGTAACTAAAATTAGAGATGCTACCTTAGAACTTTCACATGAACTTGCAAATGAACTAGAACTTGAATGGTATACTGAAATCGGAGATGATCCATTTTATCTTGAAGGAAGAAAAAGTGACGATAGAGGAATTGAGTTTCCGGATATTCCAAAATATGAAATGAGATTGAAAATTCCGGGAAAAGAAAAAGGAGTAGCTGTTGTATCAGCTAATATCCATGGAACTCATTTTGTTGAAGGATTTTCCATTAAAGAAGCTCATAATCATAGAATATGGACTGGATGTACTGGTTTTGGTATTACCCGATGGCTATTCGGATTTTTATCACAAAAAGGTTTTGATAAAGAAAACTGGCCAACAATAATAAAAGAAAAAATAAAAGATGTTAAAGTTCCCAAAATTTTAACCTGGCCTTAAAGTAGGGGAAATTATAAATAAATTAAAAACTTAAAATATAATAATATAAAAATTTATATGATTTAAATTAAATTGAGGTTATAATTATGGATTGTTATTATCATCCAGGGAGAGAAAGTACAAATAACTGTACAGTCTGTGGAAAATCAATATGTGATGAATGTAGTGTGGAAATAGCTGGAAAAGTTTATTGTAAAGATTGTTTAGAAAAAATAATAGGTAAATCAGACGATACACAAACCACAGTTGATGAAACTCCTTCATTTGAACAAAGTAAATATGACTCCTTTGATGAACCTATAACTCAGGAAGAAACTAAATACAGTTCATTTGACGATGATTTTAGTTACGATGAAGAACCTTCATTATTTAATAATCAAAATAGCTACCGTGATGAGGCTCCTTCAAGAGAATCAATAATTAAAAATGTATTAGAAGATGAAAATACTCAAAAACAAGAGGTTCATCAATTTAAACCTGTTGAAGAAAGTTCACCATACAATGTAAATTCAGCAGGATATCAACAACAAGTTTATGAAGAAAGAAGTTATTTTTCACAAGAAGAACAAAAACCGCAATTTAATCCAGATGAAATGTACTCTTCTCAAAATACAAATCCTCAAAATGAAATTTACCAACAACAAAGACAACCACAATTTAATCAGGAAAGTTTGTACGAACCCCAAATAGAAAGACCTCAAAATGAAATTTACCAGCAGCAAAGACAACCACAATTTAACCAAAATGAATTTAATCAACCTCAAAACAATGACCTTCAAGATGACGGATTTATTTATCCTGACCACAGCTATCAACCAGAGGAAATAGGTCAAAATTCATTAGAAGACAAATATGAAAAATATCTTGATGACTTATACTTTGATGATGAAGAAGAATCTCAAATTCCTTTAAGTGAACAATTAGCTCAAGATGAAGAGGAATATGGTTCCCTAACCCAAAGAACTTACAAACCTAGGGAACCTAAAGAAGAAACAAGAACCCAGGAAGATATATATTACGAACAGCAAATGATGAAAAACGAACCTTACTCTACTTATGATTCATTTGAAACAGCTGATGTTAACTATTCACAACCAAATCAACAAAATATCACAGGACAATACCAAGAAGAAACAATCACAAGAGCTCCTGCTCCTCAACAACAAGATGAAGGTACTTTAGAAGATGAAATTAGAAGAAAAATAGCTGCTGAAAGAGAAGCTGAAATAAAACCATCAAGAAAATCTATTCATAATACAACACCTTCAAAACCAAAAAGAGAAAAAGAACCTCTTGGTATAGTGGATATCATATTAACGATTATATTAATTATTGTAATTTTAATTGTAATTTTCTATATATTGTATCTATTCCTTTTAAGTTCTTACTATCCAACATTTACAGATGCTATATATGGATTAACTGATCCACAAAGTTTAATCAATCATTTAATGGGAAAATAATACTACATTTTTATTATTTATTTTTTCCCTAAATTTTTCTAAAATTTCTTCATTTTTATAGTCTAAAACTCTAATAACTGAAGGATAATAATCTATATAGCTTGAAATAGTTTCTTTTGAAACTCCTGCTTCTAGAACGCTCAAAATTCTTGTTTTATAAAATTTTGAAAAACCTTGTAAAATATTATTATAAACATCAACAACAGTATTGAACGGCCTATTTTCAATAAATTTCCCAGCTAACTCATCTGTAAATAAATTAAGATTTCTTAACTCCTCAAAACTTAAGTTATTAGCATTATCTAATATTTTCTCATCATTTCTCAAATTATGTAAAGGAGCTTGATTTTGTTTAATTTCACGTTTTAAAATCTCAATGGTTGGGTGAGGCATCATATCCTTTACATCATCAAAATTATTCTCACTAATAGCTTGTCTAATTGCACTTCCAGAAACACCATTAATTCTTTCAACAAAAAGGAATTTATCTTTAAAATCAAAGCCAATTTTAGTTAAAGACTTTGATAAACTAGCTATAACATAATTGTCTTCACTTAATTTATCTTTTAAAAGGATATTTTTATTTTCCATGTCTACAATTTTATAAGGCTTTGGAGCAACACCATGACCTAATTTAATAGCATCTAACACTTTATCAAAACCTTCAACAGGTTTAAAACCACGAGGAATAATATCAGTGTTTAATGCTTTAAACATTTTAGCTAATGATAAGGAGTATTGACCAGAACCCATAATCCCCATTGGAGGTCCTTCAACAACTACATCTGCACCAACAGAAATAGCTATTTCTGCTCTTTTTTCTCTTGGCAATATATAAGGTAAACCTCTTCCACTTCTTTCAAATAGTCCAGGTACAACAGCCACAAATAAGCTATTAGGAAATGAAGATTTTGCAGTTTTCATACAATGAAAATGACCATTATGTAAAGGAGAATATTCAGTAAAATCGGCTATCAAGTTAATATTATTTTTACCTTCTTTAAAATTATCATTCTCTTGATTTTCAAAATCCCTTTTAAACAATTTGGAATCTCTTTCATTAATCTTTTTAACAAAATCTTCAATAGTCATAATTATTACTTATATTCTTAAACCATAAAAGACTTTATAAAAACTAACACATATTAAAATCATGGCAAGTAAAAAGAGGAGTTAAAATGGATTTAGTTATTAAAAATGCAAAATTAATTAATGAAACACAGGATTATTTTATAGGAATAAATGAAGGGAAAATTGAAAAAATAACTAAACAACCTTTAAAAGGAGAGGATGAATTAGATATTAAAGGCAACATTCTTTTTCCAGGTTTTATTGACCCTCATGTTCATTTTAGAGATCCTGGATTTACATATAAAGAAGATTTTAAAAGTGGAAGTGAAAGTGCAGCTAATGGTGGTTTTACAACTATTATAGATATGCCAAACACCAAACCAAAAACAAACACGTTTAAATCTTTTAAAGAAAAATTAAAAATAGCTAATGAAAAAAGTATTGTTAATTTTAAACTTCAAGCTGGAGTTAACAATTATAAAGAAATGGAAAAAGTCATAGAATTAAATCCTATTGCCTTTAAGATTTTTATGGATTTAGAAAGTGATGAATCATTAGAAAAAATATTTAATGATTTAGGAAATTTAAGAAAAGAAACTGATTATAATGGATTGGTTTGCGTTCATGGGGAAAATCAAAAAATAGTTCAAGAAGAGTCTGCAAAACTTAGCGAAAAAGAAAATCAAAAGGCAATTGATTACAGTTATGGTAGACCATCAATAGCTGAAGATATTTCAGTAAAACAAGCTATTGATTTAGCATATAGAAATAATTTAAAATTACATATCTGCCATTTAAGCTCAATTAAATCACTTAGTTTATGTCAAGATGCTCAAAATTTTTGTGATGTAAGCTGGGAATTTACACCTCATCATTTACTATTAAACAATGATGCTTATGATATATATGGTACGCTAGTAAAAACTAATCCTCCATTAAGAGAAATGAAAGATAGTATTTCAGTTAAAAATATTGATGAAAATACAATAATTGGAACTGACCATGCCCCTCATAGTCTAGAAGAAAAAACAAAAACACCCTGGACCTCATCACCAGGAATTCCAAATCTTGAAACCGTGGTGCCACTTCTTTTAACAGAAGTAAATAAAGGAAATTTAAAGCTTGAATTAATACCAAAAATATTATCTCAAAATGCAGCTATTAGATTTGGTCTTGAAAATAAAGGTTCCATAGCTATTGGAAAAGATGCTGATTTTACAATAATAGACTTAAATAAAACAGGAAAAATTAATATTGAAAACTTTAAAACAAAAGCAGAATATAGCCCATTTGAAAATTATGAATATAAAGGCCAAGCTATAGCTACAATAGTAAATGGAAAAGTAGTAATGAATAAAATATAATTTTTTAAAAATAAAATAAGAAAAGGTGGTTAGCCACCTTATTTACTATATAATGCATGTTCAGGACAAACTTCAATACATTGATCACATAATGTACAGAATCCCATAACTGGTAATTTAGGGTCGTTAGTTAATTTAATTAAACTATAAGGACATGCTTCTACACAGTCACCACATTCAGTACATTTAGATGGATTAAATTCTATTCTGTCTCTAAGAACAAGTTCACCATCAACCATTTTTTCAATTGAACCAACGGATAAAGCATCTTCAGGACATACTGAAGCACATGCTCCACATCTGATACAATTTACAAATGATGGTTCGTCATCAGTTTGTTCCATTGCAGGACATAACATTCCTGTTTTGGTTACAACACGAATAGCTTGAGTTGGACATTTATTTGCACAAGCTCCAATGTATTCACATTTTTCTTCATCCCATCCTAAACCTTCAGCATCAACAGGGTGAGTTTCTCCCCATTTAACGTTAATATCAAGAGCTTCAGTAGGACATACTTGGACACATAAGGAACATGCTGCACAAACTTCAGGAAGCATTACAGTTAAAGCTCCTTCATCTACTTTAATGAAGTCACCAGGACATGCTTCAACACAAGTATTACATCCAATACATTTTGTTTTAGCTATAGTGAAATCGAGAATTTCTTTTTCACGTTTAACAGGACGTCTTTCAGATATAAATACTGCGTTCCAAGGACAAGTTTGAGAACAAACACCACATTTAATACATTTAGTAGAATCTATAGTAATTGAATCTCCCACTTTAGGAAGTGTGATTGCACTAACAGGACATGGATCTACACAAGAGCCACAACCTACACAATTGTTAATGTAAATAGGTCCTTTGCCTGTAAGATCAATTTGGCATTCTTTAGGTTCCATAATATCAGGAATACCAATAACTTGAACCGGACAGATTTGGACACATTTTCTACACATTACACAGTAACCTTTAACTTCTTGGTATTTTTCACCAGTAACAACACAGGTACGTTGTGGACAAACTTCTTGACATTTACCACATTGAGTACATAATGCTGAATTGAAAGTTAATCTAGGTTGATCTAATTGATCTTCTTCTACGGTGAAAAGTTCAACTTTTAATGCGCCTTCAGGACAAACTTCAGCACATTTAGGTTCTCCACCACATGTATCACAATGTTGAATATAGGTTGGAGTTACGTCGATAGCTTCAGTAGGGCATGTACCTTGACATGCTCCACATCTAATACAGCCATCTTCATTAAATATAATCATTATTCAAATCCCCTTAATGTATTTAGAATTTTTTAATTATATTTCCTTCACTGTCAACAATATCTACTTCAGCTAATCTCATTTGACTATCCATAGTATGGGTAGCACAGGATAAACATGGATCGTAAGCTCTAATAACCATTTCCATTAAATTAAAGATTTTATCATCTACTTCTACACCTGGTTTAATGTAATCTTTAGCTACTTTTTGAATACCCATTTCCATAGCAGGGTTGTTTTGGATAGTAGCAACAACAATGTTAGCTTCAGTAACTAAACCATTGTCATCTGATTTATAGTTGTGGATTAAAGTACCACGAGCAGCTTCTACAATACCTGCACCTTCACCTGCGGTTCTTTCTAATTCAGGTGGGAATTTTTCACCAGATAAATCTTGATCTAAAGCATCAGCAGCACATTCAGCAGCAGCTAACATTTCGATAAGTCTAGCCCAGTGGAATAATAATGGAGCTTGAGCATATCCGAATTTATCATGGAAATCTTCAAATGCAGCTTGTGCTAATGGTGCAGCATCAGGCATTTTATCAGCAACATTTATTCTTGATAATGGAGCTACTCTGTAAATACCTTCTGGGTATCCTAAATCTTTAATATATGGGAATTTTAACCAGGAGTAAGGTTTTACATGTTCAGCTACAACATCTTTATATTCTAAATTGTTGTATTCACAGTAAATACTACCATCTTTATCTTTTATTCTTACATCACCATTGTAAACATCCCAAACACCGTTGTTTACTAAACCACAGTGTCTAGTGTCACCAAAGTTACCTAAAGTTTCAACTAAATCCATTTTTTCTTCAAAAATAGGGATAGCTAAATCTAAGGTGTTTTGTGCTAATTCGATGTTTCTTTTAGCTCTGTTTAATAAATCTTTTTGTGTTTCTTCATCTAAACTAGTGGAAATACCACCAGGAGTTGAGGAAGTTGGGTGAATTGGACGACCACCAATTTTTCTAACCATTTCAAGACCATTTCTTCTGATTTCAATAGCTTGAAGTGCAATTTCAGGTTGGTCTTTGATGATTTGGAAAACATTTCTGTTGGATCTGTTTGCATCTGGAATAATGAAATCAGGAGCAGCTAAGAAATAAAAGTGAAGTGCGTGGGAGTGCATAAATGAACCCCAGTTCATAATTTCTCTCATTTTATATGCTGCAGGTAAAATATCATCATCTTTAAATCCAAAAATTTGATCAACAGCTTTTGCAGCTGCTAAATGGTGTTGAACATCACAAATACCACAGATTCTTGGTACGATTCTAGCTAATTCTTCTACAGGACGACCTTGTAAGAATTTTTCGAATCCTCTGAACTCCATAACGTGTAATCTGGTATCTTCAACTTCACCAGCATCGTTAAGTTGTACAGTGATTTTTGCGTGTCCTTCAATACGTGTTACAGGTTCCATAGTAAGTTTTACCATATTATTCTCCTCCTTTTTGCATTTTCATAGGTACTAATGCTGCAGGTAAGGTATAAGTATAAAATGTACCTACAATATCGTCTAATTGATCAGCTACTTTTTCAGGGTCTACACTTTTATCTTCGTCTACACCATAATCTGAAGCGATAGCACTAATCATTTTTGCTCCTTGGTCTAATACTTTTGCAGTAGGTCCGTAACATCCTCTACATTGGATAGCAATACTTGGGCATTCTGCACCACAAAGGGATACAGTTGCTGGACCCATACAAATTAAACCTTGGGAAATTAAACATAAATCTGGTTCAGGATCACCGAGTTCAAATTGTCTTTTAATGAAATCCATAGCTAAACCTTCAGGTGGTTTTTCTCTAGGACAAACTTCACAAAGGTTAGTAGCTGGTAATTCTATAGTTTCACCATTTAATAATGTTAAAATTGCTTGAGCAACAACATCAGAACGTGGCGGACAACCTGGGATAACTAAATCAATATCCATTACAGAATCTAAAGGTCTTACCCTACTTTCAAGAGCAGGTACGTCTTCGTGAGGAATAATTCCTTCAGGGTTAACAGTACTTACAGAGTTTACATATGCTTCTTCTTCTAATTCTTCAACGGTCCATAAGTTTCCAAGACCTGGAATTCCACCGTAACAAGCACAGGTTCCGTAAGCAATAACCATTTTAGCTTTTTCATTTAACATTTCAGCTAATTCTCTGTTTTCATCGTTTCTAATTCCACCTTCAACAATGAGGATATCTAATTCAGGTACTTCATCGTATTTTGTATCCATAAGTACTGGTGAGAATTCAAACTCTGCTAATTCTAATACATCTAATAAAGATTCGTGGAAATCAGCAATTGATAAGTGGCATCCAGAACATCCACCTAACCACATGGTTCCTATTTTAACTTTATCTGCCATTTTTTAAACCTCCAATTATCCTTCAACTTCTAATTGATTTTTTAATTGAGCTGGTCCTAATTCTTTGATTCTATTAACCATCATTTTAACAGATTCAGAGAATTTTTCTCCTTCAGAAGCAGAAATCCAATCGTGGTGAACTCTTTCAGCTCCAATTCCCATATCTTCAACTAATTTATAAACTAATCTCATTCTACGATCTAATTTATAATTACCTGCATCGTAGTGACAGTCACCCATGTGACATCCTGCTACAAATACACCGTCAGCACCTTCTTGGAATGCTTTTAAAATAAATTGTGGGTCAATTCTTCCAGAACACATTACACGAATAACTCTAATATTCGGTGGGTATTGCATACGTGCAGTACCTGCTGTGTCTGCTCCTCCATAGGAACACCAGTTACAACAAAACATTACGATTTTTATATCATCAGCCATAGAGTTTATCCTCCTCTATATATATTTTTAGTTTATATAATTTGAAATAAAAATCCAAATCATATATCTTTAAAAAATTTTTTAAATTTATTAAGGCCAAACTTTTTAGGAATGCCTTAATTCACAATTTAGTGTACTTAATGAGCTAGCTCAGCATAACATTAATGTACTGTTTATTATATTATACAAATAATTAATATAAAGGTTACTTAGACTATAAAGCCAAAAACTTTATATATCAAAAGAGAAAAGTTTGAAAAAAATAGAACAAAAAATAAAAAAGAAAAAAATAAGGAATTACATTCCTTCAACACTCATATCAATCATTTTTTGAGTTTCAGCAGCTAATTCATCAGGTAATCCAGTAATATCCATACTTAAAAATCCTCTAACAATCATTGAAGCTGCTTCTTCCTCAGTAATTCCTCTGGAAGTAAGATAATTAATTTCCGCTTCATCAATTTTACCTACAGCAGCCTCGTGAGACATTTCAAGATTAGCAGAACTAGCTTCAAGTTCTGGAACAGCATAAATCATACTATCATCAGATAAAACTAATCCATGACATTCAAGATGGCCTTTAACATCAGGAACCGTACCTGCTAAATGACCTCTAGAATAAATTTCAGATTCATCTTGAGATACAGCACGAGAAATAACTTCACCAGCAGCTCCAGGAGCATTAAGTAAAACTCTTGATCCTACATCAATAATAGAATCTTTTTTACCTCCCTGAATACTTTGAAATACAGCTCTAGAATTTACACCATCACAATAAGCAGTAGGATAAGATTGTAATGTACTTACAGGACTTGTTAATATATAGTTATTTAAATAAGTTGTATTGTCTCCTAATTTAACACCAGTCCTCGGACGAACTTCAACTTGTTCTGCCCAATTATGAACCATAGTAAAAGTGATTTTAGATCCAGGTTTTAAATACATCTCAGAAACCCCAACGTGCATTGCAGAGGAAATATCTTCACCGGTGGCACATCCAGTAATCAAATGAAGTTCTGAATTTTCTTCAGCTATGATAATATTATGAGCTGTTTGCATAATATCCTCATCACTAATAAACATACAAGCCTGTACTGGGAATACTTCTTTAGTATTAGGTAAAGATCTTATAAAGTACCCACTTCTAATTCCATCTTTTTCTTCCCTAAGAGCTGTTTTTGCAGTATATTTATCAGCATCAGGTTTAACAACTTGCCACATGTAATCTTTTAACCAAGGATATTTATCTAAAGCAATACCAATATTCATAATTTCAACATCATTAGATATTGAGTTATTAGTGAAAATATTACTTTGATCTACTTGTAAAAATGAACCTGATCTTTCATTTTCTTCTGTATCAACACCTACTTTTAAAAGAGTATCTTTAGTTTTTTTAGAAACATCTCCAAAATCATCTAACAAATCTAAAGCATTAACATCTTCATCAGTGAAATTTTCAATTGTGACATCTGCACCAAGAGGTGCTTTTTTATTCTTTGCTTTCTCCGCATCATGAGCTACATTGCGCACACTCAACACATCCATTAAAACCGTTTTTTTGAATATCTTCAATAATCTCACTAGGATTACCAGAACATGCTATTTTACCATCCATCAATACATGTGCTTTATCTGCATTAACGAAATTTAAAATATAACCTAAATGAGTAATTAATAGTCCACTTCTTTTTCTTTGACCTTGTTTAAGTTCTTTATCTAATAATGTTCCAATTTCAGAAGCTAATAATTCAACATTTTCTATATCTACACCAGAATCTGGTTCATCAAACATTGTAAAATCTGGCATTTGAGCAAGTAGCTGTAATATTTCAGATCTTTTGACTTCCCCTCCAGAAAAACCAAAATTAACATCCCTTTGTAGGAATTCATCACTAAATTTTAATTTTTTTGCAAGTTCTTCCATTCTAGGATTTAAAGGTTCATTAACATCTTGATGAGATTCAAGTTTAAGTAAATCTTCAACAGAAACTCCTCTAATTGATGGAGGATTTTGAAAACTTACTCCAATTCCTTTATTAACTCTTTCAGTAGTTGATAAATGAGTAATATCTTCTCCTTTAAATTTAATAGAACCTTCAGTAACTTTATACTGTGGAAAACCAAGAACAGTTAAAAATAAAGTACTTTTTCCTGCACCATTAGGTCCTAAAAGAACATGAGTCTCACCTTCATCAATTGCAAGATCAACACCTTTAAGAACCTGTTTTCCTGCTACTTCTACAGATAAATTTTCAATTTCAAGTAACATCTAATCACCAACTAAACATTGTAACATATTAAAATTAAACTTAATAATATATAAATATAACAATGTTTTAAAAAATAAATTATTAAAATATAAAAATAGAAAGTGTAACTATTCAGTTACAATAATAAATTCGCCAACTTTTTCAACTTTAGCAAAAGGAACTAATAATAAATCACCATTTCTTTTAGCACCTTTAACATGCACATTACGACCATTTTCAACTTTAATAGCTATGTCTACAATCTTACCAGTTTTTTCATTGATGATTAATTCATCTAAAACTCCTAATATACGTGCATTATTGGTAGCTACTTGATAATTTTTAATTTCACTCCAAAGTTTTTCTTCCCTTTTTGGCATTTGTTGTTTATTTTCCATTAAATCACCCAAACTATATTATTATATTTATTATAGTTATATTATTTAAATTAATAGCTAATCATAAAACTTATTAAAAATATTTGTAGCTATTGAAACATCATTTAAGGTATTAATATTAAAAGCTAATTCTTCATTATCTAGAATATAAATTTTTTCATCCTGGACAATATTTTCACTTCTTAAAATATTAAGACCAGATGGAACTAAACCATTAAAATCATAAGAATAAGTTAAATTAAGATTCTTAAAGGTTTCAACAGGCACCATAACTGACATGGAATCTATAGCTGAATCAATATATTCATTAATAACCTCATCAATAATTTCAGTAGATATAAATGGTAAATCTGCATTAATAAAAAGAAGTGTATCTTTATTAGAATGTTTTTCAAACTTAGATAAGATAAATTTTAAATCCTCAATATAACTCTCTCCAGGAGTATCTAAAATATTTTCATAGTTACATAGATACTCTTGAGTTTTAGGAGTATGAGGACTAGTGGCAATAAAAATTTTATCGATTAATTTAGAGCCTTTCAGATTATCTAAAACATATTTGATTAATGGTTTATTATGTAATTTAAAAAGAGGTTTCTCAACATCGCTTTTTAAACGTGTTCCTCTACCTCCTGACATAATAATTCCATAAATCATAAAAAACACCATGAAATTAAACACGTTTACCTTGTAATTTCATTCTTTTACCTAAAATACATTTAGAACCTTGACTTCCTCCAATTGGATTCTTTTGAGTTCCCATAGAATTCATACAACGAGCCATTATTGCAGAACCAAGTGCTAATCCATCTTCAACAAATACAGTGTCCTTAAATTTATCTTGTGAATATTCTAAAATTAATTCAGGTTTTTTACCTGTAATTCCTGCTCTTCCAGTAACACCTAATACAGAACCTTCTGTAATAATATTTTCAGCAAAAGCAACATCTAAAACCCTATACACAATATTTGCACTTACATAATCCATGGTAGAAAGTAAAGTTGGAAGACCATCATTAGCATAGATTTCTGATCCTATATCCATTAAATCTGGAAGTTTATCACCATTAACACCAACATCACATCCAATTAAAGTAGTACCAGCATTTTCAGATGCAACAGGATCCAATGGAACGGTTCCAAATCTATCAACATCCATAGGAACTTTACGAATATCAATTAATTTATGTACTCTTTCTGCATTAGCTTTAGCCTTTTTAACATCGGCCTTTTTAATTAATTTATCTGAATACAATTCTAAAGCAGCACCATTATTCTTATCAATTTCACCAGATCCTCTAGCTATTGCATCACTTACAACACCTGCAAGACCTAAAAAGTTACCAACAGTACTTGCATAAGGCTGTTCATTATTAACAACCCTTCCAGCTAATGTAGAACCAAAATCAAGAGAAACGCAAGGGTTTCTATAATCCACCTCAGTCCATTTAGCACCTAATTTAATACCTGCAGTTACAAGTTCTCCTTCCATTTCATTAGCTACAGTTTCCTTACCTTTAGGTGGAACAACACCAACAACTGCACCATCAAACATAACATTTTCTAAAAGTGTATATTTCTGTAATCTTTCAGGAAGTTGGGCTGGACTCATTGCAGGAGACATTTTACGAGGAGGAATGTTCGCATCTAAACAACCATCAGCTAATGCAATAACTAATTTTCCAGCCTCTTCAGTGGTAGCAAAACCTGCAGTAACTCCAGTAGATCTTACAACAAAATCAAGATCCTTTTCCTTATCAACATGAGACTTTTTAAGTGCTTCTAAAAGCGTATCTTTAACCATTTCAGCAACAGCTTCTTTAGTTAACTCAATACCCCAAACAGTTTTACCAAAAACCTCTTCATGAGGTTTTGGAGGTCTAATATCACGAGTCATTTTAACTGTTTTATTCAATAAATAACATTCACTAGTATTTAAATTAGTGGCCATAACAACACATTTAGTGGTTGTATTACCTAATTCAACAGAAGCAGTTACATAATAAACATCTGGTTTTTTAACCGCACCAGGACTTGCAGGACCAGCCTTATTAGCTCTTAATAAATCTAATTTTCCTTCGTGTGATTCAGCTATTATAGGTTTTGGTCCTTTATTAAAAATTTTATCTAAAAAAGACATTTTAATTAAAACCTCAAAACATTTTTAATTAAATATAACTATCTTTTTAAACGGATATAAATTTTATTAAAAAAAAGTTTAGAAAATTAAAAAAAAATATTAAGTGATTAGAAAAATCTAACCACTATAATAAATTAAAAAAAGGATGGGTTTCAATTGGATTTGTTCCTATATCTTTAGCAGCTTCCGCAATAAACATATCTGCCTGTGCGACGGCAGGGAAACATAATGTTGAATTTTCAATCGGTCCAAAAAGAACGAAGTCACCACCACACATCACTTGAAGGACATTTGCGCTAATATCGCAAATATGAAAAACATCAGCATTTCCGGTTTCTTTTCTAAAATCCCTTAACCAGTCCCATGCAGAAGGCATATTGTGAATACCAGAACCAACAGGATAACCCCATTTAGATTTTGCAGCAAAAGTAGTTCTTCCAGCTACTCCACCACCTTGACCTAACGGAGTAACAGCTGTATCCATCATGAATTTTGAAATCCCACAGTCCTCTGCTACTTCTAAAAGCCCTTTTTCATAAGCTCCATTATCACCATTCTCCCAAATGTTTAATTTACCCTGCAATGTAGCATTTAAAGGATTAAATCCTAAAATAATAGATGCATCAATTTCAGAATTTTTTAAAACATCAAGTTCCTCTTTTTCGGCTGACATATTAATTGAATTGTAAATTGATCTATCAGCTAAACCAACTTCATCAATATATTTTGTTACACCCATTCTAGCATCTGCAGAAGTGGAATCTAACAAAAGAGGAAGATCAGTTGTCTCAGCTACAAATTCAACGTATTTAATAATAGCTTCTTCAGTTTGACCAAAAACTTGAGCCATTGAAGGATTACCGGTGATATCAGACATTTCACTCATTTTATTAAGTAAATCAGAAGCTTTCTCTTTATCAAAATCTCCTGTCAACTGGTCATCGACAATTTTATGACCTGCATAAAAAATTGTTCCTGCTAAAACAGTAGGATATTCACCTGGTTGACCACCCATTTTAACATTTCCAAAATCAAATACTGTTTGTGTTTTATCAAACTTAAACATTATTTAACCACCAATCCTTTTTTACATCCCATAAATCAAAATAAATGTCTGAACATTGTTTAAATTATTAGTTTCAATAAACCAAAACAAAAATTAAACAGTTAAACAATAATATTAAAATTTTAACATACATTGTTTAAGAAATTAACATTTACTTAGTTTTATTATGAGATAAAATAAAGATTAGTCAAACAAATATAAACAATTTTATACATGAAAGCTATTAAGTAATAATAAAAATTATTTGAAAAAAATAGAACAAACAATAAAAAAATCTAAAAAAATAATAAAAAAGGAGATTAGAAATTAATCTAATCTTGTGTTTCTATAATAAGTTGTTGATTGGGTGGAATTCAACAGCTTCAGTTCCCATATCTTTAGCAGCTTCAGCAATAAACATATCGGTTTGTGCAACAGCTGGGAATGCGATAGTTGCATTTTCAATAGGACCGAAGAGAACAAAGTCTCCTCCACACATTACTTGGATAATGTTTGCACCAATATCACAAACAGTGAAAGCAGTTTTGTTTTCTTTTTTGTAGTCTCTTAACCAATCCCATGCAGAAGGTACATTGTGAATACCAGAACCAACAGGGTATCCCCATTTAGCTTTTTCTGCAAAAGAAGTTCTTGCTGCAATACCTGCACCTTGACCTAAAGGAGTAACTGCAGTATCCATTAAGAATTTATCAATACCACAATCAGCTGCAATATCAAGTAAACCTTTATCTACAGCACCATCACCATGATCCCAAATACCTACTTTACCATCAATTGTAGCGTTCATTGGGTTGAAACCTAAAATAATAGAAGCTGAGATATCACATTCAGCAACAGCATCTAATTCTGATTGTTCTGCTGCCATGTTGATTGAGTTGTAAATAGCTCTTTCAGTTAAACCAACTTCATCAGCATATTGTGCACCAGCTACTCTAGCTTCACCAGAAGTAGAATCTATAAGGAATGGTTTGTCACAAATATCTCCTACAAATTCAATATATTTTGTTAAAGCTTCTGGAGTTTGTCCGAAAACTTGTACAATACATGGATTACCTGTAACATCAGTCATTTCTTCCATGTCTTTAATTAATTTTTCTGCTTTATCTTTATCAAAATCTCCGGTTAATTCATCGTTAATAATGTTGTGTCCACCGTAGAAAATTGTACCTGCTAATACAGTAGGATATTCTCCTGGTTGTCCTCCTATTTTTACACCAGCAATATCGTATACTGTTTGTTCTTTATCAAACCTAAACATTTTTTAAGTCCTCCTTGATTATCGAAATATATTATAATTAATTATTTAGAATAATAAGAGTAAATATTGCATTAAATTTAATTTAAGAATTACAACCAATATTATAAGCCCTAATATTATTCCATATAAAATCCCAACATCTCTTCCAGTTTGTTGGCCTAAGCGTTGATAGTATTCACCCATTGAAAAATCTATTTTTTCTTCAGCATCATCTAATCTAGCCATGAGATTATTATAATCATCAGCTGAGACCATTACTTGAGGTATTGAATTATCTTCTTCACTCATAAAAACACCTCTATAATCCGCAAATATTTGCAAAGAATGGAATTATAATAATTAAAAGAATAGCTAATAAAATCCCTATAGCAAATCCTTTAAATCTGGTATTAAGTAAACCAGCGTAAAGTTTTCCTTCCCTAGCAATAAGTTTTGAACCGTATTCCATATCCTCTGAGACTTCTTTAATTCCATTAGTGTTAGGTTTATTAGAAATTTTTACCATATTTTAACCCTCCTAGAATATGAGAAACAAAGCTCCGATTACTAAAGTGAAAATTAATCCTAGCATAATACCTTGAACTTTACCAGCATAATTACCTGCCATGTTCTTTTGAACAGCTCCAATCATTTCCATTTTAGTATCCATAATTCTCATCCGAGATTCAATAGCTGCTGTTTCTGCAGAGACAACTTTCATTTCTTCGCCGTCATCTTCTTCGCCGTCATCTTCATCTACAGAAATAACCATTGCTTCTTCTTCGAATGCACCTGGGTCTTTTTCGACACATTCATTAATTTTAGCTTGAATAGCACCAACATCTTCAACATCAATCATGTCTACAAGTTCAAGTTGTTGTTGGAATCTATCAACACCATCTAATGGTACATTTTCTACAAAAGGAATAGCTCCAGTAGCTCCATTAATACTTTTTTTCTCAGGGTCACAACCGTTTTCATGTAAAGCTTTGAAACTTTGACCGGTGATGTGTCCTTGTACTTCTGCACCAGATAAGATTAAAAATCTGATATTTGGATTAGAAATGATATTTGCAACTACTTTTTCTACACCTAAATTTTCAGTTTTACAAGGTCCTGCTATTGCTGCACCTGAAAGTTCACCTTCAATATGAGAAGCTAAAGTGGTAACAGCAACAGGGCTTTCAGGATCACCTACAATATAATCCCCACTGATAACAGGCCAGCCGTCTGCTGGTGCTTTTTTATCTGCCATCTATAAAACCCCCAATTGTATTAAAAGTGGCATTGCAGCATAAATAACAATAACAGCGACGATAAAACCATATACTATATTTGTTAAGGTACCTGCAGTTACATAAGATCCATCCCTACCAGGATATGCTCCTGAAGGACTTGTATATGGATCAAATGAACCAATTAAATCATCAGCTGCATTTTCCATTTTTGTTACTGCTTCATCTATTTCATCCATAGATAAAATTACTACACCTGAACCTAAAGATGCTCCTAAAACACCAGTAACTGGATCAAGAGCTAAACTCATTTCAGGTACAATATGAACCATAGGTAACATTTCCATATTACATTCCTCCTATTAGTCCTCTACTTTTGGCCAGAGTCCACCCCATTTTACAGATGCAGCAGCTTCGTATGAAGCTTTTACAAAACTGGTAAATGAAATAGCCCATCCTATTAATCCAACGATTAAAACAGCAAACCATCCATATGCTCCACCAGCAACGACAGATAAAATACCAGTAATAGTCATTGCTAAAAATGCAGTAGATGCAGCACATTTTAAAGTTCTAACTTGATCTTCGTTAGGTCCTAAACATGCGTTGAATGGATGTTGAATTGCCATAGTGTTCATAATGAAGAATACTGCGATGAAACCTGGTGCTACAACAGATTCTAAAATAGCTTCAATATTGAAACTACCGGTAATAGCACATGAAAATGCTAAAATAGATAAACTTGCTGCACCTGCAATTTCTGCAGTACATCTTTCCATAATAGGTATTTTCATACCTACAATTTTTTTAGCTATAACTGCTACAATAAGACCAATAACCATAGCAAAAATAAGACCTAAAATAGGACCTACAATACCTAATGCTGGAAATGTATATCCAATACCAACACCAGCTAAGGAACCGATAACACCTATACCTAAAGACATATATCCAATAGATGGAACACCAGTACCTAAACCGTAACTAGCTACTCTACGAATTGCATCAGCACCCCATACAATAGCACAGACACCTCCAAGTCCAGCTATTACAGGCCCGATAGTAGGTTCAAATCCAGATAAATATATACCAATAAGTCCACCTACAATACCTAAAACAAGTAATTGTGTTGAACTAATTGCACCAGCACTAGCTTCTCCACTTCCACCAGCAGACATTTTAAATACCTCCTGTTAATAATACACAGAATATTCCAAGTACAATAGATGCAATAAGACATGCTACTGCACCAGTACCAATCCGTTTAAATTTAGGATCAGTGAAACCTTCAATAGTACCACCAATGTTATATGATGCAATTACTGCATTTACAAAGAAAACACATACACCAAGTATAGCAGCTAACCCAACAGTAATGACTGGATCAGTTACAAAACTACCTGTAGTAGCAGCAGCGTTAATAGAATAGTATACCATTCCACCACCGAAACCACCGAAGAGACCACCTATAAGACCACTTATATAAGAAGCAGTAGGTACACCATGTCCTTCAGTACCTGGTGTTTTATACTTTTCTTGGTTACGTCCAGTAATAGGGTCAACTTCTACTTTTGCTGCAGCAGGTACAACACCTACACCATATACATAAATATAGTTAGCAATAAGCATAGTAATACCCATCATAATCATAGCACCGATAGCACCTGCAATACATATAACAATCCATGGTTCACCTGTCATACTAGCAGCAGTGATAAGACCAGTTAATCCAGCACCCGCTGCTAACATAGCAGTACCTGTACCTACACCAGTAGCTGTAGCCATAGCTGCAGGAGCTCCTCCTACAGGAATAAAGTGTACACCAGCACCAATAAGCACTCCACCGATTGCGACAAAAATAATTAATGTAATTGGATCCATAATGAAACCTCCTTAATCTTCCTCATATGGTCCATATTTATTTCTTGCAAATACTTCTACTCTATCATTTAAAATAGTTAAGATAATGATAACGATAATACCTGCAATAATTCCACCATAAACTCCGAATACAACAGTATTCCAGAAACTAAAGAATACAACAAGACCAAAACAGAATCCAGTAATTGGTCCACCAAATTTAGCACAGAAGTTACCAACATCAATTGAGTTTTTAGCTCCTAAAGGTGCTTTAGTAACAATATCCCCTTGAATTGCTACTGGAGTACCTCCACCAAATGGGAACTTTTGATATTCGCTTTCTGCACCATAATGTACATCCCCAGTTGAAGAACCAATAGCTCCTAATGCAATACCCCAAAGCATTGCTAAAAGTGGTAATGGGAATACATGTAAAGCAGTTCCGTTAATTGGAATAATCATTAAGTAAGAAATTCCAACAATACAAAAAGTAGTAATAAAACCGTGACCAGTGATTGGTCCTATAGTTTGAAGTACCAAATCCATAAATAAAGGTTGTTCAAATTGTGATTGACCAACAATCCTACCTAAATGAGCAGTAATTGTATAAATACCGTGAACTAATGCAGCAACTACAGCTCCCATTGCAATTGAAATGATTGGTAATAAACCAAAGCTCATTAAAATATATGCAACAGCACCTGCAATAGCACACCAAACACCATAAGCGACAGGTTCACCTGAAGCCGCTTTGTTAATCATACGGTGTAAATGTCCCATTTGTGGAGCAAGTTGAACTTGTGAGTTTGGGTTACTTTGAGAACCAATATCGGATTCAAGGTCCTCTGCAGCCCCACCAATAGTTGCAACTGCACCCATCAATGCAACAACACCTAATGTTACAGGGTCCATAATTTTTTTCCTCCATATTTTTTATTAAATTGATCATTTAATAAACATGATATATATCCAACGGATATAATTGAATAAAATGCAATTTTTTCTAATTGCACCGAGTAATATTTATAAAATCAATAGATTCTTTCTATTGATGAATTAATTTTTTTTAATATTAATATAAAAATCTTACTAAAATATTTTAAGGTAAGGATAAATTTACAATAAAAAGTAAATAGGTGAATTAACACCTATCTACTAAAATTTTATTTATTTTGCTGGTGTAATAGCAGTTCTTTCACCAGATGGTTCGAACTCTCTTAATGCACCTTTTGCAAATTGTTCACGTGGTTTACTGAAGTCAAAGATTAAGTTTTTATCAGCGAATGCGATTTTTACTAATGGGTTAAATGCCCAAGCGTCACCACGAGCTGCGTGAGGAGCTTGTGCAATACCTGCATATTCACCTTGGTGTCCTACATTCATTGCATAGTTAGGATAGTTTGGACCTCTCATTTCAAGTGGTAAACCTTCATCGTTTCTGATGGAGAATACGTTAGCTGCACCACATTGATCTTGTAAATCGTAACCGTAGAATCCTAATCTGGAATGTTGTTCTTTGTGTAAGTACATAGATAAGTACCATGCGCTTAAACCAGTTTGAGCATTACCAGTAGCGAATGCAGTGGAACAACCAGCTGCTGCTGAAACAACAGAAGCTCTTTGAGATCCACCGAAGTGAGTTTCAAGTAAAGCTGGGTATTCTTCATATTGTTCTAATCCGTAGAAGGTTACTTCAGTACCTACATCAAGAACAGTGTCCATGTTGTTAGGTGCTTCAGTTAATCCACCATATTTGTCTTCTACGTAATCTTTACCATAGTAAGTGAAGTCATCTAATACATCGTCAGTATATGCTGCTGTAGCATATTGTGTGAATCCTACACCACCAGACATGTATGAACCTAACCAAATTTGGTCGTATAATGCAGCACCTAAAGCTACTACATCTAAGGTTGAACGTACTGGGTCGTCAGGGTTAACTCTGGAAGATTGACAGATATCTGCCATGAATCCGAATGGAACTCCACCAAGTTCGTTTTCTGCTCTTGCTCTTCTTACAGGTAAGTAAGTACCCATGTGGATAACTTCTGCGTGTTTGGATGCGTATGCGAAGTCACCAGTAGCTCCTTCACCAGCACATTGGTTATATGCAGAAATCATAGACATACCAATTTGCATAGCAGACCATCTGGAAGTAGTACCTCCATCACAAACTCTACCTACGATAGCTGGGATTCTTACAGCTTGCCAGAGACTTCCACCAACTTCAGCTTTTAAAGCTTCAGCTTGTTCTTCTGGGAATTCTTTGTTGATGTCTAAAACGAATGCTGAATCAATTTCATCAGCTAATTCATCGTCACCAGTGAAAACTTTTACATAACTGTCTGAAACTACTAATGGGTCAGTTTCTACCATATGTTCTTGAACTACAGCTGCACCAGGCATAGCGTGGTTTACAGTTTCTAAGTATTCTGTAATAGTTTCAGGAGTTACTTCAATACCTAATCTTTTTTCAAGAACATTGTGAGCGGTGTTTAAACCTACAATTACAGTTTTTCTAATATCGTCCCATGCTTGTTGAATAGCTGCGTTGTTTACAAAGTGTAAATCGTCTCCTTCAACATAAGTATCGGTAGTTGATAATTGATAAGACATTAAAGCTCTTTGACCTAAAGGAGTACCAATGTCTGGGTTGTACATTGGGATTCCTCTTTTTTCAGCTATTTCTTTTGCCTCTCTTACAAATTCACTTTTTCTTTCAGATTGTTTCCAACCATCCATGTTATAAAAAGTGGTTCTTTTATCAGTTGGAGCTTCTCTGAATTTGTGTTTCATTGCATCTAAAAATTTCTTATCTGCCATGTTTAATCCCATCCTTTTTCTGGGTCAAATGCACCAAATGATCTAGCTATGTGAATGTTGTGTAATACTTCAACAGCTTCTTTATCATCTTTGTATGCTTCACCATCAATTCTGTAGATTGTGGTTTTTGCTTTTAAAGTTTCTTCATCTAATGGTTCACCTAAAACTACAGGTTCGTCTAAGTCGACACCAATTTGGTCTCTTACCATTTCTACATTACCTGAAGCTTGGTTGTATACTTGTCTTCTAAGCATATCAAACATTAAACCATCTTCGTCTAATCTTAAAGAGTGACCGTGTACACCTGCACCTCTAATACCAGTTCTTGCGGTATCAAAGTATTCGGATTCTAAGAGTTCTTTTGAGATACGTTCAATATCTCTTTCTCTTGCTTCAATTACTTGTCTTCCTGAGAGGGTACCGGTATCAATTCCTCTGTATCTATATAAATAAGATCTAGCTCTTAAGTAAGGTTGAGCTGGTGCGAAGTACATTGAATCTACGAATTGAATGTATCTAATCCTGTCCCCTGCTTTTGCACCATCAATAGGGGTTACTAATTCTCTTACAATGTCGTCAGGCTCATCCATTTCATCTAATGGTGGGTGAACACTTTTATATTCTTCACCTGGAGCTCTGTGACCTAATATTTTTACTACGTCTTCATCAGAAATTTCTCTTAACTTTTCTAATTCATAATCTGGATCAGTAAAGTTTCTTCTATTTTGAGCAACCTGAGAAGTACCTGGATAAAGTTGTACCATAATTATGCATCTCCTAATGCTAATTTAACTTTTCTAATAATTTCATCTAATTTTTCTTGTGAAACGGTTTCTCCACGAATAACACCTGTAACAATATCATCAATAGTACCTTCAGTTTTAATATTTTCCTGAGTAGGCATTACTTTAGATGTTTTAACACCTATTTTAGCAAAATCTTCGCAATCTACTGGTGATTCACAAATAATAATACAATGTTTATTAACATTTCTTAAAATTAATCTTGCTTTGTAGATTATGTGATTTTTAACTCCTCCCAAATGAATAACAAGCAATTTAAATTTATTCATTTGTTCAACTTCTTTATATGTGAGGCCAAATAAGGTACCTCCAGAAGCAGGAGCATCATGTGGAACCCCAGCACCTGCATTTAAAACCATAGTACTAGTTAAAAGATTAGCTTCACGTAAGCCAAAAGTAATTTCACAAACAGGTTTGGTAATATGTCTACGTCCAGGGGACATAGCTACAGCAAGAACATCTTCACCACATTCGGCAAATGTGCCTCTTTGGGCGAGACTTCCTCCTTTACCCATTCCACTTGTTTCCCTACAATCTACTACGTGTGTACATCGTCCTATCATATTAATCAAGGTCATCTTTTCTAATGATATTTACATGATCTTCGAAACTTGAATATTGATCAGTCATTCCTATTAATTCATCGGGTAAATCTGCATCGCCATATTTAATTCTATCAGAAACAGTTCTTTCTTTTCGGATATAATTTGATTTATCTTGATTAATAGCAAATCCAAATGGTATATATTTCTTGCAAATTTCCTCTATCGCATCAATTGTAGATTCCATGGTTAATTCTACGAATATTCTGCCTGTTTTAACTTGAAGCACTACATCTTCCCCATTAATATTAATTACTCGACGTTCTCTATATTGTGGAGGTAATGATTCTTCAGTTTTAGGAAATCTTGGTCCATGAATTACAGTTCTCCTGACATCTTCAAGAGCTTCAATTTCATTTAACAACTTTTCAGTTGTATCACTTCCAAGAACCCTATTCGGAAATATCTCAATATCCATTGTTTTTACCTTCTAAATTAGATTTTATTTAAATTAATTAGATGTCACCTTTAATTTCATCAGCTGCTAAAGCAACATATTTGAGAGGTTCTCTAAATTCATCAATTTGACTGTATACTTCTTTAATTAAACCAGAAGTTGCTTCTGGTGAAAAGAGTTGTGTTCCTGCATCTAAAGACATAGCAGCAGCTACACAAGGGATACAGAATCCTTTACTGTGTCTTGTTACAACGTGGTTACCGTTGAAGAGACCTGGACCTCCTCCACCATAAATGGAGTGACTAAAGAATGAGAATCCTACAGCTACACCTTCTGCTCTACCGTAATCTAAGCTTGGTAAACCAGTTGCGAATTCAATGTTATCATTGAAGTATAATAAAGTGGATGGAATACCTTGAGCAGCACGAGCAGCACCGACGTTAACCATAGTTGCTGCAACAGCACCAGCAGCAGAATATGCGTTCCATAAAGCTGCATCATCAGTGTTGTAAATTGAGAATCCAGTTAAGTCTTTTTGAGGAGCAATTACGCCATCTTTTTCAGCTCTAGCAATAGTATCTTGTACAACACTACCTACAGTACCTTCACTAGCATTGTCTTTTACTAAATCTAAAACCATGTTGTCAGCGTTCATTCCTTGATAAGCTAAACCTAATAAATGTAATCTTTCATATGCACCTAAAGCATCACCCATTTCAAACATAGCAGCTTGTTCGAAAATAGAAGCTAATGCGGTTGCTTGGAAAGTATTTTTTAAAGTAGCAGCAGCGAAGTCGTTTGCTTTAACACCTCTTAAAGCATAACCTGCACCTTCGAGTTTTTGTGGAATGTCTAACATAGTTGCAATGTTAGAACCTTTGTAATCCACAGATTGTGGGTATCTTCCAAGAACAGCAGCTTTAAGGAAGTTTGCATCATAAATATCTACATCACATACATCAATAATAGATTGGATTAAAGTAGTAGCGGTAGATAATGGAGCAACAGAATATTCAGCAGCAACATCAATTCTGACTGATGGAATTTGTACTAATAATCTTTTACCACCTGAAAGTGGTTCTACTTTAGTATCATCATCTTCAGAAACTTGTATCATTTTTTTCATTTCTTCTGCAATTGCATCTGCATTTCCTACAATATCAAGATCTAATTCTCTTCCTAATATTTTGGATTTATCTCCACCGACTGCACCGGTTTTAATAGATTTTTCGAGTCCTTCTAAGTTTACTGCAACAGTTCTTTTTACACCTTGAACGATGCTTTTAATTGCAGGGTTTCTTAATGGACTGATTGCTTCTATTGGTACATCAGATGCAACTAATGAGCCTCTATCGTCGTATAAATCGACTTTATCATCAAACTTTGCCATTTTTTCCCTCCTAATTAAATAGAGTTTAATAATATACCACTCTCAATGAACAGAATTTTTTCCATTCATATTGAGTAAGCTACAAAGCAAGTTTTTGCAATAGCCAGCCATATGGTATACAAATTTTATTTTAAACACTATATAATATAAATATTACCCATAGAATTTTTTAGAAACATTTATAAATAATTAATTTGAAGGCTAAATAGTAAGAAAAAAGATTATTTGAGTAATACTTAGAAAAAATAGCTAAATTTTATTCTTATTTAATCTTATAAAACAAATTTATAGGATAAATTATAAATCTGACAACCATTTAGTTTAACCAAAATCTAGGAAATAGCTATTATAATATCTAAAAAAAGACAATTGAGAATGTAATAATAGCTAAAAATAACAATTTTTAAAAAAATAAAAAAATATTGAACAAATTAATAAATTTGATATTAGAAAATGATAAATAAATAAAAATTTTTAATATAAACATGTTTTATTTAGTGTAATAATTAAATTTTAATTTATAATAATAACATTATTTAATTATAATATACAAAATACTTTTTATGCAGATTGTAGCTGATGTTGGTGGAATTCCTGGAAAAGATTGTAATGGTTTTTGTAAATACTGTTATTTTAAAAAAGTCAAAGAAATTGAACCATTAGGATGTTCTAACTGCCTTCCAAATAAAATTGGTTGTGAAAGATGTGGTGAAGGTCTCAGAGAAGCTGGAAGTGAGTTTAAAAATCCCTTTGAAGTTATTACAAATGTCCAAAACACTCTAATGATGCAACCTTTAAGAGGAGAAATTAAAGCAAATATTAGTGGCGGTGGAGATATTAGTTGTTATCCTTATCTTGAAGATTTAACAGCTAGTTTAAATCAGTTTTCTTTGAATTCCCATCTTGGTTATACCTCAGGAAAAGGAATAACCGATAGTTCAATAGCTAATAGATTAATTAATAATGGGGTAGATGAAGTTACTTTCACCATATTTTCTGATAAACCTGAATTAAGAAAGGAATGGGTTAAAGATCCTAATCCAGAAGAATCTCTTAAAGCTTGTAAAATTTTTGCAGAAAATATTGATCTTACAGCTGCATCCGTTATTGTTCCAGGAGTTAATGATGGTGATATCTTAAGAGAAACTTGTAATTCTTTAGAAGAATGGGGTGCTAAGGGAATCATTTTAATGAGATTTGCAAACACATTTAATGAAGGATTAATCTTGAGAAATGAACCTATTTTAAAAGATTTTGAATCACAACCAGTTGAAGAATTTGGTGAACTAGTTAAATCTATTGATAAAGAATATAATTTTAGAGTAAGCGGAACTCCAATTTGTGATCCTACAACTGGTGGTCCTTTTGCAATAGCTAAAGATGAAAATGAAGTATTTTTACAATTTATAAAACCTGTTACTGGCGAAGCTACAATTATTACTTCAAAAATAGCTGCTCCATACATTGAAAAGATTTTCAATAAAATTGAAGCTGAGGATGTAAATGTTATAGGAGTCAATAAAGAAATAGCATGTCTAATTACTAAAGAGGATCTTGAAGATTTAAATCTAGATGAAGTTAAGGAATCTGTTATTTTACCTGGACGTGCCTTTGTACATTTACTTGATGCTGAAAGGATATTAAGTGCCGATGGAGTAGAACGAATTGTAGGTTATGGTCCTGATACTTTAAGTGTTGATGGAGAGCTTAGTTTTGATATGATTGATGAAAATGTAATTGAAAGAGAATTGGAAAGTTTTAATGATTTAGTAGACGCTGTTAACTTCTTTGGAATGAGAAGACTTTAATAGCTATTTTTTTCTTAATTTTAATATTCCAACTTCACTTTTTGTTCCCCACCTTATTGGAGGACCCATTGTACCTATTCCATCACTTACATTCATATAATTTCCATTTTTTTCATACAATCCCCTTAAATAAGGGAATACTAATTTTACAAAGAATGTTCCAGGGTGAAATTGTCCTCCATGAGTATGGCCGGAAAGCTGAATGTCGAATCCTAATTCCTGAAATTTATCCCATTGTTGAGGCACATGATAAATAATAAGGTTAGTGTTATCCTTATCAATATTCAAAATAATTGAATTTTCCCCAAACATGTCATAAGATATTCCATAAATATTTAATCCTTTAAATTCTGTTTGGTCATTATCCAACACAATCATATCTGCTTTTTTAGCTGCTTTAATTATTTTTTCAACATCCAAATAATAATCATGGTTTCCGGGAGTAAATATTACTGGAACTTTACAATTTTTAAAATCTGCAAAATCATTTTCATGAATTTCAGATGTTCCATCTGCCAAGTCACCAGATATTATCACTAAATCAACATCCTGCTCGTTGATTTTATCAACTAATTTTTTAAGCAAATTGCCCCTTCTTACTGAACCTACATGTATATCAGATAGGTGAATTAGGTCAATTTCTTCAGGTAAGTCTTTTATATATAAAGTGTGTTCTGTTATTGTTAATTTATGTGCATTGTAATATCCATAAATAAAAAGTATGACTATGAGAAGTAAGGATAATCTTCTATATAAAAGTGGGATTGGATAAATAAAACTATCTATAATCCATATTGCAACAGCTAAAAATGCAAACATTAAAAATCCCCATTTAACAATTTCTGAGAATTGCATCAAGAATCTGGTAATTGGATTAGAATGTTTAAATTCCAATGCTACAGAAATAAAATTAATAAAACCTAATATAATAGCTATTGGAAAAGCTGGAAGCTTGAAAAAATAATAACTTGTGTATTCCATTAAAAAATAGTAAAATAAAGTAAGGATGATACTGACTACCACACCATTACTTATAAACCTTCTTTTTAAATAATCCATAAAAATCAAGGAACTAAAGAATCATTAATTAAATCCTCTTCAATTAAAGAACTTTCTGAGAAAATTTTAACAAGAATATAGTTATACATAGCTGAACGTTTAATTTCTGCTAATTCAGATAATTTTTTATTATCAATTACAACATTTTCAATATCTTCATGATATTTGTCATAATCCAACTTAACACGAACACCATCTAACTGTCCTGTAACTGGAAGGGGAGAAATGACTTCCTTAATAGCTGGAACTTGGTTTTCAATGGCATTTTTAACCACGATAGATGGCACAAGTGGAGGATCATGTATCATTTCCTTTTTCTTATTGTTAAGCATCTCTTCAATAGTGTTTACAAGGTTATCTAATGCATGAATGTCATCCCCTCTTCTAAGTCTTCTTGGAATCCTTCCAAGTCCACCTACATATGCATCAGCACCAGGAAGTTCTTCTAAAGGAATATCAGGTGCTCCAGTAACAATAACTGGAATATCAATATCATCATAAAGGAAAGCCTTGTCAATAATACAATCTTTAAAACTACCTAAAGCAAAAACTGCGATGTCATGCTCCTCAATTAATTTTTTTTCCTCTTCAGTAATACCTGCAGTTCCTTTTCCATCACCTCGAGCAAGACCTATCATATTATCTTTAGCACCATATTCCCTTAAATATTCTGAAATATCACAAGCAGCATGAGGTAAATGATGTCTTGCTAAAGTAGGGGAAACAATAGCTATTTCACAACCTGCCATAGGAGCTATTGAAAGTTTAGCTAATAATTCCTTAGATTTTTCTTTAATCTTATCTACATCTTCAATAGGAACAGCCATATTAAGTATTAAATCCATTTGTAATACATTTTCTTGAAGAATGAAACCACCTAAATCTTCAATTAGTTCCTTAATTTCTTCACTTTTATGAACTCCACCAGTAAAAGTTAATGTTTCATACATTGTTTAACCTCAATAAATTAAAAATAATTATATTATTTATTATTAATATAATCTTCGAGAATTTCATATCTTATAGATGCTTTTTCTAGAGGATTCAAAGGTACATTTCCATGAGAAGGAATACTTATTACATCTCCCTCTATTTCATTTGCCAAATAATCTGGAGCTATTATAAAATCTGGATTATTATCTACAATTTTAAATCCCATATCCATGGCAATATCTGTTAAAAAATTAGAATATACCTTTAATTTAGTTGAATTTTCTGGAATATCTTCTAAATATTTAATAGCTAATGGATAATCATCAAATATTGCACCTATATCTGGCCTTTTACCATATTTAGATATTTTTTCAATTGATTGCTTAATTTGTTTAAAGGTATTTAACTTGATTTTAACTGAATTTAATTCTGTTTCACTTTCTGATAATAAAATAGCTAAATCCCCATCTCCCTTTTTTGGAAATTTATTTATAACATAATCCTCTATTCCAGCATATATAACAATATCCTCACACATAGGAGTAGTTACAATTTTCATGTAATTATATATAATTCCAATAATAATATTAGTTACTATGAAAGTTTCATTGTCCTTTGAAAAAACTAACACTAACGATGTTTCAATAATGGTTGATGCTTTAAGAGCAAGTACCACCATAACTTTAGCTTTAAATAACTTTGATGAAATAATCCCTTGTTTTACCCCTGAAGAGGCCATCGAATTATCTGAAAAATATAATTCCATAGTAGCTGGTGAGAGAAGTGGGATAAAGGTTAAAGGTTTTGATGTTGGAAATTCTCCTAAAGAAGTGGAAAATTTTAAAATCCCTAAAAATAAATCAAAAACTTTAATTTTAACAACAAGTAATGGAACAAGAATTTTAAAAGATATGGATTCTACAGTTTTGATTGGGAGTCTATTAAATGCTAATGCTGTGGCTAAAAAAGCTATTGAAATAGCTGAAAATGAAATTGACGTTGTAATGGCTGGTTTTAAAGGAAATTTTGCACTGGAAGATTTTCTTGTAAGTGGAGAAATATTATATTGGATTAATAAATATACTAACTGTGAACTTACAGATTTTGCAAAAGCAGCTATTTTAGCCAGTAGAGATGGAGATGCTTTAAAAAAAGGAATTTATCAATGTGAATCTGGAAGAAAATTAAAAAAAATTGGAAATTTTGAAGATGTTGAATGTTGTGTTTTAAAAAATATCACAGATAATGTAGCTATTTATAAAAATGAAAGGTTAAAATTAATAGATTAATCTTAACCATGATACTTTTTATATTGGTAATATTCTCCACTCATATGTGTACCTCCAGCATAATAGTCATAATGACCTGGACCATAATACACATACTCCCCATCTGATTGTTGGACTGTTACAGGATTTTCCTTAGTTGCATATTGGTGAGAATCATCCCTCTCTGGATCATAATCTGAATCATAATTAGAAGAACTTGAAGACTGTGAGGAACTAGAATAATCACTACTTGAACTTGATGAAGAAGAGTCAGATGCTACATTAACTTTATCTGTAGTGTTGTTAGCTTTAGAATAACTGTTTAATTTTTTTATTGTATTATTTTCAGTTATAACATATGCAGAAATGGCTCCAACACATATTACTATAATAATACAAAAAATGAGTAATTTTTTAGAATCCATTTAACTAAATCACCTATAATTACTTTATTAATTGTTTCTATTAAAAATACCCATTCCTTCTTTAGTTAAAATAATAGTAAAATAAATAAATTAAAGAAATAAAAATAATTTAAGAGTTATGCATTTAAAAACAAATGAAAAGATTAGTAAAATATGAAACAAAATATTTAAATCTTTTTTCTAAGACATGAATAAAGTAACCATTGGTAAAGTTTATATTACAAAATGATACAAAATATATTAAACTGATAAAACTTTTTATGAAGTGTTTTTTTAATGATTAGAGAAGAATTAACAATAATAGGTACAGCTCATGTATCTGATGAAAGTGTTAAAGAAGTTAAAGAAGCAATTTATGAGCAAAATCCTGATGTAGTAGCTATTGAACTTGATAAAGGAAGATATACTCGTCTTAAAAATGAAATGATGGGTATTGAAGAAGACGACACAATTTCAGTAACCAATATCATTAAAGAAAATAAAGTTGGATTATTTTTAGCAAGTACACTACTCGGCTATTTTCAATCAAAAATTGGAGAAGAAGTTGATGTTAAACCAGGATCTGAGATGATTGGAGCTATTGAAGCAGCTGATGAACTTGAAATTCCAATAGCTTTAATTGATAGAGATATAAACACCACACTCCAAAGGGCACTTAATGAAATGACTTTTAAAGAAAAAGCCAAATTTCTTTTGGAATCTCTAACTTCTATGTTCTCTTCAGATGATTTAGAAGAGGAAGTAGATATTGAAGAGCTTAAAAATCCAGAAAATCTTGATGAAATTATGGAATATTTTAAGGAAGTTTCACCAGGAGCTTATGAAGTTCTTGTAAAAGAGAGAGATGCTTATCTTGCTGGAAATATCCTAAAATTACCATATGATAAAGTAGTTGCTGTTGTTGGAGCTGGACATAAACCTGGAATAAACAAACACTTGGACAATCCAGAATCAATTCCTCCATTATCTGAACTTAATAGCTTAGAAAAAAAAAACAAAAAAATTCCATGGACTAAAATTATTTTAGCATTAATCCCCATACTTTTTGTTGTGATATTTTTTCTGGCTTTTGTTAATGGGATAAACATTGGATCTGATCTTATTGATTTTATCATAATAAGTATGATTATGGGGTTTCTAGGTTCAATTTTATCAGGATCTAAACCAGTTTCAGCTATTGTTGGAGGAGTTGTAGCACCACTTACTATTATTCATCCTCTTCTTGCTGCAGGATGGTTTTCTGGTCTCACAGAAGCCAAACTTAGAAAAGTCAGACAAAGAGACATTAAAGGGCTTACAAAAATAGAACATCTTAAAGACTTATGGCATAATAATATTTTTAGAATATTGTTAGTTGTAATTGGAACTAATCTTGGAGTTAGTATAGCTACATTAGTGATTTTACCTTCTCAAGTCTTTTTCCCATTATTTATGAAAATGTTTGGTGGATAAAATAAAAGGTTTTTATAGGTCAAATTAATATTATATATAGGAAAACATAATTTACGGTGTTATCAAAATGTATTCAATATTTAGATGTGACTGTGGTCGTGTTTTATATGCAAAAGAAGGAGTAGCTACTCGTAAATGCGTATGTGGTAAAACAATAAAAGTTAAATCACGTAGAATTTTTAAAAAAGTAGAAACACGAGAGGAAGCTTCCAAAACAGTCCAAGATATGCAAGATGAAATATACGGAAATACCGATTTTAAATTAGCTAGTGAATTATGAAAATGTTTTTAAAAAAGGTCAGGATAAGAAATGTACGAGACGATATTTTATATAATTTTAATAATTGTATTAATTATTTTTAATGGTTACCTTTCCATGGCAGAATTAGCGATTGTATCATGTAGAAAGGGAAAACTTCAAAAATTAATGAACGATGGCAATAAACAAGCTAAAATCGTTTTAGAATTACTTGATGATTCTAATGAATTTTTATCTACAATTCAAATTGGAATTACCCTTATCGGGATATTAACTGGTGCATTTGGTGGAGCAACTTTAGCTGAACCTTTAGCAAATCTTATTGGTCCATCTATCCCCTACATCGGAATTATAAGTTTATTAATAGTAGTAATAGTTACAACATATTTCTCATTAATCATTGGAGAATTAGCACCTAAAAGAATCGGATTAAATGCTCCTGAAAGAGTTTCTCTTAAAGTAGCTAGAAGTATGATGATATTGACTAAAATTTGTAAACCATTTGCAATTTTTCTTTCAAAATCATCAGATGCATTTATCAAAATGCTTGGAATTAAAAGTAATGTAGACAATGCAGTTACTGAAGAAGAAATTGAAATGATGATTGAAGAAGGTATAGCTGAAGGAAACATTGAACAAGAAGAAAAAGACATTATTAAAAGGGTATTCAAACTTGATGATCAAAAAGTTGACATGATAATGACTCCTAGAAGTGAAATTGTATGGATTGATCTAGAAGACAGCGATGAAGAAAATAAGGCTAAAATTATTGAAAGTAAACGGTCTATTTTCCCAGTAGCTACTGGAGAATTAGATGATTTTATTGGAGTAGTTCAAGCTAAAGATATTCTTCGAGAACTTTTTAAAGGAGAAGAAGCTGATATTGAGCAGATAGTAAGAGACCCTTTAGTTGTTCCAGAAAATCTTGAATCACTTGATTTATTAAAACAATTTAAAGAAAACCAAGAATATGTCCATATGTCATTAGTTGTAGATGAATATGGAAGTTTAGTAGGATTGATTACTCTTAACGATCTTCTTGAAGGAATTGTTGGAGATATTCCCGGAATTGACGAGGATGATGACCCTACAGCTATTAAACGAAAAGATGGAAAATGGATTATTGATGGAAGATACCAAATTGATAGATTTAAAGAACTGTTTGAATATGAAGATGAATTTCCTGATGAAAAAGAAGACAATTATTCTACCGTTGCTGGATTTATTTTAAGCCAATGTGGAAGAATACCTGAGGAAGGAGAAGAATTTGAATTAGAACAATTCTGCTTTGAAATTATCGATATGGATGGACACCAAATTGATAAAATTCTTGTAAGTGAAATTGAAACACAAGAAACTTCCGAAGAGGAAGATGAAGAATGATTGATTTAATAATCCAAATAATTTTACTCATAGTAGGTTTTATTTTTCTTATAAAAGGAGCAGACCTTTTTGTAGAGGGTTCAAGCAGTATAGCTGCTCTTTTAAAAATACCTACTATTATTGTAGGTTTAACTATTGTAGCTATGGGAACCAGTGCTCCTGAAGCTGCAGTTTCAATTACAGCTTCTTTTAATGGAAGTAATGCAATAGCTGTAAGTAATGTTATTGGAAGTAATATCTTCAATTTACTTTTAATCATTGGATGCTGTGCACTCTTAAAAGAACTTAAAATTGGAGAAAACATTCTTAAAAGCGATTTTCCTTTTTTAATAATATCTACAATAGCTATTGTACTTTTTATACTAATTGGATGGAATATTTTAAGAGTTGAAGCCATAATTCTTTTAATTTTATTAATAATATACTTAGCATATTTAGTTTACACTGCTCGTAAATCTAAGGAGTCACAATATGTTGAAAAACCAAAATTAGGATTGTCCAGAAGTATTATTTATATTATAATAGGTTTAATTGGAATTGTTTTAGGAGGACAATTAGTAGTAGATTGTGCTTCAGCTATTGCAATGGCTTTTGGAATGAGTGAAACATTAGTAGGTCTTACAATTGTAGCTATGGGAACCTCATTACCTGAACTTGTAACTTCATTAACTGCTTTAAAACGAGATGAAAATCAATTAGTTATTGGAAATGTGATTGGAAGTAATATTTTTAATATATTATTCGTACTTGGTTTAAGTAGTGTAATAAGTCCTATTGTAGTAGAACCTTCCATATTAATAGATTTATGTTTAATGGTCTTTGTAACAGTTTTATGTTATATCTTTGCTAAAACTCACAGTAAATTTGATAAAAAAGAAGGACTTGTATTAATAATTATATTTATTCTTTATATGATCTTTGCAATAATGAGAAATTGATTTTATTTAATGTTAGGAGTTTGTTTTGCTATACAAAATGTGCAAAGTGTATTAGGATTATCTTTTTGAGCATCTTTAACTGGACAGTAAAATACAGCATCTTCTTCATAAACTTTTAATCTTCCTGGAAATACACTACCTGCTGGATGTAAAGGTTCCTCTTTAATAGCTGTTATATAAAGTGAGCATAATATAATAATCAATGTTGAGTTATATTTCTCACCATTTTTATTTCTTTTATTAAAAGTATACTCTAAATTCTCTAAACAACTTCTGAAAAGTTCTTTATTCAAATATCCCTCTACTTCCCCCTTATAATTTGATAAATTATTCATCTCTAAAATAAATGATTTTATATAGGGTTCTACAAATAAATCCTGATATTGTTCCTGCACATATTTCATGCCACTATGTAAAGAACTTGATAATAACATTAAATCATATACTGAAATATTTTTCCCATATTCTTTTAAAATAGCCAATAATTCATTTTTAGATGGCTGTTCTTTTTCATATAATTTCCATAAATCATCAAAAATAATATTTTCACTCCAATTATGTTTTATATTAATAAAACTATTTAATTTTTAATTAATTTATGCATCTCACAAGCTTTACAGATTTGAGAGGAAGTTGGTTGGCCACAAATTTCACATTCCCCTAAATTAACATTAAAACTATTATCAAAATCTAAAATCTTTTTAAAAGATTCCATTACATTAGTTTTTATTCCAGGATATTTATCTTCATGTACATTTAAAAATTCTTTAATTTTAGCTCTTAAAGAAAGATTTGAATAAGGACACTCAGCTAAATGAATATCAATATCATTTAAAACAGCCCAAGTTCCCACTTCTTTTTCTGGAGTATTCCATAACGGTTTTATCCTTGGAATTAGTTTTGGATGAATAACATCAAGTTTAGGCCCAAATTTAGAAAACTTAATGGTGTCTCCTCTGGCAAAACTCATTAAAAAAGATTGAATTTCATCATCTAAATTATGGCCAGTAGCTATTTTATCAGCCCCAATTTCTGAAGCTGTTCTATTTAAAATATTTCTTCTAAAAACCCCGCAGGGGATACAGGCACTTTTAAAATCACTATAAACATCATCTAAATTAAAATCAAAAGATTTCCTAAATGATTTCTGAATCAATTCAACGTCTAATTTTTTTGAATTACTAATAGCTGATTCGATTCCATGATTTCTATATCCTTTAATTCCTTCATCAACTGAAATAGCTATTAAATCAAAATCTAGGATTTCTTGATAATTTTTAAGAGCATGTAATGTTAAAACACTATCCTTTCCTCCAGAAAGTGCAATAGCTATAACATCATTTTTCTCTATTAAATTATAATCAGCTATTAAATTATTAATTCTTGTAAAAATATTTTTATTAAACTCTTCCTTATCAATAGCTACCATCATATTTAATTTATTATAAATTATATATTAATATTTATGATAACTGCTGATTTTGCAATATTGCCTGTTGGAGGCGAAAATACAGAATGTAAAGAATACGTAACGGCTGCTGTTCAAGCTATTAAAAATTCAGGTCTTAATTACCAATTAACAGGAATGGGAACTCAAATTGAGGCAGAAAATTTAGAAGAACTTTATAGTGCAATAGCAAAAGCACAAGAAGCTGTTTTTGAAAAAGGAATCGGAAGAGTTTATAGTGTTGTTAAAATTGATGATAGACGGGATTTGGAAAATCGAACTTTAGAAGCAAAAATAGATACTGTGGAAAAAATGTTAAAATAGAGTTCCAATTGGAACTCTATTAATATAAAAGAGAATGATCCCTTGGATTATCATCTCTTTTAATGTTTGAATTATCTAATTCTTTAATAGCTGTTTCAACATCTTTTAAAAAGTCATTAACCATACTTCTACCAAAGTTTTCTTTAACTACAATTCTTAAAACTTCAATATTTTCAGCATTTGGAGGTAGGGTGTATGCAGGTACAATCCAACCTTTAGATCTAAGTAAATCAGATAGCTGATAAACACTGAATTTTTCATCAGTTAATTTAAGAGTTATAATTGGGAATTGTAAGTTTTTATCGATTAATTCGAATTTTCCAGTAGCTACAAGAGAATCAGCTAGATATTTTGCATTTTTCATAATATTTTCCATGATATTTGTATAACCAACTCTACCTAATCTTAAGAAATTATAATATTGTGCAATAATTGAATAGCTACCTTTTGAAAAGTTCAAAGAATAATTTGGCATTTCTCCACCAAGATAATTAATATTAAATACTAATTTCTCAGGTAAATCTTTTTTCTCTTTCATTACAAGCCAACCAATTCCTGGATAAACTAATCCATATTTATGTCCAGATACATTTATTGATTTTACTTGTTCTAATCTGAAATCCCATTCTAAATCTGGATAAATAAATGGAGCTATAAAACCACCACTAGCTGCATCAACATGAATTGGAATATCCCAACCTTTTTCTTTTTTGATTTTTAAAAGTTCATCGTTGATTTCTTTGATCGGATCCATTTGACCAGTGTAGGTAGTACCAATTACAGCACCTACACAAATTGTATTTTCATCAATATTTTCAGCTATTTTTTTAGCACTTACTGTATAATCATCTAATTCTAATGGAATTAATCTTAACTCAACATCAAAGTAAAGAGCAAATTTTTCCCAAACTGTATGAACATCTGCACCCATAACAATATTTGGTTTGTCAGTTGGTTTGCCTTCTTTTTCTCTTCTTTCTTTCCAAGTCCATTTATGAGCTAAAAGACCTAACATTACAGCTTCAGATGAACCAATTGTAGCTGTTCCAATAGAATCAGCATCTTCTGGTGAATTAAATAAACGAGCTAAAATATTAACACATTTTTCTTGAATTTGGAAAGTTTCTGGATATTCATCAATATCAATGAAGTTTTTACCTAAATTTTCATCGATTAATTTATTTGCATCTTCTTCCATCCATGTAGTTACAAAACTTGCTAAATTTAAAGCAGGATTTCCATCTAAATCTAATTCTTGATGAATAATTTCATATGCAGCTTGTGAAGGCATACTTCCATCAGGTAAGGAATATTTAGGAATATTTTCCTGGAAAAATCTAGTTGCAAATGTATTATCCAAATATGTATCTTCTTTAGCCATGTTTTTTAAAGATTTTTTCTCACTCATCATATATCTACACCACCTAGTGTGTTATTACCACATAAAAATAGTAAGAAATATTAAATAAATCTTTGGTATTATACTTGATATCAAAGGATAATAATAAAAAAATGTAAAAAATTAAATTTAATTTATATAATAATTGCTACAATAATGTTGCAGTAATTTCTTATTTTAAAATAACTTGTAAATTTTATTTAAACTTTGAAACTTCTTAAAATAAAAGTTAATCCTCGATTTTTTTTAAAATTAACTCTTTTTTATCTATGTCCACATCCCATCCTAATTTATCTTTCTTTTTTATTCCAAATATTTTACATATATCTTGGGGTATGGTTACAATAATTGAAGTTCCTTTTGCAATAGCTGAACTAGTATATTTACTTTCATGTTCTCTCATTTATTTTACCTCCAGAGTTAATGTTTTTTAATCCAAATACTTTTGACTTAAATATTAAATTCTTTAAAATATCACCTCTTATTAATTTAGTTTGTATTTAATAGAACAAAAAATTTATCTACACTCTTAAGACAATTTTTCAAAAAGTTATATTATTCTTAATATTATCAATGAAAATTTTCTATAATTAGTGTGTGGTGATAATAAGTATATTGAATTAATTAAAAAAATAGGGAAAAAGATTAGTTGATTCTATCAGAAGCTTCTTTAACAGCTTCGATAACTAAATCTAAATCTTTCTTAGTTAAAGATGGATGAACTGGTAAGGAAATAACACTATCAGCTGCTTTTTCAGCTACTGGAGAATTTCCTTCAAAGCCTAATTTCTCATAAATAGGTTGATTATATAATGGGATTGGATAATGAATTCCTGTTCCAATTCCTTTTTCATTAAGTATTTCTACCCATTCATCTCTATCTCCTTTATCAACACGAATTGTGTATTGATGATAAACATGTTTTCGCTCTTCAGGTGAATAAGGAGTAATAACTCCATCAACATCTTTTAATCCTTCATTTAAATATTCAGCATTTTCAATTCTTTTATCATTAAAATCATCAATTACATCTAGTTGTGCAAGTCCAATAGCTGCTCCAATATCAGTCATTCTAAAATTATACCCGATTTCATCATGAGTATATTTAACATTTGAACCATGATCTCTAAACATTTTTGCTCTATCAGCTAGTTCTTTATTATTTGTAGTAATCATTCCACCTTCACTTGTGGTCATGTTCTTAGTAGGATAAAAACTAAAACAAGCCATATCCCCCATACTTCCAACTTTTTCATCTTTGTATTCTGCTCCATGAGCTTGAGCAGCATCTTCAATAACCATTAAATCGTGTTTTTTAGCTATTTCTCTTATTTTATCCATATCTGCAGATTGTCCATAAAGTTGTACAGGTAAAATAGCTTTAGTTTTATCTGTTATTAAATCTTCAATAGTTAAAGGATCAATATCATAAGTGTCTAAATCAATATCTGCAAAAACTGGTGTTGCTCCTGTATAAACAATTGCATTTCCACTAGCTATAAATGTAAAAGGAGTTGTAATCACTTCATCTCCTGGTCCGATACCACATGCAAGTAATGCAACATGTAAAGCTGCAGTTCCTGAGTTAGTAGCTATTCCATATTTAGCTCCAACCCAATTTGCAAATTTTTCCTCAAATTCTGCAACTTTTGGTCCTTGAGCTATCATTCCTGATTTTAAAACTTCAACAACATTTTCAATTTCTGCTTCTCCAATTATTGGTTTAGCAATTGGAACTTTAATATCTGCCATAAATACCACCGAATAAAAAAATAAAAATAATTACTAATTATTATATTAATATTACATACTAATAATATTTAAAATATTACAATCATAATTAAGTAAGAGTGATAGCTATGGATGAAACTGAAAAATTTAATATTAATGATTATAATTTAGTGACAATTGAAGAAGGAAGTACAAAAATACAATTTCCAGAGTTTGATAAAGTTTCATCTGAAGCTCCTGTTTTTTATAATCCTAAAATGGAATTGAATCGAGATATTTCAATTTTAGCATTGCAAACTTTCCAAAAAAGAGAGAATCGACAATTAGATGTTTGTGATTTGTTTGGTGGCAGTGGAATTAGAGGAGTTCGTTATAAAAACGAGATTTGTGGGATAAATAAAGTCAGCATTAATGATATAAGCCCGACAGCTAATGAATTTGAAAAAATTAACATTGAATTAAATGATTTAGAGGATATTGATATTTTTCAACATGATGCCAGTATTTTTTTAAGAAACAATAGGGGAAAATTTGATATTATCGATATTGATCCTTTTGGAACTCCTTCTCCTTTTTTGGATTCTGCAGGTTATTCAGCTCGTAAAAACTCTCTTTTATGTGTTACAGCTACCGATACTTCAGCTCTTTGTGGAACTTATAAAGAACCATGTATTAGAAAATATAATGCCAAACCTTATAAAAGCGAATATTGCCATGAAAATGGAATTAGAATACTTGCAGGTTTTGTAGCTCTTACACTAGCTAAATATAAAAAATATATTGATATTAAACTTTCACATAGTACAGAACATTATATGAGACTTTATATTGAAGTTTTGAAAGGATCTAAAGCAACTGATGAATCTTTAAATAATATTGGATATATTTCCCATTGTAAGGAATGTCTTTATCGTGAAACAAGTAAAGGTTTAGCCACTTCAACTTTAGATGTCTGTCCAGAATGTGGTGCTAAATTAATTCAAACTGGACCTTTATGGTTAGGTAAAATTCAAGATGGAGAGTTTATAAAAGAAATGATAGCTGAAAGCGAAAATAAAAAGTTAAACACCAAAAAAGAACTTTTAAAATTACTTGAAAGTTGCCTTAAGGAAGCTGAAAGTGAACCTACATTTTACGATATTCATGCTATCTGTAGAGTTTTAAAAATAAGCGCACCTAAATTAGACCTTGTAATAGAAGAAATTCAAAAACAAGGATATGATGTTGTAAAAACTCATTATAATCCGCTAGGAATTAAAACTAAAATGCCAATAGCTGAAATAAAAAAAATAATTCAACATTTGAGTAATGATTAGCTGAACATTGCCCAAATTAAAAGTAAAATATTAATAACAGAAAATAATGCTCCAAATTTAGCAATTTCTTTATTAGAGTTAAGTAAACAAATTATTAAATATATTGATACTATCATTAGTAAAATAACTTCTATTAAATAGCTAATTGGAAAAATAAACCTATGAAAATTAACAATATCAGCTATTAATAAAATAAAAATTAAAACAAACATAACCCTATTAGCTATTGCAAATTTCATAATAATTATATTTAAACCACTAATATATAAAAATAGTGTATCTAATATTAATAGATACATTAATTATTATAAAGCTACATCTTTCTTATTGAAATATATTAAACTTAAAATCAATCCTACAACAAAGGTTAACAATATTATTAAAACTGGAGTAATATTTCCATAGTTATATTCTCCCATTTTATGTAAACCATAAATTAGAGCAGAACAATATGGAGAAAGAGGAGCTAAATACTGGCCATATAACAACATATTTGAAAATGCTACTGCAACCCCCACTATTACTGAGGGTATTGAATTTTTAAATATTAAGCTAATAAATAAAAATGGAGTCATAGCTATAGAAAGAAGAGTACAACTAATCATATATTGAACAAAATTATCAAATATAATTTTAAAGGTAATTGAAGTAGCTCCACCTATATAAGCCAAAATCACACCTATTACAAATGAAAAAATAGCGAGCAAAATCACCAATATTTCAAACATAACAAATTTAGATATAATGAATTTAGTTCTAGAAATAGGGGAAACTAGAACTGATTTTAGAGTATGGTCATTATATTCTCTTACAACTAAAAAAGCTATTAATAAAGAATATAACACAATATTAAACAACAATATGGAGTATAAAATTAATTCATTTAAAAAGAAATTCATATCTAAATGAGTGGGATTTGAAGAGTTATAAATTAATAGAACTAAAAAAGATATTAAAGCTGGGGCTAGAGAACCTAAAATGATTAATAAAAATACCTTTGAACGTTTTAGTTTAAGAAATTCTGTTTGTAAAAATGTTAGCATATTATCACCTTGTAGCTATTAAATTAGTAAAATATTCTTCTAAACTTTGATTTACCATTTTAATAGTTTTTACTTCAATCCCTGCTTTAACAAAATGATTATTAATTTGGGATCTTTTGTCAAAATTATTATAAAGAAATATTGAATTATTTGATACTGTAAAATCTGAATTTAAATAAAAACCCATTTTATTAAGAATATCACAAGCCAAATCAATTTTAGAAACTTCAAAAACAACATAATGGTCTATTACTTCCTGAAGAGAATCCATTGAAATTTCTTCTATTAAAACTCCTTCGTCCATAATTCCAATAGTATCTGCAATATGTTCAATTTCACTTAAAATATGGCTAGAAATTAAAATTGTAATATTATATTGGTCAGCAAGATTTCTTAAGAGATTCCTAATTTCTTGAATTCCAATAGGATCTAAACCATTTATAGGCTCATCTAAAATTAACAAATCAGGCTCTTTTAAAAGTGCTAAAGCTATTCCTAAACGTTGTTTCATACCTAATGAATAATTTTTAAATAATTTATCTTTTTGTTCTGCTAAAGAAACCATATCTAAACTTTGTTCAATAAAATTATTATCAACATGATATAGTTTTGAAAATAAATTTAAATTTTCCTTTCCTGTTAAATCACCATAAAAACCAGGAGTTTCAATTATAGAGCCTATTTTTGGAAATATAATTTCAGAATCTTTTTCTGTATTTTTCCCGAAAATAGCTATTTCTCCAGATGTTTTTTTGACCAAATTTAACAACATACACATTGTTGTAGTTTTACCAGCACCATTTTTCCCTAAAAGACCATAAATTTTACCTCTAGGAATGGATAAATTAACAGCATTAACTACTGCAGTTTTATTATACTTTTTTGTAAGATTTGTTGTTTTAACTATTAATTCCTGATCCGAATTCATAAAAAACCTCCAAGAAATGTAAAAAATATTTTACATAATGAGTTCTAACTTTAAGAGATAGGAAAAAAGTTAGGAAAAAATGTAAAATAAATTTTACATATGTAAAAATTATATTACATAATATTTAAAGATTTCCTTTAAATTAAAAATTAAAGAAAATCGAACAAAATAACTAAAAAATAGTAAAATATTATAATAATTGTTATTTAATAGGAAATGTTTAAAATTTCTTACATAGTTTTAAATAATAATAATTAAAAATATATGTTTGTTAAATAGCTTAACAAAAATTATATAGAACTACATATAATGGCAAATTTGTGTGATTAATATGGTAAAAGACAAAGATGAAATTGTTAAATTGGATGATACTGACGTTAATATTTTAAAAATAATTAACGATGATGTAAGAACTTCTTATAGACAAATCTCCCGCAGTCTAAATGTTTCCGTTGGTACTGTTCATAACCGTATCGACAAAATGGTGAAAGCAGGAGTTATAAAGAAATTTTCACCAGTTATTGACCATAGAAGACTTGGATATGTTTTAACCACAATTATCGGAGTTAGAGTTAAAGGTGGAAAACTTAAAAATTGGGAAGAAAAAACATTCTTTAACAAAAATGTTGTTGGAATATACGACGTTACTGGAGAATATGATGCATTTTTAATAGCTAAATTCAGAGATACTGATGAATTAAATTCATTTATCAAAGAATTATTAAAAGACCCAATTATAGAAAGAACTTACACACAAACTGTACTTGATGTAATTAAAGAAGATATGGGATCATCTAATATTTTATGAATCGTGTGATGTTATGGATAAAGTTAGACAAAAACAAGCTCAAGACCTAATTTTAAAATCATCAAAAACTAAAACAAAAGGAACAATACTTAAAGAGGCTGATGAAGGAATTATTGATGTAAAACTTTTTGAAGATGCTCTTAAATCACTTATTGAATCAGAGCAATTCATTTATCAAAGTTTACCTAAACACCACCTTTCTAAAAATGAAGCTATTGAATTTACTTCACATTTAATCAATGCAAGACAAGCAATTAATGAACAGCTTTCAAATTTTAATGTTATTGAAACAGAAATTGAAGAAGTAGATATTAGTCAATTAACTTCAAACATTTTATTCATAACTACAAAAAATAACTTTAAAAAATCTTTAAAAAAGCTTGGAATTGATGTTTCTAAAATCATTGTCGCCGATATGCCTCTTGTTATTGAAGATATGAAACAGATTAATCCTAAAATTCCTGAAGCTGCTCTTAAAGGTATTGAAGTAAAAATACAGCATATTCATAATGATATCAATAGAAAAATTGAATCTTTAAATCCAAGTGAAATTATCGTACTTGGAGAAAAAGATTTAAATGGTGAATTATTAGCTAAAAGAGCGACAGAACAATACAATGCTAAATCTCATTTAGATGATAATTTAAAAGACTTAACAGAACTTGATATCAAAAATATTGTTGAAAATATAGAATAATTTTTTTCCTTTTATTTTTTATTGATTAGCAATTAATAAATTATAAATATGAAAAGAAATATAACAATAGTTATAAAAATAAAGGAAACAATAAAATGTGTAATTTAATGTGTTAATATAATAGCTAAGAATGAATTCAATGTTAATACCTAAATTTACATAAATTGTTAAAAAATTATTTTTATAATTCATTCTTATTTTTACAATATCTAAATCTTTAAATAAGATAAAGATAAATTATTGACAGTGATTTAAATGTATGATATGGAAAGTATTTCAAGACATTTTAATGATGATTTAATGAAAGGACGATTCGGTATCGAACTAGAAGGCTTAAGAGTAACGAATACTGGAAAGTTAGCTTTGACTCCGCATCCAAATAAATTCAATCAATATCCTTTCAACAGATATATAACAAATGATTTTTCTGAAAGTCAAATTGAAATGATTACCCCATGTTGTACTTCATTAGATCAAACCTATAACATACTTTCCAAATTACATGACATTGTTGATAACAATTTGTATTCAAGAGAAATACTATGGAACCAATCAATCCCTTGTATTCTTCCCGAACCAAATAAAATACCAATAGCTAAATTTAAAGGAAATGAAAATTCTGAAGAATTAATAAATTATAGAAATAATTTACTTCAAAGATATGATATTAAAAAACAATTAATATCAGGAGTTCATTTCAATTTTTCATTTGATAATCACGTGTTACATGAATTACATACTCAATTAAATCCTGAAATTAAATATAACGAATTTAAAAACCAAGTATATTTAAAAATAGCTAGAAACTATCAAAGATATTGTTGGTTAATAATATATTTAACTGGAGCTTCTGTAGGTATTCATAATACATTTACAGAAGAATCAAAAAAATTAGCTATTGTTGATGATGAAAACAAAGGATATTACAATCCATATGCATGTTCACTTAGAAACTCAACAATTGGATATAAAAATATCGTAGAGCTTTACCCTAATTATGAAGATGTTAACTCTTTTGTAAAAGATGTAAGAGAGTATATCTCAAAAGATTACATTTCCCACTCAAAAGAATTGTATTCACAGATTAGATTAAAACCTTACGATTTACAACATCCTTTAACCTCACTTTCAAATGACGGAATAAACTACATAGAAATTAGAACACTAGATATAAATCCATTTGAAAAAAGCGGAATTAATAAAGATGATTTAAAATTCCTCCATCTATTCATGATATATATGTTACTTCTTGAAGAAGAAAATAACATAAAATGGCAGGAAGAAGCTATCTACAATGAAAACATTGTTGCTGAAGCTGTTTACTGTCAAAACACTAAATTAATTGAAAATAATAAAAAAATTAATTTCAAAAAAGCAGGATTAACACACCTTGAAAACTTAACCCAACTTTGTAACGAAATTGGATATTATGATGAAAATTTAGTAGCTAATATGATAGCTAAAATTAAAAATCCTCAATTAACCTATTCACAACAACTTATTTCATCAATAAAAGAAAATGGATTTATAAACACTCATTTAAACTTTGCATCATAGTAGGAGATGAAAATATGTGCGAAATATTTGGATTTACATCAAACAAACCCCATAGAATAAATGAATATCTACAAACATTTTATAGTCATTGCGAAGAACATCCTCACGGATGGGGATTTGCAAACTTTCAAAAAAACAAACCAATTATCGAAAAAGAAGCTATAAAAGCAAGCGATAGTGAATATTTGAAAAATAAATTAGCTAATCCAATCTGTGTAGATAATGCTATGGCCCATATCAGACTTGCAACAAAAGGACAATTAACCTCATGTAACTGCCATCCTTTTATAGATACTGATGATGAAGGTTTAGTTTGGACATTAATCCACAATGGCACTATTTTCAATTTTCCAGAACTTGATAAATATGAAGATAAAGGAATAGGGAAAACAGACTCTGAAAAAATATTATTATATATAATTGATAATATTGATGAAGCTGAAGATAAAAAAGGAAAATTAAGTTTTGATGAAAGATTTGACATCTTAAACAGATTAATAACAAAATTATCAGCCAACAACAATAAAGTGAATTTAATGATATCCGATGGAGAATACATTTACATCCATTCAAATTTATTAGATTCCCTTCATTATTTAAAACTTGATGGAACTATTTTATTTTCAACTCTTCCTCTAAGTGATGAAAACTGGCAAGATCTTCCAATAAACACTTTATTTGCATTTAAAGATGGAGAATTAGTTAAAAAAGGTAAATCCCATAATAATGAATATATAGAAACTGAAGAAGATTTAAAATTCATTCAGGACTATATAGCTAGTTTAAAGGCAATTGAGGAAAAATTATGATTTCTGATAAAGCTATTAAAAATAGAATTTATGAAGAATTTATAAAACCTACAATAAATAACGAAAGCAAATATATAGGAATTGAAATCGAACTTCCAATTTTAAACTTAAACAAAGAAGCGGTTGATTTTAAAATTGTTCATGAAATAACTGAAAAATTTCTTCAAAATTTTTCAAATTTCAGAATAAAAGAAAAAGATTATGATGGAAACATACAAGCAATAGAAAATACTCAAAATCATGATGTAATATCTTATGATTGTTCCTACAATAATCTTGAATTAGCTTTAGGAAAAGAAAAAGATTTATTTGAAATAAATAAAAGATTTTGTAAATATTATAGATATTTTAACAAAGAATTTAAAAAATATAATCACACACTCACAGGAATGGGAATTAATCCCCATTATAATATTAATAATAATGTTCCCATTCCTACTGAAAGATATTTAATGCTATACAATCATTTAAAATCCTATGAGAATTATGAAGATTTTAAAATGTATTTCCATGATTATCCAGAATATGGAATGTTTTCAAGCGCTTCTCAAATACAATTAGATGTTAATTATGATGATTTAATACAAACCATTGATGTTTTTACAAAATTAGAACCTATAAAAGCATTATTATTTTCAAATTCTGTATTTCCAAATCAATCAAATGATACATTATGTAATCGAGACAGACTATGGGAAAAAAGTTTACATGGAAGAAACCCTCATAATGTTGGAATGTATGAAACATGTTTTGAAAGTGTTGAAGATTTAGAAAACTACTTTTTAACATTAGATATGTATTGTGTAATGAGAAATGGAATTTATATTAATTTCACACCTCTAAATATCATTGACTATTTCAAACAAGAGAAAATAATTGGCCAATATTATGATGGTGGAGAATATAAAGAAATTGAATTTGTACCTAATTTGGATGATATTTCCTTTTTAAGACCTTTTAAATTTTTAAATTTAACATTTAGAGGAACCATTGAACATAGAAGCATTTGTACTCAACCTGTTAAAGATTCTATGTGTGTTGGTGCATTTCATATAGGATTAAATGAAAAACTAGATGAATTACAGGAAATATTAAACAATGACACTGTAATCTACCATCACGGTTACAATCCATCAGAACTTAGAAAATTTCTAATAAAAAATACTTTACCTTCCTTTATTAACGAAAAAAAGTTATATGAATTAGCTAAAGAAATAGTGAATCTAGCTTATCAAGGTTTAATAGAGAGAAATAAAGGTGAAGAAATATTTTTACAACCATTATATTCTAGAATTGAAAATAAAACTAATCCAGGTAAAGAATTATTAAATTTAAATACTCCTCAACAAATCAAAAGTGCAATTCTTGAATATAGCAAACTTCAATAATTTATGATATTCTAACTTATTTTTTTATTATTTTTCAACTGATTAGTTATAAATATTAAATTTTATTAAAACAACTAATTTTTGCCACAACAACTAAAACACTTATAAGTAAATTAAAACAAATAATATAGTAAAAATTTAATAAAGAGGTTTTTTAATTGGCAGTTTGTTTACCTGACACCCAAGACGACTCTCCAGACATACCTATAAGTTTGACTAGAGTAGGCGTTACAGGAGTTAAAAAATTATTACAACTTGAAAGAAAAGATAAGAGACCTATCATTTTAGTGCCTACATTTGATGCATTTGTTGATTTACCTAACGATCAAAAAGGAGTTCATATGTCAAGAAGTCCTGAAGCTATTAGTGAAGTTATGGAAAGTGTTACAAATGACAAATCAATGGAAGTTGAATTTATTTGTGCAAAAATCGTGGAAAAAATGATGAGTAAACACGAATATGCCAAAAAAGTAGAAGTTTCAATGACTACTGATTTTATGTACATGAAAGAATCACCAGTTACCAAAAATAATACTCAAGAAATGGCAAAACTTGTAGCTAAAGCTGTTGGAACCAGAAATGATGGTGAAATTAAGATTAGAAAAAGTATAGGTGCTGTAGTAACTGGAATGACTGTTTGTCCATGTGCTCAACAATCTGTAAAAGAATCAAATAAAGATAAATTATTAGAATTTTTAGATGCTGAAACTACAGAAAAAGTCTTAGAAACTGTTACCTTTGCATCCCACAATCAAAGAGGAGTAGGAACATTACTTATAGAAGTTCCTGAAAACTTTGAAGTAAAAGGAGAAGATATAATTCAAATTATAGAAGATTCCATGAGTTCTCCTGTATGTGAACTATTAAAAAGACCAGATGAAAATGCCACAGTACTAAAAGCTCATGAAAATCCTGTTTTTGTAGAAGATTGTGTTAGAAACATGATGGAAATGATTGTTAAAAAATATTCTGATTTCCCAGACGATACAATCATTACCGCACGTCAGGAAAATCATGAAAGTATCCATAGACACAATGCTTATGCTGAAAAAGTTACAACAATGGGTGAATTAAGAGAAGAACTTGAATTAAACTAAATCTTCATTTAAGGTGTATAAAATGAAAAAATTATATGAAGTAGCTGGACAAGTAATGGGTTTTTTTGATGCTTTTAAAGGATCTAAACCTGCTATTGATAACAATAAAATATTAATCGTTAGAGGCAAATCCCGTAAGACCTATCCCATTGATCAATTAGAAGAAAAGCTTACTGAAGTTGGACAAGAAATAGGAGGAGAAGAAATATCTTCTACTTCAGAAGAGATAACTGAAATTTTAGAAACTGGCGATAAGCAAATCCAATCAAGTGAAGAAAATACCACAGCTGTTGATACTAGTGGTTTTTCAAGAATGAAAGAAGAATTGGAATCTATGGGTCTTGTTGTTGCATATAAAGTTTTCAAACTTCCAACATGCAATGTAGTAATAGCTATTTGGGAAGATAAAAGTGAAATTCCACCATTATATGTAGAGGTTACTGTTTCAGATAAGGAAGAATAACTATGAAATATTCTAGTGAAGATATTGTTTCTGTTTTAAATTCCCAAAAAAAGGATATTGTTAATTATATGAATAAAATTTCAACAAAGGATGAAATTACATATTCAAAAAATGTTTTTATTCCTTTAACTGAAATTTGTAAAAATGATTGTGGATATTGTAACTTTAAAAAAAATCCTGAAGATGAAGAAGCAATTTTACTAAAAAGTAAAGAAGAGATTCTTAATGAATTAAAAGAAGCTGAAAAATATGGCTGTAAAGAAGCTATGTTTGCTTTTGGAGAAGATGCAGATAGTGTTAATGTTGTTAAAAAAAGACTCTCCCAGTTTGGCTACGACAATATGGTTGATTATATTATAGACATTTGTCAAATGACCCTAGATGAAACATCTTTAATTCCTCATACAAATGGTGGAAACTTTAGCTATGAAGCTTTAAAAAGACTTAAAGAAGTGAATGCTTCAATGGGAATGATGCTTGAAAATTCATCCCCTCGTTTAATGGAATTGGAAGCTCATAAAAAAAGTCCAGGTAAAGATCCTAAAGTAAGACTAAAAACAATAGCTAATGCAGGAAAATTAAAAATACCTTATACAACTGGTCTTTTAATTGGTATTGGTGAAAATAAAAAAGAAATTGCAGATTCATTATTAGCTATTCGTGAGCTTTACGATAAATATGGCCATATTCAAGAAGTCATTATTCAAAACTTTACACCAACCGATGAAATTGAAATGTCCGATTGGAGTGAACCAACTCTTTTAGATATGGTAAGAACAGTAATAGCTGCAAAATTAGTGTTTGAAGATACACCTGTTTCTATTCAAGTTCCACCTAATTTAAACTATAACACTGCTCAGATTTTCCTTTTATGTGGAGCTGATGATTGGGGAGGAGTTTCTCCTGTTTCAATTGATTTTGTAAATCCAACTTCACCATGGCCTGGTTTAGAAGAACTTGAAAAATTAACCAATGATGCAGGCCATGACTTAAAAGAAAGACTTTGTATTTATCCCCATTATTTTAATGACGAATGGTTAAATGAGAATTTATTAGAAAAGGTTCTTAACTTATCTAACAATATTTAATTATTCCTATTTTTATTTTTTAATCGAAAATATTAATAACTAAACAAACATATTTAGGTATACCTAAAAATATGGTTATGATTATGGATTTGATTGAAAAACTTGAGCCTATAATAATTATAATAGCTATTGGAATTGGACTACTTTTAAGCAACGTCCCCTTTATAAATCAAAACAGCAGTTATTTAATAACAATATTCTTATTTTTAATGATATATGGATTATTTCTTGAAATTCCCATTTCAAAACTAAAAAATAGCTATAAAAACTTTAATTTTACAAAAACAAGTTTAATTATAAATTTTATTTGGACTCCACTTTTCGGTTATTTTTTAGGTTCCCTATTTTTTAACAACAATTTAGATATTTTTATTGGATTTTTTATGTTAATTTTAACTCCTTGTACTGATTGGTATTTATTATTTACAAAGATGGCTAAAGGAGATGTTGAATTAAGCCTATCTCTTCTTCCAATCAACCTAATTCTTCAAATAATACTCTTACCAATATATTTAATAATCTTCTTTTCAACAAATAACTCATTAAATTATCTAGACCTAGGGTATTCTATCATAATCATAATAGTAATTCCATTTATACTATCCCAAATAACTAAAAAAGTTCTAAAAAATCCTCAAAAACTGGCAGATAAATTTTTAAAATTGCAAGTAATATTTTTATCAATAGCTATATTTGGAATTTTTAACAGCAACGGAACAATATTATTTGATAATATAAATTCAATAATTACAATATTCATTCCATTAATAATCTTTTTTATAGGAAATTTTACATTGGATCTATATATCTCACAAAGAAAAAAATTTAGTTATTCAGAATATGCAAGTCTTACAATGACTACTTTAGCAAGAAATTCACCTTTAGCTTTAGCTATTGCGGTTAATTCATTTCCTGCTCAAGAATTAATTTTAATTGCCCTTGTAATAGGTCCGTTAATTGAATTGCCTGTACTATACATTATTTCAAAAATATTGTTAAAAATTAAAACTCACTATTAATCTATTTGAGCATCAGCTACAACATGAAAAACCCCTGGAGAATACTTTTTAACCTTTTGAATATTTAATAATTCCACATCCCGACCATTAGCTGCCTGTTTTATTCTTTGTAATGGTCTAGATTCTATTAACTTTTCTGGAACTGTTTCATGATAATGTAAAATCCCATTTTTATTCAAGGAATTAACAGCTATTTTTAAATAATAATGAGTGGTTTTTACATATCCCATTAAAATTCTATCAGCCTTAAATTTAGGAGTTATATCCTTACAATCACCTAAAATCGGTTCAATAGCATTAATTTTATTTAATTTAATGTTTTCCTCAAGATAATAATAAGAATTTGGGTTTATTTCAATTGAATAAACCTTTTTAGGATTTGCATGAACTCCAATAGGAATTGAAAAGTATCCAATACCTGCAAACATATCAATGACAGTTTCATTATCTTCAACTAAATTAGCTATTCTTAAACGTTCATTAACATTCCCTTTTGACCACATTACTTTGGCTAAATCTAGTTTAAACAAACATTTATTTTCCTTATGTATGGTTTCGGTTTCATTTCCAAAAACAACTTCAACTTGAGGTTCTCTTTTAGTACCATAAATATGATTAATTTTTATAATAGTTTTAACTTTATGTTTTTCAGATAATTGATTTAAATCCTGAGTTGAGTCAATATTATCTAAAATTAATACATCTCCAATCTTTTTCCATTTCATTTGTTATCTCCATATCTAAGAAAGGTTTATATATTACATTATTCAATATTACTATTAGTTAGTTTATTATACTAATTATTGATTCTGATTTTAAAAATAATTTATTTAATTATTATAAAAAACCTATGAAGTAGTTGAAATAATAAAAAAATTTTGAATACTTATATGAGGTGTAGAAATGAAAGATAAAATTTTAGAAGGTACAACAACAGTAGGTATAACCTGCAAAGATGGTGTTGTATTTGCTAGCGAAAGAAGAGCAAGTATGGGAAATTTAGTTGCTCACAAAGTCGCAGAAAAAATATTTAAAATTAACAATCATATCGTAACAACCATAGCTGGTTCTGTTGGAGATGCGCAAAATTTAATGAAAATCATTGATGCAGAGATCGCATTATATGAAATGAGAAATAGTGAAGATATCTCAATAAAAGCAGCTGCTTCTTTAACTGCAAATATTTTACGTTCCGGTCCATTATATGTACAAACTTTACTTGGTGGAATGGATGCCAATGGACCATGTTTATATTCCCTTGATGCAGCTGGTGGAATGATTAAAGACGATTACATATCCACTGGATCTGGATCAATTGTAGCATATGGTGTATTAGAAGATAGGTTCCATGAGAATCTTAGTGTGGATGAAGGATTAGAAATAGCATTAAGAGCTATTAAAGCCGCTGCTGAACGTGATACATATTCAGGAAATGGATATTTAGTCGCTAAAGTAGATAAAGACGGCGTAGAAATGTTAGACAATGAAAAGATAAATGAAATACTCGCGAAAATATAAAACTTTTTTTCATAACTAACTATTTTTTTATATAATTGTGTAAATAGTGTTATGGATAAAACAACACTCTTTATAACCTTACAAGTTATCCTAATACTACTTTTACACATCTGACTTTTTTTGAAGGGATTATATGACTTCAGAGATTTTAGAAGATATTAAAAAGACAATTGTAAAGAAATTACCAAAAGATGCTCAGGTTGCCAAGGTAGAATTTGAGGGGCCTGAAGTAGTGATTTATACTAAAAACCCTCAAATAATAACTGAAAATGGCGAAATGATAAGAACTTTAGCTAAAGACCTAAGAAAAAGAATTATTATTCGCTCTGATAAATCTGTTTTAAAAGGTCCAGAGGAAACAATTGATAAAATACATGAAATTGTACCAAATGGAGCTGAAATTACAGATATTTATTTTGATACTGTAACAAGAGAAGTTGTAATTACTGCCAAAAAACCAGGACTTGTTATTGGAAAATATGGAGCCACCTCAAGAAAAATTGTTAAAAATACTGGATGGGCTCCAAAAATTTTAAGAACACCACCACTTAGTTCTGAAATTATAGCTAAAGTTAGACTTACATTAAAAACTCACAGTAAAGATAGAAAAAAAATGCTTCAAGATCTTGGTCGTCAAATCCACCAAGAAAGTAAATATCCAAATGATTGGGCTAGAGTTACTTCAATGGGTGGTTTTAAAGAAGTTGGACGTTCCTCAATGCTTTTACAAACACCAAATAGTCGTGTTTTATTAGATTGTGGAGTTAATGTAGCTGCAACAGATAATAAAAATGCATTTCCATATTTAAATGTACCTGAATTTTCAATAGAAGATTTAGATGCAGTTATTATTTCTCATGCTCACTTAGATCATTGTGGATTTTTACCATATTTATATCATTATGGATATGAAGGGCCAGTTTATTGTACCACTCCAACAAGAGATTTAATGACTCTTCTTCAACTTGACCATATTGATATTGCTCACAGAGAAGGACATCCTTTACCCTTTAATAGAAAACATGTTTCTCAAGCTGTTAAAAATACAATAACTCTTGACTATGGTGAAGTAACTGACATTTCTCCCGACATTAGATTAACACTTCATAATGCAGGCCATATTTTAGGCTCAGCTATGTCTCATATGCACATAGGAAACGGAGCACATAACTTAGTTTATACTGGTGATTTTAAATATGAAAGAAGCAGATTGTTAGAACCTGCTACCACTAAATTCCCAAGATCTGAAACTGTTATTATGGAAAGTACTTATGGTGGAAGAGAAGATGTACAACCTTCAAGAAATTCAGCAGAAAAAGAAATGATGAAAACAATCTATAAAACCTTAAAAAGAGGAGGAAAAGTTTTAGTACCTGTATTTGCAGTGGGAAGAGCTCAAGAACTTATGGTCGTATTGGAAGAATATATGAGACATGGTATGATTGATGAAGTTCCAATTTATATTGATGGAATGATATGGGAAGCTACAGCTATTCATACTGCAAGACCTGAATATTTAAGTAAAGATTTAAGAGATCAAATATTCCACATGGGCAGAAATCCATTTATTTCTGATATGTTTTCGAAAGTACAAAGTCAAGACCAAAGAAAAGATATTGTTGAAAGTAAAGACCCTGCAATAATTTTATCTACCTCTGGAATGTTAACTGGTGGTAATTCTGTTGAATACTTCAAATGGTTATGTGAAGATGAAAATAATACATTAATCTTTGTAGGATATCAATCTGAAGGATCATTAGGTAGAAGAGTTCAGAAAGGGTGGAAAGAAATACCTCTTGAAGATGATGGTAAAAATAAGGTTTATAATGTTGAAATGCAAATTAAAACTATTAACGGTTTCAGTGGACATTCTAATAGACGTCAATTGATGGATTATGTGAAACGATTGAATCCAAAACCTGAAAAAGTAATTACTTGTCATGGAGACCCTTATAAAACTGTTGATTTGGCTTCAAGTGTACATAGAAGTTATAGAATTGAAACTAAAACACCTTTAAATTTAGAAAGTGTAAGAATTCAATGAAACCAACAATTAAATATTAACTAAAACATAATATACAATGATAAATTTTTTATATTAAAATCCAATAGGTGTTATAAATGGTTACATATTCCGAATCAGGTGTTGATATAAATCTTGAAGCAGATACAGTTAATGAAATTGCTTCTAAACTAAATTCTACATTAAAATATAGAGATATTATTACTGATAGTGGTCATTATGCTGCTTTAGTTAAACTAGGAGAAAAGGCAATAGCTATGAGTACAGATGGAGTGGGTAGTAAAATACTCATTGCCGAAATGATGGATAAATATGACACAATAGGCATTGATTGTATAGCTATGGTAGTTAATGATATCCTATGTGTAGGGGCTGAACCTATTGCATTAGTTGATTATCTTGCAGTAGAAGAACCAAATCCAAAAATGGCGGCAGAAATTGCTGAAGGATTAGTTAAAGGTGCGAAAGAATCTAAAATTTCAATAATTGGAGGAGAAACAGCCTCACTTCCAGGAATAATAAAAAACTTTGATTTGGCCGGAACCGGGATCGGTTTTGTTGATGTAGATAAAATTATTACAGGTGAAGATATAAAACCTGGAAATGTATTAATAGGAATAGAAAGTAACGGAATCCACAGTAACGGTTATAGTTTAGCAAGAAAAGCTATTTTTGATGAAGCAGGATTAACCATTAATGACAAAATGCCAAATGGAAATACAACTATTGGAGAGGAATTATTAAAACCAACTACACTTTATGTGGAACCGATTGTAGCATTGTTTAAAAAGGATTATAAAATTAACGGATTAGCACATATTACTGGAGGAGGATTTACAAACCTTAATCGTCTTAAAAAAGGAGTTGGATATGAGATTAACAATCTTCCAGAAGTTCCAGAAATTTTTAAATTAATATATGAACAAAATGTTCCTTTAAAAGAAATGTACAAAGTTTTCAACATGGGAATTGGTTTTGTTGTTATAGCTGATGAAGAAGAAGCTGATAAAATTATTGATACATTAAATAACTACTGTAATTGTCAAATAATCGGTAAGGTAATAGACGAAGACAAAATTACAGTGACAACCTTTGAAGGTAGCAAAATTGAATATTAAGGAGTGAAAAATATGAAAATAACCAAAGAAAATGAAATTTCTCTTGTAAAAGAAATATTAACTAAATTAGGAGCTAGTGAAGGTGACAGTGAATTAGTAGCTGAAGCAACTATTGATGCTGATTTAAAAGGATTTACTTCACACGGACTAGGTAGATTCCCTCAATATATTATAAGTATTGATTCTGGAACTATTAATTTAGATGATGACATTACAATTGAAAAAGAAACTCCAGCAATTGCTTTAATTAATGGTAACAGCGGATTTGGACAAGCTGTTGCATATAAAGCTATGAAATTAGCTATTGAAAAGGCAAAAAATGTTGGAATAGGTTGTGTTGGTGTACACAATTCAAATCATTTTGGAGTTACTGGTTTTTATTCCGATTTAGCTATTAGAGATGGAGTTATTGGAATAGTTCTTGCAAATACTGACCCTGCAATTGCACCATTAGGAGCTAGTGAAGCTTTACTTGGAACAAATCCAATAGCTGTAGGAATTCCTTCTGATACTTATATTGCTGTAGATATGGCAACTTCAGCTACTGCTCGTGGAAAAATATTAGAATCTAAAAGAAAAGGATTAGAATTACCTGAAGGATGGGCATTAGATAAAGAAGGAAACCCAACTACAGATCCTGATGCAGCTTTAGAAGGTTCAATTTTACCATTTGGTGCTCACAAAGGTTATGCTCTTGCATTTATGATTGAATTATTAACAGGACCATTAGTAAGTGCAGCATGGGGAAAAGATGTTACTGGAACTGCAGACCCTACAAAGAACTGTACTAAAGGTGATTTATACATAGCTATTGATCCTTCCAAATTTGTTGATTCAGAAACCTTTACAGAACAAACTGAACAATTCTGTCAGGAAGTAAGAGATACTGGCGATACTTTTGTTCCTGGTGATTTAGAAGTTAAAAGAATAGCTGAAAATGAAGCTAATGGAATGGAAATTGACGAAAAATTATATCAACAATTAAAAGAAATTTGTTCTAATTTAAATATTGAAATTGATGAATATTTAGAAGAATAAATATTCATTCTTCTTTTTTATATTTTGCATAAAAACCATCAGTATCAGCATAAATAGCATAGAAACCATAGTCTTCTGCCTTTTTTATAGATTTTTTAATGTATTGTCTTCCCCATGCAGTGATTGCTTTAGCACAATCAAAAGAATACCATCTAAATCTTGGAAAACCATAAATTCCATACATAGTATTAGCTAATCTTTTGATTGCTTGTTGTTGCACATCAAGAGTTATTTTCTCAACAGGATCATCTGTTTTTTTCATGGCTTTTTTAATTTTAAATCTTTCATTTAAAATTTTAGATATAACTGAAGGAATAAATCCTTGTGGATCTTTTTTAAATTTAAAACCATGTTCTGGGGCAACATTATAATTTTCTAGATTGTCAACTTCACCATATTCAATCACATCAGGAGATATGTTTTTTGAAATAATAATACTTGGATACAGACTTCTAAAATCAAATTGTACTAGATTTTCATGTAAACCTACTTCAGGTTCTTTTACATATCCTCCTTCATTATCCTCCTCAGCTTGTCTTGAAGCAAAATTAGCATTACTAGGTTTATTCGGAACTACTTCATTATCAAAATAAGCTTCTTTTACCAAAAACCATTCAGCTTGTTGACCCGTGGCCATTCTACTCAAATCAAATAACGGTTGTCCAACAATTTTAGTAAGTTCTAAGTTAAGAGGTAATGTTTGTTCAGCTATTTCCAAGGTAGCTACTACATCATCTAAGGAATAATCAAATAAACGATCTAATTCCTCTCCACCATTATCCCAAAATTCCCATATTCTTTCTCCAGGAACATCAATTTTCTCAATACCAAATAGTTCCTGATAAACCCTTTCTAAAGTATACCTATCTAAAGTCATATAACGTCTCATTACAAGGTACAAATCAACATGAATTAACCCTTTAATGGAAGCTGCATTTGCAAATCCACGACGTATGAATTTTGGTGATGAATCATCCATACCTAAATCTAGGGGAACTCCCAATAATTTTGCCCTATCTTTCAAATATGGAAAATCAAAATTATCTGAATTATATCCTACAATAATATCAATATTATTCTCCTTAATTGTATCAACAAAAGCTTCAATTATTTCTTTTTCACTGCCAACTTGTTCAACAAATGAATTTTCTGGATTGGATTTATTTTTAGTAGAAATAACTTTTTTAACACCAAAATTACTAGCAATTCCAATCATAATAATTGGATCATTTTCAGAATTAGGCATTCCATGAGGATTTCTTACTTCCAAATCAAAACTTAAAATTCTAAAATCAACAACATTTTCTCGAATAATTTCAGGAGTTTTAGATAACTTAATTATTTCCAAACCTAACTCATCAGCATCTAAGCTTCCATATGAAAGTAAAGATTCTCCAGTGACCTTTACTTCAGTCATTGGAATAACATTCTTATCAATTAAATATCTTCTATAAAAAGGAATATCAAATTCCCTAATTTCTGCTACAGTTTCTAAACTTTTAAGAAGATCCCTATGTTTAGCTAAAGATTGAGGATGTTTAAAAATAACCTTTAAAAAATCACTAGGAACTTGAAAATCTTTTTTAATAGTTTCTTCAATTTCCACTTCTGGAAGTTCTTCTTCAATTTCAGCTATACATTCTTCAGGAAAACCTACTGGAAGAACATATAAATAAGGTTTAAAATTTTCATCAATTAAAATAACATTATTATCCCCTTCTTTGGCAAAAAGACGTATAACTGGGTTCTCATCAACTGTTACATAATCAATATCCAATACAACAACGTTTTTTTCCATTATATGTCCTCCTCACTATTATTTGTTATGTTCTTTTTATAGCTTATTAAAATAGCATATGTAATTCCTAGTATTAAAGGACCTACTATAAATCCAACAATACCATATGCTAATGGTCCTGATAAAAAACCAATTAATAAAACCAAAGGTGGAATATCAGCATAATGACTAGACAATGCAGGCCTTATATACATATCGCTTAAACTTAAAAAGAAACCAAATAAAAGCACTACAACAACTCTTACATAATTTCCACCAATTGCATCCATAATAGCTAATGCCCAATAAATAGGCCATGGTCCAACAACAGGAATCAATTGAAAAATACCTGTGATTACTCCTAAAAATACCCCATAAGAATAACCTAACAAAGAATAACCTACTCCAGCTATTATACCAATAATTAAAGATGTTAAGAAGTGACCATAAAATATACTTTTCAAAACACTTTTAATTTCATTGATTGTTTCATCAAAAAATTGAATACTGCTTTGGGGAACAAATGACTTAATAAAATTAAAACATCTATCTCCATCTCTTGCAAAATAAAATGTTGAACAAATCAATACAAACAAATCTAAAGATAAATTAGCTATTTTACCTGCAAGTTTAACAATATAATTTAAAATATAATTTCCAAGTTGTTTAATACCTTCTTCTAAATATGCTGTAATTTCAGCAGTTGATCCATTAACAGGCAAATATTGATTAATTACTGCCACTGTTTCATTTATATTTGAAATGGATGGATTGTTCAAAACAAAATCTGAAATAAAACCAGCTGTAACCACTATGATATAGATTAATAGAATAATTAATGGAATAATAACTAGAATAATAGCTATTATAATTGAAGCGGAAGAATATTTAAGCTTTTTTTGAATAGCTTTTCCTATTGGTCTTATTCCTAAAGCCAATATAGCCCCCAAAATTACCATGTTCATTACAGGCATCATAATAAATAATGATAATGCCAATAAAAAGATGATTAATAAAATTGGAGGAGTTAAATATTCTTTCCAATTTTTTTCCATTATATTACCTTAATTAGTTTTTAATGCCTGAAGCATCTCTTTTATACATTCCAAACTCATCAATTTTAGCTAGTAACTCATTATCAAAAACTGGCCCTTCAACACATATTCTCCAACCAGTAGGATCAACGCAACATTGACCACAAATACCTAATGCACATTTCATGTATCTCTCAAGAGAAAATTCAGCATTTACCTTTTCTTCTTTAATAATATCGTATAAACCTTTCATCATTACTTCAGGTCCACAAACAAAAACAATATCATAGGAATTCTTTTTAAAAAGTTCTTTAGCACAATCTGTAGCAAATCCTTTAAATCCACAACTTCCATCATCAGTACATGGAAAAACATTAACCCCAATATTTTCCAAATCCTTAACAAACAATAATTCATTTTCACTTACAGCAGCACTAATAACATCAACATTATTATTTGAAATTAAACAGCTAGCAATTGAATAGATAGGAGCCATTCCAACCCCTCCTCCAATAGCTAAAATATTTTTATCTTTTAAATCTGTGGAAAATCCCTTTCCATAGCTACCACGAATACCAATTTCATCCCCAATTTCTAAATTATGAAGTTGGTGTGTAAATTCACCTACATCCTTAACTGTAATAGCTAATTCATTGTTAAAAGAGTCAATTTTAGATATAGACATTGGTTTTTCATTTTCAAAATTCCAAACCATAACAAATTCTCCTGGATTAGGAACTCCAAATTTCTCCATGTCCCAATCAAAAATAAATGTTTTAATAGTTGGTGTTTCATTAATAATTTCTTTAATTTTAACAATCTGAGGAATATCCATCACAATTACATCCTCCTATGAGCTAAACCTACCATTTCCTTAATAGAATTAAACCCTTTTTTCTGCATAAATTCATCTAATCCTTCATTAATTTTATTGAAAATACCTATCCCTTCATTCATGATTGAAGTCCCAATCTGAACTCCAGAAGCTCCTGCATAAATAAACTCAACAACATCCTCAAAATTTGATATTCCTCCTACCCCAATAATAGGAATATCAACAACATCATAAACTGCATAAACATTACGAATTGCAATAGGTTTGATAGCTTTTCCACTCATTCCTCCAAACTTATTTGAAAGAACAGGACGTGCTACATCTATATTAATTTTCATTCCAGGGCCTAAAGAATTAATTAATGTTAATCCATCAGCACCAGCATCCTGAGCTGAAATAGCTATTTCAGTGATATCAGTTACATTTGGAGTTAATTTAGCTATTATTGGAACCTCAGCATTTTTTTTAGCGGATTCAACAATTTTATATGTTAAATTAGCATCCTGGCCTATAGCTGCTCCACAACCATCCATAGCATGAGGACATGAAATATTGAGTTCAATCATGTCAACATCATTTTGAATTTTATCTACTAAAAATTCAAATTCTTCAGGAGTTGATCCATAAATTGAAGCTATTAAAACTTGATTCTTTTTTGTTTCAACTCTTCTAATCTCCTCTATAAAATTATCCACCCCTGGATTTGACAAACCAATGGCGTTTATTATTCCGCCTTCTACTCCTACAGTTGTAGGATTTTTATAACCTTTATTTGGTTCCTTTGAAAATGACTTTGTAACAACTCCAGCAGCACCTTCATTTAAAATCCAATTTAATGATGAAGCATTACTTCCTAACACTCCTGCAGCTAACATTAATGGATTTTTAAATTCTATACCACAAATCTCTGTTTTTAACAATATCTTCACCAAAAATTTTAATTAAATAAATATTGTTAAATAAAGGATTTAAAATTTTTGTTCGCAAAAAATAATAATTTAAGTAAATTAATGTAAGTGAGCACTTACCTTTTTAAAATTAATGAAAGTGTCAACTAACAATTTTTATAACTTTATTTTTAAAACAAAACATTTAAATACTTTTAAATTAAATATAGGGAATGTTAATTAAGTTTAGTTAACACTATGATTTAAAAATCATAAAAACAAGTTCAAAATATAGTATTAGTCAAAATATTGAATATTTCTAACTAATACATGCAAAAAATAATTTAGTGAACGATTTATCTTGTTTACTAAAATTATTTAAAAAGAATTTGAGAACGAACTTATAACCTCTCTTTGACCAGTTCCCCTCCTCAAATTCTAAACATTTATAAAATAATAATCTATATATAAAAATTATGGATTGTTATATAACTTATTTTATTGAAGGATTTATAGCTTTTAATGAAGATTTACAAGTAATAGCTTTTAATAAATTTTCTCCGGATAAAAGAGCTTTAAACATAATTCAACTTGAGAAAAAAGAATTTATTCCAGAAGAAATAGCTATTATAGAACAGCTCCAAGAAGAATATGAAAATATCTTTATTGAATCAAACAAAAGAACCTCCGATTACTCCGATTTTGAAAATATTGTGGTTCAAACCCCAAATCCTGGAGGAAATTATCTTCGGGAAAATTTTGACAAATTTCTTGAAATGAATGAAGAAGAATTTAACGAAACCTATCGTAAAATTGCCCTTTATAAAATGAAAGAAAAATCCAAATCTGAAGATAAACACTTAATACAAGCTATTAATAGTATTGATGATATTGATGAAGCTATAAGCAAACTTGTTGAACGTATAAGAGAATGGTACGCATTATACTTTCCAGAAATGGACAATATTAAAAATAATGAAACCTATATTAAATTGATAGCTGAAAATGAAACTAAACAAAATATTATCAAATCCAAGCCTGAAGCTTTCTTATTAGATGTTGAGGAATTTGATGAAGAAATTAAAAAAGAGGATTTGGAAATAATAAATGATTTTGCAACTTCCATATATGAACTTCAAAAAACTCGTAAAAAAACAGAAGAGTATATTGAAAATAAAATGGATTCAATAGCTCCTAATCTTAAAAATCTTGTAGGGGCTTCATTAGGTGCTAAATTAATTTCTCACGCTGGAGGAATTAAACGTCTTTCCACTTACCCCTCAAGTACTGTCCAAATAATGGGTGCAGAAAAAGCTTTGTTTAGACATCTTAAAAATGGAGATAGGCCTCCAAAATATGGTTTAATATACCAGCATCCTGCTGTTAGAGGTTCTAAATGGTGGAATAGAGGAAAAATTGCTAGAATGCTGGCTTCTAAAATTTCATTAGCTGTTAGAAAAGATGTATACAGCGATGATATTGATCCAAACATCTATGATAACTTTATTGAAAAGGCAGAACAAATTGAAAAAGAACATCCTTTTCCTCCAACCAAAAATCAAAAGAAAAAAGGGAAATCTAAGAAATCCAAGAAATCAAAAAGAAGGAAGTAAATATGAAAGTTTATTTAAAAGAAGATCAGATAGCTACTGAAAATTTAGTTCCTGGAATTTCAGTATATGGCGAAAAACTACTTAATGAATCTGAAAAAGAGTTTAGACTTTGGAATCCGTATAGATCTAAATTAGCTGCTGCATTGATTAATGGAATGGAATCATTAGATATTCTAGAAAATGAAAAAATATTATATTTAGGAGCATCCACCGGAACAACAGTGTCTCATATCTCAGATATTGTAACTCAAGGTAGAATTTACGCAGTTGAATTCTCACCTACAACAGCTAAAAAGTTAGCACATTTATCTAGAAGAAGAAAAAACATAGCTCCAATATTAGGGGATGCTACAAAACCTAAATCTTATTTAAATTTAGTTGAAAAAGTGGATTTAATTTACTGTGATGTAGCTCAACCAACACAAACAAATTTATTTATGGAAAATATGGATTTGTTTGCTAAGAAAGATGGATTAGGATTATTAATGCTTAAAGCTCGAAGTATTGATGTTGTTCAAAAACCTAAAAAGATTTTTAAAGAAGAAGCTAAAAAATTAAAAGAAAAAGGATTTAAAATTTTAGAAAGAGTGAAACTAGAACCCTATGAAAAAGACCATGTTGGATTCCTTGTTGAAAAAAATTTTTAATCGTAAATCTAGTAAAATAAGCATAGTTTAATCAAAATAAAACAATTGAAAAAGTATTAAAAATAAGTAAAAAATAACAAAAAAGTATTACCACACATAGGTATTTATACCATAAAATCCTATATATTATATGCAAAATGATTAGAAAAATAGTTCAAAAACGACCTGTTCTAGGGAAATTCACTCAAATAACACTCCACATTGGTAATCCCTAGAGCATTGAACTAATCTTACAAAATAAAGAAATATTAACTCTTTTTTAAAAAAATTTTATTTTAATGAAATTAAATAGAAAAACTAAAAAGTATTACTAATAATTCGATAAAATAAAAATAAACTAAATCTTTTTTTCGATTTCATCAAAAATGATTTTAGCAATTTCTTTTTTAGATGATAATGGAACTTTTATAATATCATCATCAATTATTAAAACTTTATTATTATCAGAGCCAAAATTACAATTTTTATCTCCAACATCATTAGCTATTACCATATCGGTTCCTGCATCCTGAATTTGTTTATAAGCACAATCAATAATCTGTTCTTCAGTTATATTAAATTCAGCTTTAAATCCAACTAAATAAATGTCAGGATTTATTTGTTTAATTTTACGGATGATTTTGACTGTTGGTTTAAATGTAAGAGTCATTGAATTTTGAGAAGATAACTTATAATTTTCAGTAGTTAAAGGAGCAAAATCTGATATAGCTGCTGTAGAGATAAATATATCAAAATCAGCAACCAAATCACAAATAGTATCATTCATCTCCCTTGTAGATTGAACAAAAATAGTATTGAAAAGAGAAGGAATTTTAACAGAAACATTGGCTACAACCAAGGTTAAGTCTGCACCTCTTATATAAGCTTGTTTTGCTAATTCCAATCCCATTTTACCTGAAGATTTATTAGTGATTCCTCTAATAGGATCTATAGGTTCATAAGTTCCTCCTAAACTAATAAGAACTTTTTTATCTTTAATAATATCACTACTCAGAATTACTTAAATTAATTAATCTTAAAGATTCTAAAACAATGTCTTCCTTATCTGGAAACTTTGCCTTACCTTCTTCCATTTTTGGTTTTAAGAAATGAGCTGATTTTTCTTTTTTTATCCTATCAATATTTTCTTTAATTGCTACATACATGGAATCATGCATTGAAGGAACGAATAAAATAGGTGTGTTATGCCCATATGCAGTAATCAAAAGTGTGGAAATTGGATTGTCAGATATCTTAAATGCAAACTTGCTAATAGTATTTGCAGTAGCTGGAGCAACAACTATTAAATCCTCTTGCGAATATTTAACATGCTCAATGTTACCAGTAAGTTTTGTCACCACATCATTTCCAGTGGCAAATTCCATTGAATTTGGATTTAATATATCACATGCTGCCTCACTCATAAAACATTTAACATCAATATCATTTCTTCGAAATTCACGAGCTAATTTAACAGCTTCTGTAGCTGCAATACTACCAGTTACACATAATACAATAGACATGATTAAACCTCAAAAATTAAGCTGTAATTTCTAAATTATGAACAACATAATCAAAAACCTTTACATTCTCATCAAATTGATCTAAAGGAGCACTATACAAAATAACATACGCATCATCATTATGTTCAATCCAAATAGCCTTATGTTCTTTTACAGTTCCATTGATATCAGAAACATAAGTATACTCCATTCCTTGCATATCTCCAATAGCCACAGCACCAGAAGAACTTAAATTAAAAGAGCTATCTTTTTGCATAGAAGTGTAAGTGCTGTTAATAAAATTATCAAATGTTCCCTTAATAGGTTTTTTTTCAATATTTATAGTAACTGCAGCTACCTTATCTGCACCAATAGATGATAATTCAGCAATGGAAATTAAAGAGATATTAGAAGTTGATTGAGCAATACCCCAATCAGAAGGGAATTTAATAACAACTCCACCTTTAGAAACCGTTTGAATATCAGTACCATTATTTCCATTATCACTAGCAGAAACTGCACCAATAAGGCAGCTAGCAGAAATAAGAATAGTTAAAACCATTAATAATCCAATAATATTCTTTTTCATAAATTCACCTTAAATTAATAAAAAGAAGAATAAATAAGTTTATTCACTTGATGATCCTCCAAATTCGCTTCCACCACCAGAACTACCACCGCCGCTACTAGAGCCACCAGAACTGCCTCCACTACCAGAGCCACCAGAACTACTACCACCACTACCAGAGCCACTAGAACTACTACTAGAACTAGATGAACTACTTGAACTAGAAGTGTATGTGTCTGAAGAGGAAACATAATCACTTGAAGAGCTATCACTTGAACTAGAACTAGATGAACTAGTATTTGTTGTATTAGTTGTATTAACCACTTCATCTACATCAGGAAAAGCTGTATCAACTACAATAGCTTCTGCATTAACAGTAGACATAGCATCAAAATCAAAATTAAAAATACCAAATCCGATTCCACAAGTAAAACCTATGACTAAAACCAACACAGCCACTAACTTAAAAGTTCCTGAATCCATAGGCTTCTTTTTATTTTTATTTAAATCTTTATCTCCTTTTTTAGGGTTAACAATGTATTTTTGAACTAAATCTTGTTCTGTTTGTCTATTGTTCTTTGTAGGCCTTTTTGATTTTCTTCTATTTGCTGGCTTAGAACTAGGTTTTCCTTGCATTGATCTAATCCTATTTGTAGCTTCGTTAGCATTTAAAGAATGTAATCTATCTTCATATTTAGATTTAAAATATCTGTACTTTTCTTCAGAAATTTTACCTTCTTTATAGTCTTTTTCTAAACTACGCATAACCATAAGAAGTTTTTCTTTATCAGTAGGCATACCTCCCCTCCTCATTTATTAATAATAATCATATTTTTATATTAACCCTAATTTATAGTTATCTTAAATGAAGCTGTCATTCAAACATTATAATTTTACACTTAAAAAAGAGATAATAAATTAAAATAAAATTTGTTTAAATCACTATAAAAAGAAATAATACTTTATTTAGAATTTTAAAAGAAAATCCATTGAAATAATAAATTAAACTTAAAAAATCAACTCTCCTAAATTAATAAACAAAATAGCTAAAATATTTAAAAACATACTTCATAAATAATTATAAAAACAATTGTATATTATTTTAATATTTTCTTTATATTCCTAAAACTTCACTAATGTCAATATAATACCAAAAAATATTCTTAATTAATGATAAGTTAAACAAGATGTTCCCTATTTTTAAAAAATATTATATAGTTTTACTAACAAATAAATTACTTATTAAAATAATATTTTAATATTTTTATATCTATAAATTAACATTTTATAAAGGTGGGACATTGGGACGTAGGAAAAGTGATGATTATTCAAAATCATTTAAATCAATAAAAGATATCCAAGATAAAGGTTATGAATTAAGTGAAATTCTACTAACAGGAACAAATGCAGATTATCTTAAAAAATTAATAAAAAATTACAGATTTTTAGATTTTGATGATGTTTTAATCTTTTTAGCAGATTATCCTGAACTAATGAAATTTTTAGTTAAATTTCAACCTACAATAAGAAAATATTTTCCAACAGAAGACTTAATAGTTTTTTATTATGAAGATTATGAGCTTGAAATTTGTGATTTATGGATTTCTATAATGTTTGATGAAACAGACACAGAAAAACTAGACAAATTTAAAGAATTAGAAGAAGAATTAAATAAAAAAGCTGATAAACATATACTGTCCCATATCTCTTTAACATCTACTCCTCCTTAAATTCAGGATATGATCCTATAACCTTTAAAAAGAGAGTGTTATCTTCAATTTTTTTTAATATGCTAGCAATATTAGGAGTTTTGCGATGCCCATAAAAATCTACATAAAATAAATATTTACCTAACCCTTTCTTGGAAGGTCTTGATTCAATTTTTGTTAAGTTTATATTTTCTTTTAAAAATATTCCAAGTATTTTATAAAGTTCACCTGGGTTATCCTCATAAATAGAAAAAATAATCGATGTTTTATCATTATTGGAAGGGAGAGTATCTTCTTTTGAAATAATTACAAAACGAGTTTCATTATTATCAACATCTTGAATTCCACGAGCAATGATATCTAAATCATATAATTCTGCAGATTTTGAATTGCCAATAGCTGCCATATTATTATTTCCAACAATAGACTTTGCAGCATTAGCTGTACTAACTGCATAATGAGATTGAGCATCAAAATTAGATAGGAAATCTCTACATTGACCTAAAGCTTGAGAATGTGAATAAACATCAGTAATTTCATCAATTGATGTTCCTTTATTTACAATTAAACAATGATCAATGGGAATAATAATTTCGCCAGAAATCTTTAAATCAGATTTATGAGCAAATAAATCTAAAGTTTGACCAACTGCACCTTCAATAGAATTTTCAATAGGTACAACACCCTTAACACATTCACCGTTCTCTACACTTTCAAAAACAGCTGGAATAGTACAATAAGAAATTAATTCATCACCTAATTTACTTGCTGCTTCATGAGTATAAGTCCCTTTAGGGCCTAAAAAAGAAATAGTTTTAATTAAAAATTCCTCCTAAAAAAATAAAATAGATAGGAATTATGATTCCAAATCTGAAATTAATTTTAAAATATCGGTTTGAGTTATAATACCAATAACTTTACCATTATCTACAACAGGCAAACCATTGTAACCTGTATCCATCATAATATCAGCAACTTCAGCTATTGATACATCTGGAGATATAGCTAACGGATTTTCAGACATTATATCTTCAACATAGACATCTTTAATTTGAGATTTTTGATATTTTTCAGGAACTTTTTTTCTAAAGTCTATTAATGCTCTCATTAAATCTTTAGAAGTTACCATTCCAACTAATTCTTCATCTAATATAACTGGTAACCTACCCACTTTTGCATCTTGCATAAGTCTTCTGGCATGAACCAATCTTTCATTAGGAGAAACTGAAGTTATATCTGAAGACATTATATCCTTTACAAGAATTTTTTCAAATGCTTTTCCATTAGCTAATGTAACAAAATCGGCTTTTGAAACAATTCCTATTAGTGTATCATCTTCAACAATTGGAAGTGAACCTATTCCATTTTCCAACATAACATCAGCTACTTCTTTTTGATCCATTGTTTCAGGTACAGCTATAACATCTTTAACCATTACAGATGAAATATGGAATCTTGTTGGAGGCATATTTTCATATTTAGAAGATCCCAATTTGTTGGCGATATCCCTTTCAGAAACAATTCCAACTAACTCTTTTTGATTGTTTTCATTTGTGTTTAATACTGGTAAACGTGAGATATTGTTTTTACGTAATAATTTTAAAGCATCGGATAAATTTTGATCTTTGTCAATAGTAATTAAGTCCTCTGACATCAAATTTTTAATTTGCATGCTATCCCTCCATTAAATTAATAAATGAAAAAGTTTTAGAATTTTTTAATTGCTTGAATGATATCTCTTTCAGTGATAATACCTACAATTTCATTATCTTTAACAACAGGAGCTCCACCAATATTTTTTTCCATAAATGTTAAACATAAATCACCTAATTTTTCATATGGCGGTACGGTAACTAAATCAGTTACCATTATGTCTGAAACTTTCATATCTAAAATTTTAGATGCTTCATTTGTGTTTATGTTTTCAAATAAATCTTTAGCATTTAAAAATCTGATAATATCAGTTGAAGTAACCATTCCTAATAATTTTTTACTAGCTTTAGAAATATCAGCTTCTCCTCCAACTATAGGAATTCTTCTTAACCTATTCCTTACCATAATTTTACAAGCACTTTCAATTGGAGTTCCAGGTGTGGTTGTAATTACTTTTGTACTCATATAATCTTGAACTGTTTCATCAGTTAAAACACCAGCCATGGATAATGCAATATCTCTTTCAGTTACAATACCAACTAATTCATCTTCAGCATTTACAATAGGAATAGCACCAATTTGATCATCAAGCATGGTGGTTATAGTTTTATCAATTGTTGCTTTATTAGAAAGAGTGATAACATCTCTTGTCATGATTTGTTTAACAGGTTCATTAATAGCTGCTAAAAAATTATCATCATATTTTTTCTCGATGATATTGAATTTATCTCCTCCTCCGAGGAAATTCATAATATCAATAACAGTAACAATACCTAATACTTTTCCAGATCCTGGATCGGTGATTGGTAATCTTCTAAACTCATGTTCCATCATTACTTTAGCGGTATCTTTAATACTTTTAGTAGGTGGTATGGAGACTACATCTTTACTTGCTATAGCCATAATTTGTCCATCTTTATCTGGGACATTACTACCTTGTTCTGTTGATCCTCTATTTCTTGATTTTCTTAAGTTAATAGCTGATTTATCTTTCATCTTTGACACCTCATGAGTCTATGGCCATAAAAAAACTATTGGATATTTAGCATCTTATGCATTTGTGGAATAACTAAAACTTCAAAATCATTCCCAACGATTTCTGAAAACTCAAATAACTTTGAATTAAGATTTTTCCAATCCTCAATTGGACTAGATGGTTGAATGATTATTTTAAAATTTTTTTCCACAATATTATCATTAAGCTTTTCTATTACCTTTTTTATTGTATTTTTTTCCGTTGTAGGCAACGTTACAATTTTACAATATACTGGTATAGATTTCGCCATTAATAAATTTAGTGATTGAATTTCATTTTCCAAAATTTTTTCATCATATTCCTGATTAAAATGTTCAGGTAATTTAATATCCATTGAAACAATATCCAAATTTTCAATAGAATCAATATTCTCTGGAAGTGTTCCATTTGTTTCTAAAAGCGCTTTCATATCTGTTTTATCCATCAATTCATTGATAAAATTTGGATAAAGACTTGGTTCTCCTCCAGTAAATGAAATTACATTGCAATCAGGAGTTTTAATTTTATTAATTTCTGCTAAAACTTCGTCAACATTCATTAATTTACCAGCGTTTGTAGATTTACTGTTATCTGTATCACAATAGCTACAATTTAAATTACATCCTGCAAATCGGACAAATATTTGTCTTTGACCTATATAAAGTCCTTCTCCTTGAAAACTTGAAAAAATTTCAATAATGGGAGCTTTCATGATTTCACGATTTATACTTTTTTTGTATACATTGCTCCTTGACCAATGCCTTCATTAACACATACTGAAATTGAATTTAAGTTGTCATATTCTTCTAAAAGCTTTTTAGCTAGTACATCTGTGAAAAACTGGGAAAGTTCTTCAGCTGAAGTATAAGGGAGAGGTAAAAAAACACAATCATCACAAGGAACACTGTATCCTTTTCCATCTATTTTAAAAGAAACAGTATCTAAATTTTCCAATTTTTCAATAGATAAAGAATTATCTTCAAAACCTTTAAATTCAATTAAATCATTGTAAATAGGAATTAATAATCTATGATCCAATTTATCACAAATAGCTCTTGTATATGTTTTAACATCCTTAAAATCTACAACAAAATCAAATTTACCTGCTCTTTTACCTTCAATTTCCACATCAACAAAATAAGAATGACCATGGATATGGCCACATGAATCATGGCCTGGAATAAGATGAGCAGAAGAAAATCTTAAATTAGATTGAATACCGTTAAGTAATATTTTCATTAAAAACACCTCATAATAAGTTAGTTTTGGATATATCCCTTTCAATTGTTTCAATTTCATTTATAAATCTATTAACTATATCAAAAATAAAATCTTCAATAGTATCAACATTAAATATTTCGGGGTCAATGTCAAATAATCCAATAGTTTCAACATCTCCAGGAGTTCCTTTATCTTCAATATTAACTGCAAAATGTATTTTCATTGAACTTAAAGACGCTGTAGCTATTGAAATACTTAGTTTACGACCATTAACAAAAATATCGTCCCCTTCCCTAGTGGAGACAATACCTTTTTCAAATAAACATTCTCTAAAAATCATTACTAATAATCTTTGACGAAGGTAAGCAATTCTCATATTCGCTGGTTGACAATCAAAAAATTCACAAATAAAGTTAATCATGTTATTAGATTTTATTTCAAGACCAACATCTGCAAAATCTTTTAAATTGTCCGGAGTAATATTAACAGGCCCAATCCAAGTTATAATTGAAGAACCATAGATTCCAAATTCATTAAATGCCCAAGAAGCATCAATTTGACTTCCATCATATTCAAATATCTCTTCTAAATGTTTATATGTTATCATTACATTAAATTTAGTTTATATTTTTATATAAAACTTTCAATAAATAAAGATAATAGGAAGTAATAATATGGAAAAAGTAAGAACCCGAGACTTTATTTATACAGATGATGAATTATATTTCGCATCCACTAATTATATTCATCCCGATGGAAGATATATTTCTTTTCTCAGATATGTTCCAGATGAAGAAGGAGATAGAGAAAAAGATGGGAAAAGATATAGAAAAGTAACTTCCCAAGAGGCATATAGCTATTTAAGAGAAAATCATCCTGAATACTTATATGATTGTGATGTTACAAATGTTGAAATGATGGGGGTTCCTGTTGAAAAGGTTAAAAAAATATTAAGACCTCAAAATCGTTTAAAAGCTATACGTGAAACAGTAGAAAATGGAGGAGAATTGAAAAATCCTGAACTTGCTTCAAAATTATATGATTTAAGTGATTTCTTCCATTATGTTGCAGGAATCGATTATGAACATCTTGGAATTTCTGGATCAATTCTTCCCGGACTTCACAAAGAAAATACTTCTGACTTGGATTTTGTGATTTTTGGCCTTGACAATCATAGAAAAGCTATGGATGCATTTAAAAAGAATAGAGGTAAAGAAGTCTACATTCCTGAAATTAATAAAAAAATTCAACTAAATGGAATTGAAGATGAATTTTGGGATTTTTTATATGATAAAAGAATGAAAGATTCAAGTTTAACACAGGACGAATTTAGATGGTATGAAAATAGAAAAGCCAATAGAGGAACTATTGATGGAGTTCTTTTTGATATTTTAGCTACCAAGGATTATGATGAAATTTCTGGAGAATGGGGAGATACCATTTATGAACCATTAGGAATAGCTACTATTGAATGTAAAATTAAAAGTGCTTTAGGTGCTTTTGATAATCCTTCATTATATACAATTGAAAACTTAAAAATTATTGACGGTGTTGAAGCCCCTATATCTGAAATAGTTTCATTTACTCATACTTATGCTGGTGAAGTAATAGATGGAGAAGAGGTTGTCGCAAAAGGTAAAGTTGAAAAGGTAATCAAAGAAAATTGCCCAGATTCTTATAGATTAGTTGTAGGTACAACTCGTGAATCCATGGATGAATATGTCAAACTTAAAAAAAGCCCAATATGATTTTTTCAAAATTCAAATTTAATAACAAAATTTTTCTTTTTTTATTTAATTGAAGTTAAACTTAAAAATTTAGCTTTAATATTAAAATATAAGCAGAATACAAGCTTAAATATTTATATCAATCTAATCTAACTAATATTATTAAATTTAGAGGTTAAAAAATGATTAGTTTATCTTCAATTAAAACATACATGTACTGTCCTCGAAAATTATACATTGAGGAAAATATTCTTAATGAAGAATCCAAGAATCTTCCTTTTTATAATGAGTTAAAAAGACTAAGAATGGATTTAAATGAATTAATTTATAAAAACATGAGAAAATTAAAATTAAAAATGAATATTAAAGAAATAGAAGTAATTTTATCCCAAGAAATTCCAGAACATATTGAAAATGGATTTGATAATTTAATAATAGAAGACTATGAAATTAGTGATGAAGAAATAGAACAATATTATGAAGATATTATTGATCAAACTTATTTTAACATAAAAATATTATCAATAAAAGCTAAAAAATCTATGGAACTTTTAAACCAGGATGGAATCACCATATCAGATATGTTTTTTCCCAGCTGCCTTTACAATCATTTTATGAAGGACTCTCAATTAGAAATAACTGGAATAGCTGATAAAATTGAAGTAATTGATGGAATGTATTATCCTATAATCTATAAAAATACAACTCCTCCTCTTACCGGTGTTTGGGACAGTGATGCAATAGAAATAGCTACTTTAGCACTTCTTACAGAACAGGAATTTGATACTGAAATTTTTGTTGGTTTTGTTGAATATCAAAAAATTGGAGAAAGAAGAACAGTTATACTTGATGTAAATTTAAGAAAAGCATTATTTGAAATTATAAATGAAATTTCCGAACTTCGAATCTCTAAAAAAATGCCTAAAGTAAAAATAAACAAAAATAAATGTAAAAATTGTGAAAATAGTGAAATATGTGAAAAAGAAGTTTAATAGATATTTCCATGTAATCTTTCAACATCAAAAACAGCTGTGTCAGCTATTCCCATTACAGCCATGACTCCTGCCTGAATTGGATCAGTGACTATTAAATCAGCAACTTCAGTAATACTACCTGGCATGTTTAAACAAATTACTAAAATATTATTTTCTTCTTTTAATTTTTTAACTGCTTCTGTGATTTCTCCTCCCATTAATGAACCTGCCAATATTAAAGCATGAACTCTAGGAAGTCTACTTAATCCTTCTACAGCTTCAGCAATATTTTCTTCACCTACCAAAGGAATAGTATCTATACCTATCCTTTCTCCTCTTATATTATGTCTATCAGCTTCAGTAATAGCTCCTAAAGCAGCTTGAGATACTTGAGCTCCTCCACCAATAATAATTATACGTTTTCCAAAAATATCATTCGAAGAGCCATGAGTATAAACTGAAAGAACAGACTCAAAAGATTTTATATCGTCAATTAATTTATTAATATCAGATACTGCATCTAATTCCAGATTTATAGTCCCATGACCATTAGAATCTATAAAAAGATGTGTGTAAGTAATATTAGCACCATGTTGACTTAACATCGCAGTAATATCATTTAATACATCTTTACCTTCTGCAGTTTTTATTGTAAGTGCATATTCAGTCATTTTTAAGGCCTTACTTTATCTAATTCTGCATGAGCTCTTTTCCACATGCTTAAAAAATTATCATTACGTGAAACTGGTATTACTTCTAAACCAAGTGCTCTATGCTCTTTAATCCAATCTTCTTCGAAAACTGGAATTTCAATTTTAATTGGTTCATCTGTTTTATTAACTATTATAAGGTTTCTATAAGGAAAATCCCATTCAACAATATAACCTGCTAAACTTACAATATGATATGGTCTCATTACAAATTTCATTTGAATCACCTCATAATAAACCTAAAATAATTGCTAAAACCCCTAAAAGACTAGTTCCAATTACTGTAGGCAATAATTGTCTATTAGTAAATACTGGAGTAAATGCTGAAAATATTCCCATCATAAATACAAATATTAAAGCTACTGCAATATTGATTAAAATACCCCAGGAGAATATATTAGGAGGGATTCCAATAAATAACACAGAGAATAATGCTCCAAGTACAAACATTAAAAATCCTCTTGTAATAAATACAATAGCTCTTGAATTGGCAGCATATTCCATATATGGACCTTCAATTACATCTGACTTAGCTTTAATAATTGAAAATGGATATTCATTTAACAAAATCATGTATCCTACAAAGAAAACAATAGCTGCAAGTGCTCCAGATATTGTGAATAAATAGGGTCCATGAACTTGTTGATAAGCCACAATATCTTGAAGAAATATACTTCTAGCTTGAGTTACCGGGCCGAATAATGCTAGATAAAGTGGGAATGAACCATAAGTAATCATTCTTAAAGATCTTTTTGAACTAATATCTTCAATAAATGATCTTGTTTTATCAATGTGTACAGCACCTTTAACTAAATCTGGAAATGGCATTCTTACAGACATTATAGATTTAGATAAAGAACCCATTAACACATATGTTATTTCTTCTACTTTAAGCAAACCAATAATAGCTATTAAACTAGAAAATGCAGGCAAATAATAAGCCTGAGGAGTTAATGCAGCAAGTAATGCTAAAATAACAACAAAACAAACAATTGGCAGCCAACCGTAAAATCTTGGAAGTGGAGAGGATGGTTCTATATTTTTCTTATAGAAAAATTTAATAGGAGCCATTATTCCTGGAGAAGTTACGGGAGGGCCTACTCTTTGCTGAATTCTCGCATGAATATATTTTCTTTCGATTCCAGGAAAGATAGTACTTATGATTAAACATATAACAACAGTAATAAGTGCACTTATTATAGCCATTAACATTGTAGTAGGTGTCATTTTTATTATCTCCTTATAATTTCAATAGCCCTATCAGTACAAGTAAAACAAGGATCACATTGAACAATACATAATTGAGCATCGGTAATTTGATCGCCAATACAAGCATATTGCATTGCTCCAATATTCGCCATAGATGGAGTCCTTATAATACAATGCCTAACTCTTCCATCTTCAATTGCATATGAATGATATAATGTACCTCGAGGAACCTCTATATAACTATCAATAATATCTGTGTCAAACATATCATAATCAGTAATAGCTACCTTACCTTCAGGAAGGTTTTGAATAGCTTGTCTAATAATTTTAATGGATTCAAATGATTCTAATGCTCTCATTATTAAATTAGATTTTACATCACCATCATTTTGAGTAATTACATCAAAGTCAAATGGATCATATTCTTTCATTCTTGTTCTTAAATCATTAGCTATTCCAGTAGCTCTTAAAGAAGGGCCAGTTACAGCTAATTTTAACGCTTGTTTTTGTGGAAGTACACCAATTCCTGTAATCCTTGACATTATAATATCATCAGCTGTAAATCTATTTACAAAGTCTGTGAGTCCTTGTTCAACGGTGTCCATTCCTGTTTTAATTCTTTCAATTCTTTTTTCATCTAAATCACATCTAGGCCTTATTCCACCTAAAACAGAACACCCATATTGAACTCTATTTCCACCAACCATAGCCAATAATTCCATTATTGTTTCTCTCAAATAAAATACTCTCATGGAAAATGTTTCGTGAGAAAGAACTTCACAACCATGAGCCAAATAAAGAAAATGACTATGTAATCTTTCAAGTTCAGCCATAATTACACGAATATAACTAGCTCTCTCTGGAATTTCAATACCTAATCCTAATTCTGCAGTTCTACATGAATTCCATATATGTGAATTGGAACAAATTCCACAAATTTTTTCAGTAAGTGCATTAGCCTTTTCAACGGGAAGACCTTCCATAATCCTTTCTACTCCCCTATGATTTACACCAATAGTAATCTCTGCTTCCTGAACAATTTCATCTTCAACAAAAAGTCTTAATCTGTATGGTTCTAATGCAGCAGGGTGAACTGTTCCCATTGGAACTTCTGTTTCAATTACTTTACCATTTGGTACTTTTTCATCCATTTTTAACCTCCCTTACTTTGACTCCAATAATTTAGGCAATATTGACACAACACCAGATAAAATATCCTGAGGCCTTACAGAACAACCTGGAATTTTAGCATCAACTGGAATAATATTATCAACAGGTCCTTCAATTTCTTCAGATGGTATATCTCCATGAATATTTTTATAAACACCGCCCATTAAAGCACAACTTCCTGCAGCTACAACTAATTTTGGTTCAGGAATAGCTTCATAAATTTTTTCTAATGGTTTTCTATTTAAAGCTGTGACAGGACCGGTAACTACTAAAATGTCCGCTTCTCTTGGATTCCAAGTTAAAAACACTTTATATTGTTCTGCATCAAATTTAGGTGATAATATAGAATTTACAATCTCAATATCACAACCATTACATCCTCCAGTATAAACAAGCATTACATGAATTGCTCTTGCTCTTGAAAATGACTTAAGTCCCATATTATCCTCCTATTCCTCTTTTGTTTTTAATATTGTTTTATCTGAAAGATATTTTGAAATAACTTTAAGTTTATCTTCAGAAATTTTAACTGGCTGATCGATTAAATCTGAAACATCAACATGTTGATCTCCTACAGAATTTGGATGAATAGTTCCTTTAAGACCAAATAATGCATAAACTGGACAGAAATCATGACAATAATAACATACTACACATTTGAGAGAATCAATTTCAGGAACTTCAGTTTTAATCCAATCATCTGTTAATTTTACAGGAGTTGTTAATTTTTTCATTTCAATTGCATTTGTTGGACAAACATGAGCACAACCAGCACAACCTATACAGGCATTTTGATCTAATGTTTCTTCTTGTTCAACAGTACCTGTGGCAATTTTATTTCTTAATTCCATATCAGTTACTCTATCAGCAGCGAAGAAAATTCTTTTGAAAGTTGTAAATGCTCCCTCAAGAGCTATTTTAAGCATGTTTTTCATCTAAATACCCTCTATTGAATCTTTAAATTTCCTTTCGAATATAAATGCATTAGCTGGACATGAATTTTTACATGCTCCACAGTATGTACATTTTTCTTCATCTACATAATAATTTTCATCTTGTTCATAAATTGCATCATAAGGACAAATTTTAAAGCATAAACCGCAATGAATACATGTTACTTGATCAACACAGTTAAATCCTTGAATAATAACTTTTTTATCCATTGTTGTTTTTGGTATAGCTCCAGTTGGACAATGAATGGCACATCGTTGACAGAAAATACATTTATCCAAGTCTACGGAAATAGTTCCTCTATGTAATGTAATAGCTTCAGTTGGACAGACTTCTGAACAAATTCCACAGCTAATACAGTCATCATTAATTGAACCGTCCCAGATATCCATCATAAATTGTCTTGCATGAGTTACATCACAAACCTGAACACATTTACCACAAGATACACAAAAACCACTTAATATATTACTCTCTTTTCCATCTTGTTCATCAAAAATAATAGTATTGTTATCTAATTTTAAAGTGGAAACAGGGCAACCTTCAATCATTTCTGTATGATTCTTTTCAACGTCAATTACATCAGCTGTTGGATCATATCTTAATTTTCCATCGATATTTTTCATTGATCCATTGTCACATAAATCTGCACATAATCCACAATTAATACATGAAACAATACTACCCTCTGCAGTTTGATTTATATTATTTATATTAACTTCAAAATCATTAACTCTTATTGCATCATGAGGACAAGTTTTTAAACAATTCAAACATAATGTACAAGTTTGATGATTAACAATTAAATATTTGCTAATTGATTCATTAGGACAAACATCCACACATAATCTACATTCAGTACAGATTCCCTCATCCCTATCTATTTTAACATTAATAGCTCCTGTAGGACAATATTGGCTACATCTTCCACAGAAAATACATTCATTTAAATCTGTTCCAAAATAAGATCTTGTAACTTGTTTTTTAACTGGTTTGTGAGGTGGCTTATAGGTAGGTAATGAAACATGTAATGATTTTATAAATTCCATTTGTTTTTGTTCATTTAATTCAAAGCCATCAACTCTAGAATGTGTTGGACAAGCACTAACACATACTCCACATCTTGAACAGATACCATAAACAGTATCCCCAACAATGGAAATGTTGTTGGTTGGACAGTTATACAAACAAATACCACATGCATTACATTTTGCTCTATCTACTACATATCCTCCGTAGCTATTTATAAAAATTGCATCATTAGGACAAGATTTATAACATGCTCCACAAGTAAGACAACTAAATGCTTTTCCACCAATTAATTTAATAGCTTTAGTCGGACATTGTTTTATACATTCACCTATGCCCTCACAAGTATTTGTTGTTAAAAACATTTAATTTCCCCTCCCACAAATCAATTTACCTAATAAAATACCAATTAAAGCAAATAAAAATGCTGTATTTATAGGAACATCACCATAAAATGGAAATTGTCCAATTTGCCATGCTGCAACAATAGCTGCTATAATAATAACTGCAAATGAAGCTCCTGTAAATTTAGCTGTGCTTTTAGGATTATATTTAATCTGAGTACCAATGACAAAACCAAATATAAATCCAAATATAATAGGACCTAAAACTATAGGATTCATAATTCATCACCTAACTTCTTAAATCCTGCAAATGCAATTATAATTGCAGATAACCCTACAAATACTTTTAATCCTACAAATATGTTTAAATAAGGAACAATACCTGCATTGGTTACATCAGGATAATGGAAAATGTTTTGAATATAAGCTGGAACTAAATTACCGAGATCAGCACCTACATTATATAAAAATGATCCAGCTACAAATAAACCAATTAATCCTAAAACAATGAATCCTAAAGCTCCTGCACTTTCTAAAACTTCAATATATCTATGAGATAATTTTAAAGGAGATTCTTCTAAACCATAAACAAGAATACATAAAATAATTCCTGCAGTTATCATTGCTCCACCTTGGAAACCACCACCAGGAGTAATATGACCTCCAAGAATTGTCATGACCCCTAAACATATTAAAATAATTGCAATAGGTAAAGCAATAATTTTCAAAATTGTACTATTTTGACTCATTCTTCTTTACCTCCTAACCTACCTCTTCCAAAGATTAATAAAACAACCAAACCGGCAGTTAATAATATTAATGATTCTCCTAAAGTATCGTAACCTCTAAAATCAAAGATTACAATAGTTACTAAATTTGGAGCTATTTCTGTTCCTAAATAATTATAAATTTCACTTACACCTGGAATAATCATTTGGCTTATATTAAACAATGAATCTAACAAGGTAACTGAAAATATAGCAGTAGCTACAGCTGCAATAAGATTTCTAATACTATTAGACAAAGTTAGCCCCCCAATAAATAAATACTATAAGAATCCCTAATGTTAAAATAGCATAAAAAAGCATTTTATTTAAAGAATCTTCTTGTTCAACCTTAAATTTAGGAATTAAAGGCATATTAACAATTAAAATTACAGCTACCAATATTGTTATAATACCACATAATAAAATGTTAACATGTCTAATTAAAAGACAAACCAATATTAAAGATACTATTAAAAGAATTTCAGCAGTTAATGTACCTGAAACTTCTGAGTTTGTTACAGGACCTGGTGTGAAAAGTTGTCTGAATTTTTTAACAACATTGAAGAATTTATCATATAACTTCATAGTAATACACCTCCAACATATTGTGAAATTCCATAAGTAACAATATTAGGGCATATACCAATTACAATAACCATAATTAATAAAATACCAATTGCAAAAACCATTGATCTTGGAACTTCTTTTTTCTCTATCTTGAGATCTTTTGGTTTTGGTCTTAAGAATATTGTATAAAATGCTTTAACAAAGACTACAAATGTAGCTATACTTACAATAATAGCTAATAATGAAAGTTCAGGATATCCACAACTTAATGAAGCTTGAATAAGCATTAATTTACTTCTAAATCCGTTTAAAGGAGGAACACCAGCCATTGCCAATCCTCCAATCAATACCATCAGACCAATTTTTGGATGATACTGCAATAAACCACCTAATTTACGTGTATCTGTTTCTCCTGTTACATATGCAATTGCTCCAAATCCTAAGAATAATAAAGCTGTTGTAATCATTTCGTTAACAGCTTGGAAAAGACCAGCGGTTATTGCAAATTGTGTTGAAAGACCAATTCCTAAACCAATGAAACCTAATTCTCCTACAGCTAAATAACCAATCATTCTTCTAAAGTCTGTTTGAGTTAGAGCCATTGTAATACCTAAAATCATGGCAATAGCTGAAAAGATTACTAGAATTACTTCAAAGAATTCAACATTATGGAATATTCTAAACATAATTAGAACAATTGAAACCATTGATATAACAGTGAAACATTGTAATAATGCTGCTGCATGAGGTTCTGCTTTACTATACATTCCAGATTTAATTGTATGGAACGGTGGTAATCCAGAAGCATATAACCATCCAAAAAAGATTAAACCACAAGACATTAAAAATACAGGTGATTTGACTGAAATAATTCCTGCTTGTAATGCTGCAACAATATCGGTGACATTTACACTACCAGTTGTAGCTAATAAGAATCCTATACCTAAAAGCATAATCGGACTTCCAATAGCACCAAGTACCATATACCTTAAGGCCATTTCAAAGCTACCTTCGATTCTGGAAGCAGCTACAATACCAACCTGAGCCAATGCAAGTATTTCAAAGAATACAAACATGTTAAATATATCATCAGTTAATAAAAGTGCTGTAACTGCAGCAGTTCCCATAAATACAAGGAATAAATATTGTCCAGATGACTTTTTGTATTTATTTATATAAACAAATACAACTAAAAATGTCACAATACCCAATACAAAGATAAATATCTTTTGTAAAATATCAAAGGAATATGTAATTGCTGGATGGTAAATAAAACCAGTCAGTGCATCAACTATAGGAGCATAACCACCAAAGTAATGTATTCCATAACCAGCTATTAAAGGAATAATAGGAATACAAATAGCAACAATAAAAGCTAATATTTTAACGGTCCTATTCCATTTAGAAAATGCAGATACAAGTAATGCACAAATCATAGGAATAACTACCATAAGTGGAATCCATTCATTCATCTTTACCACTTCCATGTGAATGATCTGCAAGCATTACAGATGTTTTAAGAGTTCCATATTTTTTATAAAGTACCATAACAATAGCTAACATTACAGCTAATGTACTTGCTCCAATAACAATACTAGTAAGAACTAATCCAAAAGGTAAAGGATATGCTGAATTAAGAGCAAACCAAGTTTTATCCATTCCAGGCATTAAAATTGGGACAACTCCACCTGCTTTATAACCAATTCCGATTATAAATAAATTAACCCCTTCTTCAATAAAACTAATACCAATAACTTTTTTAATGATATTATCAATGAAAATAGCTGCAAAAAGACCTACGATTACTAAAGCTCCGGCTGTTAGTAAAACAGCTAATTGTGTGTATGCCATTAGCTATCCTCCCTTGTTGTTTTCTTAACAGCTAAAGCAATAAACACTGGTACAATAGCAGCGCCTACAATAGCTTGGGTTAAAGCAACATCAGGTGCAAGTAAAATTTGGAAAAGAACTGCAAGTGCTCCTCCAGAAAAACCTGTAAGAATAGCTGCTTTTAATAAATCTGATTGAATAAGAGCAAGAATAGCACTAATAATTGTAATAAAAATCAAAATATATTCTAACATACTATTCATCCTCACTAATCTCTAATGTAGATAAAGAAAGAGCATCTTCATTAGTATCAATAACTAAACCTTCACGATCAAGTCTTTGAACTGTTTCTTTAGAATAAGCAAAAGGCCTTTCAATCTCTTCATTTCCTTCCTTAATCTCATTTTCAAGATCTTTATTATTTAAACTATCTTCACTTTTATAGTATGCATATCCTATTGCATGTGAAGTGAAAGGAACTAAAATAAAGTAAATTCCTGCTAAAAGATATTGTCCTAGACCAATTAAGGCCAAAATAACAGACATATCAAACACCCCGACAATATGGATTCTTGCATAAACTACATTCTTCATATTTTTATCTAAACTTACAATACCAATTGCAGCTATTATTATAAAAATAGCTGATATAATTAAAAGGAGAGATTGAATATATTCAAAACCATACATTAGTTATCTCCTCCCATTGTCATTGCAAATGCAACAGTACCTACAAATCCAAAGAATATTAAGGCTAATGCAATATCAAATGAAAATGTGATATTATACATATCACCAACAAATAATAAAGCTACAGCAAAAGCTACAACTGCCACAGAGCTTCCAAGAAGACCCATAGAGCTGGATTTATATGCACTGGCTCTTATCGCAGCAAGCATCATTATAATTAATGCTATTACTACAAAATATTTTGAAATAAACAATATATCCATTACTATCCCACTCAAATGATAATTAGTGAAAAAAATTAAATTACTCTAACATTTTCTTAATATAAGGTTCGAAAGGAATAATGTCTTTTTTTTCTCTTGGAGAAATAGTAGCTACTTTAATAATTTTATTATCAGAATCTAAATCGATAGATAAAGTTCCAGGAGTAAGTGATATACTATTAGCTAAAATAGTTTGAGAAACAGGCCTCTCTAAAACTGTTTCAATATCAACTACTACAGGATCGATTTTTCTTCCTATAACTGCATTAAAAGCAACAGATAAAGTCGCTTTGATTATTTCATATATTAAAACAATGAAATATAAAATTCCATAACCGACTCTAGTTAAAAACATTAAATAAGCTCCATCTCATCAAATAAGTCAACTAAAGAAAATATTGACTTTTTTATAATTAATATATATTTATATTTAACATGATTATTTATTATAAATGTTTGTATTAGTTTCTAATTTTTTGATTTTTCATGAAAAATTTAATTAAACTGATGTTAAATAAACATTTTAATAGGTAATATAAGCTTATTTTTACTATTTAAAGAAAATAAAAAATAAATAGTCCTTTTAAAGACATTTATAAAAATATCAAAAACCATTAATTAATAAAATATTTTATTAGCTACTATTTATACCTAATTTTATAATTGTTATCAAAGAATATTAATTTTCTAAAAATATAAAAATCAATCAAGATTTTAAGTAGTTAACTTTAAACCTACAATTCCAATTATAATCATAGCTAGAAATCCAATTCTTAAAATAGATGTAGACTCTCCAAAGAAAATCATTCCAACAACAATAACACCAACTGCACCAATAGCTGTCCAACAAGCATATGCAGTTCCTGTTGGAATTGTTTTAAATGATAATGATAAGAAAATAAGACTTAAAATCATGAATATAACTGTTAAAACTGAAAATAATAACTTTGTAAAATTTTCAGAAAATTTTAAAGCTAAAACCCAAGCCATTTCAAAAATACCAGCTATTATTAAATAAATCCATGAATTCATTGTTTAATATTTAATAAAACATCTTTAATATAACTAACTATTTAATAAAACATCTTTAATATAATTAACTGCAAAATTTCCATTTTTTAAATATAAATAAATCGCAATAACAATAATAATTATCAAAACAGAAATAGCAAAACCCTTATGTACCTTTTTAGAAGATAAAGGAGCTAATATTTTTATTCCTGCAGGTGTAAATGCATCTAAAATAATATGACTCATTAAACCTAAAAATAATGCTCCTATTATTTCAATAGCTGTTATTTGCATAGTTCCTAAAGTTAATGTTGAAACTAAAAGTAAAGCTAAAAATATTAAAAAAACCTTCCGATTCAAAAATATGAAACCTAAAAGTATTACTATAATTAATAATAAGTAGTAATTGGCCTCCACTGGAATTAAAGTGGTAGTTGCTGCAAGTTGATATGTTAATAAGACAACTAAACTAACAGCTGCAGTAAGAGTTAATAAACCGAAAATTGAATGTGTAAAACTTCTATGATTTGAAAAGAAAAATACAACACCTAAAAATACTATAATTAACCCTAAATAATAAGGTAACTTAAGAATATAAAGAGCTATAAAGATTATCAGGCCTAAAATAATCATTTGATAAACTCTATCTTTTTTGTATTTGTGATCAAAATCAGGCAAATTTCCCCCAATAACTGTTAAAGCTATTAAAAGAGGATTATAAAAAAATAACAATGAAATAATAAATGCAAATATTGTATGGCCTTTATAAGATGACAAACTATCACCTAACTAATTATTAAACTTTATTTAATAAAGAACTAGCGATAGCATTTGAAAAGTATTATTTAAAATTAAATAGATTAGATTGAACTGTAGATTCTTTTTTAGGAGGTTTAGGTTCTTCTTTTTTAATTGGTTTTTCAATTTCAACTTTCGGAGGTAAAAAATCCGTTTTTCTTTGATTCATTTTTCTAATTCCAGCCATTTCTGATAAACCTGGAAAATTAATATCTCCTTTTTCTGAGAACCATCCGCTACTTTTTAAATAAAACCAACAAACACAATTTTTATCCACATAACACCATTTATTATGAGTTATAGGATTAATCCGTAGGTATTTTAGTTAATTTTTTCTTATTAGCTGAATAATTAAAAAAAGGACATAATTTCAAAATTTCACATGATTCATTAAATTTTGATTTGAGTTTATCTTTATCAAATTCCCATATTCCATTATCATTAAATTTTCCAACATCATCTCTTAAAAGAAATTGTTCATCAAAAAGAGACTGTAATATCTGACAATAAAATCTGTCTTCTTCACATCCAAAACAATAATCCCTACATAAGTTATTTTCCTCTTTTTCAGCTGCACAATAATAAACATCTAAAAGTTGTTCAAAATCTACTTCCTTATCATTTAAACAAATTTTAAAATCCTCAAAATTTTGAGATAAAACTTCCATTTCATTTTCTAACTGATTGAAATCTTTTATTATTATTTTATCAATAGCTTTACTATCCAAATCCACATCTTCATTATTTTCAAAAAGTTCCAGTTTAACAGATCTTGAATTGTTAATAATATTAGCTATACGAGTCATTTGACTTTTAGATTTATTAACTCCAAATATTGTCACATCAAAACCAAGAGTAACCATAAAATCTATCCATAAAAAATTTTCATCTGAAATTTCATTATTTAAATTATCCCAACAATATACTATTTTAGTATTTTTACCATCAGAAATAATTTTAAATGGAAATTGTGAATTATACTCTTCTTTTGTTGTAATACGTTGAAATATCTTATAATATTGTTGATTAGAAAATATATCAAATATTTCAAACTCTTGATTAATCCTATCTTCAATATATGTTAAAAAACCAATCTTTTCAAATTTATCTTTTAAATAAATCTCAAAATCCTCATCAAAATAAGTCAAGAAAATACGATATATATCCTCAACAAATAATAAATCAAAACTTTGCAAATCATAATTTTGCTCTAAATTGTATTTAATACTTTTATTACATTCTTTTAAATAAGGTTTAACAATATCTTCAAAGAAGTTAAGATTTTTTTCTTCTAAATACTCCTCAATATAATCCAAGAATATAACATGATAATAAAGGTAATAATAGGCATCAAAAACCATTTTTTTAAAATTTGAAACATCCTCATCTAATCCATGAATAAGATTAAAATAATGAAAATCATGATTTAATGCCAATAATTTATTAATATTCAACTTACCTAAAGATATGTCATCCCAACACATATAATAAGTCAAACATTCCCATATTTTGGATTTAAAATTATAAGTGTATCCTAAATTATAATAATATTCCTCATAAACCCCATTTATAAAAAAATAATCATCATTAAATTCCACTTCATCCATTCTATAAGTAGTATCACATTCTAAATGTTCAACAAATACTTTTCCTCTTTCAATCATTTTAAATGACTCCAAAGTACGATAAAAAACTTTTCATCTGCAGATATGATCTTTCAATAGCTATACTCTCAACTTTTTTAAAAGGACATAAAACTTCAGCTGTAATAGCAGGAATTCCTTTTAAATTACATTCATCTTCAATAGCCCCTTTATAAGATCCTCCGGCTCGAGAATAAGCAATAAATTCAGAACCAACATCTTCAGAAATATATTTAGCTATTAAAATACTTTCAAAAGTAGGATTTTCAGTTGAAAAAACAGCCTCATAACCAGGATTACTGCCAAGAGCTGTAGAGTGAAAATCTCCAACAAAATCAATTTTATATTTATCAATAGCTTGTAAAATTAAATTACTTAAAGAATTATAAATATGGCCCGATCTATTTAAATCTCTATCATTAAAATTTCTAAGATTCATCATTGAAGATTTTGGAGCGGCAAATGGAATAATATAAACAGTATTTTTTAATTTTCTATAAATTAATTCATTTAAAATTTTAACTGCTGCAATTTGAGGAGGAAGTTCATCTCCATGAATTCCTGCCAATATTAAAAATTTATTTCCTCCCTCACCAATTTTATAAATACTAGTTCCATTAATAGCTTTATTTAGAATAGAAATATTTAAAGGATTTAAATCAATGCTTTTTAGAATATGAGGATTTCTAGAAATATAACCTCCAGAATCTTTTGAAATATAGCTATGTTTGAGAGGTGAATTCAAATTTAATTCTTCATTGATTTTTTCCATATTAATTATATAGTAGTTAATATAATTAATATTGTGCTTATAAGTAGGATGGTGATAGAGTGAAAAAATATATCAAAAATTTAGTTCAGCTAGTGAACTATGAAAGAGATGCAGAAATAGATTTGATGATTAATGAAATTAAAAAATTATCACCAAACAAAAGAGAAGAACTTGGAAGGGCCATTAACAAAGTAAAAGGGAAAAATCTTGGAAAAGAATTAGGTTTTAACATTATAAAATTCGGACGGAAAAAAGAAATTGATACCGAAATTAGTGTAGGGGATATTGTACTGATTAGTGTAGGAAATCCTTTAAAAAGTGATTTGACTGGAACTGTAACTGAAAAAGGATCAAGGTTTATTAAAGTTGCTCTGGAAAATGTTCCAAAATGGGCCTTAAAAAAACAAGTAAGAATTGAATTATATGCCAATGATGTCACCTTTAAAAGGATGGAAGAAAATCTAAATAACCTTTCCATAAAAGGAAAAGATGCCCTTGAATATAGTTTACATAAAAGACAACCTCAAAAAAGTGATGAGATAATTTTAAAATCAAATTTAAACTATTATGATAACGGATTAAATGAATCTCAAAAAGAAGCTGTTAAACAAGCTCTAGCTAGTAAAAATTTCTTTTTAATCCATGGACCTTTTGGAACAGGTAAAACACGTACTTTAATCGAACTTATAAACCAGGAATATAAAAAAGGAAGTAGAATATTAGCTACTGGAGAAAGTAACAATGCAGTAGACAATATTTTAGAAAGACTAGCTAAAAGTAACAGTGAAATTAATTTAACCCGTCTTGGTCATCCTCAAAGAGTTTCAAAAGAAAATATTCAATTTACATTAGCTTACAAAGTGGAAAATCATCCATTAAATTCAAAAATTGAACAATTAAGAGAAAAACAAGAAAAATTAATGGAAAAAAGAGATGTTCACACAAAACCAGGACCAAGTCTTAAAAGAGGCTATAGTGATAGTGAAATCTATAGATTAGGAGTTCAAAGAAAAGGAGGAAGAGGCATCAGTCCAGCAATTATGGCTTCAATGGCAAAATGGATTGAGAAAAATAAAGAAGTTGATGAAGTATTTAAAGAAATCAAACAAACTGAAAAAAAAATAGTGGCAGATATTGTAAATAAAAGTGATGTGATTTTATCAACAAATTCCTCAGCAGCTATGGAAGAAATAAGTGATATTAAATTTGATGTAGCTATTATCGATGAGGCTTCACAAGCTACAATTCCAAGTGTTTTAATTCCAATAGCTAAAGGACAAAAATTTGTTCTGGCAGGAGATCACAAACAACTTCCTCCAACAATTATAAGTCCAAAAGCACAAAGTTTGGAAGATACTTTATTTGAAGAATTGATAACTAAATATCCTGATAAATCTGCTCTACTTAATACACAGTATAGGATGAATAATATTTTAATGGAATTTCCAAACTCTGAATTTTATAATTCTAAACTTAAAAGTGCTGATAATGTAAATAGTATTATCATTAGTGATATTTTAGAAATGAATAAATTATCTGAAATAGCTAATGTAGACTTGCAAGATCAACTGCTTTCAGATGAAAATTCAATAGTTATGATTGACACTTCTGGACTTGAAAATAATAAAGAAAAACAGCTTAAAGATTCTAAATCTATTATTAACATAGCTGAAAGTGAAGTAACTCTAAGTGTTGTTGATTTTTATGAAAAATTAGGAGTCAAAGGTGAGGATATTGGTATTATAACCCCATATGCAGATCAAGTTAGCTATCTTAAAAACAAAACTCCAATTGAAGTAAAGACTGTTGATGGATTTCAAGGAAGAGAAAAAGAGATTATTATAATATCTACTGTAAGAAGTAATGATAAAGGAAACATTGGATTTTTAAGCGATTTAAGAAGATTAAATGTTTCACTTACTCGTGCAAAACGAAAAATGATAATCATTGGAAATGTTGAAACTTTAAAAACAAATCCAACATATGAAAGAATGATTAACTATATAAAGGATAAAAATGCCCTTATAAAAATTTAGATAAAGTTTTATATATTAGAAGTTTTAATTATTATTAGAGAAATATAATCTCGGACTCTTAGTTGAGATAAAAATCCCCTAATTCAACCTCGATTCCGTCTCAACTAAGAGTTTTCTTCTGTCTAATTATTTAATCTGAAATTTTTCTATTCCACACAACCATATCATTCATTTTATCCATTAATTTAGAAATAGGAATCCCTTTAGGACATGTTTCTTCACAAGCAAAAGATTTCTCACAATAAGAAAAGAAATCATCTTCATAGCTTATTTTCATTTTGTCTCTATGTTTCTTATCTTTTTCTTCATACATAGGTTTAAATGCATGAACTAAACTTACGGCACCTTTAAAATTATTATTCTGATTATATGTAGGACAAATTTCCAAACAACAACCACAAGTAATACATTTACTTGCTTCATCTTCTAATTCCAAATGTTTTTTATTATCATCCTTTTGTTTTATTCCTAAATCCATTTCTTTAAAAGATTCCTCAATACAGCTTCTATCTACAACCAAATCTTCAACATTTGGAAATTTAGACAATGGTTCTAATACAATTTCATCATTTTCTTTCAAAAGATTGTTTAAAATTGTTCCACAAGCTAATCTTGGAATTCCATTAATAACCATTGCACAAGAACCACATAACTGATGGAGACATTTATATTGAAAACTAATTTTAGAAGCTTCTTTTCCATTAACATCTAACAAACTCTTTTTAGAGTTTAAATCAATTAAAGCTTCTGCAACTGAATTATTTAAATCTCCAGAATAATCAAAGGTTTGATTAAATTTTTTCCCGTTTAAATTTCTTTTAATAGTAATCAACACCATAAAATAACCCCCTAACTAAAAACTCCAGTTTGCCAACTTATAAAGTAAATAACTGTAGCTATGATAAAGAATAATGTAAAAATTATTACAACAACATCAATAGGTTTTATATCTTTTTTACTAATTCCAGAATCTACTAAAACTGGTTTAACATTAGTTAAAATATGGATTAAAACACATATAATTAAAGCAAGCTGAATAACCAATTTCCACCATGTAAATCTCAATAAAACAAACTGCCCATCTACCATATGTCCATACATTGTGAAATGGATAAAGACTAAAATTAAAATTAAAAAACCACTGATTCGTCTAATCCAAAAAATTTCATTGCTTTGTAAATAATCATTATCATCTTTAGGTGTTCTAGATTTAACAATAAATATTATTCCAAAAATTGTATGGACAATTAAGAATATAAAAGCAGCTATTGCAATAATGTTAGCATTTATATAGAAATTTAAAAAGGATAAACTAGCAATTGTTCCATGAGCAAAAACCAATATAATAAGAATTATAGAAACAATTGTATTCCATTTTTTCATTCTAAAAAACAAATTATCCCAATTCATAGTTGCATATTAACTAATCATTATATATAAATAATACTCCATTTGTTAATTAAAAATTCTAAGAATACCTTATTATAAATACTATTAAAAATATAATTAGAAATATTAATTTTATAAATTTTATTTTATGGTGAATATAAATGGATAAAGTTTGTCTTGCATTCAGTGGAGGATTAGATACCTCTGTATGTGTTAAATTATTAGAAGAAGACTATGATGTAGAAGTTATAACTGTTTGTGTAGATGTTGGTCAAGGTGAAGAAGAAATAGCTAAAGCAGAGAAAATGGCTGAAGAAATTGGAAGTGCCAAACATTACACCATAGATGCTCGTGAAGAATTTGCAAATGAATACATTGCAAGAGATATAAAAGCAAATGCTGAATATGAAGGATATCCTTTGAGTACCGCTCTTGCAAGACCATTAATAGCTCAAAAACTTATTGAAGTTGCTGAAGCAGAAGGAGCAACAGCTATTGCACATGGATGTACTGGAAAAGGAAATGATCAATTCAGATTTGAAGCTGTTATTTTAGCTATGTCTGATTTAGATATTATTGCACCTGTAAGAGAAAAAAGTCTTACAAGAACTGAAGAGCAAGCATATGCAGCTGAAAAAGGAATTGAACTTAAATCTGATAAAATTTACAGTATTGATGAAAATATCTGGGGAAGATCAATTGAAGGTGGAGAATTAGAAGATCCTGCAGTAGCACCACCTGAAGATATTTATGCATGGACAGCTTCACCAGAAGATGCATTAGATGAACCTCAAATCGTTTCTATTGAATTTGAAGAAGGGATTCCTGTAGCTATTAACGGAGAAATGTTACCTCTTTTAGAATTAATTGAAAGAGCTAATGTAATAGCTGGTCAAAACGGTATTGGAAGAGTCGATACTATTGAAAACAGAATGATTGGACTTAAAAGTAGGGAAATATATGAAGTTCCAGCTGCTAAATTATTAATAGCTGCTCATGAAGCTTTAGAAGAATTAGTTCTTACTACTGATGAATTAAGATTTAAAGAATATATAAGTACACTTTATGCTGATTTAGTATACAGAGCTCTTTGGCAAGAACCTTTAAGGGAAGATTTAGATGCAGCAATTGATCAAATGCAAACTAGAGTAAGTGGAGAAGTTCAAATGAAACTTTTCAAAGGTTCCATAGCTCCAATAACAAGAACCTCACCTTACACACTTCATAGTATTGAACAAATTACCTTTGAAGATAAAGAAAACGACCAAAGAGAAGTTGAAGGTATGATTAAATATCATGGTCTTCAAGCTGCAAATTATCAAAAATTATAAGATAGCTATTGCTATCAATTCTTTTTTTTATGTTAGAACTACAACAAATAATTGACGAAAGCAAAAGTATAGTGTTTTTTGGTGGTGCTGGAGTTTCTACAGAAAGTGGAATTCCCGATTTTAGAAGTGAAACTGGAATATTTAAAACACTTGAAAAATATAGTCACACACCTGAGGAATTACTTTCTCATAGCTATTTTAGATACCATCCTAAAGAATTTTTTAAATATTATAAAGAAAGTCTTGTTTTTGAAAATGCAGAACCTAATGCTGCTCATTATAAACTAGCTGAGCTAGAAGAGATTGGAAAATTAAAAGCTATTATAACTCAAAATGTAGATGGACTTCATCAAAAAGCCGGAAGTAAAAATGTTTTAGAACTTCATGGAAATTTCAATAGAAACTATTGTATGGTTTGTGGAAAATCCTACACTGCAAATGATATTTTAAATTCTGAAGATGTTCCTTTCTGTGACTGTGGAGGAATTATTAAACCTGATGTTGTTTTATATGAAGAACCTTTAGATAAGGATATTTTAAAATACTCCACCAGTTACATAGAAAATGCAGACACTTTAATTGTTGGTGGAACCTCACTAGCCGTATATCCTGCTGCTGGCCTTATTAATTATTTTAATGGTAAAAATCTAGTTTTAATTAATAAAAGCCCTACTGCTTATGATGATTTAGCTAATTTAGTTATAAATGAACCTATTGGTGAAACCTTATCTAAACTAAGGCTTTGATAAATCATAGCTAATTTTTTCTGGAATGAATTTAATTCCTTCAAGAGTATTTTCAGTTTTATAAACCAATATTTCCACCCCTTCCTTTTCTGCTTCATTTAAAGTTTGGCTGAATTTTGGGTCGTTTTCCCAATTAGGTCTGAAACTTTCTCCTAAGGGATGTTGAATTAAGAAAAATACAACAGTTCTTTTTCCCTCTTTTTTAAGTTTAATCAGTTCTTTTAAATGTTTAACTCCTCTTTCTGTAGGAGCATCAGGAAATCTTGCTTCTTTTCCAATCACTAATGTTACACCTTTAACTTCAATGTAACATTCTTCATTTTCATTAGCTAGATATATATCAATTCTTGAATTATCAATGGTTTTTTCTCTTTGTTTAATAGAATAACCTTCAAGTTCTTTAATTTGTTCTGATTGAATAGCATCAAATACAATTGAATTAGCTTCTTGTGAATATAATGACACTAAATAGCCTCTATTTAATACAAAATGAAGGGTGAATTTTGTTTTTCTATTGGGATTGTCAGATGGAAGAAGATAAACTTCACAATCTGGCACCAATAGCTCCTTACACCTTCCAGTATTTGGAACATGAGCCTTTTGTATCTCTCCTTCCACTTCAACTTCTGCAATGAAACGATTAGGTCTATTTTTAAAAATTCCTTTCACATACTCCATAAAATTACCTACAAGCTATAACTTGACTGATATAGGATGTTAAATCCGTAGCTGAAAATCCATAACCTTGCTTATTCATAGCTACATCTCCAGCTCTTCCATTAATATAAATTCCTAAAACTCCTGCATTAAAAGAATCCAATCCTTGAGAGAATAATCCTGTACATAAACCAGCTAATGCATCTCCAGTTCCACCTACAGTCATTCCAGGATTTCCAGTTTTATTAATTTTGAATCTTTGAGAATTAACAACTAAATCATATTCTCCCTTAATAATAACTGTTCCTTTAATTTCACGAACAATTTTTTGAAAAGTTGTAACGTTTTCATCAATAGCTGTATAGTTGGTAATATCAGAAGCTAAATGTAAATTATTAAAATCAATTCCTAAATCAGCTATTATTTTAGAAAAGAATTCTTTAAACTCATACAAATGAGGAGTTAAAATTAAATTTTCTTTATTTTTAACCAAATTACTATCAACTTCTTTTAATGCATCTGCATCAATTACAAGAGGTTTTTTGATTTTAGAAGCCAAAATATTAAATAATTTAGCTGTTTGGTCTTTTCTACCAGCACCTGGTCCTATTAAAATTGTGTCAACCTCTTCAGCTAAATTTAAAATTTGTTCGACGTGAGAAACATCCAAATAATCTCCTTCAAGTTCATGTACAATAAAATCTGGAGATGTAACTTTAATAGCTAAACTAGCAGGAGTAGGAGTTGCAATATAAACCAAATCTGCCCCTGAGGCAATAGCTGCAAGACCAGCAATTGCAGGAGCTCCAGAATAATCTTTACTTCCTCCTACAATTAGCACCTTGCCATTATTTCCCTTATGAGAATTTTTCTGACGATTATTTAATCTTAATAAATCTCCATAACCTGTAAAATATTCTGCTTCAATTGGAATTCCAATATCACAAACCACAATTCCACCAACTAAATCTTCACCAGCTAAATCCACACCAGTTTTAACTTTATGAAAACTAACAGTATATTGAGGTTTTACAGCAATATCAGAAATTTCACCTGTTGCTGGATTCAATCCTGAAGGAACATCTACAGAAATTGTTAATCCATTAGATTTATTTATTACCTCAATAGCTCGTTTAACCTTTGATTTTAAATCGCCTTTAATTCCAGTTCCTAAAATAGCATCAATTATAATAAATTCAGAAAAACTATCAGTATTTGCAATAGCTGAATTATTAATATCTTCAATGCTTTTAAGATTATATATATTTAAATGAGACAATCTTGGCTCTAAATTTGTTAAAATTTCATAATTTTCACGAGCATTTTTATCTTTAATTTCATTACTTAAAAGATAAATATCCACTTCATAACCTCTATTTAAAAGATATCTTGCAGCTACAAAACCATCACCTGCATTTCCGCCAGATCCTGTAAAAATAGCTATTTTAACAGGTTTGGAAAAGGTATAAACTGCTATTTTTCCAACCTCTTCAGCTAATGATTTTCCAGCAGATTCCATAAGGCATAATCTGGAAAGTCCTAAACATTCACAATTAATATCTGTAATTTTCATATCTATTGGATTAATCATCCCATCACCTTGGTTAACTTCTTTATTGTTAATATTTTAAATAGGTTTAGTTTTTTTGAAATAAAGGCAATTTTATTGTTTAAAATAAATATTGAAGTGTAATATTAGTTTATTTTATATATTATGAGTTTTAAATTATTTTTTACTGGATTCAGTTTATGGCTAGCTAATAAAATGAAAATGGTGATAGTATAATAAACCAACCTAATGATAAAATTCATAAGTTAGCATTACATCAATATCTTGATGATTTTTTAAGATATTGGAATATTAATCAAAAGGTTAAAAACATTTATACAAATGAATTATTCTTTGGTTATGTTCAATATTTCGCAGACACTGTAGTAGAACTTGAAAATGGTAAAATACTAAATTTAGAATATCATACTGGGAATTTAACAACAGATAACCTAAATACTCATTTAGGTTATGCAGTTACAATAAAAAAGAAATACAACAAAGATGTGTACACTATAATAATTGTAACAGGAGAACTTAAAAACTCAAAAACAAAACTAGAAAATGATCAAATAATTTTTGAACCTATAGTCCTTAGCTATGAACATATGAATGGAGATAAACGATTATACGAACTAAAAAACAAAATTGACAATAAAGAAAAATTAACCCAAACCGACAGATTAGACCTAATTTTCATACCATTTATGAAATCAAAAAACTCAATAATAACACAAATTAGAGAAGTAATAGAATTAACAAATCAAATAGATTATATAAACAATAAAGAAAAAAATAATATTAAATTATCACAATACATCCTAATAAACCAACACATTAAAAATCCCAAAACCAAAGAAAAATTAAAGAGGATGATAAATATGGAAAACTCAATATTTGACGACTTCTTCGACGACGCAATAGAAATAGGAGAAAAAAAA